>LAKY01000055.1 GCA_000987045.1 Clostridiales bacterium PH28_bin88 | reverse complement strand
TCTCCACCTTCGAAAGCCGGATCGCTTAAAAGTACCGCCCTGTCAGCGCCCATGGCCAGTGCTTGGCGCAAAGCCTCTTCAGTCTTGGGCCCTCCCACGGATACCACCACGACTTCGCCCTGTCCCAGTTTCTCTTTAATTCTCAGGGCTTCTTCTACGGCGAACTCGTCATAGGGGTTGATGATGTACTGGATACCTTCGGTGGAGATCTTCCCGCCGGCGTCCAACTGGATCTTGGCCTCGGTGTCAAAGGTCTGTTTCATGCACACGACAATTCTCACCGCTAATCTACCTCCTCTTGAGAATTTTTATTGTTGGGACATTTCGCCCCAGGCCCCCTACTCCCGGATCCCCTTACCTCCATTAATACCTTTTAGCAAATACCATGCCAACAACATGGCGGTCCAGCGGTACGGCAAACGGCTTGTAGAGTCACGGAAAGGAGGCTCTTGAGCCTGCAATAAACTCTCCCGGGCAATTCTAATTTGCATTGTGCCAATGCAAAATTGCTGCCGATGGGTGCCTAAAAAACTCACCCCCTAGGTCAGCGCGTTTTTATCAATCCATCAACACCAATCAATTCGCCCAAAATTGATAAAATCCTGTTTATGACCTTCAACTACGTTCAGTAAACTGTGACCTCGCGTCCACCTTTGACAAACCTGGTCTTTGCTTGTAGGAACTGGCGCGGGTGAGCGCTCCCTGCTGTTGCAGGAATTAATCACATGGCAGTCCTTCATCCGCTAGGTAATGCGTAAATGCATTAATATTTCAGAAACATGTAAAAAGTGGAGAAAATTTTAAGACGACAGGAGCCTGCTAACAGAGTATCTGTGGTTGTAATTCCGCAAAACGCGGGTTTTTGTACACACGCACGCTTGTGGCATAAAACTTGCTACATAGTACGGCTAGGCATCAGCCGGAAATCGAATAGAACCGTATAAAATTGCCTTTGCCTTAACTGGCTGGGGTCGCCCGGAAATGTAACCCGAGGAGGCGCGGTAAATGTTTTGCAATCACATCCTTTATTCCAAGGAAGCTGGGGTGGCCACGATCACCCTTCACAGGCCGGAACGGCGGAACGCTTTCAGTACCCATATGCTGGAGGGCTGGGCCTGGGCGCTCAACGATGCCAAGAAAGATGAGGACGTCAAAGTTGTGATCATCACCGGGGCCGGCAAGGCTTTCTGTTCAGGGGGAGACCTCAAGTCCCTTCACGAAGGGAAGGGTTTCCTGTACAGAGAGTCCGAGGATAAGGAAAGTGCCCCAAAACCAATGGACTACAAGAACAGCCTGTGGGACTTAATTCACCGGATCCCGCTGATCATGGAAGACCTGGACAAACCCGTGATCGCGGCCATCAACGGCCCGGCCATGGGGGCAGGCCTTGATATGGCTTTAATGTGTGATCTGAGGGTTGCCTCGGATCAGGCTACTTTTGCGGAAACTTATGTGAAGTTGGGCCTGGTACCCGGGGATGGTGGCGCCTACTTCCTACCTCGCCTGGTAGGTTTAAGCAAAGCCCTCGAAATGCTCTGGACCGGCGATGTCATTGATGCGGAGGAGGCTGTCAGGATCGGCCTGGTGAATAAAGTCGTGCCCGCAGGCGAGCTGGAACAGGTAACCTTGAGACTGGCAAAAAAACTTGTAGAAGGCCCACCGATCGCCATTCGCATGATTAAACGGGCGGTTTACCAGGGCTTGCGGAGCGATTTAAAAACTGCCTTGGATACCATCTCTTCCCACATGGCGGTGGTGACCAATACCGAAGATCACAAAGAAGCTCTGGCGGCTTTTTTTGAAAAAAGGACCCCACAGTTCAAGGGCAGGTAGTCTCGAGGGAAAGAGTGTTTATGTTACAAGGGTTTGGCAAGGGAAAGTGTCCCTCGATGATAGGTTTTCCATCAAGATACCAGCAAACATGCGTCTCCGCATTAGTGATAATGAGGGGGCGCATTTTTACTAACTCCTGTTCCCGCAATGCCCGGCACATAGCGCCGATTTGTGGAAACCCCCAGTAAATGCCACAAAGCATTCGGAGGGGAGAGGGTTTTAAGCCGGAGAGCCTCATTTTTAAGGGCATCAGTAAAGATGCCCGGCCTGGCACGTATATTGCGTACATTGTAGTAACGGGTGCCATGTATTAATAAACCGGCTTGGCCGGTGGGAAAGGGAGGACTAAAAGTGGCCAGTAACCTTAATCCGTTTGAAAACGCGCAGCAGGAAATTAAACGGGCAGTGACCCGGCTGGGGATGCACCCGGCGGTTTACGAGATCCTCAAACAACCCATGAAGGTGCTGACTGTGGTCATCCCGGTGCAGATGGACGACGGGTCCATCAAGGTTTTTACCGGCTACCGGGCGCAGCACAACAATGCTCCGGGGCCGTATAAGGGCGGGATCCGCTTCCATCCGGATGTTACCCTGGATGAAGTTAAGGCGTTAGCCATGTGGATGACCTTCAAGTGCGGGGTAGTTGGGCTTCCCTACGGCGGGGGCAAGGGGGGCGTAGCCTGCAACCCCAAGGAACTCTCCCGGGGTGAACTGGAGCGGCTGAGCCGGGGTTACATCAGGGCCGTGGCTGAGGTAGTGGGAGCGGAAAAAGATATTCCTGCACCGGACGTGTACACCAACCCGCAGATTATGGCCTGGATGATGGACGAGTTCAGCCAGTTAAAGGGCTATAACGAATTCGGCGTGATTACCGGCAAACCCCTGGTGGTAGGAGGCTCAGCAGGGCGCAACGAGGCAACCGCCCGCGGTTGTAGTATTGTGGTCCGGGAGGCGGCTAAAACCTTGGGCTTTTCCTTGAAAGGAGCAACCGTTGCTGTTCAGGGTTTTGGGAATGCCGGGAGCATCGTGGCCAGGCTGTTGCATGCGGAAGGATGCCGTATAGTGGCGGTAGTGGACTCCACCGGCGGAGCATACAACCCCGCCGGGATGGACCCGGGCCGGCTCAGCGAGCACAAGGTGAAGACGGGTTCAGTTAAGGGTTACCCCGGCACAAAGTCCGTATCATCGGCGGAATTACTCACCATGGAATGTGATATTCTTGTGCCGGCGGCGCTGGAGAATCAAATTACGGCCAGTGTAGCCAGCCAGGTCAAGGCCAAAATAGTGGCGGAGGCGGCCAACGGGCCGACGACGCCCGACGGCGACCGTGTTCTTACCCAGCAGGGCGTGTTCCTGATCCCCGATATCCTTGCCAGTGCCGGTGGAGTTACCGTGTCCTACTTCGAATGGGTACAGAACAACATGGGGTATTACTGGACCGAACAGGAAGTCAACGAGCGGTTGGAAGCGATCATGGTCAAAGGGTTCCAGGAAGTTTTGACAATGAAGAAACTGGGAAAAGACATCGACATGCGGCTGGCAGCCTACATGGTGGCGGTCAAACGGGTCGCCGACGCCATGGCTGTCCGCGGGTGGCTGGGCAATACCACCTCTCAGGTGGCGAAAATGGAAGTTAAACCTGCCTGATGCTCTCTACCATCCTCTTGTGAAGCCGGGTTGGGTAATGCCCTCCCGGTTTCTTTTACTGGTTTTTGTCCAACTCCTTGAGCTTGCGGTAGAGAGTGGCCCGGCTGATTCCCAGGGCCTCAGCCAGACGGGTTTTGGAGTGTTTCCCTTCACGGTACTTGATTAGCAACTCTTGCTCATACTGCTCCAATTGATCCTTTAACGTAAAGGGACCCGCTCCACCACCAGACCCTGTTCTCGCTCTCAGCTTGGGAGGAACACTGTTCAGCGAGATCACTGCACCCTCCTCCATGTTTACTGCGTATTCTATTGCGTTTTCCAACTCCCGGACGTTACCGGGCCACTGATACGCCAGGAAGGCGTCGATAACGTCATGAGAAAAGGACTTGATGCATTTTTCCTGGAGAGTGGAGTGTTTTTCCAGGAAGTAGTGCATCAGAATGCTGATGTCTTCCCGCCGTTCCCTGAGGGGGGGAATGGTGAGGGGAATGACACTCAGGCGGTAGTAGAGGTCCTCCCTGAATTCCTTCGAACGCACCATCGCTTCCAGGTTCTTGTTGGTGGCGGCGATTACCCTCACATCTACCGGCGTTACCTTATTGGAACTAATGCGTTCCACCTGCCGACGCTGCAAGACGTGCAGCAGTTTAACCTGCAGGTGAAGGGGAAGATCGCCTATCTCGTCCAGGAAAATGGTGCCGCCGTCGGCCAGCTCAAATTTGCCGGCCCTGCCCCCCTTCCTGGCCCCGGTGAAGGCCCCTTCCTCGTACCCGAACAACTCGCTTTCCAGCAAGGTTTCTGGTATGGCTCCGCAGTTAACGGTAACCAGCGGCTTATCCCGGCGGGGACTGGCATAATGAATGGCCCGGGCAAACAACTCTTTACCGGTGCCGCTTTCGGCGAGAATCAGGATGGTAGAACTGCCCTGGGCGACCCGGTAGGCTTTGGCTTTGGCATCCAGAAGCTGCTGGCTTTCCCCCTTGATCTGGTCGAACCCGAATTGTTGGGTCATTTCTGTCAGGTTATAGGCCAACCTGCGAACATCCGCCATGTTCCGGAAGGAAGCGACTGCTCCCATTACATTGCCGTCCACGTTGATGGGGTTGGTGGTGACCAGCAGGTGCATTTTTTTCTGGGGCGTGGAGTAATACTCCTCCTTTTCCTGGTATCCCACTCCCGTCTTTAAGACTTCCTCTACGGGAGAATCCTTCCATACTTCCCGCAAATCCTTGCCAATTAATTCCCCTTTGGGCAAGCCGATCATCACTTCCGCCGCCCGGTTACAGTGGGTGACCCGGCAGGCGGCGTCCACAGCCACGATCCCTTCTTGAATTGACTCCACTATGGCGCGTAACCGGTTTGATGTAAGGTTCACTTGATTGTAGGCTTCCTTCTCTGACACCCTGGAGGCCAGCAGAAAGGCCATGCGCTGGAGGAAGTTAATCAATTGCTCCTTCTTGTCAAGTAGCCGGGCCCTTTGCTGGGGGTTGAAGGCAATAAGCCCCATTACTCCGATGGTTTCGGAACCTAGCTTGACGGGACAGCATATTTCACCTATCTCTCCGATAAGGGTGGGGCCGTAAATCTTGTCGGTTGGGTCTTCGATGATAAACGCCTGCCCGGTCTTCAGCACGCGAGTATAGATGAAATGAGAATCGCTGCAGTAGGCTTCGTCATCCTTGGTACCGATCAACTCGAGGTATTTCCCGGTCCCGGCAACAATAGTGAGTTCTTCGTCCACGATCTCCGTTTCCACTTCCAGTACGGCAGAGATGGCTTCAGCCACCTGCTGCACGGTAGCGGCGATTTCCCCTAGCCTGGACATGCCAATCCCCCCTCACCTTTAAGCGCTATTTTCTATACCCGTTAACAAGTTCCTGCTTCCGTGGGTGTCTTTTCCTTGATACAGTGTCTCATCGATGAGACGGTTTTGGGAATAAAAATGTCCTGACAAACAGCCTGATATCTGAAATGGCTTAACTTTCCCAGTGTTCAGCATATTTGGCACGGGGTTTGCAATACCTTGTGGAAGAGGGAGCGGCCGCTCACGCCAGTATGGAGCAATGAAGGGGGTTAACAGTAAGGATTACGCTTTTGTTCAGAGAGGGGGATGGTATTTTGCAGCCTTTCGCGGACATTACCTTGCAGGAACCGCGTTTTCTGGGGCAGGTGGGCAGCTACCGTGACGCCGGCACCATCGTGTTCGGCCTGCCCATGGATTTTACCGTCAGCTTCCGGGCTGGCGCACGGGCGGGGCCGCAGCATGTCAGAAAGGCATCCCTGGGGTTGGAGACCTACAGTGTAACCCAGGATCGTTACTTGGAAGAAAAGAAGTACCACGACATAGGGGATGTTGTGCTGCCCTTCGGCAACGTGTTATCCAGTCTAAGCATTATTGAAGAGGTAGCAAAAAAAATCGTCGCGGACGGGAAGTTCCCATTAGCCCTTGGAGGAGAGCACCTGGTAAGCTACCCGCTGGTGAAGGCCCTTGCCGGCAAATACCCGGACCTGGCGGTGCTGCACTTCGACGCCCACGCCGACCTGCGGGACCAGTTCTACGGCGAGTCTTTATCCCACGCCACGGTACTGCGGTTGATTGCGGGCCTGGTCCCCGATAAACAGGTATACCAGTTCGGCATTCGCTCCGGCTGCCGGGAGGAGTTCCAGTTTGCCATGGAAAGGACCAACCTCTTTAAGGATGACGTCCTGGCACCCCTGCGGCGGGTGCTGCCAGGGCTTAGAGGCAAACCGGTATATGTCACGCTGGATATTGATGTGGTAGATCCCGCCTTTGCCCCGGGTACAGGGACTCCTGAACCGGGAGGGTGTGGCGCAAAGGAGATATTGGAGGCGGTTTGCCTGTTGGGGGAACTGAACGTGGTCGGATTTGACCTGGTTGAGGTAAGCCCGGCCTACGACCTGGCGGAGACCACCGCCCTGCTGGCGGCCAAGATTGTACGCGAGGCGATTCTGGCCTTTTGCCCATAGTTGCTACCCAGCGGTTTGACTGGTCTTTTCCCATAACCAAAGGAGGGTTACAATGCGAAAAAACTTCGACGAAGTTGTAACACAATCCCAAAAGTACCTGGACTTAATTGCGAAAAAAGAGTTGACTCTGGAGGAGAAAGACTGGGTGGTGCGGGAGGCGGTGACCTCCTTCAGGGACCACTTTAACCCGGGGTTCCTGGAGTACCGCAAATCGGTATCAACCGACTATACCTCGGTAGAGTGGAAGGACGGGGGGGTCACTTTTACCGATATCTATGGCCGGGAATTCATTGATTGCCTGGGCGGTTTCGGTATTTACAACGTGGGGCACCGCCACCCCAAGGTGGTCCAGGCGGTAATCAACCAATTGAACCGCCAGGCCTTGCACAGCCAGGAACTTTTGGACCCTCTCCGCGGTTTCCTGGCTAAACTGGTGGCGGACATTACTCCCGGGGACCTGCAGTACACCTTCTTCTGCAACAGCGGGACGGAGTCGGTAGAGGGGGCTTTAAAGTTTGCCCGCATGTACACCGGGCGTAAAACCTTCATCGCCACTACCAGGGGGTTCCACGGTAAAAGCTTGGGTTCGTTAAGCGCCACCGCCAAGGGGGTGTTCCGGCAGCCCTTCCTGCCGTTAATCCCCGGTTTCCACCACGTTCCCTTCGGCGATGCCGGCGCCATCGAGCAGGTAATGAAGAGCAACGCCTTTATCGGTGAGGACGTGGCCGCGGTAATCCTGGAGCCCATCCAGGGCGAGGGTGGGGTGATTGTACCACCTGACGACTACCTGCCGCGGGTAAGAGAGATATGCGACCGCTACGGGGCTTTGCTGATCCTGGACGAGGTGCAGACCGGCATGGGGCGCACGGGCAAGCTGTTCGCCTGCGACCACTACAACGTTGTGCCGGATATCCTGTGCCTGGCCAAAGCCTTCGGCGGGGGAGTGATGCCTATCGGGGCGTTTGTCTCCACAAAGCCTATCTGGCAGAAACTGATCGATAATCCCATCCTCCACAGCACTACCTTCGGCGGCAACCCCGTTTCCTGTGCGGCGGCGATCGCCAACATCAACGTGATCCTGGAAGAAAAGCTGCCCGAACGAGCGGCGGAATCCGGCGCGTATTTACTGGCGGAACTGAGGAGACTGGGCGCCCAATACCCGGCGGTAGTGCAAGAGGTCAGGGGCAAGGGACTCTTAATCGGTATCGAGTTCACCAGTAACGAATTGGGTTACGAGGTGGCCAAGGGCCTGTTTGGCCGGGGGGTGCTGGTGGCGGGTACCTACATCAACTCCAAGTCCATCCGCATCGAACCACCGTTAACCATCACCAGGGACTACCTGGACCAGGTGTTGGAGCGCCTGGACAAGACACTGGCGGAAGTAAACAGGATGGCCCTGGGCGCAGCGGGAGCCTGAAAGCTGTAGGGACGTGACCTTGATACCGGGGGAGGGTAAAAGCGGAAGGAGGGTGGTAATTTGTGGGGTTAACTTTTCAGGATGACAGGTGTATTGGTTGCCGGCTGTGCCAGTTGGCCTGTTCTGTCTACAAAGAGGAAGTGTTTAATCCGGTTAAAGCCAGGCTTAACATTCACTCCTATTATTCCCCGGACGGGCTCAAGGTTAGCGCATCGTTTTGCGACATGTGTCTCAAGTGTGTCGATGCCTGCCCCGCCGGCGCAATCAACCTTAGGGACGGGTACTTAAATGTCAACAGGGAGGATTGTACCGGGTGCGGGATCTGTGCGGAAGCATGCCCGCGCCAGGTTATCCGGCTGGATGAAAGCCTTGTGCCGAGGCTTTGTGACCTCTGCCAGGGTTCTCCTGAATGCGTGACATGGTGCCCCCACCAAGCACTGGCCCTGGAGGTGGAGTCAAAATGAGTGGTTACCAGGGAAGAGTCTTACGGGTAAACCTAACCAGCAAAAAGGTGTCCTTTGAACCATTGAATCAGAAGTGGGCTTCCCAGTACCTTGGGGGCAAGGGCCTGGGTATCAAGTACCTGTTCGAAGAAGTGGCTCCCGGTGTGGACCCCCTATCACCGGCCAATAAACTGATTTTAATGACAGGTCCCTTTACGGGAACAGTGGTCCCGTGCTCCGGGAAGTTGGCCATTATCACCAAGTCTCCTGCTACCCGTACCGTACTGGATTGTTCGGTGGGAGGCCACGCGGCGGGAGAGTTAAAGTATGCCGGGTACGACGCGGTGATCCTGGAAGGACGGTCTGACTCTCCTGTTTATCTGAATATCAACGATGACCATGTTTCCCTGGAAAGCGCCGAGGCGTACCGGGGGATGGGTACCCATGCCACCGAGTTTTCCTTACGGAAAATTCACGGCGATGAGGCACGCGTGCTTTCCATCGGTCCCGCGGGCGAAAACCAGGTCCCCTTTGCCTGTATCACCTCGGACCTTTACCGCCAGGCCGGCCGCGGTGGGGTGGGGGCCGTCATGGGAAGCAAGAACCTGAAAGCCATCGTCATCAAGGGTACCGGCGATGTCAGGGCAGCCGACCCGAAGGGGCTGGCGGCAGCCGCACTGGAAGCCCTGAAGAACGATGTGCTGACCGACACCAACCTTTGGGCTTACTCCGACGGCACTCCCATGATCGTGGAACTGTCCCAATCTACGGGAATTCTACCCACTCGCAACTTCCAGGACGGTAACTTTGACAGTTACGAAAACTTAAAGTCAACCGCGGTAAGCGCGGTACGCGCGGGGAAAAAGGGCTGTTTAAGCTGCGGCCTGGGCTGTGGCAACTACCTTAACATCAACGGGTCGGCGTTAGAGGGGCCGGAGTACGAGACCCTGGCCCTGGCGGGTTCCAACTGTGGTATCGGAGACCTGGATGCGGTGGCGCGGTTTAACCGTCTCTGCGACGACCTGGGGCTGGACACCATCTCAACAGGGAACGTTACCGCTTTTGCCATGGAGTTGACCGAAAAGAAATTGTTCGACTTCGGTCTTAAATTTGGCGATGTGGAGGCATACCTGCAAGTACCTCACCTCATCGCCGCGCGGGAAGGGATCGGGGCGTACCTGGCCAAAGGAGTCAAAGCCCTTGCCGAAGACCTGGGCGGCAGCGATTTTGCCATGCACGTGAAAGGGCTGGAATTCCCGGGTTACGAACCCAGGGGCTCCTGGGGAATGGGACTCGCTTACGCCACGGCGCCCCGGGGAGCCTGCCACATGAGCGCCTGGCCGGTAGCGGAAGAGGCTTACGGTCAAAGAGATCCGTTCACCATCGAGGGTAAGGCGCAGCTGGTAGTTGACCTGCAGCACTACAACGCGGCCAAGTTCTCCTTGATCCTTTGCGATTTTTGGGCACTCTCCTTTGAGACTATGGCAAAATTGGTCGGTCGCGTTCTGGGGCGAGAGGTGACTGCCGGCGAATTAACGCAAGCCGGAGAAAGGATCTTTAACCTGGCTCGCCAATTTAATATCCGGGAAGGGTTTGACAGAAAGGATGACACCCTCCCGCCGAGAATTCATAAACACCCGTTGTTGACGGGGGCTACCGCCGGAAAGGCAATGCCCCAAGAGGAATTCCACCGGATGCTCGATGAGTATTACTTCCTGCGAGGGTGGGACAACAAGGGGAGGCCTATACCGGAAAAGCTGGAGCAACTCGGGATCTCCTAGAAGCGCTGTGAAAAAACCTAGTTCCTTGCCCTGCCCGGTAGTATAAAGCGCTGTCAGAAACCAGCAGAGCAAGGAAGGCGGGGCTGGACGGCGCGGAGCGTACTGGTTGCGTACGTGAGCAGCCGGACAGACCCGGCTGACGCAGCTATGCGAAGTTTATCACAGCGCTTTTAGAGAGGCGGGTGAAGTCTTTTGCCCAAGGTAGAGGTCGAACTCAGAGGTCCGCTGGCCCGTTATGCCCTGGTAAGTTCTGTCGGCCTGATTACCCTGCACATTCAGGAAGGTACCACGCTTGGGGACGTCTTCAAACAACTGTCCATTCCGGAAAACCATCTCGGTCTCGTACTGGTTAACGGGCGTAAGGCATCCCTGGAGAAGAAGCTGCACGAAGGCGACCGGGTATCTGTCTATCCGCTGGTGGCGGGGGGATGAACGGGCGGGGAGGCGCAGAGCCGGACTTTAGTTACCGGCTCCCCGCAGGCCCAAAAGTCGGGTAATTAACAAAATTCAACACATTGCAGGAACGTGACTATGTGAACGGCTTCAAATCGGGCGAAATTTGGAAATCAAAATGGAGACCCAGTCATAACCATTAAAAGGTTCTAAAAAGTATTCGGAGGAGGTTTTATATGGAACTTGGAAATTACCAGTATACCAGTTGGGTAGTGGCGGTGTTAGCCGTCTATATGGCCGGGATGCTTTGGGTAGGTTGGTGGTCCTCAAAGAAGATCACTGACACAACCGACTACATTGTCGCGGGACGCCGCCTGAACTTGTTCTATGCTGTGGGTACGCTGTTTGCCACCTGGTTTTGCGCGGGAACACTGATGGGCGGTGCCGCTAACGCATACCTGTTCGGAAACCAGGGAGTCATCTTCGATCCCTGGGGAGCAGCCCTCTGTCTTGTCCTGACCGGTATATTCTTTGCAAGGCTGATGCGACGCGGCGGGTACGTCACCCTGGTGGATTTCTTTGAAATCCGCTACGGTAAAACAATGGGCTTATTGGCTACCGTTGTCTTGGCAATTGCCGAGATGGGCTGGGTAGGCGCCCAGCTGGTTGCCTTTGGCACCATTCTCCAGATCTTCATGGGCGTCCCGCTGTGGGCGGGCATCATCATCTCGTGCTTTGTGCTCATCGTGTACACCTACCTGGGAGGGATGTGGTCAGTAACCGTTACCGACGTGATCCAGATGATCATCCTCACTATCGGAGTGGTGATCCTCCTTCCCGCCGTTATCTCCCACGTGGGCGGTTGGCAGGAGTTCCTGGCCACGGCAGGTGACTGGGCCGAGTTACCCGCCTTCGCCATGGCGCCTGCCGGTGAGGCCGGGTACTTGGGGTACACAGGGGTGCCGGGGTGGTTTTATTACCTTGGGGCCTGGCTGGCCATCGGGGTTGGCAGCATTCCAGCTCAGGACCTGATGCAGCGCGTGCTGTCATCCAGGGATGAAAAGACCGCCGTCCGGGCATCATACATTTCCGCAATTCTCTATGTCGTAATCGGAATAATTCCCGCTATCATCGGTATCGCCATGTTCTCCATCAACCCTGACCTGACCGTCCCCGATACGGAAATGATCTTGCCGTGGTTAGCGATGAACTTCTTGTCGCCATTGGCAGCGGCGATTTTTGTCGCCGGTATGGTTGCCGCCCTGATGTCCAGCGCGGACAGCGCCCTCCTGGCCGGTGCCTCGGTGATCGGGTACAACGGCGTCCAGTATTTAAAACCCAACGCCACTGAGGACCAGAAACTGAAGATCACCCGGATTACCGTGCCGGTGATAGCGGTCATCTCATTACTGCTGGCCCTGTACGCGGAGACCATCTACCGCCTGATGGTGATTGCCTGGAGTATCCTCCTGGTGGGCCTCGCCGCACCTTACATCGCGGGTTACTTCTGGAAAAAGGCCAACCGGACGGGGGCTTTGGCCGCCCTGTTTGGCGGTTTCCTTTCATGGATAGGTTTTATCCTCTACTACCTTCCCGCCACCAGTGAGGCAAACATCGGGGTAATCCAGGAAGGCGTGGTCTACTTCGAGTGGGCTATCTGGGACGCCGTCTATATCGGTTCGGTTCCCGCTTTCCTCATCTCCATCTTCCTGCTGGTAGCGGTCTCCTTGCTCACGCAAAAAAGAGATCAACCGCTACCTTTAAAGGACATGAACGGCAACATCATGGCGGTGAAGAATTGGTTCGGCGGCATTTGATTGGTTCAAAGAAATTTTCCCTATGGCGGGGGATCTACTCCCCCGCTCTAGGGTTTTTTATCAAAAAACCGTTTATTTTAACCATGAGTATGGAGGAATTGAAATGGAACTGTCTGTTGGGAGCACGGTCACCATTTCTGAAAGCGGGGTATCAGATCCCTTGGGAGGGAACAGGAGGAAACATGATTGACAGGGATCGATTAAAAGCACTTTTAAAGAAAGAACTTAAACGGTTTGAGGATACACACCCTAAGTCCAAAGAGATGTTCCAGCGGGCACAGGCCAGTCTGCTTGACGGTGTACCAATGAACTGGATGGTGCGATGGGCGGGAGGTTTCCCGGTTTTTGTAAAAGAAGGGTCAGGTGCGTACTTTTACGATGTGGACGGAAACCGCTATATTGATTTTTGCCTGGGAGATACCGGAGCAATGACGGGCCATGCTCCGGAAGGGGCTGTAGATGCTATCAATGCCCGGATCAAAAACGGTGTTACTTTTATGCTTCCCACCGAGGATGCCATTTGGGTGGGGGAAGAATTGGCCCGGCGTTTTGGTCTTCCTTACTGGCAGGTCGCCATTTCCGCCACTGATGCGAACCGATTTTCCTTGCGGTTGGCCCGGCATATTACCAAACGGAAGTATATTTTGGTTTTCAACTATTGCTACCACGGAACTGTAGATGAGACCTTTATTAGTATAAATGAGGGTGTTCCGGGATCCCGTCGCGGTAATATCGGTCCACAGGTGAACCCGGTGAAGACCACCAAGGTAATTGAGTTTAACGATATTGCCGCGCTGGAGAAGGCCCTACAGCCTGAAGACGTGGCAGCAGTGTTAGCGGAACCGGCCATGACCAATATCGGCATTATCCATCCAGATCCCGGCTACCATGAAGCACTAAGAGAAATCACTAGCCGTACCGGCACACTGCTGATCATTGATGAAACCCATACCATGTGTACCGGTCCGGGGGGATATACCAAAGCCTACGGGCTTAAACCGGATATGCTGACAGTCGGAAAGGCCATTGGGGGCGGGATTCCCACTGCAGTGTACGGATTCAGCCGGGAAGTAGCGGACAGGATCCGGGGAACGATTGAATTGGAACAAGCCGATGTGGGTGGTATCGGTGGAACATTGGCAGGAAATGCCCTTTCTATGGCAGCCATGCGAGCGACTTTGGAGAATGTGTTGACTAAAGAAGCCTATGACCGCAACACAGCTTTGGCACAGCGTTTTGAAGAGGGTTTGCAATCGGTAATTGATGAAAAGAAACTACCGTGGATTGTAAAACGCCTGGGCTGCCGGGTGGAGTACTGGTTCCATCCAACTCCCCCGCGCAACGGCGGAGAGGCAGCCGCGGCCGTAGATCCCGAACTCGACCGCTATATGCATTTGACGGCTCTAAACCGGGGCATTCTCATGACTCCCTTCCACAACATGGCTTTAATCTGTGCTCAGACTACCCAGGAAGATATAGATTATCATACAAATGTATTCAGCGAGAGTGTAGAAATGTTGATAGGAGAACGAGATTAAAGAGTCAAGACCTAAAAGCGAATGCAGATAGGTCCCAAAAAAGGCAGATTACCCTGGCTTCGGCGTCCCGATGCCCTTGGTTAAGGGGAGGACGTAATCCGCTTCCGTGTACTGGTGGTTGCTGACGGCAAGTTGAAGCCAAGCATGACGAGCATACCGGAGATCCCTTAGGTTGGAATGATAGTTTAAATACCAAGTGCAAATGCGCAATTGCACTAACTTCATGCATGGATGCATATAAATAAATTATTTGTAATGCCGGCAGTACCCAGGCTGATAGCTGGAAAACCGTGCGGGGACAGGTGACAAAGGGTTAAGCACAGCACGGATAGGTGTTAAATTAGTGGCACAATTCTTGCTTGATTTAAAACTGTATACTACTTACTTTTCGAGGAGGGGTTTTTTATGTCTTTTGATTGGGTTCCCACTGTTAAAACGGAAATCCCAGGCCCTAAATCTAAAGAACTGTTAGCCCTAAGAGAGAAATATGTCTCCAGGGGGCCGGCTAACACAGTGCCGGTGTTTGCCGAAGAGGCGAAAGGCGCTCTGGTTCGGGATGTTGACGGGAACGTGTTCATCGACTTTGCCGCGGGCATCGGGGTAATCAATGTCGGGCACAGCCCGAGGGAATTGGTGGACGCGGTAAAGGAGCAAGCGGAAAGGTTCTTGCACACCTGTTTCCATGTAGTAATGTACGAGCCGTACATCCGGTTGGCGGAAAAACTGGCGGAAATCACCCCTGGTGATTTCCCCAAAAAGACACTACTAGTGAACAGCGGCGCTGAAGCGGTAGAGAATGCAGTCAAGTTTGCTCGAAAATACACTAAACGCACGGGAATCGTTTCCTTTGAATGCGGTTTCCATGGCCGCACGTTGATGGCCATGACCCTGACCAGCAAGGTGAAACCATATAAATTTGGATTTGGTCCCTTCGCTCCGGATGTGTATAAAGTCCCCTCCGCTTACTGTTACCGGTGCGCGTACGGGCTGGCATACCCCGGGTGCGGTTTGAAATGCGTGGATAACCTGGAGCGTTTCTTTGTGTCGGAATGCCCGGCGGAAAATATTGCGGCGGTTATTATCGAGCCGGTGCAGGGCGAGGGAGGTTTTATTGTCCCGCCACCAGAGTTCCTGCAGGGGGTCAAAAAGATCTGTGAAAAATACGGAATTGTTTTTATTGCTGACGAAGTTCAAACCGGCTTTGGCCGTACAGGCAAGTTTTTCGCCGTAGATAACTTTGGCGTGATCCCTGACCTGATCACCATGTCCAAGTCCCTGGCGGCAGGTATGCCCCTGAGTGCGGTGACCGGCAGGGCGGAGATTATGGATGCCCCTAATCCCGGGGAAGTCGGCGGGACCTTCGGCGGAAACCCCGTATCCTGTGCTGCCTCTCTCAAAGCGATTGAACTAATAGAAAGGGAAGGGTTGTCCGTACGGGCTAATGTCCTAGGAAGCCGGATGATGAACAGGTTGAAGGAGATGCATGAGAAATACCCGGTTATCGGCGATGTCCGGGGCCTGGGTGCGATGGTGGCCGTCGAACTGGTCAAGGACCGGGGAACCAAAGAACCTGCCAAAGAAGCCACCAGCCAGGTGATTGCTCATTGCTGGAAGAACGGGCTGATAGCCTTGAGCGCGGGTATTTACAGTAACGTCGTCAGGATCCTTGTGCCCCTGGTGGTCACCGACGAGCAGTTGACCATGGGATTGGATATCCTGGAGTCGGCTATTGCCGGGGTCAATAATTAGTTCGAGGAGGGGCTCTATGCACGGGTTTTTTGGCAGGATACTCAGGATCGACGTGGGTGCTTGTGATTACCGGGTGGAACCCCTGGACCAGGAAGTAATACGCAGGTACCTGGGGGGTAAGGGGCTGGGTTCCCACCTCTTGAATCAGGAACTGGCGCCTGGGGTTGACCCGTTATCGCCCGACAACAAACTGATCTTTACCACTGGGGCGGCGTGCGGCACTAACATGCCCGGTGCCAGCCGGTACGGCGTGTTCACCAAGTCTCCCCTAACCGGAATCTATGCGGAATCCTATTCGGGCGGCAGGGTGGCGCCGGCCATGAAGAGAACGGGGTACGATGCCATCGTAATCGAGGGACGCTCTCCCTACCCTGTCTACCTGGATATCTCCTCAGAAGGGGTCAAATTTTTCGAGGCCGCCCACCTCTGGGGCTTGGATACCTATGACGCGGAAGACAAGGTATTACAGGAAGTGGGAGACCCGCGGGCGCAGGCCCTGGTAATCGGCCCCGCCGGAGAAAGGCTGGTACGGTTTGCCTGTATCGAGAACAACTACTGGAGGTCAGCGGGGCGAGCCGGGACAGGGGCGGTCATGGGGGCCAAGAAGCTAAAGGCCATCGTCTTCCGGGGGGCTAACGAGGCGGAAATAGCCGACCCGAGCCTATTGAAAGACCTGGTCACCAGGATTCGCGAAAAGGCTAAAGGGGATGCTGGGGCCAAGAATTACAAGACGTTTGGCACGCCGGTGATGGTCTCGATCTTGAACAAGGCCGGGGTATTTCCGTCCCGTTACTGGTCGCGGGGCCAGGCCGACTACTGGGAAGAGATCAACGGAGAAGCCTTACTGGAGAACTTCCGGGTCAAGCCCAGGGCATGCCCCCACTGCATGCTGGCCTGCGGAAAGCTGACGTCTGTTACCAAGGGGAAGCACGCTGGTTTAACCATCGAAGGCCCGGAGTACGAGACCATCTATTCTTTAGGCGGTTTATGCGAAATCAGGAGCCTGGACGATATTATCTATCTAAATGACCTTTGTGACCGCTGGGGGATGGACACCATCACCGCCGGCAACCTGGTGGGCCTGGTGATGGAAGGGGTGGAGAGCGGGCGACTGAAGGAAGGCCCCGGGTACGGCGATGTGGCGGGCACGGCGGATTTGCTAAACCGCATCGCTGCCCGGGAAGGGCTGGGGGCGGTGTTGGCGGAAGGCATTAAACATGCCGCTCCGGCGTTGGGGCTGGATGACCTGGCGGTGCACGTGAAGGGGTTGGAACCGGCGGGTTACCACCCGCGGATCTTGAAGGGCATGGGCCTGGCCTACGCCACTTCCAGCCGCGGCGCCTGCCACCTTAGGGCCACGTTCTACAAACCCGAGCTGGCAGGGATGATCGACCCCGCCACCGTTGAAGGAAAGGCCAAGCTCTTTGTTGAGTTTGAGGACCGGCTGACAGTGTTTAATACCCAAATCCTTTGCGTTTTCTTCCGCGACCTGATCCAGTGGGGAGAACTTCAGACACTGATTGAAGCCACCACGGGTTGGCGGTACAGCGACGACGAACTGAGGGATTTGGGCAACCGGGTGGTGGGGCTTACCCGGGTATTTAACGTGCAGGAGGGAATTACCAACAAGGAGGACACCCTCCCGGACCGTATGTTTACTGATCCCCCGTTGGATTCCCGTAAGAGCCACCTCACCCGGGAGGAACTGGAGCGCATGGTGTCAGAGTATTATTACCTACGGGGCTGGGATGCGGAAGGCAGGCCGTGCTAGTACTTCTGGTAGGAATGGAAACTGTGGAGATGCAAGTAAAGATAGCAGGAGTTACAGGACTCTAAAGAGAATCAAAACTATGATTGACAAGTTCGCTTTTGTCCAAGGGCATGTAAATAAGCGCCGTCAGAAACGGGCGTAGAAGTATCGGAAACTGGTAGTCAGTGGGCCTCCGCTTTCCAGTGACCGAAGGTGGGAGGGATAGGCATGGCGGAGAGCGATCCACAGCGGGAAGTTGAAGAATTACGCAGGGAGCTGGCCCGGTTGCAGGAACTCAACCGGGAGTTCGAGGCTATTTTTGACTCCTCCTACGACGAGATTTATGTGACCGATGGTAACCTTGTTACCCTAAAAGTAAGTGCCGCTTGTGAACGCCTTTACGGGATGAAGGCGGAGGAACTGATCGGCCGGAAAGTGGAAGATCTAGTGCGGGAGGGGGTTTTTTCTCCCTCCTGCACCGCTTTGGTGATGAAAGAAAGAAAACGGGTGACCATTACCCAAAACACCCGCAGTGGGCGGCAGATCATTGTCACGGGGAACCCGGTATTTGCCGAGGACGGATCCATCTGGCGGATTATCGTGAACTCCAGAGATGTTACTGAGCTGAACAACCTTAAAGAGCGCCTGGCGGACACCGAGTCCCTGGTAGACAACTACCGCATGCAGCTGGCCGAACTGCGCCAGGAAAGGCTGTTGAAAGACCTGCGGGTCATCGCGGTGAGCCCCGAGATGAAAGAAGTAGTGGAGGTGGCCAAGCGCGTGGCCATGGTGGACTCAACGGTGTTGATCCTGGGGGAGACCGGGGTGGGCAAGGGGGTGATTGCTTCCTTTATCCACCAGCACAGCCGGCGGAGGCAAGGCCCTTTCATCACCATTAACTGTGGGGCGATTCCGGAAAACCTGCTGGAATCCGAGCTGTTTGGCTACGAACATGGGGCCTTCACCGGCGCCAGAAAAGAGGGAAAAAAAGGTACTATCGAGATGGCTCACGGTGGGACCCTTTTTCTCGACGAAATAGCGGAACTTCCACCCACCCTGCAGGTTAAACTGCTGCAGGTGATCCAGGATCGAAAGGTGATGCGGGTAGGCGGCAACCGGCCCATTGACGTGGACATCAGGATCATCGCCGCCACTAACCGGGACATCCACCAGATGGTGGCCAGGGGTTCCTTCCGGGAAGACCTCTTTTACCGCCTTAACGTGGTACCTGTGACGATTCCACCCCTCCGCTACCGCCGGGACGATATCGAGCCGCTGATTAACGCCTGCATGAACAGGTTTAACGAGAAGTACGAGATAAACAAGCGGCTTTCTCCGGAGGCATTAGCTTTTCTTATTAATTACGACTGGCCGGGTAACGTGCGGGAACTGGAGAACATCGTAGAAAGGTTGATGGTCACCTGTGAGCAGCCGGAAATCCAGGTCCAACAGCTTCCCGACTTTATTTTTTCAAAGCACGAAGGTGGTAAAGCGCCGGTAGTAGTGAGGGATGTTTGCTCTTTGAAAATGGCTATTGAGGAACTGGAGAAGCAGCTCATTACCAAGGCCTACCAGCGGTACGAGAACACCTACCGGATAGCGGAAGTCCTGGAGATCAACCAGTCCACCGTTGTCAGGAAGATCAATAAATACCTGCAAACGAAAAAGAGAAAAAGGGGTATAAAAGCGAAATAAGCTCCTGAACCTTAGCCCCTTAGGTAGGTCAAGCCGAGATACCCAAGGGGTTTGATTTATACCATCAGAAAGTATAACTTTCTGTGGCATAAGTGCAACTACGGCTTCCGCCTGCGCCTAAAGGCTTGGCGCTAGCCAAGTTTTCTTTATTGGTTCCGCCGCTCGGGGGACAAGTTCCACTGCCGGCTGCTTATATTCATCCACCGGGGGATTTACTTTAAAAACCGCCCTACTATCAACTACAATCGTATTGAGGTATAATGCAAAGGAAGCTATTCACCTGGATTAGGGGGTGCTCTCTTTGTTAGTACGCGATGCAGATGTGAGCCCTGTTCCGTGTTTATTGTCGCCCTCAGATACCGTTGAGAGAGCGTGGCGGTTGTTTCGAGAGCATCAAGCGGAGATTCTCCCGGTGGCGAGCGAGGGGGAAATGCTCCTGGGGGTACTTGACAGGAAAATGATCCTGGAATTGGACCCAGGGGATATCCTGTCCGGCTGTACAGTGGATTCTGTCATGGAAAAAGCTCCCGCCTCCGTACGTGAGGACTGCCGGCTAGAGGATGTTTGGGAACTGCCCGGGAGCGCCTTACCGGTGGTGGATGCCGGCGGGCGGGTGACAGGTGTGCTCCGCAAGTGCGATGTGGGCTATACCTATTACCAAAAGGCCACCGGCATGTGGAAACAAGTCGAGGCCATCCTGGATGCCGCCCACAACGGGATCATCGCCATTGACCGGCAAGGGATGGTAACGATTTTTAACGAGGCTGCCGAGAAGATTACCCGCCGTAAAAAGGAACAGGCCATGGGCAAGCACCTGTCAGAGGTGATCATCCCTTTGGGCCTGCTCGACATCCTGCGCAGCGGCGAGGGTCAACTTAGCCACAAGTTCACGGTGAACTATTCCAGCGGTACGAGGGTCTACGTTACCAACCGTACGCCGATAATCCAAAACGGTGAACTGGTGGGGGCGGTTGGTGTTTTTCAGGACATTTCGGAACTGGAATCGATTTCGGAAGAACTGCACTCGGTCAAACAGCTGAACCAGGAGTTACAGGCCGTCATCGAGTCCCAGTACGACGGGGTCATCGTCACGGATATCGACGGCGTTGTTCTGCGAGTTAACCACGCCCACGAGCGGATTACCGGCATCCCAGCCGGAGAGATGCAGGGTAAATCAATGCGGGAGCTGGTGGAAAAGGGATACTACTCCAAGTCCGTGGTGGACGCTGTAATGCGCCAGGGGAAAGCGGTTACCCTGATGGAGCGGTGTCAAAACGGGGTGAAGAATACCAACCTGCTGCTGGTGACCGGCAGCCCGGCGAGAGATGCCCTGGGCAGGATCGTGCGGGTGGTGATCACTGTGCGGGACCTGACGGAACTCAATGAACTGAAGCGCCAGCTGGAAGAGACCAAGGAGTTGAGCAAGCGCTACCGGTCGGAACTAGTGGAACTGAGAGGGCGGCTGATGGACCAGGACAACCTGATCTTTAACTCGCCCAAAGTCCAGGAGCTGCTGGCCATGGCTTTGCGGGTGGCCCAGGTGGATTCCACGGTGCTCATTCTCGGGGAGTCCGGGGTGGGTAAGGAAGTATTTGCCAAGGTCATTCATACCCACAGCCCTCGAAAAAAGGGACCCTTCATTAAGGTGAACTGCGGAGCCATCCCGGCCAACCTTTTGGAAACAGAACTCTTCGGCTATGAGGCCGGAGCCTTTACGGGGGCCAGCAGGGAAGGAAAAATGGGCATGTTTGAACTGGCCCATAACGGAACTCTCTTCTTGGACGAGATCGGTGACCTCCCCTTGCCCTTGCAGGTGAAAATCCTGCGGTCCATTCAGGACCGGGAGATCCAGCGGGTAGGGGGGAGAAAGCCGCTGCCGGTAAACGTGCGCATTCTGGCCGCAACCAACCGGAACCTGGAAGAAATGGTGCAGCAAGGCGAGTTCCGCGAAGACCTGTATTTCCGCCTGAACGTGGTTCCCCTGTATATTCCTCCTCTCCGGCACCGGCGGGAGGAGATCATCCCCCTGGTTTACTCCTTCAGGGACAAGTTCAGCCAGGCTTACAACATCAAGAAAGACTTTGCGCCGGAGGTTTTTGAACTCTTCCTTAACTACGACTGGCCCGGAAACGTGAGGGAACTGGAGAATATCGTGGAACGCTTGATGGTCACTACCCCGGGGCTGGTGGTGACCCCGGAGCAAGTACCTGATCACCTGTTGCCTCAGCGGCCACGATCCGTACCGACGGTGATCGTCCAGGGGATCCTTCCCCTCAAGCAGGCGATGATAGAGATGGAACGCCAGCTGTTGCAACACGCCTTGCGCGAGTTTGGCAGTACCTACAAAGCCGCCGAGGTGCTGGAGGTCAACCAGTCCACCGTTGTGCGGAAGTTGAAGCGCATTGGAAATTATGATTAACCGGTACCGGTGCCAATGCGTATTTGCATTGGCACCGGGATGAGTACTGCAAATTTGCCTTATTGGGGTTACAAGCCTCGGGCAAGCCTGGAGGAACGCTTTTAGTTCTCCTAGCAACCCGGGCAATGCATTTTTGCAGTACTTTTTTCTGAAAGATGAAAATTCCTGTTGTATTTAGAATTTGGCGGAAACTGTTCAAACCTCCTTGGGACGGGCAAAAAGAGGTACGCCGAAAGGTCCGGATAGCGGCATCAGGCCTTGGCACGGAACTTGCTTAATGACACGTCGAGGCCTGAATAAGGAGGGAAAGTTATGGATTTTGCATTGAGCGATGATTTACTGGCCATTAGAAAGGTAGCCCGGGATTTTGCTCAAAACGAAATTGCCCCCACGGTGGATGCTGATGACAAGGCCCACCGGTTCCGCAAGGACATCGTGGACAAAATGGGCGAACTGGGTTTCCTGGGTTGCCCAGTCCCGGAGCAGTATGGCGGGAGTGAAATGGGGTACCTGGCCTGGGTGGTGATTGCGGAACAGATTGCCCGGGTGCACAGTTCCATGCGCTTGCCGTTCAACATGCAAATGGGTCCGGCCCTGACCCTGTTGCGCTATGGCACTGAAGAACAAAAGCGTAAGTACGTCCCCGGCCTGGCCAGCGGGGAGAAGATGGGTTGTTTTGCCATCACGGAGCCTAATGCCGGTTCGGATGTAGCCTCCATGCGGACCACTGCCATCAAAGACGGGGACTTCTATGTACTGAACGGCGGCAAGACGTGGATCAGCAACGCCCAGGTAGCGGACCTGGCGCTGGTGTATGCTTACACCGACCCCGGCACCAAGGTTAAGGGGATGTCGGCCTTTATCGTGGAGATGAATACCCCCGGCATTAGCGTCGCCCCCATTGAAGAAAAATTGGGGACCTGGGCGGCTCCCACGGGGGAAATCATTTTCGAAAACTGCCGTATCCCCAAGGATGCCCTCATCGGGAAAGAGGGGGACGGCTTCAAGATCTGCATGAACCAGTTGAATGACACCCGTCTGGGGTGCGCCGCCGGGGCCCTGGGCGTGGCCCAGGCGTGTGTGGATGCGGCCATCGAGTACGCCAACCAGCGGGAGCAGTTCGGCCAGCCTATCGGTAAGTTTTCCACTATCCAGGACATGATCGCGGAGATGGTGGTGGAGACGGAGGCTGCCCGCATGCTGGTTTACCGGGCTGCGTGGTTGAAGGACCAAAACCAGCCCAGTGCCCTGGAAACCTCCATGGGCAAGTACTTTGCCGCCGAGGCTGCCAACCACTGTGCCGACAAGGCCGTAAAGATATTTGGCGCTTACGGTTATTCCGAGGAGTATGCCGTGGCCAGGTACTACCGCGACGCCAAGTCGTACCAGATTGTGGAAGGCTCCTCGGCCATCCAGAAGATGATTATTGGGCAGGATGCCCTGGGATACCGTAAAGCAAACCGTTAGATTGGGATGTGGGAAGTGGGAATTCGGAAGTGAGATAGGACGTAACAAGACGAATAAACGTGAGGCAACCGGATGGAGCGGGCCGTGTATGACGAAATCGAAGGGTTGCTCACGGTAATTAGAGAAGAGGAGGTAGTTACGTGGACCTCTATCAAGACCTAGCTCAACGAAAAGAAAAGATTAGAGCCATGGGCGGGCCTAAAGCGGTTGAACAGCAGCACAAGGCCGGCAAGTGGACAGCCCGGGAAAGGATCGAGTACTTTTTTGACCCCGGGACCTTTACGGAAATCGGGATGTTCATCAAGCACCGCACTTCTGCCTTCGGCATGGACAAAAAAGAAGTCCCGGCCGAGGGAGTGGTGGTGGGCTACGGAAGGGTAAACGGCAGGCTTGTGATGGCCGGCGCTGAAGACTACACAGCCATGGCGGGTACCTTTGGCGAGTACCACGGGAAGAAGTTTTCCCAGGCCATTGATATGGCCAAGGAAATGGGCATTCCCTTTGTCGGCATGAACGACTCGGGCGGCGCCCGGCTGCAAGAAGGCATGGATACCCTGGAAGCCTATGCCTGGCTGTTCAAGTCCCAGATCCTCGCTTCCGGGATTATCCCGCAGATCGCCTTGTTGATGGGCCCCTGCCTGGGCGGACAGGCGTACCACCCCGTGATGCAGGACTTTGTCTTCCAGAACAGGCATACAGGGTTTATGGGCATTGCCGGCCCGGCCTTCGTAAAAACCCAGCTGGGAGAAGACATCAGCCTGGAAACCCTCTGTGGGGTACAGGCCCACGCTGTCAAGTCCGGCTGCACCCACGTGGTGGTGGAAGACGATCAGGACGCCCTGGACAGAGCTAAGGAACTCCTGGCCTTCCTGCCTTCCAACAACAAGGAGAAGCCGCCGCGGCTGGAACGGACCGATGATCCCCAGAGGTTAATCCCTGACCTCGACGGGTTTATCCCTGAGGTGCAGAGTGTGCCCTTTGACATGCACGAGGTCATCACGCGAATCGTCGACAACGGCTACTTCTTTGAAATCATGAAGGACTTCGCTCCCAACATCATTGTCGGGTTTGCCAGGTTTGACGGGAGAACGGTGGGAATTGTGGCCAGCCAGCCCAACCGGATCGGCTCCGTCATCACCTGCGATGCCGCGGATAAAGCGGCCAGGTTCATCCGATTCTGCGACCTGTTCAACATACCGCTGGTAAACCTGCATGACACCCCGGCCTACATGATCGGTTCCCAGGAGGAGTGGAAAGGGATCCTGCGGCACGGCGCCAAGATGCTGTACGCCTTCATCGACGCTACCGTTCCCAAGGTGACTGTCATCCTGCGCAAGTCCTATGCGGGTGCCTACCTGGGGATGTGCTCCAAGAATACCGGTGCGGATTTCGTGTTTGCCTGGCCCGAGGCCAGGATCACCATCGTGGGAGCGGAAACCGCGGCCAGCGTGATCTTCGCCAAGGAGATTAAAGCCGCCGAGAACCCCGAAGAGGTCAAGGCGGCCAGGATCAAGGAATACCGGGATATGTACGAAAACCCGTACTGCGCTGCCGAGCGGGGTTATGTCGACGACGTGATCCTGCCGTCCGAGACCAGAAAGAATATCAACGCCGCCCTGGAAGTACTGGAGAACAAGAACGTGGCCAGGCCGTGGCGGAAGTTCTCCAACATCAACCTGTAAACTGGCTCTCAGGACTAACGGAGGAGGAATATACAATGATTGAAGTCACAGCCCCCATGGTGGGGAAGGTATTGCGTGTCGAAGCGCCCGTTGGCACTCGCGTCAAGGAGAATGACGTGGTGCTGGTGCTGGAAGCTATGAAGATGCATGTGGAAGTTTACTCCCCCGGTAGCGGTGTGGTCAGTGAGGTGCTGACCTCGGAAGGGGAAGTGGTCAAGGCCGGCAGCCGGCTGATGGTCCTGGAATAGTGTAATGGGGAGCCCAGGAGGCTCCCCGTTGGCCTGCCTTTATAATGCAATTTTGCATTAACACAATGGAGGGAACTGCTTTTTAAGTTTTTGCAACATTAGTAATGTTACCAATTAGCAATATCTACGTGCTATTTTGTCAAGTTTGGAAGGGCAAGACAGAATAATTATAATTCAAGGGAGGTGCGAGTTTTTCGGCAGTGCGATAAAAGAGTAAAAAAACAGGGAAATAAAAATTGAAAGCGAGGTAGTGTGATGAACAAAAGGATTGCATGGGTAGTCCTGGTACTATTTATGGTCGCGGCGGTTTTAGGGGGTTGTGGTGGTCAAAAGCCGGCGGATAAACCGGCGGATAAGCCCGCCCAGCAGGAACCGCCGAAGGTGCGGGACATTAACCTGGCAACTGGTACCACCACCGGTGTGTATTATGTGTTAGGGAACGGGATGGCCCAGATGTGGAACAACAAGGTCCCCAACGTCCGGGCATCTGCTCAGGCCACTGAAGCCAGCGTACAGAACATGAACCTCCTGCAGCGGAAGGAAACCGATATCGGGATGTCCATGAACCAGGTGACGGGCAACGCTTATAACGGTAAGGATAAATTTGAGGGCAGGGCCAACAAGGACCTGCGGGTGATGACCGCGATGTACCCCAATACTGTCCAGATCGTGGTTACTGCCAAGTCGGGAGTCAAATCCTTGACAGACCTGAAAGGGAAGCGGTTCGTCCCTGGGGCTGCCGGCAGCGGTACGGAGGTCAGTGCCCGGGAAATCCTCAAGGTCCACGGGATAGACTACAACGCCGACAAGAACGTGATGAAGGTTGACTTTGTAGGTTTCACCGAGGCTGTAGAACTGATGAAGAACGGCCAGGCCGACGGGGCGCTGATTTCCGCCGGTCTACCCAACGCGGCCGTTATGGATCTAATGAACAGCGCCGATGTGAAGCTCGTGTCCCTGTCGCCGGACATGGTTGATAAAATCGTTAAAGAAATGCCCTGGTACTACCCCACCACCATTCCAGCCGGCACCTATAAAGGGCAGACTGAGCCCATTAACACGGTAGCCCAGGCCAACCTGCTGGTAACCAGGGCTGACCTGGAAGAAGACTTAATTTACCAGCTGACCAAAGCGATCTTTGAGAATAAGGCTGACCTGGTGGCTGCCCACAGCGCGGCCAAGGACATCACGCTGGAAAACGCCCTTAACGGCTTGATGGGTGTGCCCTTGCATCCGGGTGCCGCCAAGTACTTTAAGGAAAAGGGGCTGCAGGTACCCGCTAACTGACCTTAGCGCGAATTCGCGTATTCTCTGGTGGGTTCATTTCCTTCGCCAGCATCAACCGTTTACCACGGCATTAACAAAAACACAGGCATGGAAGGCATGCTTCCAGGTGCAAGAGTACTGGGCATGGGCTTTTATGTGTTGTACCAAACCCCGGGGTATATCCACAGGGCGGGGAAACCCTCGCCCTGTGGGCTTCCGGTCCATAGACGCCTGCAACTATTACAAAGGGGTGACAGAATTCGTATGAAAGAGAACGGGGGGCCCGGAGGGTTAACTGCTGCGGTCGATCAGGAGGTCATCGAGAGGGTCGTCGAAAAATACGACTTAGAATCCCAGTATCGCAAGTACTCGAAAATCTCCCGCTGGGGAACGATTACCTCGGTGGTAGCCATTGCCATGTCGCTGTACCAGCTGTGGCTGGCCAGCTTCGGGGTGTTGCCGGCCATTAAAATGCGGGCTATCCATCTTGCCTTTGTCCTGGTATTGACATTTTTACTGTTCCCGGCCAGCAGGCAGTCCCGCCGGGACCGCCCCACGGTATTGGACTTTATCTTTATTGCCGGCAGTATTGCCTCCGGCGCCTACATCGTTTGGCGCTATAATTCCTTCGCGTTTAGCGGGGGCTTTGCCAACAACACCGACTATGCCTTTGCGGTGCTTGCCTCCTTGATGGTGCTGGAAGCGGGGCGGCGGTGTATCGGCAAGGTTTTGCCCATCCTGGCAATTCTTTTTCTGAGCTACGCCTACTTCGGCTACCTCATCCCCGGGTCCTTCGGCCACCAAGGCTATACAGTCAACCGGATCCTGGAAATGCTCTACTTGTCAACTGACGGCATTTTCGGGGTAGCCATCGGCGTTTCGACTTCCTATATTTTTCTGTTTATCCTTTTTGGCGCCTTCCTGGGCGAGACGGGTATGGCAAGGTTGATCAACGAGATTTCCCTGGCCATTGCCGGTCGCTCCCCCGGAGGGCCCGCCAAGGTGGCGGTGTTCGCCAGCGGCTTGATGGGTACCATCAGCGGCAGTGCCGTGGCCAACGTGGCCACTACCGGCGCTTTTACCATCCCGTTGATGAAAAGCGTGGGCTACAAGCCCTATTTCGCGGGCGCGGTGGAAGCGGTGGCGTCAACAGGCGGCCAGATCATGCCCCCGGTAATGGGCGCGGCGGCCTTTATCATGGCGGAAATCCTCAACGTGCCTTACAAGGTGATCATGCTGGCCGCGGTGATCCCGGCGGTCTTGTATTACCTGGCTTGTTACGTAGGGGTGCACCTGGAGGCGGTCAAGACCGGGCTTAAGGGGTTGCCGGCCGACCAACTGCCCAATACCCGCAGCGTCTTGAAAGAACGCGGCCACCTGCTGCTTCCTCTGGCGGTAATCATTTACTTCCTGGTGAAGGGATACACACCCACCTTTTCCGCCTTCTACGGCATTGTTGCAGCGGTCCTGGTCAGTTCCCTCCGGAAAAGTACACGGCTGAGCTGGCGCGGGTTCCTGGCTGCTTTAGAGGGCGGTGCCAGGGGCGCTATCACCGTCGCCATCGCGTGCGCAGTGGTGGGCTTCATTGTAGGGGTCAGCAGCATGACCAGCCTGGGCATTAAACTGGGGGACAACATTATCGGCTTGGCCGGGGGGAACCTGATGTTAACCCTCGTGCTGGCGGCCATCACCTGCATCATCCTCGGCATGGGAATGCCTACCACGGCGGTTTACATCGTTGCCGCCACCATGGCGGCGCCCACCCTCGTCAAGCTGGGGCTGAACCCCATTGCCGCCCACCTGTTTGCCTTCTACTTCGGCAATATCTCCAACATTACACCGCCGGTGGCGCTGGCCGCCTTTGCGGGGGCGGGAATTGCCGGGGCCAGCCCGGACAAGGTGGGTTGGACGGCGGTGCGCCTGGGTATTTCCGCATTTATCGTGCCGTTTATGTTTGTCTACTCGCCGGAACTCGTCTTTCAGGCAGGTAACGCCGGCGCCAGCATCCTGGCGGGGCTGACCGCGATCATAGGAGTGGTGGCCCTGGGGGCCGCGGGCGCCAGGTACTTATTGACCCATGCCACGGTTGCGGAAACTGTCCTTCTTTACGGGGTAGCCATGGGGCTGATCAAGCCCGGGCTGCTGACCGATATCTTGGGCCTGGCGGGACTTGCCCTGGTATACTTCTTGCAAAAGAAACGGGTGAAGAGCCAGACCCAGGCCGCAGGCGCAAAAGCATAAGGAGGGGCAGGAAAACAATGGATGGATTATTGCGGGGTATCAAAGTACTGGATGTCACAACTTTTTTGTCCGGGCCTTACGCCACCCAGTTGCTGGCCGGCCTGGGGGCGGAAGTCATCAAGGTGGAGCAACCCGGCAGCGGTGATCCGGCCAGGATCAGCCCGCCTTTCGTGGGCCCTCGTGGAGCCAGCGGCACTCCCCTTACTCCGGACGACATGTCCTTCGGGTTCCTGAAACGCTGCCGCAATAAAAAGAGCATCACCCTGAATCTTAAGTCGGCCAAAGGAAGAGAAATATTCCGCGACCTGGCGGCCAAGGTTGATGTGGTGATGGAGAACTTCCGGCCGGGCACCATGGACCGCCTGGGCTTAGGTTACCAGGAACTCAAGGCTGTGAACCCCGGCCTCATCTACTGCACCCTCTCCGGCTTTGGTGTAAGCGGTTCATACGCCGCCTTACCCGCCTTCGACATCGTCATTCAAGCCATGAGCGGGATGATGACGGTCAACGGAACCCCCGACATGCCGCCGCTAAAGGTGGGCTTGACCCTGGCGGACCTGGCGGGTGGCATGTATGCGGTGATCGGCATCCTCGCCGCCCTCCAGTACCGCAACCAGACCGGGAAGGGCCAAATGGTGGAATGCTCCATGCTGGATGCCCTGATATCCTTGATGCTGGACGAGGCTCCCGACTTCTGGTCCACCCAGGGAAGACCGGTGCGGATGGGGAACCGCCTGCTAAGGTTGACCCCCTTTAATTCCTACCCGACCCGGGACGGCTATATTGTCATCGCCGGTGGCAACGACATCCACTGGCAGCGGATTTGTAAAGCGATGGGCCGGGAGGACCTGGTGGAGGATCCCCGCTACAAGACCCAGGCCCAGCGTGCCGCCAACGCCGATGAAGTGGATGCCGAAATCGCTTCTTGGACCAAGACCAAATCCAGCCAGGAGGTAGTGGACGTCCTGATCAAGTTCGAAGTCCCTTGCGGCCCCGTGCGGGACATCCTGGATGTTTTACAGGACGAAGAACTCAAAAAGCGTGGGACCATCGTAGACCTGGAACACCCGGAAGTCGGCAAAATCCACGGCTTTAAAGCCTGGGGGCTTCCCATCAAGTTTTCCGAGGTCGATGCCGGTTTCGACCGCCCCGCCCCCATTCTGGGAGTCCATAACCAGGAAATCTATAGCCAGACTTTGGGCCTGACTGAAGAAGAGATTACAAAACTCAAAGTGGAAGGTATCATTTAATTAATACAGGCATTGCTCCGGGAGCCTAACACATATCATTCGGTCTTTAGTTCACGCTTCGGGCAATCTCTACATGTATACAACATTCTTTATAAAAAATAAAAATCTGTTGACTTGTAACGAAAAGATAGTACACTATAGACAAACAGGTGAGGGTAGATGATACCCGCCGGAACATTGAGGTTCCTATACGCGAGCGAAGACGCTCTCCCTAATGGCCGGATTGGCTGTTAGTGAGAGCGTTGTAATTTATAATCAAGGCCCGGATGGCTTTTAGCTATCAACACCCGGTATGGTCCAACCGATTACCGGTTGAATCCATCCATTCACCTTCTTCATTCGTCGCTTAACCGAACAGTTGTTGAAGAAAATTCGACGCGGTGATATCTTTTCAAATGAAAAGTATATTTCCACAAAGCAGAATAATGTTCTATTGTACAGAACATTCCGACCAAACAGAAAGGGCGAAAAATTATGAAGGTAAAGAAGACAACAGAGCGCGACATTGTTCAAGCGGTGGATAAGTGTATAGACATTCTGTTTAGCTTTTCTCCGGAACAGCCAGAATTGGGCATCACGGAGTTAAGTGAAAGGCTGGGACTTTATAAGAGCACTGTCTATCGTTTGCTAAAAACTTTGGAATACCGCGGTCTTGTGACAAAGAACGAACAGAACCAGAAGTACCGCTTGGGATTGAGACTGTTTGACCTGGGTAATATCGTTATTTCCCAGATAGAACTTCGTTCTGTCGCGTTGCCGCTGATGCGGGAATTAAGCGCAAAGACCAGGGAGTCGGTTACTTTAAATATTGCCAGCAACGGAGAACGTGTCTGTATTGAAAAGGTAGAAAGCGTGGAAGATATCAGGAACTTCGTACAAATTGGATTGCATAACCCCCTTTATGTGGGGGCGTCAGGAAAGGTTTTGCTGGCCTACTTGCCGGAAGAGGAATTGGAGGGTGTTCTTGGCAATCTGGGAGACAAGGACGCTTCGGGGCGGCCGATGGAGAGGGACAAGCTCTTGCAAGATTTAGAAGAAATTCGCCGGCGTGGGTATGCTTTTACCCATGGTGAAAGGAATAAAGAGTCTGCTTCCATCTCAGCTCCAATTTTCGATCACACCGGCCGGCTGGCGGCAGGGATTGGTGTTTCAGGCCCGTATACGCGGTTTACCTTTGAGCGGGCAACACTAATCTGCCAGCTAACGCTGGACACTGCCAGGGAAATTTCATACCGGATGGGCTGGAAACCATTACAAAGCACTGTTAATATCGGTAAATAGGATTATTTGTTGTGTTGAGATCGGAACAATATTCTGTAGAACAGAACAATATGATCCGTGGTTGGAGACTATTTGTTTAACCAGGCCAGTTGAGTTTCAGTTACATGTTTGAGTTATCTGTTTTAGTCTTTAAATACAGAGGTAGGATACGTTTATTGCTTGCTGCTGAATACAAAACTGGGGGGTGGTTTTGGAGACGGGCGTGATCGAAATGCCGTGTAGCAAGAAAGAGGTATTCCCAAAAAAAGGAGGTCAAAGACATGTCTCGGAGTTTAAAATTGTTGTCTTTAATAATGGTTGTATTGCTGGTAGGAACTCTGCTGGCGGGCTGTGGAAGCAAGGACACGGCAAAAGAGGGGGATAAGGCTGCCCCGGAAAAAGTTACTGAGATTAAAATTGGTTCCATCCACCCGTTAACCGGAAACTTGGCTTACGACGGGAAAATGATCCGTAACGCCCTGGAACTTGCCATTGACGAGGTTAACACTGCGGGTGGGATCAAGTCCTTAGGCGGCGCCAAGCTCAAGCTGGTTGACGGAGACAACCAGGGTTCGCCTGAAAAAGCGGTTTCCGAGGTGCAGCGGTTGATAAAAGAGGGAGCAGTGGTTTTAACAGGTACCTACACTAGCAGTGCTACTTTCGCGGCTACTCAAGAAGCTGAAAAGCAGAAGACACCGTTTGTTATTACCGTTTCATCTGCTCCCAACATCTTGGAACGGGGATTTAAATATAGTTTCCGGATACAACCCAGCGCTACTGTTTTTGCCCAAAACTTTATTGAGTATATGACAAAACTTGTAACTCCAGAGATTAAAACGGCTGCAGTTGCCCATGAAGATACTCTGTTCGGTACAACCTTTGGCGATTATGTCGAAAAACATATTGCGGAAACAGGGCTGAAAATGGTTGTGCGGGTACCGTATTCCAACAAGAGCCCTTCTCTTACAGCCGAAGTTAACAAGATTGCCGCAGCTAAGCCTGATATCCTGATCGGTAGCGGTTATTACACCGACCAGACTTTGTTGGTAAAGACTCTCAAAGAACAAAAAGTTGACGTCAAGGCCATTATTGGTATCGCCAATGGTGCATTCAGCGATCCTAAATTTATCCAAGACCTAGGTAAAGATGCCGAATACGTAATGGATGTCAACTACAGGTACAACCCGAAGAATCCGAAGGCCCTCGAAGTCAGGGACAAGTTTAAGCAGAAGTACGGCGTTGAAATGAACTCCTCGTCCCTGTACGGGTATGTGACAGGTATGGTGATCGCCGACGCTTTGGAAAGGGCGGCCTCTACCGACAAGGACAAGATCAGGGAAGCCTTGGCCCAAACCAATATGGCCGATCACATTTTGCCGCACAAGGAAGTCAAGTTTAACGAAGCGGGTGAAAACATCAACGCGGCCGGAGTCATCACCCAAATCCAAAACGGCAAGCATGTGGTGGTGTTCCCCGAGGAATACGCCGAAGCTAAGTTGATTTTCCCCTTCCCAAAAATTAAGTAAAGACTTCTAGCTTTTATGCGGGGCGGGGTTAACCCCGCCCTGCCCTACCGAACACAGCTCATGTCGGGGCCATCGGTTTTCGGAATGGAGGGGAAAAATGAACGTCGATGCAATCTTTCAAGCTATCAGTGACGGGCTTTTGATGGGTGGGGTCTATGCTCTGGTCGCTGTAGGGCTAACACTCATTTTCGGTGTAATGCAGATCGTCAATTTTGCCCATGGTGCACTCTTGATGCTGGGTATGTACGTGACCTACTGGATCTTCACGCTTTGGGGGATTAATCCCTATTTAACCTTGATTGCGAGCATGGTCTTCTTATTTGTGCTGGGATTAGCCCTGCAAAAGGTTTTTTTGAACCCCATACTGAAGGCGCCGCAGCATAACCAACTGTTATTAACCTTGGGGATCATGCTGGTGCTGGAAAACCTTGCGCTGGTGCTATGGACCCCGGATTACCGGTCGATCAAAGTGCCCTGGTTGGAAGCTGGTATGGAGATAGGACCAATGGTCTTGAACACCTCGAAGGTGTTGGCGTTTGGTTTTACCCTGGTAGTTACTTCAGTTTTGTATTATGTCTTGAAAAGAACAGAACTTGGCAAGGCCATCCAGGCAACCTCCCAGGAAAGGGATGGGGCACATTTGGTAGGCATCAATGTCAAGCGGATTAATGGAATTGCTTTTGGCATTGGGGCGGCCTGTGCTGGGGCTGCTGGAACGTTAATTCTGCCTTTTTACTTCGCTTCGCCGGGAGTAGGCCAAGTGTTTGTCCTCCGGGCCTTCGTGGTTGCCATTCTAGGTGGGTTAGGCAATTTCGGCGGGGCCTTACTGGGGGGGCTGATTATTGGCTTGGCGGAATCGCTAAGTGCGTTGTTGCTACCGGGCAGTTTGAAAGAAATGGTTATTTACATGCTCTTCATACTGATCTTGTTAATTAAGCCAACCGGCCTGTTCGGAGGGGGGACGCAGTAATGGCCAACCTTGCACCAAAAAACAAAAAGCAAAACGGATTATTGTTACTGGCATTGGCGGCTGTGTTACTCCTGTTACCGTTGGGGCTTGACTCATACTACTTGAATTTGCTGATCGTTACCGTTTACGGGGTGTATTTGGCCCAGTGTTGGAATATCATGAGCGGGTACGCCGGGCAGTTTTCGTTCGGGCATGCAACGTTTTTCGGCTTGGGAGCATACACCTCCTCGATGCTGTTTACAGAGGTTGGCCTCACTCCCTGGTTGGGAATGCTGATTGGTGGAGTGTTGGCAGCGTTGGCGGGGTGGGTAATTGGATTTCTGGCGTTCCGTTACCGATTAAAAGGTCATTACTTTGCCCTGGCCACGTTGGCTTTTGCGGAAACCCTGCGTGTGATAGCCCTTAACTGGCGTTTCGTTAAAGGGGCGATGGGCATCCTCATTCCCTTGGGTGAAAAACCCACCAACTTTCAGTTCGGGGAACCCATTTATTTTTACTATATAATCCTGGCCATGGCCATCCTCATTACTTTTCTCGTCCATAAACTCGCCAAATCAAAGCTTGGCTTGTACATGGTCGCTATCCGTGAGAATGAGGATGCAGCCGAGGCTTTAGGGGTAGGCGCTTTTAAGTACAAGCTGATCGCGGTTAGCGTCAGTGCTTTTCTTACCGCTTTGGGCGGGACGTTTTATGTCCAGTTTTATTCTTACATTGACCCGGAACTCGCCTTTGGCAATCATGTATCCGTTAACATCTTAACCCCGGTCATTATTGGCGGTGTGGGTACCGTATGGGGACCGGTGCTGGGTTCGCTGGTACTGACCCCGATTTCCGAAATAACGCGTGGGTTATTCCCCGGCCTCAGTGGAATTAACATGATTATCTATGGTGCGATTTTAATCGTGGCCATTATGTATTTGCCCGAAGGTATCATCGGACTCATTCAAAACATTTGGCATCATAAAATCGTTGCCCGCCGGCAAGGAACTGTAAGCGAACAAGCACGAGCTGGGGCTAAGCAGGAGGGGGTTTAAGGTGCCGCTATTAACAGTGCGCAATGTCACAAAAAGATTTGCCGGCCTGGTTGCAGTTAAGCACGTAACCATGGAAATCAAAGAGGGGGAAATATTCGGGTTGATTGGGCCTAACGGCGCCGGCAAAACCACTCTTTTTAACTCAGTTTCCGGGTTTTACACCCCAGAGGAAGGGACCATTGAATTCGACGGTCACAACATTACGGGCCTGAGCCCTCATACAATCTGCCAGGAAGGGCTAGCCAGGACATTCCAGATCGTGAAACCCTTCGGTAACCTTTCCGCCTTGGAAAACGTAATGGTGGGAGCTTTTAACCGGGCGAAATCTTACACCCAGTCGGCGCGGTTGTCCTTGGAAAAGTTGGAATTCGTCGGGCTGGCTGACAAGAAAGACGTTCGGGTGAAGGAGTTAACCATCGGCGACCAACGTCGCCTGGAGTTAGCCCGCGCCCTAGCCACCCAACCCAAGCTGTTACTTTTAGATGAAGTAATGGCTGGCCTGACACCTTCTGAGGTGTCAGAAGTGATGGGGTTAATCAAAAAGACCAGGGAAAGCGGTGTGACAATTTTTATAATAGAACACATTATGCAGGCTTTAATGAACCTTTCCGACCGGGTGTTCGTGATGCACCACGGGGAAAAACTGGCCGAGGGTACGCCGCAAGAAGTGTCTTCAGACCCGAAAGTGATCGAAGCCTACCTAGGGGAGGTGACCATGATTGCTCAAGCTTAGTGGCCTTAATGTGGGCTATGGTAAGGTTATGGTCGTGCACGACTTGGCGATGGAAGTTCGCACCAGTGAGTTGGTCTCTCTGGTGGGCGCGAATGGGGCGGGAAAAACAACACTGTTAAAAACGATTTCCGGCCTGATTAAAGCCCAGAGCGGAGTTATTGAATTCATGGGCGACACCATCATTAATCTCGATCCCTATCAAATCGTTGAGCGTGGCCTGGTCCAAGTACCTGAAGGAAGAAAGCTTTTTCCCCATATGACGGTCATGGAGAACCTGGAATTGGGGGCTTACACCCGGGCGGCCAAGCAAAGCAGAGCCGCCAACATGGAAAAGGTCTTTAACTTGTTGCCTGATCTGAAAGCCAAAATCAAGCAGACCGCTGGTACCCTAAGCGGGGGCCAGCAGCAGATGCTGGCGATTGGACGCGGCCTGATGACCAACCCCAAACTGCTCATTTTGGATGAACCGTCGATTGGACTGTCACCTCGATTAACCCAAACAATGTTTGAGATTATCAGCCAAATCAAAGACCAGGGTGTGACGGTGTTGCTGGTTGAACAGAATGTACACCACGCCTTGGGGATGGCTAACCGGGGTTATGTACTTGAGCAGGGCCGGATAGTTCTCCAGGGTGGGGGTCACGAATTACTGCACCATGAACACCTGAAGAAAGCTTACCTGGGCATGTAGCAAATATTGGCTGGAATATTGGGAGGGGTTGTATGCGCCAGACAAGCAGGTTACGGAAATTGCTGTCACAAAAAGACATCATCATCGCGCCAGGGGCGGCTGATGCTTTGGTCGCGAGGATTATCGAAAAGGCCGGGTTTAACGCGCTGTACCTGACGGGGGCTGGGGTTTCTTATACCACTTTGGGTTTACCTGATGTGGGGTTAATCACCATGACGGAGATGGTCACCCGGGCGGAGAATATCTGTAGCGTGGTGAACCTTCCCGTTATTGCCGACGGGGATACTGGGTACGGCAACGCACTAAATGTGAGCCGAACTGTGCGCGCCTATGAAAGGGCTGGCGTGGCTGCTATCCAGTTGGAGGATCAGGTCTTTCCGAAGCATTGCGGTCACATGGCGGGTAAGCAACTAATTTCCCGCCAGGAAATGGTCGGCAAAATCAAAGCGGCGCTAGATGCCCGTACTGATCATGATTTTGTGGTGATCGCACGTACCGATGCCCGGGGGGTGACCGGGTTGGCAGATGCTTTGGAGCGGGCACAGGCTTACGAGGAAGCCGGTGCGGATGTAATTTTTGTTGAGGCTCCCGAGTCCGTGGAGGAAATGCGCCGGATCACCTCAGCCGTTCAGCTCCCTACGCTGGCCAACATGGTGGAGGGAGGGAAAACTCCTTTGCTGTCAGCTTCGGAACTGCAGAACATTGGCTATAAAATCGTTATCTTCCCCAACACAGCGATTAGATCGCTGATCAAGACGGTGACAGAAGTGATGCAAGAACTGCATGCCACAGGTACTACCAAAGGCTTGTTAAATCGCATGCTTACCTTCAACGAGCTCAACGCTCTCCTGGGGTTAAACCGGGTGCGAGAGCAGGAGCAGCGCTACGCGGCAATAGATTGACCCATTTTGCGAGCAGTGCAGCGAGGAGGAAAGATATGGGCCAAACGATTACTGAAAAAATTCTTGCTCGAGCCAGTGGTATGAACAGTGTCAGACCCGGTGATATCGTCTGGGTCAAGGTGGATTTGGTCATGATGAACGATTCCGGGGGGCCAAGACGGATCGCCGCCAACCTGGAGAGGTTAGCGGCCAGAGTGTGGGACGCTGACCGGATTACAGTGGTAGCAGACCACTTCGTGCCCGCGTGCAATGATACCGAAGCTAACATTATTTCCTTGACCAGGCAATGGGTTCAAAGGTACGGAATAAACAAATACCATGAACTGGAAGGGGTTTGCCACATTGTACCCATTGAGAAAGGATATGTCTTACCCGGCATCATGATGGTGGGGGGGGATTCCCACAGCTGCACTGCAGGCGCCATGGGGGCACTGGTGGTGGCACTGGGTTCCACCGATATGCTGGGGGTACTGGTTAAAGGGAGCACCTGGCTCAAGGTTCCTGAAACTATCAGGATTGAGTGGAAGGGAGAATTGCCTCACGGCACTTCCGCCAAAGACATGATCCTTTTCAATATCAAGCAGCTAGGGCTTGACGGCGCGACGTACAAGGTGGTGGAGTTCGCCGGGGAGACGGTGCACCGCTTAAGCATTGACGAACGCATTGTTTTAACCAACATGACCATCGAAATGGGCGCCAAAACCGGCATCATTGAACCGGATGAAACAGTCTTTCAGTACCTGGTCCAACGTACTTCAGCTCACTATTTCCCCCTCTACAGTGACCCTGATGCGGAGTACAGCCGGGTGATCCGCTGCCGGGCCGAGGAGTTGGAACCGATGGTGGCTTGCCCGCACAGTCCCGACAACGTGGAAAAAGTGTCTGCTTTACCGGATTTACCGGTGCAGCAGGCGTTGATCGGAGCCTGTACCGGTGCCAAATACACTGATTTAGAGGCAGCCGCGCGGGTAGTAAGCGGTCGGCGGGCAGCTCCGGGCGTACGATTTTTAGTGGCCCCGGCTTCACGGCAAATACTGCAGCGTGCGGCGAACGATGGCGTCCTGTCCAGGCTGGTGGAAGCGGGAGCGACAATCCTCCCGCCGTCATGCGGGCCTTGTGCCGGGCTTAGCAACGGTATTCTGGCCGCCGGTGAACGCTGCGTTGCTTCTACTAACAGAAACTTTAAAGGGCGGATGGGCAGCCCGGAGGCCGAGGTCTTCCTGGCTTCGCCCGCAACGGTAGCCGCCTCTGCCATTGCGGGAAAGATCGCTGACCCACGGGCGTACTTGAGGGGGTGAGAGGATGTCAAACATCATTCGTGGAAGGGTATGGAAATTCGGTGACAACATCAATACGGATGTTATTGCCCCCGGCAAGTACTTAAAACTGTCCAACCAGGAAATGGCCCAACATGTGATGGAGGGAATAGACCCCGAACTGCCCCGTAAGATTAAACCGGGAGACATTATTGTCGGCGGAGATAATTTTGGCTGTGGCTCCAGCCGGGAGACTGCCCCGGCAGCCATTAAATACGCTGGCGTAGGGGCAGTTGTGGCACGATTTTTTGCGCGCATTTTTTTCCGCAACGCCATTAATCTTGGCTTGCCCGTGTTGGAGTGCCCGCAGGCACACAAAATCCACCAGGGAGATGAGCTGGAGATCGAGCTGGAAACCGGCTTGATCAAAAACCTCACTCAGGGAACCCAGTATCAAGCTACCCGGCTGCCGTTACATATCATGGAGATAGTAACCTCCGGGGGGTTAGTGCCTTATTTGGAGCAAGAAATCAAAAAAACAAGAACGTAGGTAAGTAAACAAGTGCCCTACTAATAGAACAAAGTTCCGTGGGTCGGAACCATGGGAGGATGAGACCGTGGCCCAAGAAGTATGGGTTGTGTTGGAAGCTGACGAAAGCGGCATCAAGGAGGGATCGCTGGAAACCCTTTCCGAGGCAAGGAAACTGGTGAGCCTTCGGGAAGGTCATTTGGCGGTGATTACCATTGCCGGCAGCGAAGAAGTGCAACGGGACATCCAGCCTTTCGCCCCGGACGTTCTTTATGTTCCTCCCCCGGAGGCTTCTATGCTAGGACCCCAAACCCTGGGAGACATGCTGGCGGATATGATTGGCCGCCGGAAACCAGCCGCAGTCCTGGCTGCGGAAACCATCTTTGGCCATGAAGTGCTGGCGGACGTGTCCAGCCGGCTCCAGCTCCCTTTTTTCCCTGATTGCGTGACGCTCTCCTGGGACCAGGGCGGCCGGTTGGTCGCTGAAAGGTATCATTGTTTCGACCGGGTGTCGGCTACCCTGGCTGGGCGAGGCCCGACTGTCCTGGCCAGTCTCCGTACCGGATTGATCAACATTAAGAAGGGGATGCCTAGCAGCAAGACCCAGGTAGAAATTATGGATGGATGGCCGGCCCAGGTCAGTGCTGTGCGCGTGTTGGAATTTATTAAAGCCGATCCACGTACTGTGGATTTAAGCGATGCCGAGGTCATCGTGTCGGGGGGCAGGGGAATGGGAACGGCAGAAAATTTTCAAAGGCTTTGGGAGTTGGCTGACTTGTTGGGAGCTTCCGTGGGCGGTTCCCGCGTAGCCCGGGATAACGGTTGGATCCCGCTGGAACGCCAGATAGGGCAAACAGGAAAAAGCGTCAGCCCCAAGTTAATTATATCATGCGGGATTTCCGGTGCGACGCAGCACACCTTTGGCATGAAAGACGCCAAAACGATTATCGCCATCAATAAGGACAAAAATGCTCCGATCCTCAAGCTGGCCGATCTGGGAATTGTGGGGGACGTCAACGAAATAGTGCCGGCCGTGATCAAACTTATTAAAGAAGGGCTCCAACAACGGGCCGGTTGAAAACGGGTTCTGGAAATGTTGTCTAATTTGTTGGCTCCGGGGTAATTGTTCAAAGCGCTAGGGGGTATCCAGGTTGGATATTTTGGTGCTGGTGAAGTATGCGCCGGAACGGGCAGGGCCTCTGGCAGTGGATCAAGATACAAGGCAAGTAGTGGAAACAGGGGTGGTGTATGGCCTGGGGCCGTATGATTTAATGGCCCTGGAAGACGCGCTTAGCCTTAAAGACAAACATGGTGGTGCTGTTACAGCAGTTACCCTCGGGCCGGCCAAGGACGAGGAGGGATTGAGAGAGGCCATGGCGATGGGGGCAGACCGGGCTATCCGTGTCTGGCACCCGGAACTGTCCTCCGTTGATGACCCCTGGTTGGTCGCCGGAGTTTTAGCGCAAGCTTGCCGGTCGCTGCGATATGACGTGGTTTTAGGCGGAGTGCGGAGTGCCGGGGTCAGTAGCGGCCTGGTCGTCACCTACCTGGCATCTATCCTCAACATTCCGGTAGTGAACGGCGTAGTGAGCGTGGAATACAAGACAAACTCGAACGAGTTATTGCTGCAACGCAATGCCGGGAAGGGGGATCGCTGGGTATTGGAGTGTAGGCTGCCGGCGGCGTTAGGGATTGAAAAGTCCGGCAGCGAGCCCAGGTACCCGACTATGTACGGCAGGCTGGCGGCTGCTGGCGCCACTGTTTCCGTCTGGGAGATTGACCCTGGGGCAGGTGAGCCTCCGGAGCCCTTAACGGAACTGATCGGATTAACCAAGGCCAGGCCGAAACCCAAGAAGATTTTTACCCCGGACAGCAACCTTTCTGCAGCCGACCGGATGAAGATGATCCTTTCGGGTGGAGTCAGCAAGAAAAAAGGCCCTACTGGTACCGCCAGTGAAGGGGCCGCGGGTGCGCGGCAGCTTTATGATTACTTAAAACAGGCGGGTATTCTTAAGAGTTAGCTGAATATAAGTGCAGGAGGTCTTAGACATGCCTACCTTTAACCACCTTTTTACGCCGATCCAAATCGGCAATTACGTAGTAAAAAACCGGATTATGGCCACCGCCCACCTTACCCACATGGCTTCAACCGACGGGTTCCCCACGGAGCGGCAGATCGCTTACCACGAGGAGCGCGCCAAAGGCGGGTTGGGCTTGCTGGTGACGGAGTCCATGGCTATTGCGCCCAACTCCGCCCAGTCCCAATATGTGGTGCACCTGTTTGATGACAAGGTCATCCCCATATTGTCGGAGTTGACCAGCCGGGTTAAGGCTTATGGCACGGTAATCGTTGCCCAGCTACACCACATGGGCCGGGAAATGACTTCGGTGGATACCCGGCGGGCTGTGGTGGCTCCTTCGGCTATTCCCGACCCTATCAAAAAGGAAGTGCCCCACGAACTTACCACCCGCGAAGTGAAAGAAATGATCCAGATGTACGCCAAGGCGGCAGAGCGGTGTGTTAAAGCCGGCTATGACGGCCTGGAGGTGCACCTGGCCCATGGGTACCTGATTCATGAGTTCCTCTCGCCTTTATACAACCAGCGTACTGATGAGTACGGCGGATCCTTTGAAAACCGCCTGCGCTTCGCCCAGGAAGCCATCCGGTCGGTAAAGGCCGTGGCTCCCGGTAAGATCGTGGGCATCCGCATTAACGGTGACGAAATGGCGGACGGCGGGCTGACGCAGGAGGATTATCAACGCATCTGCGTGGAGTTGGAAAAAGAGGGTCTGGATTACATCGGCCTCAGCCTGGGACATAACCTCAACTACCCGCCGACCTTTCCCAATATGGACTTCCCTTTGGGCTTCGCGGCCTACCTGGCCTCCGGTATCAAGAGGTTGGTCAAAATACCTGTCTATACCTCTCACCGCATCAACGACCCTGTATTGGCCGAGAACATCCTGGCTGAAGGGCACGCCGACCTGGTGGGAATGACCCGGGCCACCTTGGCCGACCCGGAACTGCCCAACAAGGCCAGGGAAGGGCGCCTGGACGATATTCGGCCGTGTATTGCCTGCCTGCAAGGGTGTTTCCAGCGACTGCGCTACCGTGCTCCCATTTCCTGTTTTGGTAACGCCAGGGTGGGAAAGGAAAAGGAATACCAGATCAAGCCTGCTGTGAGGCAGAAAAAAGTGGCTGTCATCGGTGGCGGTCCTGGCGGCCTGGAGGCCGCTCGCGTCCTGCGGGAGAGGGGGCACCAGGTGACCCTCTACGAAAAGAACCAGGAACTGGGCGGCATGCTCCGGCGGGGCGCTTATGACGTGCCTAACCGTCAGGAATTATTTGACGTGACTCGCTGGCAGAGCCGCCAGGTCAACCAACTTGGGGTGGAAGTACGCCTGGGCCATGAGGCTACGGTGCAGGACATTAAATCTGGCGGTTACGATGCGGTAGTGGTGGCCACAGGCGCTACTTACGGCGAACCATCCGTAACATATACACCGGATGTGCCGCACTTGAATGTAACTCAGGCCCTGGACCTGCAGGAAAACGACTTGCAGGGGAAACGGGTACTGGTGATCGACAAGGACTACCACAACAAGGCCCTCGGGATTGGTGAAAAACTGGCCGTGTTGGGAGCGGAGGTAGTGCTCTTTACCGAGGAAGTGGAAGTCGGTTACGATATGGAGAGCATCAATAAGACTATGGCATGGCTCCGTTTAAACGAATACGGTGTGCGATCCATCTCCAAGGGTAAAATCCTGCAGGCAGACGGCAACCGTTTTCTCATTGACCACGAAGGATGGGAACGCGAACTGGATTTTGACATGGTGGTGGTGGTGGACCATATGCTCGCGGATAACGCCCTGGCGCTGCAGTTGGAGCAGGAAATCCCCGGCCTGGATATGTACCTGGTGGGGAACTGCCTGGCACCGCGGAAAACACCCGATGCCATCCATGACGGGTTGCGCATTGCCCTGGAAATCTAGTCCGGGGTGAACAAATACAAACAAAAGGGAGGAGATAGGAATGGCGAGGATTTGGGAAGACCTGCTGACGGACGTGGACCGGTTGGTGATTGAAAAAGGGGGTTACGGTAAGAGCCGGGGCCTTGGGAAAAAGCCACTGTTACTCATCATCGACGTGCAGTACAACTATGTGGGTGAGAACGTTCCGATTGAACAGCAGTTGGACAAGTGGCCCTCTGGCGGTGGTGCCAATGCCTGGACGGCGGTTGGCAACATCCAGCGGATTCGAGCCGCCGCCAAGGAAGCGGGTGTGCCGGTATTCCAGTCCCGCAACGTTCAGAAGAAAACCATGTCTTTCGACGGGTTTAGCACCAAGACCAACCGCGACCAGTCCAAGTACCTGGACGGACGGCCGGAAGCCCAGATCATTAAAGAACTGGAGCCGGGCGAAGACGAGATGGTCATCGATAAGGCCTACGCCAGCGTGTTCTACGGCACCCCTTTGCAGAGCTACCTGGTAAAGCTTGGTATCGACACCATCATTATCGTAGGCGGCTCTACCAGCGGGTGCTGCCGGGCCACCGCGGTGGATGCGGTCACCCGCAACTACAACGTGGCCATGGTGGAGGACGCGGTTTACGACCGGATCCAGCTTTCCCATAAGGCGGCTTTACTTGATTTGTGGATGAAGTACTGCGATGTCATGGATACCCAGCAGATCCTCGACTATTTCAAAGGCCTGAAAGGTTAGGAGGAGATGGGAATGGCAATTGACCTGCTCATCAAAAACGGACAAGTGGTAATTCCCCAGGTGGGGGTGCAGCAGGCGGATACCGGCGTGGCAGATGGGAAGATCGTTGGCCTCTATACCCCCGGCGCGGGCCCGGAAGCCAAAGCCTCCATTGACGCCACAGGTTTGCATATCTTTCCGGGGACCGTTGACCCTCACTGGCACCTGGGTATCTACAACGACAGCATGGCGGCGGATTTTGAGGCGGAAACCAGAGCGGCGGCTATCGGCGGTATTACCACGATCGTGAACTGCTACCGGGGGAAGGAATCCTACCTTGAATCCGCGCCTGTTTTAATCGAAACCGGAGAAAACCACAGCCTGGTGGATTTTACCTACACGATGGGTTTGCTGACCCAGCAGCACCTGGCGGAACTTAAAAGCTATATCGAACAATTTGGCATCACCTCTTACAAGTTTTATCGAAACTACCAGGACGACATCGGGCGGATTTTTGGCGTCTCCGACCCGTTAACACTGGATTCCGCCGATATGTTTTTGATTTTGAAGCAGTTTGCTGCAATTTCCGATAAGTTATTGCTGTGCATCCACTGCGAGGACATGGATCTCCAGCGGAGGATAGCCAAAGACCTCAAGGCCGGGGGCAGCGAGAATACCTTGAGCTACTTCTCTAAAACCAGCCCTGATTTTGCTGAAACCGTTTCTTTAATGAGCGCTCTTTATTTGAATGATGTAGTCAAAGGGAACATGTATGCCGTTCATATCAGCGCCGGCTCCAGTATAGACTTGCTGGAAAAATTACCTCATCTGGCCTCCCGGGGAGTCACCATCGAAACCTGCACCCATTACCTAGCGCTAACCGAGGATTCTCCCTGCGGTTTGCTGGCCAAGGTTAACCCGCCGATCCATACCGCCGCGGACGCGGAAAAACTCTGGGAAGGTATCCGCAAAGGATTGGTGCAGGCGATTGGATCGGACAACTGCCCCAGTAATCGGGCCAAGAAGTATGGCAAAGGTGAAGGGGTTTGGGAAACCTTGCCCGGGTTCCCTGGTGCCGGGATGATCCTGCCGATATTGATCAGTGAAGGCTATCACCGGCGCGGAATTCCCCTGGGAACTATCGCCCATGTGACCAGCGCCGGGGTGGCTAAGGCGTTTAACCTCTTCCCGCAAAAGGGTGCCATTCAGGTCGGGGCTGATGCCGATTTTGCCATCGTGGACCTGAACTGGGAGCGGGAAGTTAAACCGGAGTTGTTTGGGGCCAACGACTATTCGGTCTATGACGGGATGAAGTTCAAGGGCTGGCCGGTATATACCGTCAGCCGCGGCGAAATTATCATGGAAAAAGGTCAAGTAGTAGGTTCCCCTGGCCGGGGCAGGTACTTGCGCCGGAGTATTTAAGGCGGTTGTAAAGGTAAGAAGCCTGGGTTAGGGGCCGGCGGTACCTCCTGGCAGTTGGAGGTGCCGATTCCCCCTTGAAGGAGGTTCCAAGATGGCCAGTTGCGAAAACCTGTTCAAACCGCTGCAGGTTGGGCCGGTGACAGTGCGCAACCGCATCGCCAGTTCCGCCCATGTGACTAACTTTGGGGTGGACGGGTGCCCTACGGAGCGGCATGCCTATTACCTGGCGGAAAAGTCCAAGGGTGGCATCGGGTTGATTATTATGGAAGCAATCCGGGTCCATCCCACCACTCACCCGGGTCCAAAAGCTATCGGCGGCTACAATCAACGGGCACTACCGGGGCTCAAAATGGTTGTGGAAATGGTTCACCATTACGGGGCCAAGATTTTTCTCCAACTCCTGCACATGGGCCGTCAAACCGTTAGCACTGAAACCTATCAACCCCTGTGGGCGCCGTCAGCGATTCCCTGCCCCACCAAAAAAGAAATACCCCATGCCATGACCAGGGAAGAGATCGGGGAAGTGGTGGAGGGTTTCGCTTATAGTACAAAACTGGCTAAAGACGCCGGTTTCGACGGGGTGGAAATCCATGGCGCCCACGGGTACCTGATTCAACAGTTTATGTCACCTTTCAGCAACAAGCGGACGGATGAGTATGGTGGAAGCATGGAAAACCGCCTGCGCTTTGCCCGGGAAGTCATCGACGCGGTACGCGAGGCAGCAGGTACCGGCATGGCGGTTGGCATCCGCTTGAGCGGTGATGAATTCAGCGATGGCGGCCTGACCCTCGATGACATGCAGGAAATTGTACCTCTGTTGGCCGGAGCAGGCAAGTTAGACTTTATCAACGTCAGCCACTGCAATTATAACGGGTTGAGTTTTGCCACCATGATCCCGGATATGCATTTCCCCTTCGCGCCTTTTGGTTATCTGGCCGCGGGTATTAAACAGGTGGTGCCGGATGTACCGGTGTTCACAGTAGGCCGCATCGTAGACCCTTTGCAGGCGGAACAGATTATTGCTGATCACCAGGCTGACATGGTGTGCATGACCCGTGCAACGCTGTGCGATCCCGAGTTGCCCAACAAGGCCCGGTCCGGCCGCCTTGACGAGATTAGGAACTGCGTTGGCTGCAACCAGGGTTGTGTGGGCATGATGCATCGCGGTTTCCCGATTACCTGCCTCCAAAACCCCACCGTGGGGAGGGAAAAAGAACTTGGGATTGGCACCCTCCGGCCGGCTTCCCAGCCGAAAAAGGTGGTCGTCATCGGTGGGGGGCCCGCCGGGTTGGAAGCAGCCCGGGTGGCAGCCCTCCGTGGGCACCGGGTAGTGTTGCTGGAGAAGAGGTCTGAACTGGGCGGTCAACTAATCGCGGCGGCCAGTATACCATGCCGCCAGGAGATCGGTGGCGTTTACCGGTTCCTGAGCCTGGAGTTGCAACGGCTGGGCGTAGAGGTACGTCTGGGCGTAACGGCTACGGCGGACAGCGTAATGGCTGAAAACCCTGATGTGGTGGTGGTGGCGACTGGATCCGTACCCGTTTTACCGGAATATGAGGGCAGTGGCAGTGCCCAGTTGGCTACCCCTAACGACGTGGCCCTGGGTATAGTGGATGTGGGCCAACGGGTCATGGTGGTAGATGATGACGGCCATTACCGGGCTACCAGCGTGGCCGAGTACCTGGCTGACCAGGGAAAGGAAGTAAGGATCGTTACACCCCGTTCGGTGGAAGGATCGGATATTGTGTTGATCAGTTGGATCACCCAGCACCAGCGTCTCCGCAACCTGGGCGTAAAGATCATGACCGGAACTGTGGTCCGGGAGGTGAATGGGTCCACCGTCACCCTGGAAGACGTCTATGCCGGTGAGCGGTGGGAAGTGGAAGGAGTGGACAGCATCGTGGTGGCGGGCCTGCGCCAGGCTGAGGACCAACTTTTCCATACTCTCCGTGGGCGTGGAGCAAAAGTGGTGGCGGTGGGAGATTGCGTGGCGCCGCGCTATGCCCTGGAGGCTATTCGGGAGGGGCACTTGGCGGCCCGGCAGATATGAACGGATACCCGCTTAAAGTTGGAGTGAACGACATGCAAATTCAGATCACTTTGACAGTGCCGGAAGCGAAGCGGCTCATCGCCAAAGGGGCCGCCGCATTACCAGAGGTACAGGCGGCGCTGCGAAACGGGAAAATATTTTTTAAGGGCGGCACCACCGTATCCGCCGTGGCGGAGGAACTGGTGGGCACTCCCATCAAAATCTCCGGCCGCATCAGCCCCCGGGGGACCAAGACCACTAGCGCCAAGATCGATGGGAAACACAACTTGCTGGTCAGCAGTGGACTGACCGAATATGTTGACGACCGTTTGAAACAAGTAATTGGGCAACTAGGGCCGGATGATGTAATTATCATCGGGGCCAATGCGATGGATTCCCAGGGGGGAGCGGCTATGATGCTGGGAGGAGCCCTGGGAGGCCCTCCCGGTGAGGTGATCGCCGGGATGCTGTCGTGCGGCGCGCATGTGATCATCCCCGCGGGGCTGGAGAAATTCATCCCGGGCCGGATTGACGATGCCGTCCGGGCAGCGGGGCGGACCCGGATGGATCTGGCTATGGGAATGGCAGTGGGACTGGTCCCGCTGGTAGGTCGGATCATTACGGAAATCGATGCCCTCACCCTCCTCTATGACGTGCGTTGCACACCCATCGGCATGGGTGGTGTGTGGGGGGCGGAGGGAGCCACCACCATGGTCGTGGCCGGGCCGATCTCCGAAGTGAAGAAGGCTTTTGCCCTTGTGCAAACCATCAAGGGTGCGACTACGCCGGGTTTACCTGAGAGTTTCCCGGAATGCGAGCGCGGCAACCACGCCTGTGGTAATCACGTGGGGTGCATGTACCGGAAAGGGACTCATCTGTTGGAGAACAGCGACTGAAGGAGGAAATAACGGTGCCGACCAGGGAGATCTACTGGAACATTACCGGACACCAATTGATGTACCTGCTGATGGGGCTGGCCTTGGCCGTATGCGGCTTCGGCTTCTACCAGCATCTCCGTGGATGGCGACGGGGGAGAAAGGAATACAGGTTGGATCATTTTGGGGAACGCCTGCAGGCTTTGTGGCGCTTTGGCCTCGCCCAACGACGCATCGCCAGGGAATCCCTGGCCGGTATCGCTCACTTACCGCTGTTCTGGGGGTTTGTGATTTTGTTTATCGGAACACTCATCGTGGCCGGCCAGGCGGACCTGGGCCTCAACCTGCTGTACGGATCTTTCTATCTGGTATTTTCTCTGGTATTGGATCTGGCCGGGCTGGCAGCAGTGTGTGGCATTTTGGCCGCGGCCTACCGGCGGTATGTCAAGCGGGACGAAAAGCTGCAACCGAGCTTTTTGGACGACGCGTTGGCTGTGGGGCTGATCCTGGGCATCCTGTTGACAGGGTTCCTGGTGGAAGGCTTACGCATCGCCGCCACGCAAGACCCGTGGCGTATGTGGTCCCCCGCCGGTTGGCTGGTGGCCATGGCCTGGAGCGGTACTGGCGCCGAAACACTCAGTATCTTGCACCGCTCCGGGTGGTGGGTGCACCAGGTGCTCGCCTTGACGCTCATCGCCTACCTCCCTTACTCCAAGATGGTGCACATCTTGATCGCCCCCCTGAACGTCTTTTTCCGGACGATGGGAGCGGCTGCCCCATTACCGCCGGTGGACCTGAGCGGTGCCGTACCGTTTGGGGCAGGTAACCCGGAGGGATTTTCCTGGAAGCAATTGATGGAAACTTCCGCCTGCACCCGTTGTGGGCGTTGCGAAAGCAATTGCCCGGCTTTTTTAAGCGGTAAGCCCCTATCGCCCAAACAGGTGACGCAGAATTTGAAGCATTACCTGGCGCACGGCAAAGGTCTTGATGAGGCCGCGCTGCCGGCAGTTCCCGCCCCGGTGGAAGTGGCCGCGGCAGCTACCCGGGAAAACGGCATGATTGATGTGGTGGTATCCCGGGAAGGCATTTGGGCCTGTACTACCTGCCTGGCCTGTGAAGAGGAGTGCCCTGTACTGGTGGAACACACCAGGCGCACTGTAGCCATGCGGCGCCACCTGGTGCTGGCTGAAAGCGACTTTCCCCCGGAAGTTCGCAAGGTGTTTCGCAACCTCGAAAAACAAGGCAACCCTTGGGGTGAGTGGTGGGGGAGCCGGAAGGATTGGGCCGCCAGCCTGCAGGTGCAGACGTTGGGAGAAAATCCGGCGGCGGACATTCTCTACTGGGTTGGTTGTGCCGGGGCTTTTGATGAACGCAACCAGCAGGTGGCTACCGCCATGACCAAGGTGCTGAAAAGTGCCGGGGTAAACTTTGCCATTCTGGGTACGGAAGAGCATTGCTGCGGGGATGCCGCCCGGCGGATAGGTAATGAATACCTTTTCCGGCGGTTAGCGGAGAAGAACATCGAAACGCTGCGCCGGTACCAGGTGAGGCGGGTCGTTACTACCTGCCCCCACTGCTACCACGTGCTGCGCAACGAATACCCCGAGTTAGGGCTTACATGCGAGGTTCTGCACCACAGTGAATTAGTCGCCGAATTAATCAGCCAGGGCAAGCTTTCCCTGGACAAGGAATTGCCGGGGCAGGCCGTTTACCATGATTCCTGTTATCTGGGCAGATACAACCAGGTCTACGATGCCCCCCGCCGGGTAGTGGGAGGCTTACCGGGAACTACGGTGGTGGAAGTAACGAACTCCCGGGAGAAAAGTTTCTGCTGCGGGGCGGGCGGTGGCCGGATGTGGATGGAGGAAGGCCTGGGCACGCGCATCAATACCATGCGGGTCGAGCAAATATCCGCGGCTGGCGCCTCGCTGGTGGTTTCCGGTTGTCCCTTCTGCCTGACCATGCTGGATGACGGCATCAAAACCATGCAGGCGGAGGGTTCCATGGCCGCTTTGGATTTGGTGGAAGCCGTAGCAAAAACTCTGTCTTGAGAGGCAAGAGAGAGTGGGAAACAACCTGGGAAACATTTGGGGGGCTGAGGAGAATGCTCATCCGTGGAAAATATGTACTGTGCAATCCTGACATAGGTGGGGCCAGTATTCTGGAAAACGCGGCGGTTTATATCGAAGGGGACAAAATTGGAGAAGTTGGCGAGTTTACGCGATTGAAAGAAAAATACCCGCAGTCGGAAGTGCTGGGAAACGGGGAGCAGTTGGTCATGCCGGGTTTTATTGACGGGCACAGCCATGGCGGGGGACTGACGCCCCTCCAGAGTGGGACTGGCTATGATTTTTTGGAAAAATGGCTCCTTGACCTGGCCCTGAACACAAACATCGACCCTTACCTGAACGCCTGTTACTCGGCTGTCAAGCATATAGAATCTGGTTGCACCACCATGCACCACTACCATTCCACCAAGGATCCTGCGCACCTTGAAGAAGAGATCGAAAAAGTTTTTCGAGGATATCAGGATGCCGGTATCAGACTGGCCTTTTCCCTGGGCGTTAAAGACCAGAACCGTTTTACTTACGATGACGATCAATTTGCCGCCATGCTGCCCCCCTACCTGCGGGAAAAAGTAGACCCGGTGATGCGTTATGATCAAAAAGCCGTGTCCGAACAATATTTTTCTCTCTTTGATCACCTCTACCGCAAATACAATGGTGAAGGACGTAAGATTTTCTTTGGCCCCATGGCTCCCCAGTGGTGCTCGGATGAGCTTTTGAGGAGCATTCAGGAAAAGGCCAGGAATTACAATAACGCCAGGGTTCACCTGCATGTGCTGCAAACAGTTTTGCAAAAGGCTTACGGGCACAGGAAGTACGGCAAATCCCTGGTCAAGCACCTGGATGAGATCGGGCTAATGGCTGACAATGTGACTTTTGGCCATGCCATCTGGCTGACGGAAGAGGACCTGGCAACAATGGCGGCCACCGGAACCTCGGTCACCCATCACGCGAGTTGCAATTTAAACATGAGAAACGGCATCCAGCCGGTGGCTGCTCTCAAGAAGGCCGGAGTGCTGGTGGCTATCGGGATAGATGACAAAGGCTTAAATGATGATGAGGACTATATTCAAGAGATGCGCCTCATTCACAAGCTGCACCGGGTGGCCGGTTTCAGTTTTGATACACCAACCCTCTCGGGGGAAGATGTAATCAAAATGGGAACAGTTAATGCAGCCTTTGTTACCGGATTTGCCGGTATTATCGGTACCCTGGAAGCCGGTAAAAAGGCAGACCTGATCCTGGTTAACCTGGAAAAGGTCATGGAACCCTGGATGGATCCCCGGGTACCCCTGCTGGAGGCCTTTATCCATCGGACCAAGGGCACCGATGTAGATACCGTGATCATCGACGGGAAGGTGGTCATGCAGGAGCGTCAAATAATGACGATTGACAAGGATGACCTTTTTGCGGAAATCGCCCGGAGCGCCTCCAAAGGCCTCACTCCGGAACAGCAGCGGTACGCCAGCTTCCTCAACGAACTTCGTCCGTACTATAACGAGTTTTATCAAGGTTGGCATCAGCAGCATTATGACCCGTATTACGCGTTGAACAGCAGGAACTAAGTACGGCAGCCGGTCAATAGCAGAGCAAACCGGTGATACCTTAGCCCGGTAAAGCAAACGGTTTAATTCACAGGACGGGGGAGCAAAAATGCGGTCTGTGAAGGAGAGAAGAATCGTGCGGTATAAAAACCTCTTTGATTTAACTGATCGGGTCGTTTTGATTACCGGTGCCGCCGGGGGCTTGGGCCAGGAAATGGCTCTCGGCTTGGCTGAGTATGGCGCCGACATCGCCATGGCGGACCTTTTCCCCGAGAAAATTGAAAAGACCTTGACCGGAATTACCAGTCTGGGCAGAAAGGCGCTCATCTATAAGGTGGATGTTACAGACCGGGAAGCTGTCTATCGCATGGTGAGAGAAGTGCACCAAGACTTCGGTAAAATCGACGTGCTAATCAACAGCGCCGGGGTCAACAGCCGCAAACCAGCCGTCGAATACACAGAAGATGAATGGGACCGGATTCTCGATATCAATCTCAAGGGCACATTCCTTTGTACCCAAGCGGTGGGTAAAATTATGCTCGCTCAAGGCCGGGGGAAGGTTATTAACATGGGCTCTGTTTCTTCCGTACTGGGGCACCCCCATCATGGTCCATATGCTGCCAGTAAAGGAGGAGTAGCCCTATTAACTAAAGTTTTGGCCATGGAATGGGCTAAATCGGGAATAAATGTCAATGCCATCGGCCCGGCGTATATTCAAACCCCCCTAACGGCTGAATATCTGGCGGTTGGAGACCACTATCAAAAAATTGCTAGCACCATCCCCATGGGTAGACTAGGCGAACCTTCCGATATAGTAGGGGCGGTTGTATTCCTGGCATCCGACGCTTCAAATTTTGTCACGGGTCACTTACTCCTGGTTGACGGTGGCCGTTGTGCCGATTAGGTTAACATAGTATCCTAAAGCCCTCTTTTACGCATGAGGAGAAATGCGAAATGGATACCTGGAGGCAAGTGGCGGAATTCGTAACCTCCGTAAAATTTGACAAGCTACCAGCAGAGGTGATTTCACACGCCAAGTGGGTCTTCCTCGACACCCTGGGGGCTATTTTGGCTGGAAATATGGTGAACCCGCTTCCCGAGTTGGCACAATGGCGCCCTAGTAGGTCGGGGAATGCAACGGTGCTAGGGCATCCTGGTCTGTATGATGTCTATCAAGCCGCGCTAATAAATGGCACGGCGGCGGTGGCGTTAGAGCTAGACGAAGGGCATCAACGGGCAAAGGGTCACCCAGCTAGCCATCTCATTCCAGCCGCTCTGGCATGGGCGGAGCAGGCCGGTGCCAGCGGAATTCAATTGCTGGAGAGTATCGTCGCCGGCTACGAAGTAGCTGCTAGGTTAGGCGCAGCTGCTAATCTGTCCCCCTCTGTGCATCCCCACGGAACATGGGGGACTGTCGGGGCTGGTATAGCCGTTGCCAAACAAAGGGATTTTAGCATCAAGGGAGTTGAAGAAACAATCCGGGTTGCTGCCTCGTTGGCATTAGCGGCTTCTTGGGAGGCGGCTACAGAAGGGGCTACAGTCCGCAACCTGTATACGGGGCTTAGCAATCACCTCGGAATTTTAGCTACCGACGTTGTAAGGGCGGGATTTCAGGGCCCAGTTGGTGCCCCGGTAACGGTCTTCGGTAAGATCTTGTCTTCCGGCTTCAATTCTCAAGTGGTTACAAATGGACTTGGGTTTGACTATTGGATTAGTCAAAATTATTTTAAGATGTATTCCTGTTGCCGCTACAACCATGCTCCTTTAGATGCCATAGCATTTCTGAAGGAGCGAACCAAGTTCACTTCCCAGCAGGTTGAAAGCATAGTGGTAGATACCTACAGTTTAGCGGCCAAATTGGCTAACCAGGAGCCTTTGAATACCCTTGCTGCCAGGTTTTCCATACCCTTTGCCGTAGCCACGTACATTGTTACAGGGGGGGCCGGCATGGATGTGTTTACGCAAGAAACCCTGGAAAGGGAAGACATTCGAAACCTGGCTCGACGGGTCTTTGTCCAAGAAGATCCCAAACTAAGCGCTATGCTACCCCAGAAGCGACCCGCTCGCGTTACGGTAACATTTTTTAGCGGTGACACCTTTTCCTACCAGGTAGATTCGGCTGCAGGGGGATTTGACAATCCTTATCCCCAAACTGTCCTGCAAAACAAATTTATTTCGCTGGCACAGAGCGTTGTAGGTCCAGGCAAGGCCGGGGACATAGTAACAATATCCTTGCACCTCGAGCAATTGGATGACGTGCGTCAATTGACGGAACACTTAAAGCCACAGTGGGAATCCCATGAATCTTTTGATCAACTATGAGTCATAAAAACATGGCCGCTCACGTTTCAGCGGCCACTTTGGTATAACCCTGTTACTACGGGTGCTGGATTTATTCCCCCAGCGATAAGCAAGGAGGCGTTAATATGAGTGGGTTATTGCAGGGTATCAAAATACTTGATGTGACCACTTTTTTGTCCGGGCCTTACGCCACCCAGTTGCTGGCCGGCCTGGGGGCGGAAGTCATCAAGGTGGAGCAACCCGGCAGCGGTGATCCGGCCAGGATCAGCCCGCCTTTCGTGGGCCCTCGTGGAGCCAGCGGCACTCCCCTTACTCCGGACGACATGTCCTTCGGGTTCCTGAAACGCTGCCGCAATAAAAAGAGCATCACCCTGAATCTTAAGTCGGCCAAAGGAAGAGAAATATTCCGCGACCTGGCGGCCAAGGTTGATGTGGTGATGGAGAACTTCCGGCCGGGCACCATGGAACGCCTGGGCATCGGTTACCAGGAACTCAAGGCCGTGAACCCCGGCCTGGTATACTGCACTCTCTCCGGCTTTGGCGTAAGCGGTTCATACGCCGCCTTACCCGCCTTCGACATCGTCATTCAGGCCATGAGCGGGATGATGACGGTCAACGGAACCCCCGATATGCCGCCGCTAAAGGTGGGCTTGACCCTGGCGGACCTGGCGGGTGGCATGTATGCCGTGATCGGCATCCTCGCCGCCCTCCAGTACCGCAATCAGACCGGGAAGGGCCAAATGGTGGAATGCTCCATGCTGGATGCCCTGATATCGTTGATGCTGGACGAGGCTCCCGACTTCTGGTCCACCCAGGGAAGGCCGGTGCGAATGGGTAACCGCCTCCTCAGGCTGACCCCTTTCAATTCCTACCCGACCCGGGACGGATTTATCGTCATCGCCGGCGGCAACGACATCCACTGGCAGCGGATTTGTAAAGCTATGGGCCGTGAGGACCTGGTGGAGGATCCCCGTTACGAGACCCAGGCGCAGCGCGCCGCCAACGCCGATGAAGTGGATGCCGAAATCGCTTCCTGGACCAAGACCAAATCCAGCCAGGAGGTAGTGGACGTCCTGATCAAGTACGAAGTCCCCTGCGGCCCCGTGCGGGACATCCTGGATGTTTTACAGGACGAAGAACTCAAAAAGCGCGGGACCATCGTGGACCTGGAACACCCAGCAGTCGGCAAAATTGACGGCTTTAAAGCCTGGGGACTCCCCATCAAGTTTTCCGAGGCCGAGGCGGGTTTCGACCGCCCCGCCCCCATCCTTGGAGCCCATAACCAGGAAGTATATGGCCGGATGCTTGGCCTTAAGGAAGACGACCTTGAAAAGCTTGAAAAAGAAGAGGTAATATAGGCCGTCAAGTCTACCTTACTGAAAACGGAATGGATATACAACACTCCTCGGGGATACCTGCATAGAGAAAATGGTATTCCCTTTTTTCATAAAATGCGAAAGAGCGTTATAAATGAAGTCGAATTAAGAGACTTACTCAGTGGAATAAAAAAATACATTGCACCAAGGCATGAAACATGCGTTCTTGCATGAGCTGTATTGTGATTTAATTCATTCCGGGGCTCCCAGGGACCTTGAAAACCCTTCGGAGCTTTTTGATTTATGCAGATAAAACATCTTGGATGGGTTTGGCACAATAATTGCACTATGATAAACTTGGTAACTCGACCACGGTTGTTTTCTGGGCGTAATAGCGACTAATTTCGGTGCCAGGGTGTTTACGATTTGATTGGACTATAAAGAAAAGATTACTTTTGTATAGAAAGGGGATTGTTAAAATGGATTTTACTTTGCCGGAAGAAGTCCAGGTTTTGCGCCGGACTATCAGGAAGTTTGTGGAGGAGGTTGTGGACCCCAGGTCGCAGGAGATTGAGGAAACCGAAAAGATTCCGCAGGAAATCATTGATCAAGCCAAAGAAATGGGTTTATTCGGTATAAGTATTCCAGAAGAATACGGCGGCACGGGGTTGAGCACCCTGGAACACTGCATTATTACCGAGGAATTGTCCCGGACGCAAAAGGCCCTCGGCAGCCTGATCGGAGCGCATACTGGAATTGGATCCACCGGGATTGTTAAGTTTGGTTCGGAGGAGTTGAAGCGGAAGTACCTACCCCGGATGGCCAGGGGTGAGCTTATAGCTGCCTTCGCCTTGACAGAACCCAATGCAGGTTCGGATGCGGCAAATCTACAGACCACGGCTGTACTCAAGGGTGACAAGTGGATTTTAAACGGCATGAAGCACTTTATAACCAATGGCCCGGTGGCAGATATAGTGACGGTGATGGCCGTCACCGACAAATCAAAGGGCGCTAGGGGCGGGATCACTGCTTTCGCAGTGGAAAAGAATTTCCCTGGGTTTTCCGTAGGAACTATTGAGAAAAAAATGGGAATGAAAGGGGCTTATACCTCAGAGCTTATTTTTGAGGATTGTGAAGTCCCTAAGGAAAATGTAATTGGTGAGGTTGGGCGTGGTTATGCCAATGCTTTGAGAATTTTGAACAAAGGGCGGATTACTTTAGGGGCAAGTTGTGTAGGTTCCTGTCAGAAACTATTAGAGTTTTCTACGGTTTATGCCCAGCAACGGGTACAGTTCGGCCAGCCGATAGCCTCCTTCCAGGCCATTCAATGGATGCTGGCGGAAATGGCTACCCTGACGGAGGCCGCCCGCTGGCTTACTTATCGGACCGCCTGGGCCGCGGATCAGGGTGATCCGGTGATTAAAGAGTCTTCCATGGTGAAACTGTTTGCTTCTGAGACGCTGGCCAAGGTGGCGGATATGGCTGTCCAGATCCACGGCGGGATGGGTTATATGAAAGAATATCCAATCGAACGCTTTTACCGAGATGCCAGGATCAGCAGGATCTATGAAGGGACCAACGAGATTCAAAAGCTAATTATTTCGGGGCAGTTACTTAAAGAATACAAGGTAGACGTTTAAACCGCAAAACATCGAAAGCAATGGTATCCAAGAAATTTTCAGTGTTTGAGCAGATGATATAGTGTTTCAAGCACTAGTCCTTAGTGCTGTCTTGACACCTATCGGCCAGGCCGCGGCACCCTGGTTCGGCCGGCAATACTGATAGTCAAAGCCATTTACGAACTGCGGCTGATTGAAGGACGCTAGATCTTGCTCACGGTCGCTGTGGCGGCGGTCAGGGGATTGCCACTGTCATTGAAAAAAACGGTAAGGGACCAAGGGCGGACCGGCTGGCCATTCTGGGTGTGAATCAAGAATGTAACGGAGCTGGGTTGTCCCGAGACGAAAAACCAAGTGGTTTTCGCAATTGAAAGGCTTGGACAGTGGGGCTTCTTGACGGGAGGAGATGCTGTTGAATGGAGCTCTTGTGGGTTTAAAAGTAATGGATTTAACCCACTATGTTGCTGGCCCGTTTTGTTGCCAAATACTTGGCGACCTGGGGGCAGAGGTAATCAAGGTGGAACAGCCCGGGGTCGGGGAGGCGGCGCGTAGTTTTCCTCCGTTTATAAACGGTGAGGGTATCTACTACGCCAATTTTAACCGTAATAAAAAGGGGATCACCCTAAACCTCAATGACCCCCGCGGGCAAAAGGTATTCAAGCAATTGGTGGCTGAGACGGACGTGCTGGTGACGAATTATAAGCCCAGCTACCTGAAAAAGATCGGAATTAGTTTTGAGGAGTTGCAGCCAGTAAACCCGTCGCTCATTATGCTTTCCATTTCCGGTTTCGGCAATGAAGGTCCGTACAAGGATAAAGCCGCCTTCGATATGATAGTCCAGGCCATGACCGGTTTCATGTACCTTAACGGGGAACCGGGCGGACTGCCGGTAAGGGGGGCATCAGTAGTGGCTGATTATGCCGCTGCCTTTTATGGAGCGATTTCAATATTGACGGCCTTGCAGTACCGGCAGAAAACCGGTGAGGGGCAACATATCGACGTGGCGTTATATGATGCCATTATATCCATGATGCAGAACCTCTACAGCAACTATTTTTACCTGCAGGAGGAACCGGAAAGGACGGGTAACGGGAGCGGTAGGGTTGCAGTAATGGGCCTTTTTTCTGCGAAGGATGGAATGATTTACGTTGCTGCACAGGCTAATAACCTGTTTGAGAAACTGTGCCGGGTAATGGGTTTACCCGAGCTGTTGGAGGATGAAAGATTTCGAACCCCTGCTCTGCGAAAAGAAAACGAAGCGGTTTTGAACGAGTTGGTTGGTTCCTGGATGGCCAAGCAGGATGTCGCCACGGTGGAGCGATTGTTGGACGAGGCGGGAATCCCAAACGGACCGGTAAAGACTATCGGTCAGGTCTGCCGGGATGAACATGCCAGGCAGCGGGGAACCTTTGCGCAGATAGATCACCCGGTAATGGGAAAAATCATCGTACCGGGGCTGGTTCCCCGCTTCTCCAAAAGCCCAGGTGCCATCAAATACCCGCCGCCCACCTTGGGCCAGCATAACGAGGAAGTTTTGGGCGCCCTTGGCTATAGTCGGGAGGAGATTGAGGCGATGCGCCAAGACCAGGTAATCTAAAATGGGTGGACAAAATCTATCCCCTGGAAACCCTCCTGGCTACCAACAGTTCCCCCAACGTGAGTTCCAAGATCGACGACGCCACCAGCCGGCCCGACAAGGCCTGCAACATGGCACTACTTTAACACGGCGCTGGTGAGGGGATACCTGCGTAAAGAAACTGGTATTCCCTTTTTTCATAGAGATGGGAAATAGCGTTATGGATGAAGTCGAATTAAGTAGACCTGCTCAGTGCGTGGAATAAACCAATGCATTGCAAGAGAGCATGAAAAATGCGCTTTCGCATGAGCCGTATAGCGGTTTAATTCAATGTGAGGCCTAAGGGACCTTAAAACCCTTTGCCGCTTTTTAATTTAGGAGGCAAAACATCTTGGTTGGGCTTGGCACAATAATTGCATTATCATTAAGAAAAAAGATGTTTGTATAAGCGATGATAGTGGAAAAATTTAGGATCTAATTTTATGAAAATTGGCAGGATTTCGAATGCAGAAGCAGAAAGTGATTTATACACTTGGCTGATGGATAGCCAGCAAAATACCAAATGGAAAAAGTCGATTAACGTCTTAAAACATGGTGACAATTCATCAGTAACGCAAGGTCCCTGAACACTGTCAAAGAAATGCAGATTTCAGAACAGAATGTTAAATGCGAAAAGTAGTAGCAATGGGCTAAGGTTACGATCGGGCAATGTCAGGACGAGTTTTAAGGAGGTGAAAAGAGCGCAGACTGGTTGGATTAGAGGAGGGGTTGTAAATTGTTTTACGAAAACAAGGAGGTTTTGGAATGAAAGGCAGAAAAGTTCTGGTCGTATTAGCTATTACCTTGATGGTTCTAGCCCTGGTACTTGCCGGCTGCGGTGGTGGTTCCGGTAAAAGTTCTACCGGCGGAGCTGGCTCACCATCCGGGGGTGATAGCAAGCCGGCTAAGCATGAAACCGTACAGCATGTCACGGCCTCTGGTCCGAGTGGTTCCGGATGGTATCCCATGTCAGTTTTGTTTTCGGACATCTGGATGTCAAGCACGCCCTGGTTAAATGTGACGGTAATTGAGGGCGGAGCGGTCGGTAACCTGAAGACAGTAAACGCTGGGGCCAACGCCCAGTCCGGATTGACTTTCGCCTCTGACTTTGCTGACGCTGTTGCCGGGCGCGGGGCTTTTGAAGGCAACAAACTGGAAAACATTCAGGCCATTGGCGCCCTTTATCCCACGTGGTGGAACTGGGTGACATCAGAAAAAAGCCCTTATACGACCCTCGAAGATTTCATCCAGAAAAAAGGGCATATCGTTCCCGGCAAACCTGGTGATGCTTCTGAGCAAGTGACCCGCCGGATTTTTGAATTGTTTGGCTATGACTACGACAAATTCACCAAGGAAGGCGGGAAGGTTTCCCTGGCAAGCTACGGCGACGGAGCAAACATGGTGCGCGACGGCATCGCTGATGTGGCTGCCGGTGGGGGATCTCCCAACGTGATCGCTTTTTCGGAAGTCGACGCGACCAAGCCAATTAAACTGCTGCCCCTGACGGAAGAGACCTTAAAGAAACTAGACGCAAAAGGCTACGGTTACGCTATCGACATGAAGATTCCCGCCGGTACTTACAAGAACCAGAAGGAAGACGTGCCGACTGTTGCCACGATGGGAATTCTTTTCGTTAACAAGAGTGTAAGCGAAGAGGTTGTGTATGAGCTTACCAAAGCTCTTTGGGAAAATGTGGACAGGATCAAGAAGGAACAGCCTGCGAGGGGGAAGTGGTTTGATGTCTCCCGGGGTTATAACGGGATAGTCGAACCTGAAAAAAACATTCACCCTGGCGCTCTGAAGTACTATAAAGAGGTAGGCGTGGCCAAATAAAGAAGAGAAAGGGGGCCATGCCCCCTTTCTTACTCAAATCGCTTAAGGGGTACGACTAGTATTCGCGGATATCCGATGATGGACGTTCAGGACCTGGATTTAGAAATGGGGAGGGAATGAACACTTGGCAGACCTTGAAAAGGACAGGAAGCCCAAACTGGAAAAGATAGACCTTTCCCTGCCGAACCCAGTGATGGCAACCTATATTGAAAAGGCCCTTTATAACCCGGATCAGGCCCCACCGTTGCTCCGTCTTTGGCGGATGCTGGTGGCACTGCTGGCGATAGGGCTTGCGGGTTACGTGATCTATTCCGCTGGATTTGGGGGCCTTCCGGCCTGGCAACACAGGGGGTTGTTTACCGCCGTTGGCCTGGTGCTTTGCTTCAGTTGGATTCCTTATAAAAAAGGCAACAACAAGATGCACCCGGTGTTTGATGTAATGCCATTAGTAATGTCAGTCGGTTTAGCAATTTTTATCCTTGGGGCCTATCCCGAGATCTCGTTGCGAGAAGGTAGCCCCTCAACGCTAGATTTAATCGCTGGGACTCTCATGATCGTCCTGGTTATAGAAGGGGTCCGGCGGAGCAACGGTTTAGCCATGACGATTATTGCTGTCTTTTTTCTTGCATACATCTTTTTGGGCCCATGGTTTCCCGGTCTATTAAGCCATCCTGGGTTTACTTACACAAAAATGATTGACTCCATGTTCATTACCTCCGCCGGCATTTTCGGCGCCCCGATTTATGTGGCTTCCACCGTGTTAATCATGTTTTTGTTGTTTTGTTCCCTGCTGCTGAGAACTGGAGCTGGACAATTTTTCATCGAGTTCGCCTTTTCTCTTACCGGTACTGTTAGAGGAGGGCCTGCCCTTGCGGCGGTGCTTTCAAGTGCCTTAGTAGGTACCATTACAGGTAACGGGGCGGCTAATGCCACCATGACTGGTTCTTTTACCATCCCATTAATGAAGAAGGTCGGCTATAGACCGGAATTCGCTGCCGGGGTTGAGGCGACGGCTTCACAGGGTGGCCAAATCATGCCGCCGATTATGGGAGCGGCAGCCTTCATTATGGCTGAATACATCGGGATTCCCTATATCAAGATCGCCGGTTATGCTGCTATTCCTGCGGTACTCTATTTCCTGGTGGCTGGGGTAGTGATCTACTTGCAGGCAAGGAAAAGAGGACTAACGGGCCTGCCCAGGGAGCAGTTGCCCAGTTTTGGGGAGGTAATGTTAAGGGGAGGGTACCTCCTGTTACCATTGATTATGATCATTGCTCTGATGATAATGGGTTACAGTCCAATGATGGCCGGATTGTGGGCCCTCCTAGTGACCTTTGGTTTAAGCTTCATCCGCAAGGCAACCAGGATGAGTTTTGTGGGTGTGCTAGCAGCCTTGGAGGATGGGGTGCGGGATTCCATTGTTACTACCATGGCCTGTGCCGGTGCCGGGATAATTACCGGAGCTGTAATGCTGACAGGCTTAGGGATCCGCTTTTCCAGGCTGGCAGTTGAGTTATCTGGCGGGGAACTGTTGCCCATGCTGTTTATGATCATGGTTGCCTCTCTTATCTTGGGTATGGGTATGCCTACGGTGTCTGCTTACGTCGTACTGGCCACAGTAGCCAGCAGCGCCCTGGTCAAAGTTGGTGTCCCAGTCCTTGCCGCCCACCTGTTTGTGTTCTATTTTGGCATCGTATCTGGGATCACCCCTCCGGTGGCTATTACTTCTTACGTGGCAGCAGGTATAGCGAAGGCTGACCCGGTAAAGGCGTCGTTCCAGGCATTTCGTATAGCTATCGCCGGCTTTTTACTGCCGTACATGTTTGTTTATAACCCGGCGTTGCTCCTCCAGGGGGATGTAGCGACTGTGGTCCGCAGCACCGTCACTGCAATTGTAGGTTTGGTAGCTTTTGCCTCGGTCATTCAAGGCTACCTGCTGCATGCGACACCTATCTGGCAGCGATTGTTATTACTAGTCTCTGCAATCACTTTAGTGGATCCGGGGCTGACTACCGACCTCGTTGGAATCGCACCTTTAGTTATCGTGGTTGCCGCCCAGTGGATAAATGAGAAAAAACGCGCTAACACGCCGACATTAGCGGAAGTACCCTTAAGCGATTAATGAATAGGAAAAGGAGAAGTTTTTGCTGAAAAAACGTAGTGAGAGTTCGAGTCAAGCCCAGTTTTCTCGTCCTGAGGTCAGGTAAGGGTGAAGGCCTACAACCTGGCCTGATTATTTACCTGTGGGGTTCTCTGGGATTCATGCTTGGCCAGGTGGCATTCCCTGAGCAATAGGTAAAACAACACCAATGGGGGGTTGATGGTGGAAAAGAGACTTCTGGAAATCATCGATTCGCGGGAACAGGAAATCATTACCATGGTTCAGGAGCTTGTTCGCCGGCCGAGTCTCGTAGGACAGGAGAAAGCCGCCCAGGAGTATGTGGCAGAAAAACTTAACAAATTAGGCTTTACTGTAGACATGTGGGAACCGGATAAGGAAGAACTTAAGAGGCATCCGGCATACCAGGACCTGCCCGAGGACTACAAGAATCGGCCGGTGGTGGTTGGAACCCTAAAGGGCACCGGTGGTGGTCGTTCCATGATCCTCAATGGCCATATCGATATAGTACCACCCGGAGCAAGGAACGGATGGGAATACGACCCTTTTTGCGGGGAATTGGTAGACGGGAAAATTTACGGCCGCGGTTCCACTGACATGAAATCCGGGATCGTGACATTTCTTGCCGCGGTTGCCGCTTTGCAGGAAGCCGGTGTTCGGCTGAAGGGCGATGTCATCGTTGAAAGCGTTGTAGATGAAGAGCGGGGAGGCAACGGTACGCTAGCCTGCGTGCTGAGGGGTTACCGAGCTGATGGTGCGATTATCGGTGAGCCGATGCCGGGGATGGAGATCGTCACCTCAAATAATGGCGCTTTATGGTTCCGGGTGAAGGTAAAGGGCAAGGCTGCCCACGGCGCTTATAAAGTTAACGGTGTGAATGCGGTGGAGAAGATGATCAAGGTTTACCAGGCGCTGATGGACCTGGAACGGCGGTGGCTTCTCCGCACCAAGGATCCCCTTTACGCACATTGCCAAAACCCGGTGCCCATCAGCGTGGGTAGGTTTCAGGCCGGTAACTGGCCCAGCATTGTTCCCGAGGAGGCGGTAATTGAGGGGAGAATAGGATATCTGCCGGGCGATACGTCAGAACAAATCAAAAAGGAATTGGAAGAAGCTGTGCTCAGCGTAACGGCAGAGGATGACTGGCTTCAAGAAAATCCTCCCGAGGTCCAATGGTTTGGCTTGTCTATGGACTCCGCGAAAATAGACCCCAACCACCCCCTGGCCCAGTTAGCTCAACAGACTATGGGTGAGGTCCTGGGCTACCTACCTCCTTTTCGGGGAAAAGTGGGCGGAACAGACATGCGGCTGCTAACCGCTGTGGGGGTCCCAACGATTCAGATCGGCCCCGGTTTATCTCCTCTCGCCCACGCTCATAACGAGTATGTTCCCGTTAAAAATGTAATGGATGTGACCAAGGGGATTGCTCTGATCCTGTATCGTTGGTGTGGATAACCCCCCAGCACAATGCAAAAACGCATGATCAAGGACAACCAGCATTAACCGGGGGATCTTCTTTTAACTTGGTTGGGGTGGAACAGATCGGGAGGGTAAGCAAGAGGTCTTATCTAACAGTTTACTTCAAAGAAAGGACTTATTTGGCATCGATCTTGCTTTACCAGTACATGACCAACAAGTGTAACTTCCGTCTATAATTTCGTACCAAGAGGTGATCCTATGAAGACAAAAATTACAGAACTTTTCGGCATCAACTACCCAATTATTTTAGGCGGCTTGCAGTGGCTGGGGAGGGCGGAACTGGCGGCGGCGGTTTCCAATGCGGGAGGACTAGGACTGATTACCGCCGGGAGCTTTGCCAATAAAGAAGAGTTTTTAAAAGAAGTAGATACCATCCGCACCCTCACCGGCAAGCCCTTTGGGGTAAATATTTCTCTGGGTACTCGTCGGGATATGACGCCGTTCTTCGAGGGGGCTATAGAGGCAGGCGTCGAGGTGGTCTTCACCTCCGGACGCAACCCGGAAGGACACGTGGAGGGGCTCAAGGCGGCGGGCACCAAGGTGGTTCACGTAGTATCATCGGTTAGACATGCGGTGAAAGCCGTCGAGCTGGGGGTAGACGCTGTGGTAGCCGTAAGTTTCGAAGCGGGCGGGCACCCCGGCATGGACGATGTTGGTGGCATTGCTCTGATCCCCAGGGTGGTAGACTCAGTACCGGTACCAGTCATCGCCGCGGGAGGAATTGCCGATTCCAGGGGGTTGATGGCCGCACTGGCCCTGGGGGCGGAAGGGGTTCAATTGGGTACTCTGTTTATGGCCACGGAGGAGTGCATTGCCCACTCGCGTGTTAAGGAGGCGCTAATTTCCACTAAGGAGACCGACACCATCATGATTGAGCGCCCGTGGCGAAACGCCCGCCGGGTGTTACGAACGCCGACCAGCGAGAAGGTTTTAGAAATGGAAAACCAGGGTGCCAAGATAGATGACGTTCTTCCCCTTATTGGCGGGCAGGCGTACATAGAGGTGATGTCCGCCGGCAACTTGGACAAAGGAGTCCTGACCCTGGGCCAGGGGGTCGGCTTGATCCAGCGCATCACAACCGTAGCCGAAGCAATGGAGGAAATGGTCCGGGGGGCGGAGCAGGTCTTGGCGAGGCTAAGCCAGGTATATGGTGGCGCCGATAGGCAGTGTTGATCGAGATGCATGTACATACCGTCAGGGGTTCCGTCTGCAGCAAGATCACGCCGGAGGAACTGGTCAGGGAAGCCAGGTCAAAAGGGCTGAGCGCAGTCTGTATCACTGAACATGACTTTATGTGGGAGAAGTGGTCCGTCGAGGCCCTGACGGAACAGGCCGGGTTACGTATCTTGCAGGGAATGGAGGTAACTACCAACCTGGGGCATGTGCTGGTTTACGGGTTGCCGCAGTACCTGCCGGGAATTTTCGATCTCAGGCGGTTACACCAAATGGTGCGGGAACATTGCGGTTATATGGTCCTGGCCCATCCCTTTCGTATTCACTGGGAAGGTCATCACTCCATCAGCCGGCGGGTGAAGGCAGCCTTACCGCTGGTGGACGGGGTGGAAATTGTAAATGGCTCGGACACTAAGGAAGAGAATCAAGCTGCCTATGAGCTTGCTACCCGTTTAGGCTTACCCGGTATAGCGGGAAGTGATGCCCATACTCGTTGGCAGTTGGGGACTTGCGTCTTGGATTTTCATCACCTGGTGGACGGTGAAACCACCCTGGTGCGTGAATTGAAGGCCGGGAGATACCGGATCGTGGACCGCAGAACCGGCACCGCCTGATAGCCGTTACCGCCGGAATAACCGATTTGACCTTTATACCATAGATTACGTGGGGAGGAGAGCTTGTGGAACTGGAAAAAGTGAAAGTGGATGTGCAGGGCCCAGTAGCTTGGCTGGTTTTGAATGAGCCGGAGACGCTCAATGCGTTGAGTGTACAGGTAAGAAATGATCTGGACCGAGCCCTGGACCTGGTCACCCGCGAACCGGGGATAAGGGTTGCCGTGATCAAAGGGGCGGGGCGGGCCTTCTGTGCGGGTGGTGACCTGAGGGCGATGGGGCAGGAGAACGTGGATGTCGCCCACTGGCGGAACCGCATACTCACGGGAATTAACGTCATTATTCAAAAGATTGTGGGGATGGAAAAGCCTGTCCTGGCGGCGGTGCATGGCTTTGCGGTGGGGGCAGGGTGCTGCCTGGCCATGGCTTGCGACCTGATCATCGCCGAAGAGAGTGCGCGTTTCGGGGTTTCCTTCAACCGGGTTGGGTTAATTCCCGACGGTGGTGGTACGTTTTTCCTCCCGCGCCTGGTGGGGCTGCCCAAAGCCAAGGAACTGGTCTTTACCGGCAGGGTCATCACCGCCGGGGAAGCCGAGCGGATCGGGCTGGTTAACCGGGTGGTCCCGGACGGGCAACTGGCCGGTGAGGCGGAAAAACTGGCCTTGGAAATTGCTGCCGGGCCAGCTGCCGCTTTGGGCATGGCCAAGAAGCTGCTCAACCAGGGGGCGGTTTCCGACTTGGCTGGCGCGTTGGAGCGGGAAGCCTTTGCCCAGAGTCACTGCATGGCGCTGCCCGACCATAAAGAAGGGGTGGCGGCTTTCTTCGCCAAGCGGCCGCCCCGCTTTGGCGCCGGCAAATAAAACCTGCGAGGAGAATTGGATGAACAGCTTGGAGAGAATGCTGGCCGGCAAAATCGACCGGGGACTGGCTAACGTAGAATCAGCCGCCGCCCGCAAAGCGGCGGGCAACCGCAGGCGCCCGCTGGTGGCAGCCATGGTGGAACGGTTTCCCACGGTAGGTCCGGAACTGCGGGAAGCAAAGGAAAAAGCCATCGACCAACTGAGGGCACTGGTGGAACAGGCGGAGCAAAGCCTGCGGGAAAAGGGCTTTCACGTGCTCAGGGCACGGACTGCCTCCGAAGCGCTGGCTTATGCCGACTCGCTGGTGCCTGCAGGCTCGTTGGTCGTTAAATCTAAAAGCAACGCCGCCAAGGAAATCGGGCTGGTGGAACGGCTGGAGAGCAGGGGCATCCAGGTGGTGGAAACGGATTTGGGGGACCGTATCTGCCAGGTGGGTGATATCCCGGCGGCTCACCCCCTGGGACCCGCTATCCATGTGCCGGTGGACAGGGTGGCGGAAATCTTCTCCCGCCAACTGGGGAGGCGACTGGAACCCGCTCATGAGGCCATTGTGGCGGCGGTGCGGGAGTCGCTGCGCCACAACTTTCTGGAGGCCGAGGTCGGCATATCGGGTGCCAACGCCATCGCCGCGGACACCGGCTCCATCCTGGTGATGGAGAATGAAGGCAATATCCGGGCTGTGACAAACTTTCCCCCGGTGCACATCGTGGTGGCGGGGATTGAAAAGATTGTCCCCACCCTGGAGGACGGGCTGAAGGTGGTCAAGGCGGCGGCCTTATACGGTACCTCCCAGGATGTGGGCAGCTATGTATCGGTGGTCTCCGGTCCCAGCCGGCTTTATTCAGAGGAAGAGGGGATCATGATAGGCTTCCATGGTCCCCGCGAGGTGCACGTGATCCTCTTGGAGATGGGGCGTTTCGAGGCGGCGGACAGCGAATACATGGAGTCATTATACTGCATCAACTGCGGCCACTGCCTGCGGGTGTGTTCCATCTACGGGGAACTGGGCGAGCAGTACGGGTACAAGTACTTTGGCGGGATCGGGCTGGTCCACGCCGCCATGCGGTACGGGCTGGACAAGGCCATGGAAGGGGGTCTTTCCTTTTGCCTTGGCTGCCGGCGCTGTGTGGAGGTCTGTCCCGGCAAAATCCCGGTGCCGGATATGATCCGGTCCCTGCGGGCGGCGGCGGTGCGGGATCACGGGCTCTCCTTCCGCAAGCGGATAGTGTTGAGGAGGTTTTTGCCCAGCCGGCGGCTGGCCAGGATGGCTGCGCCGGTGCAGGGGTTGTTGTTCCGGCCGGTCAAGGAACGGAAGGGCATGCAGGTGAGGTTCCCCTTGATCCTTGAGGCGGAGAGAATGGTACCGCAACTGGCTTCCCGCCAGTTATTCGACATGTTCCCGGAAGTGGTGCCCGCCCGTGGACGCAGGCGGGCCAGGGTTGGGTACTTCCCCGGGTGTTTGGGGGCAGCGGCCTATACCCATGTGGGAGCGGCCACTGTCGAGGTGCTTGCTAGGAACGGGATTGAGGTGTGGCTGCCGCCCCAGCAGGTTTGCTGCGGGCTGCCCATGGTGTCGGCAGGCGACCTGGCGACCGCACGGCGTTTGGCCGAGACCAACCTGAAGGCTTTTGACAGGGAAAACTTGCACGCCATTATCGTTGACTGCCCGACCTGCGGGACAGGTTTGCGGGATTACCAGCGGCTGTTCGCCGGCGACCGCCTGTTGGAGGGGAAGGCCAAGTCCTTTTCCGCCAAGGTACGGGACATCTGCCAGTACCTGTGGGTGGACCTGGGGGTGGAGCCTCCCCGGGCCGGCTTAGATATGTCTGTCACCTACCACCAGCCCTGCCACTTGCGCTGCGACGGTTTTAACGCCCCGTTGGAGATGTTGAGGGCCATTCCGGGCGTTCAGGTACTCTCCCCGCCAGGACTGGACGAGTGCTGCGGGTTTGGGGGGATTTTCAGCCTGGACTACTACAAGCTGGCCCGGGTAATCGGCCAGCGGCGGGTAGCGGGATTGGCGGCCTCCGGCGCGGAGACTGTGGTTACGGCCTGCCCGGGCTGCATGCTGCAGCTCGGAGACGGGCTGCACCAGCAGGGGTCGGGACAGGGGGTCGCCCATGTGGTAGAAATACTGGCTGCGTCGTACGCCAGGGAAGGAGGCCGGTAGGAACGATGGCACCTCCAGCAATTAACAGTACTCTCGCCGCCCGGCGGAACCGGGTGCTGGCCCGTTATCCCGACCTGATACCCGGGGTACGCCAGTTGAAAAGCAGCACCCTGGACCAACTGGACCGCTACCTGCAGCAGGCAGTGGATTCAATTAAGGACAAGAAGTGTGAGGTATTTGTCGCCGGCACCGCCGGGGAAGCCCGGGAGTACATCCTGGGAGTGCTCAAGGGTGCGCCGTCGGTGGTGGTCAGCGGGTCGCGCACCCTTGATGAAATTTCCATTGCTACCGCGGCAAGGGCTGAGGGAACCGAAGTAGTGGAAGCTTCCCTGGAGGCCTTCGCCCGGCAACTGCTGGGACCTGGCGGTAGCAGGTCCTTATCACCGGAGGGGTGGGACCAACTGGCGCGCCGCTTGGGGGTGAAGAGCCGGCGTGAGGTTTTGGACAGCTTGCGCATCTTCTTGCGGCAGTACCTGGCCGCCTCCCGCTACGGCTTGACCGGCGCCAGCGCGGTGGTGGCCGCTACCGGATCCTTGATGCTACTGGAAGATGCTGGCAACCTCCGGGGGGTGGCCAACATGAGTTACACCCACATCGCGGTGACGGGCTTTGACAAGATCGTGCCCGATCTGGAAGGAGCCTGGCTGCTGGCCCGGGCGGCTTCCGCCTGCCGGGTCGGAGCGGACATTTGCACTTATCTTTCTCTCAATACCGGGCCCAGCCAGACAGGAGACATCGAGTCCAAGATGGTTCACGGGATGCACGGCCCCAAGGAGGTGCATGTGGTGCTTCTGGACAACGGCCGGCGGAGAATGGCCAATGAAGGCTTCGGCGAGGCCCTCTTGTGCATGGACTGCGGCGAGTGCCTGCGGGTCTGCCCGGCTTTCCAGCGGCGCGGAACAGGTTTTGGCGGAGGGATTTACCCCGGCGGGATCGGGGTGGTGATGACCGCCTTCGCCTCGGGCCTGGCGGCAGCGGCGGATGTAGGGCTCATGGAGTGCGACGGCTGCGGCCGGTGCCGGGAGTCCTGCCCGCTGGGGATCGATATACCCGGCATGATCCTCCGGTGCCAGCAAGATGGTCGGGGGCTGGTAACAGCACCCCCGCAGGATGAAGAAAAGGAGTGGACGAGAGATGCCCAAGGGAGCGCGTGATTTGCAGGCAGAGGTATTGGACAAAAACCTCTGCACGGGCTGCGGCATGTGCGTGGGAATGTGCCCGTACATAAAAACAGTGGATGAAAAAGTGGCGGTCATCCACCCGTGCGGCCTCGAGGACGGTAACTGCTACCGGGTCTGTCCCCGTACCGCCACCGATCTTTCACAACTGGACCGCCAGGTCTTCGGTGAAAAGCGGGACGATGCGGTGCTGGGAAGGCACACGGCGCTGTTGTTTGCCCGCGCGGCGGATGTACAGGTAGCCGGCGGAGGGCAGTATGGCGGGACGGTATCCGCCTTGACCGTTTTCGCCCTGGAACAGGGAGACATTGATGCGGCGGTACTGACCCGGGGGAATGGCGGCAGCTACCCGGCTCCCCGGGTGGTCCGCTCCCGGGAGGAGGTACTGGCCTGTGCCGGTTCCAAGTACTCGGCCTGTCCCACCATGACGGGTTTCCACCAGGCGGTCGGGGAGGGAAGCCGGCGGACGGGCGTGGTCGGCCGGCCCTGCCAGGTAACCGCCGTCCGCAAGCTGCAGGGTCTGGCCGCGGGAGACGGGGTGCCCCACCTGCCGGCCGGCACCGCCTCGCTGGTGATTGGCCTGTTCTGCTTCTGGGCGCTGGACCCCGGGTTTTACCGGTGGCTTGCCGCCCGGGTAGACCCGCAGCAGGTGCTCGCCATCGACATCCCTCTGGAGGGGCTGGAGGTGCGGACCGCCGAGAGGGTCTACCGCTGGCCGGTGGACGAGGTGAGACCCTTCATCCGGCCGGCCTGCCTGCAGTGTTTCGATAGCACCGCCGAGTTTGCCGATGTGTCGGTGGGGTCCACCGAGTACGATCCGGAATGGAACACCCTGGTGGTACGGACCAGGCGCGGGGCCGACCTGGTGGAACGGGCCCGGCAGGCCGGGGTACTGGAAGTGAAACCATACCCGGAGGAAAGGATCCCGATCCTGCGCCAGGCGGTACTGAACAAAAAGATCAGGGTATTACGCCTCTGGGAGGATGGGCAGGCCGCTTACCTCCAGGTGGATGACGCTGACAAAGAACAAATCCTTGGGTTGGAGGTGCAGGCAGGATGAGTGTGGCAGCAGTACGCTTGCGGGAACCGGGCCGTTCGGTGGTGCTGACGGGCAACGAAGCGGTGGCCCGGGGAGCCCTTGAAGCAGGGGTCAGGTTTGCCGCTTCCTACCCTGGTTCACCTTCGGCCGAGGTGCTGGACGTGCTGGCCAGGCTGGCGGATGAGTTTGGAGTGTATGCGGAGTGGTCCACCAATGAGAAGGTGGCCACGGAAAGTGCCGCCGCGGCTTCCTTTGCCGGCCTGCGATCCATCACCGTGATGAAGCCGGACGGCATGAACGTGGCGCTGGACTTTCTTTCCAGCGTTTCCCTCTCGGGATGCAAGGCGGGGATGCTGGTGGTGCTGGGGGACGACCCCAACGCCCATTCCAGCATCAAGGAGGAAGACTCGCGGTATCTGGCCAAGGCGGCCCACCTGCCGGTGATGGAGCCCGCCAATCCCCAGGAGGCGCGGGACATGGTCAAGGTCGCCTACGGGTTGTCGGAAGAATTAAGGCTGCCGGTAATCATCAGGAATGTCACCCGTATTTGCCACGCCAGCGGGAATGTCACCCTGGAAGACATTATTGACCAAGAGCCCCGCCCGCGGGTAAGCAAAACGGAAAAGTTCCTGACCACCCCGCAGGCCCACCCGGAACTGGAGGCTAAACTGCTACGGGCAGCCCGCTGGGCGGACACCAGCCCGTTCAACCGGTACGAAGGGCCGGCGGATGCGGAAGTCGTGGTGGTTACGGCAGGGCCGGGGTACTTCTACACCAAAGAGGCGCTGGAGCTGTTGGCACTGCACGATCGGGTGGGTGTGCTGAAGCTGGGGATGACCTGGCCCTTGCCGGAACAGTTTGTCTTAAACCACCTGAGGCACGCCGTCCAAGTGGTCTTCTGCGAGGAAGTGGAGCCATTCATTGAAGAACAGGTGACCAGCTTGATGGCCTACCACCGGGATGAGTTGCCTGTTTTCAAGCTGTACGGGAAAAAGAACGGCCAGGTGGCAGGCCCGAAAGGGCCGGGCATCGGGGAAATGGACGCGGACATCATGGTGCAGGTCCTGTCCCGGGTCACGGGAGTTCCGTACCAGGCCAGGCCGGAGGGCTACGCGCGCTCGGCGGACGAGGTGTTACCAGCCGCTCTGCCGGAAAGGGACAGGGCTTTCTGCGCCGGGTGCCCGCACCGGGCTTCCTACTGGGCGATCAAGTCCGCCCTCCAACTGGACGGCCGGGAGGGGCTGGTGATGGGGGACATCGGGTGCTACGCCATGGGCCGGGGCAAGACAGGGCACTTCCTGCTGCACACCGTTCACTCCATGGGGTCCGGCACCGGGCTGGCCTGCGGCTTTGGCAAACTGGATCGGTTTGGTTATACCCAGCCCACCATCTCGGTGGTGGGGGACTCCACCTTTTACCACGCGGTGGTGCCGGCCCTCATCAACGCCAGGTACAACGGCGCCAATTTCCTGAGCGTGGTGCTGGACAACGAGACCACCGCCATGACCGGCCACCAGCCCCACCCGGGGTCGGGGGTCACCGCCTCCGGCCAGCCGGCGGCACAATTGAGCATCGAACAGGTAGCCCGGGGACTGGGGCTGCCGGTCTACATCCAGGACCCGTATGACGTGGAAGCGATCACCCGCCTGGTATACCGCCTGATCCAGGAGCCGGGCACCAAGGTATTGATCCTCCGCCGTGCTTGCATCCTGGTGGCGGTAAAGGGCATGGCCAAGACCCGGGTTTACGTGGACCAGGAGCGGTGCATAGCCGCATCCTGCGGCTGCAACCGGTTCTGCAACCGGGTGTTCTCCTGCCCGGCCAACATCTGGGATGACACGGCCGGCAAGGCGCGGATCGACGAGGCGGTGTGCAACGGCTGTGGTGTTTGCGCCTCACTCTGCCCGCAGCAGGCCATTATCGTGGAAAAGGAGGTGTAGCCCATGCCTGACAAGAGTTACACCAATATTGTGATCACGGGTGTGGGAGGCCAGGGGAACGTGCTGGCTTCCCAGATGGTCGCCCTGACCGCGGCGGAATGCGGGTTCAGGGTGACAGTGGGGGAGACTTTTGGCGCCTCCCAGCGGGGCGGGTCGGTGATGAGCCATGTGCGCTTGTTTCGCCATGAAGCCCTGGGGCCTCTGATTCCCAAGGGCAGTGCGGACATCGTGATGGGCTTTGAGCCGCTGGAAACGCTGCGGATCTTGAAGGAATACGGCAACCCCGGCACGGCGGTGATCATGAATACCCGCCCGGTATACCCGCTGGGGGTGCTGATCGGGGAGACCAGTTACCCCTCCCTGGATGCTGTGGTGGAAGTGGTGCGCCGCATGAGCCGGGAGCTGCAAACCGTGGAGGCGACCCAACTGGCGATGGAAGCCGGGAACGCTGTGGCGGCCAACATGGTGATGGTAGGGGCATTGGCGGGGTCCGGCCTGCTCCCGGTGGCGGAAGGGGATTACCGGCGGGTGATCGCTGGCCAGTTCCGCGGGGAAGTACTGGACCTGAACCTGAAGGCCTTCCAACTGGGAGTTGCCGCTGTCCGGCCGATGAGCATAGGCCTGGTAGTGTAGGGGGTAACGGGCGTGAGTTTCTGGAAGATGACCCGGATTGCCCAGGCGTTGAACCGGGTGAGGCTCGATGACCTGGAAGCGGCTGTCCGGAGGGAATTGGCTGGGTTTAATCTCGCCGGCAGGGTCCGTCAAGGGGACAGGGTGTGCATCGGGGTAGGCAGCCGCGGGATCAGGGACATCCACCGCATCGTGAAGCACCTGGTGGAAGAATTGAAGCAGTGTGGGGTCATACCCTTTGTCATCCCCGCCATGGGCAGCCACGGAGGGGCGACCGCCGCCGGCCAACTGCGGGTGCTGCAGTCTTACGGGGTTACTGAGGAATACATCGGTTGCCCGGTTGTCTCCTCCCTGGAAGTAGTGCAGGTTGGCCGGACGGCTGAGGGTATTCCGGTTTACCTGGACCGGCATGCCGCGGCAGCGGACCATATCGTGGTGGTTAACCGGGTAAAACCTCACACCCTCTTTTTCGGTTCAGTGCAGAGCGGGCTGCTCAAGATGCTGGTTATTGGTATGGGAAAACACCAGGGCGCCATCGCACTGCACCAGGCCACCATCGAACACGGCACCGACAGCCAGCTGCTGGACTCGGCGGCCAGGGTGGTGCTGGCCACCGGCAAGGTGCTGTTGGGCCTGGCTATTTTGGAAAACGGTTACGATGAAACCGCCCGGGTGGAAGTTGTGGCGCCAGAGGAGATGCCGGAGCGGGAGGCGCTGTTGCTGGATGAAGCCGTGCGCATGCTCCCCCGTCTCCCGGTGGACCGCCTGGATCTCTTGATCGTGGACGAGATCGGCAAAGAGATCAGCGGGTCGGGGATGGACCCCAACGTGGTAGGGAGGAAGTGGGACGATCCCATGGGCCTGCCGCGCATCCTGCGGATTTTTGTGCGGGGGCTTTCTCCCCACACCCACGGCAACGCTACCGGCATCGGGCGGGCGGATTTCACCACCACCCGGCTGGTGGAGAGCATGGACCGCCGATCCACCTATGCCAACACCCTTACCGCCGCCCGGCCGGAAGGCGCCCGCATCCCCATCTACTTCGATAGCGACCGGGAGGTTATCGAGGCGGCCCTGTCGACCTTGGGCGGCAAGGAACCGGAAACCGTCCGGGCGGCGTGGATCAAGAACACCTTGCAGCTTTCCGAAATGCTGGTGTCCCCGGTGGTGCTGGAAGACCTCAGGGGAAGGCCGGACATTTCCACCCTGGACGGGTCTTTCCCGTTGGACTTTGACGGGGATGGCAACCTGGTGCGTGTCCCCTTCAGTTTCGAGAGCGAAACCAGCCAAAAGGAAGGGAGAGGAGAAAGTTAGTGAACAGTGACGTGATGAAAAAGGGGTTGCACCGCGCCGGTTCACGGGCGCTGTTGTACGCCCTGGGGTTGACCCGGGAAGAGATGGACCGGCCTTTGGTCGGCATCGTCAACTCCCAGAACGAGATCGTCCCCGGGCACATGCATCTTGACGAAATCGCTGAGGCTGTTAAGGCCGGTGTTCGTATGGCCGGGGGTACGCCGGTGGAATTTCCCGCCATTGCCGTCTGTGACGGCATTGCCATGAACCATGAAGGGATGAAATACTCCCTGGCCAGCCGCGAGTTGATCGCCGACTCCATCGAGGTAATGGCCCGCGCCCACCAGCTGGATGCCCTGGTGCTGATCCCGAACTGCGACAAGATAGTTCCGGGGATGTTGATGGCGGCGGCGAGGCTGAACCTGCCTACCATTGTGGTCAGCGGGGGTCCCATGTTGGCCGGGAGATACAAGGGTAGAAGGATAGCCATCATCAATGTGGGCGAAGCCGGGGCGGGCGTACAGGCAGGGCTGGTAACACCCGAGGAACTCCAGGAAATGGAGGAAGAAGGCTGCCCCACTTGTGGCAGTTGTGCGGGTCTTTACACCGCCAACTCCATGAACTGCCTCACTGAGGCCCTGGGGATGGGACTGCCGGGCAATGGCACCATTCCCGCGGTCTTTGCCAGCCGGCGCAGGCTGGCCAAAGCGGCCGGCCGGCAGGTGATACGGCTCTTGGAACAAAACCTGAGGCCGCGGGACATATTGACAAGGAAAGCTTTTCTTAACGCCCTGACCGTGGACATGGCCATCGGGTGTTCCACCAACACCATGCTTCATTTGCCGGCCATTGCCCATGAGGCGGGCATCCCCCTCGACCTCGATCTGGCCAATGAGATCAGCCAGCGTACCCCCAACCTGGTGCGGCTAAGCCCGGCGGGGAAGCACTTCATGGAAGACCTGCACCAGGCGGGCGGCATCCAGGCGGTAATGGCCGAGTTGTATGCCCATGAACTGATCGACGGGAGCGCTATCACGGTTACCGGCCGGACGGTGCGAGAGCTGCTGGAAGGAGTCGCCGTGATGGACCGGGAGGTGATCAGGCCTTTCGAAAGTCCCTACAGCCCGGTAGGCGGCATTACGGTACTGCGGGGCAACCTGGCCCCCGAAGGGGCGGTGGTCAAGTCGGCGGCTGTAGCACCCGAAGTGATGCACCATATCGGGCCGGCCCGGGTATTCGAATCCGAGCCGGAGGCCTTCCAGGCGGTTTGGGAAAAACGCATCAACCCCGGAGAGGTAATCGTGGTACGTTACGAAGGTCCGCAGGGTGGCCCGGGGATGCAGGAGATGCTGGGGGTGACCAAGGCCCTGGCGGGGATGGGGCTGGACAAGGAGGTGGCCCTGATTACCGACGGCCGGTTCTCCGGGGCAACCAGGGGCTCCTCTGTGGGGCACATCTCGCCGGAGGCTGCCATGGGCGGGCCCATCGCGCTGGTGCAGGACGGCGATCTGATCGAGATCGACATTCACGGCGGGCGGCTAAACGTACTGGTAGCCGAAGAAGAACTGGATCGGCGGCAGGCGGAATGGAAGAAGCCTGCGCCCAAGATCGACTACGGCTACTTGGCCCGGTACGCCCAACTGGTGAGTTCTGCCGCCGGTGGCGCAGTGCTGGGACGCCGTCAATAGTGGCCTCCAGGGCGTCAGACTTTATGACCGGTGAGGTGATCGCTATCGACGGTGGAGCTATGGTCAAAGGGTAAGCTTAAATTGAGAAATTCTAAAACGGGAGGAGAAATATCATGAGGACTTATGAACAGTATTTAGAAAAATTGCGTAGCATGCGCCCCAACGTTTACATGGGCGGCAAATTAGTACCGCGGGATGACCCGCAGTTTATGCCGGGGATTCACACTATCGGCCTCACCTATAACCTGGTGGATGAACCGGAGTTTAAAGACCTGTTGACAGCCACCTCTCATCTTACCGGCGAAAAGATTAACCGATATACCCACATCCACCAGAACAACGATGACTTGTTAAAAAAGCAGAAGGTGACACGCCTCCTTTGCCACAAGGCCGGCCGCTGCATCCAGCGGTGCATGGGCATTGACGCCATTAACGCCCTGTCGGTGGTGACCAAGGACGCGGACCTGGAGCACGGCACTAACTACCATGAGCGCTTCCTGAAATTCTTACAGTACTTCCAGGAGAATGACCTGGTGGCTAACTGCGCCCAGACTGACGTGAAGGGTGACAGGAGCCTGCGCCCCTTTGAACAAAAAGACCCTGACCTTTACCTGAGAGTGGTGGAGAAGCGGGAAGACGGGATTATCGTGCGGGGCGCCAAGGCCCACAACACCATCGCCCCGTATACCGATGAGATAATCGCCGTGCCCACCCGGGCGATGACCAAAGACGACAAAGACTACGCGGTGGCCTTTTCCATTCCAGCTGACAGCGAGGGCATTTACCTGATTACGGTGTCGCATAACCAGCACCGGCGTAAGGAACTCCACGCTCCAATCGAAAATACCGGCGCAGCCCACTCCATCACCGTCTTTGACAACGTGTTTGTACCCTGGGAGCGGGTGTTCCTCTGCGGGGAAACCAGGCAGGCCGGGCAACTGGCCGCCCTGTTCGCCACCTATCACCGGCACAGCTACACTGGCTGCAAGCCTGCCATGACCGACATCCTGATGGGTACCACCGCCCTGGTAGCGGAGTATAACGGGATTGAAAAGGCGTCCCATGTGCGGGATAAGCTGGCGGAGATGATTACGGTGGCTGAACTGGTCTACGCCGCGGGTATTGCTGCTTCGGTCAACGGTAAGAATTCCGCCTCAGGCACCTGCGTCCCCGACGTAGTCTATACCAACGTGGCCCGTTACCACGCAGGAGTGAATATCTATCATGAATTTGAAACCCTGGCGGATATCGCCGGTGGCCTGGCTGCTACCCTGCCCCGCGAAGAGGACTTCCTGAACCCGGAAACCAAGGGACTCCTGGAAAAGTACATCATGCGCAAAGCAGACGTACCGGCGGAGAAAGTGCACCGCTGCTACCGGCTGATCGAAAACCTGATTGCTTCCGCGCCGGGTGCCGCTTCGCAGATCAGCGGCATCCACGGCGGTGGGTCACCCATCATGGAGAAGATTGCCATTAGAGCCTTTTATGACTTGGAGGCTAAGAAGAAGATCGCCAAGTACCTGGCGGGGATCGAGGACTAAAAACAAGGAGTGGAAGGCATGAGAGAAGTCTACATCGTAAGCGCTACCAGGACGGCCATCGGGAAATACGGGGGGAGCTTAAGGGTCGTCCCCTCCAGGGATCTGGCCACGTCGGTTATTCGCGAAGCAATCCGGCGGGCTGGCCTGCAGCCGGACCAAATCCAGGAAGTGGTGATGGGCGAGGTGCGGCAGAGCACCGAGGCCTCTAACCCGGCCAGGGTAGCATCCCTGGCCGCAGGGATACCGGAGGAGGTGCCGGCCTTTACCGTTAACCGCCTTTGCGCCTCGGCCATGCAGGCCTTAAACTGCGGCTACCAGGAGATTGTGCTGGGGGATGCCGGTATCGTGGTGGTTGGTGGGACGGAGAACATGAGCCGTTCCCCCCACTATATCCGCAACGGCCGCTTCGGCGACGGGGAACTCCAGTTAGTGGACTCCAACCTGGAGGGCGGGCCGGGGGCACAGCCCATCGAGACCTACGGCCCCAACCTGGGGATGGGCCAGACTGCGGAGAATGTGGCGGAACAGTTCAACATTAGCCGGGAAGACCAGGACCTCTTCGCCCTTGAGAGCCAGAAGCGGTGCGCCAGGGCCATGGCAGAGGGGAAATTCAAGGATGAAATCGTACCGGTGGAGATCAAGGGCAAGAAGGGTGTGACCATCTTCGACACCGACGAGTTTCCCCGGCCCGATACCACCCTGGAAACCCTGGCTAAACTAAAGCCTGCCTTTAAGCCGGGCGGCTCGGTGACGGCGGGGAATTCCTGCGGGCGTAACGATGGTGCTTCTGCTATGGTACTGATGTCCGGCGAAAAGGTCAATGAGCTGGGGATGAGACCGCTGGGTAGGGTGGTGGCGGTTACAGCGGTAGGTGTTTCACCACGCATCATGGGTATTGGCCCGGTCCCAGCTGTAAAGCGGGTGCTGGAAAAGGCGAAGATGCGCATGGAGGATATCGACCTGATCGAACTGAACGAGGCTTTCGCCTCCCAGGCCCTGGCGGTGATCCGGGAACTGGGGATGGATATGGAAAGAACCAATGTCAACGGGGGCGCTATTGCCCTGGGGCACCCCCTGGGCAGCACGGGGACGCGGTTGGTGGTTACCCTGCTCCACGAGATGGTCCGCCGCAAGTCCCGATTCGGCCTGGCCACTCTTTGCGTAGGTGGAGGCCAGGGGATGGCTACCATCGTAGAAAACCTGCAGAGGTAACACTCAAAACTCGCTACCAGGAGGAGAATAATGGTGAAAGCCACAGCCGAGGAACTCAAATCATTTTTTTACCCGCGAAGCGTGGCCATCATCGGCGCTTCCAGTAATTTGGAAACAGTTAGCGGTCGCCCTATTAAATACCTGGCCGACAACGGTTACCAGGGAAAGATTTTCCCGGTGAACCCAAAGTATAGCGAGATTTTCGGATACCAGTGTTATCCCAGCGTGGCGGACATTCCGGATGAAGTGGATATGGCTATTGTGGCAGTCTCTGTCCAACGCCTGTTTGGTTCCCTGGAAGAGTGTGCGGCTAAAGGGGTCAAAAACGCGGTCATCTTCACCTCCGGCTTTGCCGAAGTGGGGGAGGAAGGGCGAGAATTGCAGCAGCGGTTGGCCGACCTGGCCCAGAAAAGCGGCATGCGAATTTGTGGCCCTAACTGTATTGGTACCGTCAACCTGCCAGGACGGGTAGTGGCCAGTTTCAGCCCTATTTTCGAAAAAGGGGGCTTTCGGGAAGGCCCCGTAGGATTGGTCTCTCAAAGCGGAGCCTTGGGCCACGGATTATTCACCTTCGCGGAAGAAGCGGGACTGGGGTTCTCATACGTGATTAGTTCCGGGAACGAGGTGGACCTCACCACTGCCGACTACCTGCGGTTCATGGTGGAGGACCCGGCAACCAGGGTTATCATGGTGTACCTGGAAGGCTGGCGCGACGGAGAGGAATTTTTCGCTATAACAGAGAGGGCGCGACAGCAGAGGAAGCCAATCCTGATTGTGAAGGTGGGACGTACTCAGGTAGGTACCAAGGCAGCTATGTCCCATACCGCCTCCCTTACAGGAAGTGACTCTGTCTATGAAGCCCTGTTTCGGCAAACCGGGGTGATCCGTGCCGATGATCTTTCAGACCTGGTTAACATGGCTATTGCCTTTGTTCCTGGCAAGATACCGGAGGGCAACGGCCTGGCGGTAGTTACCGCTTCCGGGGGAGCCGGGATCCTGATGGCTGACCACGCGGAGGCCCACGGTCTGGTGCTGCCCGAACTGGACGGTGAGACCAAAGAAGAACTGCTGAAAATAATCCCTTCCTTCGGTAGCGCCATGAACCCGGTGGATGTAACCGGGCAGGTGCTTAATGACACTACGCTTTTCCGAAAGACCATGAACATCCTGTTGGCAGACCCAAAAGTTCATATGGTAACAGTAATGTTCAGCACCTCTACAGGTCAACTGGCGTTACAACTGGCAACCGATATCGCCGCTGTGGCGAACTCTACGGAGAAGCCGGTGGTGGTAACCTGGAGCGGCGCCAGGGGATTGGCCCCAGAGGCCCGGCAACTATTGAAAGACAAAGGCGTGCCGTGCTACGACACCCCCGGCCAAACCGCAGGAGCGCTGGCGGCCCTGGTAAAGTACGGGCAATTCTTGCGCAAGATGGAAGGCCGGGATGAGACTGCCGTCACCTCCTCTTATGCCCCCGTCATGGACCCGGGATGGCTCCGGGAGGTACCTGCCAGGGCGCTAACCGAGCGGGAATCCAAAAAAGTTCTTCAAGCCTACGGGATTCCGGTGACCCGGGAGGGACTGGCCACTACCGCAACAGAGGCTGGCGACCTGGCGGAAGAGATCGGCTTCCCCGTTTGTGTGAAAGTGGAATCGCCCCAGATTATGCATAAAACTGAAGCCAGGGCCATTCGGTTGAACCTGTCCAGCCGCGAGGAGGTAGAGGAAGCCTTCCAGGAGGTGGTGGCTAATGCCAGGAGTTACAACCCGGCAGCAGAGATCAAGGGAGCGGTGGTACAAGAAATGGTCGGACAGGGCACGGAGGTGATCGTGGGGGTCAACAATGACAGCCCCTTTGGCCCGGTCATCATGTTCGGATTGGGCGGCATCTTTGTAGAGGTTTTGAAAGATGTATCTCGCCGGATCGCTCCCTTGAGCAAGGCGGATGCCGAAGAGATGATTGCGGAGATCAAGGGCTACCCGCTTCTTAGAGGCGTACGGGGGCGGCCACCTGCGGATAGGGATGCCCTGGTGGATGCCCTACTGAAAGTCTCCCGGATGGCGGTAGAACTGCGCGAAGATATTTCGGAATTGGACATCAATCCATTGATTGTATTGCCCCAGGGACAGGGAGTCAGGGTAGCGGATGCGCTGTTGATCCGGAAGTAACCTGATATTTAAACAGAGACACAGCCGACATGTTTCAATAGGGGCAACTGGTGTCAATAGGAACGGATAAGAGCTGAGCGGGTTACCGGAGGGAGGAAAACAACTTGCGGATGTGCCTGGAAGGCATCAGAATTCTGGAATTGACTCATTTCATTGCCGGGCCGTTTTGCGGGCAGTTGTTTGCTGACATGGGGGCGGAAGTAATTAAAGTTGAGCGGCCGGGCGGGGAAGTGGGCCGCCACTTCGGGCCCTTTCATCACGGGGAGAGCCTTTACTATACGGCCTACAACCGTAACAAGCGGGCGATTACTCTCAACCTGCAGGCCGAGAAAGGCAGGCAGCTATTTAAGAGGCTGGTCGAGCAGTCCGACGTGGTCCTGGAAAATTTCCGGCCCGGATTGCTCAACCGCATGGGAATAGGCTACGAGCACCTGCGCCAGGTTAACCCCCGCCTGGTAATGACCTCCATCTCGGGGTTCGGCCAGTATGGTCCGTACAAGGACCGGCAGGCCCTGGATATGGTAGTGCAAGCCATGGGCGGGATCATGGACCAGACCGGGTTTCCCGACGGGCCGCCCGTCAAGGCGGGGCCGGTGATAGCGGATATCACGGCAGGTGTCTACGGCGCCCTGGGTACCATGTTTGCCCTGTTTGACCGGGAAAGGACAGGTGTGGGCCAGTACGTAGACGTGGCCATGCTGGACGCGGTGTTTGCTTTCCTGGAAAACTTCGTCACTATCTACCTACTGCAGGGAACTGAAACCAAGAGGGCAGGCAATAGCCGTCCTTTAACCGCCCCGGGAAACGCCTACCGCGCCAAGGACGGGTACATTTATATTTCGGCCAATGCCGATAACCTGTTCCAGCGGTTAATGAACCTGGTCGGGCATCCGGAAATGGGTAACGATCCCCGGTATGCCGACGCTTCTTCACGTAAACAGAGAGAGGAAGAACTCGACAGGGTGATTGCCGCCTGGGTGGCGGAAAGATCGGTCTCGGAGGCTGTGCGGGAACTGGATCAAGCCTCCATTCCCAGCGGTCCTGTCAACACGGTGGCTCAAATAGCCGTCGACCCCCACATCAGAGCCCGGGAGATGGTTGTGGAGGTGGACCACCCTGTCATCGGCCGTTTGCCACTGGTAGGCATCCCCGTTAAAATGTCCCGCACGCCCGGGGAAGTCAGGTTCCCGCCTGCTCTGCTTGGCCAGTACAACGAAGAGGTATATTCAGGGTTACTGAATATACCGGCGGAAGAACTGGCTGCCCTGACAGAGGAAGGGATTATTTAAGGGATCATTTATCAAGAAAGGGAGAGGTGCGAACATGCATATCGACGATGTCAAAAAAGTTTGTGTCGTAGGGGCGGGAGCCATGGGCTCGCAGATCGCCCTCAATACCGCTCTTTACGGGTACCAGGTGAACCTGACAGACGTGTCCGGCGAGGTGTTGAAAAAGGCACAAGCCTGGGCGCAGGAATACCTGGAAGGACGGGTGGCGAGGGGGAAAATGACTGCCGACAAGGCGGCAGAGGCCAAAAAAAATCTTCAGTTTCTCCCTGACTTAAAAAGCGCCGCCGCTGACGCAGACGTGGTCATCGAGGCAGTGGTGGAAAAACTTGACATCAAGCGCCAGCTTTTCGCTGAACTGGACACGATCTGCCCGCCCCACACCATCCTGGCTACCAACAGTTCCACCATCGTCAGTTCTAAGATTGCCGACGCCACCCGGCGGCCGGACAAGGTGCTCAACATGCACTATTTTAATCCCGCGCTGGTGATGGAACTGGTCGAGGTGGTGCAAGGACCCCATACCTCGGATGAAACCGCGGAGGTAATCATGGAACTATCCAGGCGCACGGGAAAAATCCCCATTCACCTGAAAAAAGAGATCTCCGGCTTTGTGGCCAACCGCATCCTGGGGGCGGTGGTCCGGGAAGCCTGCTCGTTACTCGAAAAGGGCATTGCCACCCATGAAGAGATCGACCTGGCGGTGGAAAAAGCCCTGCGCTACCCCATGGGTCCCTTCCGCCTGATGGACCTGACTGGCATCGACGTTTCCTACCTGGTGCGGGTCCAGCGCTTCCAGGAAACCGGCCAGGAAGAAGACCGGCCGCCAAAAGTGATTGAAGAAAAGTACAAGAAGGGTGAGTTGGGGAGGAAGACCGGCAAGGGCTTCTACGACTATACACAGGCGCAATAGCCCTTCGTGCAAGAGGGGGTGATAACTGTGCCGAATATCATTGTCAAAGGTGTTAGTATTCACTATGAGACCGGTGTTAGCAGGCCCGGCCACGGTAAAACAGTGATTTTTGTTCACGGCGCAACGGGAAGTAGCGCCCGGTGGGCCAACCAGTTAGCGGCGCTGGGTAAGGACCATTACACGATTGCTTTAGACCTGCCCGGCCACGGGGCTTCGGGCGGCCGGCCGTGTGAACAGGTTTTCCTTTACCGGGAATGGGTCAAGCAAACGGTCGACGCCCTGGGCCTTAAGGAGATCGTGCTGGCTGGACACTCCATGGGCGGGGCCATCGTCCTGGACTTTGCCCTTTCTTATCCGTCCTACCTGCAGGGGTTGATGCTCGTCAGTACCGGTGCCCGCTTGCGGGTTGACCCTGCCCGGCTGGAGAGCTACAGCAAGGGAGAGTACAGGGAGGAATGGGCGCGACTGTCGTTTTCTCCGGCAGATCCTCACCATCTGGTAGAGCGCGGGGTGCGGGAGGCCCTGGCGGTGGACCCGGCTGTAAGATATGCTGATTTCCTGGCCTGCGACCGTTTTGATGTGACTGGTCAGCTTAACAAAATCTCTGTGCCGGCTCTGGTAATCTGTGGTCAGGACGATGTAGCCACCCCGGTTAAGTTTTCTCGTTACCTGGCAGAAAACGTTCCTCGCGCTAGGCTGGTCTTGATGGACGCAGCGGCTCATATGGTGATGCTAGAGCAACCGGATGCCGTCAACGCTGCGATCAAGGATTATCTTGCCGACTTGTAACTCTACTCTGCGGGTCCTACTCCAACAGGGGGTAGGCCCGCAAGCAATTCAGTTTCAGATCAGCCCCATGCGTAAGGAGGGATAGAGTTGGAAGGCGTTGCTATTGTCGGCGCAGGTCAAACCAGGTACGGGGATTTTCCCGACCTTAGCATCAAAGAAATGTTCCTGGAGGCCTACCAGGAGATGCTGAAGAGCGTGGACAAAGGCCTTGACCCGGACGTTATTGAAGCCGCGTATGTGGGTACGATCGGGAGTGGGGGATTCCAGCTGGGCCAAGCGGCTCCCCTTTTAACCGGGTACGTGGGATTGCCCCATATCCCGGCAGTCAGGGTGGAAAACGCCTGCGCTTCGGGAGGATTTGCGTTGTTGGAGGCTATCCACGCAGTGGCCTCCGGCCGGTACCAGGTGGTGCTGGCGGCAGGCATCGAAAAAATGAGAGACGTCTCGGCGGGTAAGACCAAGTACTGGTTGGGGGTTTCCGGAGACACCGAGTATGAAAGGTTGGCGGGGTTAACCTTTGCCGGTATCTATGCCACCATCGCCCGGCGGTACATGGAAGAGTACGGGATGAAAAAGGAACACCTGTCCATGGTGGCGGTGAAAAACCACCGGCATGGCGTGCATAACCCCAAGGCCCAGTTTCGCCGGGAGATTGACATCGAGACGGCGGTCAAGGCTCCCAATGTAGCTTACCCTTTAAACCTGTTTGATTGCTGTTCCACCACCGACGGCGCGGCGGTAGTGCTGGTGGTTAATGCCAGAATAGCCCGGCGATTTACCGATAGCCCGGTGGAAATAATCGGCTTCGGGGCAGCCAGTGACCACCTGGCGATCCAGGACCGGGAAAACATTACCGGATTGCTGGCAGCTAGTGAGGCTGCAAGGCAGGCTTACAGCCAGGCCGGGGTTTCTCCTCAGGATATCGATCTGGCAGAGGTGCACGACTGCTTTACCATTGCCGAAATCCTTGCCTACGAAGACCTGGGGTTTTGCCCGCGGGGGCACGGCTACAAGATACTCGAAGAGGGACAGACAGGTTTAGGCGGCAGGATACCCGTCAACGTCAGCGGTGGACTCAAGTCTAAGGGTCACCCTTTGGGAGCTACGGGTATCGGCCAGGCATATGAGGTATTTAAACAGTTGAGGGGACAGGCGGATAAACCAGCCCGCCAGGTGCCAAATGCAGAGATCGCCCTTTCTCATAACGTGGGTGGTTCAGGCGGCACAGCCGTAGTCTGCATCTACAAGAAGGGGGGCCAGTAATGCCAGTCGGAGTTATTAGTTACGGTGCGTATGTACCGCGTTATCGCATCACCCGGGAGGAATACGTAAAGGCTTGGGGCAACTTCGCGGCAGCAGGGGTCAAAGAAAAGGCAGTACTGGATGTGGATGAAGACACCCTCACCATGGGCATCGAGGCGGCTGCGGACGCTCTTGAAGCCTGGGGAGGGGATCCCGGCTCCATTAGTGTCCTAAGCCTGGCCTCTACCAACTTCCCCTATGACGAAAAAGCCCTGGGAGGCACAGCGGCAGCAATGCTGGGGCTCTCAAAACACGTTTTTAGCACCGAACACAGGGCATCAAGCCGTGCGGGTACCGAGGCGCTGATCACCGCTGCTTCTATGTTGTCTGGCAGCCTTGGGGAATACGCACTGGTGATTGTATCCGATGCTCCCATGGCGGAACCCAAGGATACCTTGGAGCACGGGATGGGAGCGGCCGCTACAGCCTTTGTGCTGGGAAAGAAAGACCTGATTGCGGAGATAGAAGGAAACGGGTCCTTTGTATCAGAGCAATTGGGGGAAAGGTTCCGGCCTTACGGCGAAAAAAACCTTAAAGACCTGGGACTAAATGAATCCAGGTCCAGGGCTTACACGGGGGCCACCGTTGGTGCTGCCAGGAACCTGATGCAGAAACTCAACCATTCCGCCGAAGACTACGATTTTCTCGCCCTTCATCAAAATGATGCCAGGATGGGCCAGCGCATCGGCCTTCAGTTAGGCTTTACAGAAGAAAAAACGCTGCCCGTCAGCAAAACGGTTGCCCAGGTAGGAGACACCGGGGCAAGTAATTCTCTCCTGGGCCTGGTGTCCGTCGTGGAAGCCGCCAAGCCAGGACAAAGGGCGATGCTAGTGTCTTACGGATCTGGATGCGGTAGTGATGCGTTGGCTTTAAGGTTTACTGAAGGCCAGGCTTCCATTAAGTACCCTGCTTTGTCCCACAAACTTCAGCACAAAAAATACATTGACTACGTCACGTATCTAAAGCTGCGGAGAAAAATCGTCTAAGGGGTGGGGGTAGATGACAGCTCATATATCAATTCCATTGTTTCAAAGGGCGATAAAACAACGCTACCGGTTAGTGGGTCACCGCTGCCATGAGTGCGGCAAGATCAATTTCCCTCCCAAGGGGGTTTGTAAGTACTGCCGGGCATCGTCCAGTTTTGAGGAAATCAAGCTCAGCGGGAGGGGGAAGGTTTACTCGTACACCATACTGGCTGCCGGCGGGGCTCCGCCGGAATTTGCCGAAGAGGCACTCATCAAGGATTCCTACCCCGTTGTACTGGTGGAGCTGGAAGAAGGACCCAAGATCATTGCCCAGTTGGTGGATGTGCCGGATGATGGCGTGCGCATCGGCTTAGAGGTAGAGGCGGTGATCCGACGGATTTACGTAGAGGAAGAAGTCATCCGCTACGGCTACAAATTCAGGCCTATACCGGTAAAAAGTTGATCCATGCAGAAATGCATTGGGAAGGCCAGCACGCATTTTAACTGAAAAGAATCAGCCTGGCGGACTCCTATATATTAGGTAAGACGTTGCTTCCCCGATGGTGGAGAACCGTATTTGGCAAGGGCTTGGCGAAAGTCTTTCTCAGATACGTTTTTACCCCGGACGCAACAGTGTCTGGCATCAATCTTGCTTTTATGCCTGGGTGACTAAGCGTTAAGCGGATGTCTGATAAATTTGGAAATAGCAAAATTTCCGGCAGCAGTGAAAGCGGAATTTTTGTACACGGGAGGGTCGGTTTCTTTTCAAACAGAAAACCAATTGCCAGAAAGTAGAAGGGGGGGCAACTTGCTGGAAGGCAAGGGAAACTGTATGGGAATCGAGAAGGTAGCAGTGTTGGGAGCTGGATTAATGGGGCGGGGCATTGCCCACGTGGCTGCGCTGGGTGGTTATCAAGTGGCCCTGCAGGATGTCAGTGATGATATTTTGGCCCAAGCGCTGAAAGTGATTGAGGGAAACCTGAAAAAGGGCATTGAGCTCGGTAAGGTTACGAAAGAAACCGTGGAGGCCGCTCTCGGCAGGATTAAGCCGGTAACAGGCTTGAAGGAGGCGGTGGAAAACGCCGACTTCGTCATCGAGGCGGTACCGGAAGATTTACAGTTAAAGCACCAGATTTTTATGGACCTGGACACCTTCTGCCCACCCCATACCGTGATGGCAACCAATACCTCGGCGAAGAGCATCACGGAGATTGCCGCGGTTTCCAAGCGGCCCCATATGGTGGTGGGGATGCACTTTTTCAATCCCGCCCACGTAATGAAACTGGTGGAGATCGTGCGAGGCCTGGAGACGTGTGATGAAGCAGTGCGACTGACGGAAGAGGTGGCTCACCGGATGGGTAAAGAAACGGTGGAGGTTAACGAGTTTCCCGGGTTTGCCACCAGCCGCATTAACGCCATGATTGGTAACGAGGCCTTCTACATGCTGATGGAAGGAGTGGCCTCCGCCAGGGATATTGATAAGGCATTGAAGCTGGGCCTGAATCACCCCATGGGGCCGTTTGAACTCGGTGATCTGGTAGGCTGGGATACCAGGCTGAAGGTGTTGGAGTACCTACATGCCACCCTGGGAGCAAAATTCCGGCCCTGCCCCCTGTTAATTAAGTATGTCAAGGCCGGTCGCCTGGGCCGAAAGGTTGGCCGTGGGGTTTACGAGTACCCTGATAAGAAATGAATGAAGGGAGTGGCGGCATTGGCTTACCAGAACTTATTGGTAACCAAAGAAGGAGGTTTGGGGTTGATTACCCTCAACCGGCCGGAAGTGCGTAACGCCCTGGATCCCCAAACCTGGTCCGAGATCCGGTCGGCCATCCGGGAATTCAAGTATGATGATGAGGTCAAGGTGGTGGTCATCACCGGCGCGGGCGGCAAGGCCTTCGCGTCGGGGGCGGACATCCGCTCCCTCCGGGAAAGGAAGACCCTGGACGTGCTGAAGAGCGAGGCCAACGATACCCTGAATGAAATTGAGTTCCTCACCAAACCGGTGGTCGCCGCCATCGACGGTTTCGCCCTGGGGGGTGGCTGTGAGCTGGCCATGGCATGTGACATCAGGATTGCCACCACGCGCTCCAGGTTTGGCCAGCCCGAGGTCAACCTGGGGATCATCCCGGGGGCTGGGGGTACCCAGCGCCTCCAGCGCCTGGTAGGACTCGGTAAGGCCAAGGAATTGATCTTTACGGGAGATATCCTTGATGCCACGGAGGCGGAACGAATTGGGCTGGTGAACAAGGTGGTGGAGCCTGAGCAATTAATGGCATCAGCCAGGGAGATGGCGGAAAAGATTATGTCCAAAGGGCCGGTGGCGATTAGCGTGGCAAAGGCTGCCATTAACGTGGGGGCTAACACCGATTTATTCTCTGGACTGCTTTTTGAAAAGTTTGCGCAAACAGTGGCGTTTGGGACCGACGACCGGATCGAAGGGACTTCCGCCTTCCTGGAGAAGCGTACGCCCAACTTTAAGGGTCAATAAAACCAAACAAGTATGGCGGGAGGGAGCAAGATGGATTTTACCATTCCGGAAGAATTGAAGCAGATGCAGGCCATGGTAAGAGACTTCGTGGAGAACGAGGTTGAGCCTTTTGCCCAGCAGATTGAGGATGAGGACAAGATCCCGGAACACCTGGTTGCCAAGACCAAAGAAGTGGGCCTCTTTGGGATGAGTATTCCAGAGGAATACGGCGGGATTGGCCTGAACATGCTGGGCCGCTGCGTCGTGCTGGAGGAGATGGGCAGGACCCATACCGGGTGGGTCAGCCTGGTGGGAGCCCACACCGGTATCGGTTCTACAGGGATCATCGAGATGGGCAGCGAGGAAACGAAGAAGAAATATCTCCCGCTCATGGCCAGGGGAGAAAAGATCGGGGCTTTTGCGCTTACTGAGCCAAACGCCGGCTCGGATGCCACCAACCTTAAGACAACTGCAGTCAAAAAAGGTGACAAGTGGATCCTGAACGGCATGAAACATTTTATTACCAACGGGCCGGTGGCGGATCTTTTTACTGTGATTGCCGTCACCGACAAGGAAAAAGGGGCCCGGGGCGGTTTCAGCGCCTTCCTGGTGGAGAAGGATTTTCCTGGCTTTTCCGTCGGGACCATTGAGAAAAAGATGGGTCTCAGAGGGTCATACACCTCGGAGATTATTTTTGAAGATTGCGAGGTCCCTGCTGAGAACTTGCTCGGCCAGGAAGGACGCGGATATGCTACAGCCCTGAAGATCCTTTCCAAAGGGCGTTGTACTTTGGGCGCCCGCAGTGTGGGAGCTTGCAATAAACTGATCGAGATGTCAACCCGTTACGCCCAACAACGAGTTCAGTTTGGCCAGCCTATCGCTTCCTTCCAGGCCATCCAATGGATGCTGGCGGAGATGGCTACTGAGACAGCCGCGGCCAGGGCTCTCACCTACCAGGTGGCCTGGATGGTGGATAGCGGCATGCCGGTGATCAAGGAAAGCGCCATGGTGAAGATGTTTGCTTCAGAGGTGTTTAACCGGGTCGTCGACAAGGCTGTGCAGATTCACGGCGGCATGGGCTACATGAAGGAGTACCCGGTTGAACGCTTTTACCGGGATGCCCGGATTACGCGGATTTATGAAGGCACCAATGAGATCCAGCGGATGATTATAGCCGGGCAGCTTTTAAAAGAAATGGGAGCATAAAAATCAACATATTTTCGAATGAAAGGGAGCGATTGCCACGAAAATGTATTATGAGGACTGCACCGTGGGGGAGTCGCACATTACTCCCGCCAGAACCATTACTGAAGCAGACGTGGTGATGTTTGCGGGCCTTTCAGGAGACTACAACCCACTGCACATCGACGCGGAATTCGGTAAAGGCACCATTTTCAAGGAGCGCATCGCCCACGGCCTGCTAGGCCTGGCTGTCGCGGCCGGGTTAAAGGCCAGGTTGGGCCTATTCGATGGTACGGTGGTAGCGTTCTTGGGATTGACCTGGGAATTCAAGAAGCCGATTTTCTTCGGGGATACCATTCATGCCTGTTTTACCATCGCTGAAAAGAGAGAAACCAAGCAACCTGATCGCGGGATTATCGTCCAGGATGTCCAGGTATTTAACCAGCGGGGAGAAGTAGTACAAGCAGGCCGCCACACGGTGATGGTTAAAAGGCGGCCACAGGACTGATGTGAAGGTGCTTGGAACCCGTCACCGGTTCCTTTGACCTGTAGCCCTTGAAGCGTAAACGTGACCAGAAAAATCACTATAGTCAGATAAGTTAGCCTAGCTATTGGAAGGGGGGCGATGCCCTAAACTGAGAATAACGAGGAACAGGACAAAGATGCAGACACATGGAAGGACGGAAAACTGAAAGGTTTCTGGAGTGTAAGGGACGATTCGCTGAATAAGGGAAGGAGAATGAGGATGTTTTTTCGTGCAACTAAGTCAGGGCGCTTTGCAACTGTTTTGGTGATCATCCTGGTTTTAACCCTGGTCCTGTCTGGGTGCGGAGGTGGAAAGACGGCCGACAGCAGCAAGGCGGCGGATAGCGGCAAGAGCAGTTCCACGCAAACGCAAGGATCCGGGTCCGGGGGTGGGAAGAAATGGATTTCTATTGCTACCGCCTCTACCGCCGGCGCCTGGTACCCCATTGGGGGTGGAATGGCGGCGGTAATCAGCAAATATGTTACCAATATGCAGGCTAATGCCGAAACCGGGGCTGCCAGTTTAGAGAACCTGAGAAACCTGCAGGAAGGCAAAGTGGATATAGTCTTTACCCAGCCCGATATCGCTTATCAAGCCTATAACGGGTTGGACCTGTACGCGGGAAAGAAGACCGATAACCTCCGGTCTTTAATGGCGAGCTACGGAACCGTTGCCCACTTCTTCGGTCCTAAAAACAGCCCCTACAACAGCATCAAGGAGTTTAAAGGGAAAAAGGTCGGTGTCGGCGCTCCGGGGAGCGGAACAGAGGTATTCAACAAGACCGTGCTGGCGGAGAACGGGCTGACTTATGATGACGTGGAAGAACAGTTCCTGTCGGTGCCCGATCAGGTAACAGCCATCAAGGACGGTAACCTGGACCTGTCCATGTCCCTGATGCCGGTACCCACCGGAGCTTTCACCGAGCTGGCGGTAACCAACGGGATGAAATTGATTCCCCTGGAAAAGGATGCTATTGATCGCCTGGTGGCCAGACTGCCTGGTTTCCTGCCCCACGTGATCAAAGCCGGGTCATACCCCGGCCAGGATAAAGACATCGATACCCTGGTGTACCGCGGACTGATTACGACGACCACCAAGATGAGCGAGGAAGACGCCTACCAGATCACCAAGGCGGTTTGGGAGCATCGCGATGAGTGGAAAGACGTCCATGCAGTGGTCAAGGACATGACCCTGGATACCGCGCTCCTGGGACACACCGTTCCACTGCACCCGGGGGCGATCAAGTACTATCAGGAGAAGGGATTGACCGTTCCCCCCGAACTGATCCCCCCCGAAATGAAGAAGTAACCTGTTGAGTCTATAAAGCCGGGGTCGTGGCGGCCCCGGCTGGTAGACCTGCACGATCCAACTTTACGGAAGCCGGAGGGGAGGCGGGCTCTTGCATGCGGCTAAAAACCTGGCTGGCAATCACCGGCCTAACCAGCGTGCTGCTGGGTTTATTCTTCCTGTGGCCAATAGAAACCCTCACCCTGCGCCAGGTTACCAGCAACGAGGCGCTGTACCGGATGCCGGTGCGAGCAGGAACGATGGTCCGTTTGAGGTTCCTCCACTCTTACGAGAAAGGGTGGGTGGAAGAAGTGTACCGTGTACGGTCCCAGGGAGACTTCCAGCTGGTCGAGCACGCCTTTCAAGTCTTTAATTACGATGCCCGCGAAGCAACATACCGTGGAGACTTTTCCATGGATGACGACGGGTTTGCCAGGGTGCGAAACATCGCGCGGTACCAGGAAGTGGTTTTCCCCTCCCTGTACATCCGGGTCGCCAATATGGTCCCGCAAATGCTGGAACTGGAAGAAAAAAAACAAGTTGTGTCATTGCCTGGCTTGGCCCCGGGCGGGACACTCCTTCAGATGCGCTTGGAAAAGGCTAATCGCATGATGACCATGGGTGTTTTTCGCATTGTTAAACAGCATTAGCTTAAAACAGCATGCCAAGGGGTGGTGTTTTTGTTAGGACAGCTAACCCAGACCGTAAACCGGAAAAACAGGCTCGCTGGCGCCAGCGTAGCTGCCGTCCTGGCCTGGGTGTTAGGTTTCTTTCATTTATATACTGCCGGGTTCGGGCTCTTGCAGGCCATGTACCAGCGGGGGATCCACCTGACCCTGGCCCTGGTGCTCATCTTTCTTTACTATCCTCTCAAGCGCCGGTTTAAGGGGCAGTGGCTGGTGAACCTGGTGCCGGTACTGCTAGCGGCCTTTGTTGGGCTGTACATGCTGATTTTTGCCTCACCGGCGAGGCTGGCGGCGCGTTCATTGACAGGGATGACTACATTGGACCTGGTAATAGGCGCACTGTTGATTCTGGTACTACTTGAAGCTACCAGGCGCATTACCGGTAACGCCATGGTGGTGGTTGCCCTGCTGTTTCTGGCTTATGCTTACTTCGGGCGTAACCTGCCCTCCTTGTTAGCCCACCGGGGCTATGACATCCAGCAGATCATCGAGCAGACTGTATTCACCCACGAAGGGATTTACGGTACCCCGCTGGCGGTTTCAGCAAGTTTTATCGTGCTGTTTGTCCTGTTTGGAGCTTTTTTGGAAGAGTCGGGGGGCGGCCAGTTCTTCGTCGACCTGGCGTATGCCCTGGCCGGGAGAACCAGGAGCGGGCCGGCGATGACTGCCGTCGTATCCAGCGCCTTGATGGGGACTATTTCCGGTTCTGCTGCCTCCAACGTGGTCACCACCGGCACCTTCACCATTCCGTTGATGAAGAAGGTAGGTTACCCGGCGGACGTGGCGGGCGCCATCGAAGCGGTCGCTTCCACCGGCGGGCAGGTGTTGCCCCCTGTCATGGGCGCGGCCGCGTTTATCATGGCGGAAATGCTGGGCATCTCCTACGGGCAGGTGGCACTGGCGGCCGCCCTCCCGGCGGTGCTGTACTTTGTTTCAGTGGGGGTCATGGTTCACCTGGGAGCCGTCAAGAGGGGGCTGCAGCCGCTGCCCAGGCAAGAACTCCCCGTTTTAAGAGAAGTGCTGAAAAACGGTTGGTACTATTTCATCCCGCTGATCCTGATTATTTACACCCTGGTCATTCTGATGTACACCCCCACAAAGTCCGCTCTTTGGGCTATCGGGGCGACGGTGGCAGTGAGTTTTCTCAGCAAGGACGGCCGGATGACACCGCAAAAGATCTTGCGGGCCGTTGAAAAGGGTGTGAAAGGCTCGCTGGTGGTAGCGGCGGCCTGTGCCACGGCGGGGATTGTCATCGGGATTGTCACCATCACCGGGTTGGGGCTCAGGTTTTCCAACCTGATCGTGACAGCTTCCGGCGGTTCCTTAATCATGGCGCTGATCCTCACCGCGGTTACCTGCCTGATTCTGGGGATGGGGCTGCCTACCTCGGCAGCATACATAATCACTGTCACTTTAGGCGCACCCGCCTTGGTGAACCTCGGCCTGCAGCCTATTGCCGCGCACATGTTCGTACTTTACTTTGCGTCTATTTCCGCCATCACCCCACCGGTGGCTATCGCGGCCTACGCCGCTGCCGGAGTGGCCAACTCACCTCCCATGAGCACTGGCTTCCATGCTACCAGGATAGGAATCGCGGCGTTTGTGGTACCGTTCATGTTCGCTTACGGGCCGGCCATGCTGCTGGTTGGCAGTCCTTTACAGGTCGTCCAGGTTGTTTTTACCTCTCTCCTGGGGGTATGGATGCTGGCTTCAGGCGTGCAGGGATGGTTCCTGTTCCAGGCCGGTTGGCCTGAGCGCATCCTGCTGTTGGCTGGGGCGCTGATGTTAATCGAGACTGGTTCTTTCACCGACCTGGTGGGAATTGCGTTAGCCATCGCGGTCGTGGCCTGGCAGTTGCTACGGCGAAAGGAAACGGGCGGGATGGCCCGGAAGGGTAGTGCCGTAGATGCGGTTGAGTAAGTTAGTGGAAAGGTAGGGGTGGGAAGATGGGACTTCCCGGATCGGATTTGGCCGGCAAAGTGGCCATAGTTACCGGCGGTAGCAAGGGGATCGGCTACGGCATCGCCCGGGCGCTGGCGGAAGCGGGCGTGCATGTGGTGGTGGTCAGCCGCAACCTGGCGGAAGGCGAGCAGGTCGCCCAAGAATTGGCGGGCTTTGGTATTCGCGCCGTAGCCCGGAGGGCCGACGTCACCAACAAAGGCGAGGTGGAGGACATGGTAGCCTCAGTGGTGGAGGACTTCGGCAGGATCGACATCCTCATTAACAACGCGGGTATGAATATCAGAAAGGCCTTGCTGGATCTGGCTGAAGAGGAATGGGACCGGGTGATTAACACCAATTTGAAAGGGATCTTCCTGGTGGGCCAGGCGGTGGGCCGGGTGATGGTTAAGCAGAAAAAAGGCAAGATCATTAACATCGCCTCGGTAGCGGGAGTAAAAGGCAGGCCGTTTTTGGGCGCTTACTGCTCCAGTAAGGGTGCGGTGATCCAGTTAACCAGGGTGATGGCCCTGGAATGGGTTAAAGACAATGTCCAGGTCAACGCCATTGGCCCCAGCTATATAGAGACCCCGATGACAGCGGATTGGATCAAAGTGAAGAAAGACGAGATCCTCCAGCGGATTCCCATGGGGAGGCTGGGAACCATGCAGGACCTGGCCGGTGCGGTGATCTACCTGGCCTCGGAAGCCTCGGACTTTGTAACCGGGCAGGCCATTTTTGTCGACGGCGGCTCCACCGCTTAACTCTGCAGTTGGGACTTGGGCACAAAGGTCAAGCATTTCAAGGACGTAGTTGCAGGAGGCGCAGGTTACAAGGTGACGGAAAGGCCGCGAAGACCCACCAACCAACTTCAGAGCCAGTGGTTTAATCTTTTTCTGGTGTCTTTTCTGGTACTGGCTGCGGCCATGAGCCAGTTTTCCTATGCACCCATGAGCCCTTTTTTGATCGACTACTTCCACCTTACCAAGACACAAATGGGCGTGCTGGCGTCGGCGGTGTTTTTAGGGGTAATCACCACCACTTTTATCGCCGGGTGGATGGTGGACGTGGTCGGTGTCCGGAAAATGATTCTGGTCGGGCCGGGGCTGATGGCATTAAGTTCAATTGGCGTCTCGATGGCTCACGCCTATTGGGTAGTGTTCGGCTGGTTATTTTTGCTGGGCGTCGGCAACAGCGTAATGATGCCGCTGGGCAACACCGCAATTTTTGAGTGGTTCCGGCGGGAACAAAGGGGCCTGGCCATGGGGATCAAGCAGTCGGGGATGGCCGCCGGGCCGGCACTGGGTGCTGCTCTCCTGCCGGGGGTTTCCCTGGCTTTCGGGTGGCAGCGAGGCTATCAACTGGCAGGGTTGCTGTTGGCAGGCTGCACCTTGCTGAGCTACCTTTTTTACCGCGACCCGGAGAACCCGTCAACGGTAGGTCTGAAACAGAGCGTACCCAGCCTGGCGGCCATCAAGGAAATCTTCTTCAACCCGGATGTTTGGTTGGTGGGCATCTTCGGGTTGTCCATGGGTGGAGCACAGGTGGCATTTACTACTTTTTCGATGCCGTACTTCGATGAAGTGTTGGCCATACCCGTTGTTACCGGTGGTGCCCTTTTGGCCTTGACCCAGTTAAGCGGTGCTGTGGGAAGGCCCGTGTTCGGTATGATCAGCGATAGAGTGTTTAGCGGGCGCCGCAAAGGGATCATGTGTATGACAGCCTTTGCCGCTGTAGGTTTTCTGGTGATCATGTCTTTCTTGTCCCGGGGAGTACATCCGGGGCTGCTGGTCGCCTTGATGATACTGATGGGATTAACCATTATGGGATGGGCCGGCCCGTACTTTACCTTAATTGTTGAGGTGGCCGGAGAACGAAATATCGGATTGGTGAGTTCCATGGCAGTAACCATGAACTTAATCGGAATTATGTCCGGTCCTCCGCTATTTGGCCTGATCGTAGACTCAACTTCATCATATCGCTGGGCTTTTCGTTTTTTTGCATTATGGCTGGGCATCGCTTCGTTAATTTTCCTGTTTTCCCGGATTGAACGTCTGGGACCCCTCTCCCTGGGAGAGTTTTTCTACAAAAAGTGGTCAAGGAACCGGTGGACTGATAGTGGCCTTTAGAAGGCGAGACCGCAAAAGTAATGGAGCAAGGAGAGGTACTATGCGCAAAGTGATTGTCACGGTAGCTACCACGGGCGGAATTCACGGCAAGGAGGCAAACCCGGCCTTGCCGGAGACTCCTGAAGAGATGGCTCGGGCGGCCTATGATTGCTACAACGAGGGAACTGCGGTGGTCCACCTGCACGTACGGGGAGTTGACGCAAGGCCGCCAGCGATCCAGTCGCTTCCCCGGACGAGGCGCAGGAAATGCTGGGAATGGGATGACTAAATTGTTCCGGGGAACTTGCATCGCGTTAATACCGGTGGTTTTCCTGTTACAGGCCTTTTTGGGGTTGCCGTGGATACCGGGCTTACTGGGGTGGGTATCGCTGCTGGCACTGGTACAGTGCCTGCCGGGTTCTACCGGCCCTGCCAGGCGAAGCGGCATTGCCCTGCTGGCAATGGGTATATTTCTGATGCTTGCTTCCCGGGCTACTTTTGTGCAATGGCTGTCGGCTTTTACGAAAAACGCTGTCATCCTTGCGGTGATGCTGACGGTGCCCATATTGGGGTTGCCGCTCCGCTACGGAGGGTACTTCGCTCCCCTGGAGGCCTTTTACACGCGGTACGTCTACTCCCGCAACAGGTTGTACCTGCTTTCCTCCGTCATGTCCCTGTTGATCGGGGTGCTGTTAAATTTTGCGGTGGTGCCTATTGTCTACCAGTTGAGTCGCGGCACCAGCATCGAAGGCGGCAACCGCATCGTGTCCACAGCTATTGTCCGCGGGTACGGCGCTGCAGTGTTTTGGGCCCCGGGTTTCATTTCAGTAGGCATGATGCTGCATGCCCTCAATTTGGAGTGGACGGAGATCTTGCCGACAGGGCTGCTGCTTTCAGCCCTGGCTCTGGGGCTGGGCTGGCTACTGGAAATGTTGCGGTTGAAGGTTTTCGCAGCAGGAACCGCTACTCCGGAAGGCGAGGAACCAAAAGTGTCCACGATTGACTGGCGTAAACTAGGAGAACTCAGTATGGTCGGCTTAATATTGATCGTAGCCATCCTGCTGGTTGACCTGTTGACCCCGTTCCCTGTGGTTAACGTGATCCCTCTGTTTGCGGTTTTCTTTCCCGTGGCTTGGAGCGCGGCCATCGGCAAGAAGAAAGATTTAAAGGACGAGATGACTAATTACGCCCGTTCGGTATTGCCCAACCAGAGAAATGATGTGGTTCTTTTTGTCAGCGCAGGTTTCTTCGGAGCGGCACTGCAAGTTTCCGGTCTTGGAGAGCGAATGGCAGCGGTGATGCAGGGATTGGGGGGGTATTTTCCGGGAGGGCCGGTGGCGGCCATCCTGTTGTCAGTCATCGCTCTGGGGGTGATTGGCGTTCACCCGGTGATCCCCATTACCACGTACCTGGCCAACCTTAACCCGGCGGCTTTAGCTATCAGTAGCCGGGTGCTGGCGGTGACTCTGATCAGTAGTTGGGCGCTGGGCTCCGGCAGCTCTCCCTTTTCCGGCGTCAACCTGTTAATGTCCGGTCAGGCCGGGGTAACCAGTACAGAGATCGGGCTGAGATGGAATCTGGGGTATACGTTAATCCTGGGGGTCATGGTGGTACTCATCCTGTCAGGCCTGCAGTCGTGGGTTGGGCTTTAAAAAATAAGGAATGGGGGAAAAGCAGGGATCCCGGTGGAGTAAATTGCTGCTGATCAAAATTAGTTAACCTATGATGATTCAGGAGAGTGACCAACTGATGAAAGTCCTCATCACCGCCCCGATGGGCCGGAAGCACTGGGATGCATTGTCTACGGAGTTCCCGGCTGTGACGTTTCTTAGCGGCGCCGGGCCGGAGAGTGATCCGCTTCCGGACGTTGAAGTGATGGTTACCTACGGGAAGGACATTAACGAGTACCTGAGCCGCTTGCCCAAACTCAGGTGGATTCAGGTATTGCGTGCCGGGATCGACGGTATTGCCCTGACGGAACTGAAGGACCGTAGCATTCGTCTGACTACTGTTCAGGGCATTCACGGCATTCCCATGAGCGAACATGTTTTCGGCATGATCCTGCAATTCTCGAGGCGCTTTTTGGATTTCCGGGCAAATCAAGTGCAAAAAACCTGGGACCGCAGCATCAAAGTGGAGGAGATCTACGAAAAGACTCTGGGCGTGGTGGGGGTTGGCAGTATCGGCCGAGAGATCGCCAAAAGGGGTAAGGCCTTTGGCATGCGGACCATTGGCATCAATTCCAGGGGTACCCCTGTAGAGGGTGTGGAGAAGGTATTGCCTCTTGGTGGATTGCCGGAACTACTGGCGGACAGCGATTATGTAGTGGTGACCCTCCCCCTTACTCCCGAAACCAGGCGATTATTCGGGGAACCGGAATTCAGGATGATGAAACCAACTGCATACTTTATCAACGTGGCGCGAGGTGAAGTAGTGGACGAGGGGGCGCTGGCCAGAGCGCTACAGGAGAAGTGGATCAGTGGCGCGGGTCTCGATGTGTTCGAATGTGAACCCCTGCCATCCTCCAGTTCCCTCTGGGAACTGAACAACGTAATGATTACCCCCCATCTAGCCGCTCTGTCACCACGCTATGTAGAAAGGGCCATAGGAGTTTTCCGCCAGAACCTTCTCGCTTACCTCGGTGGAAAGGATCTGGCCAACGAGGTTGATTTGTCCAAGGGCTATTAAAAGAAAAGAGAGGAGAGAAATTGCCATGCGGGAAGCAGTGATCATCAGCGCGACCAGGACACCCATTGCCAAGATGGGTGGCGCCTTACGAAGTGTAAAGCCAGAACAGTTGGCGGGACTGGTAATCAAAGAGGCCGTCCGAAGGGCGAACATCGCAAATGCGGAAGAAATTGATGAGGTGATTTTCGGGCACGTCTTAGGGGCCATTGGCTGTATGGCCAGAGTAGGGCTTCTTGAAGCCGGTTTGCCTATCAGTTTGCCAGGTTTGACGGTGGACCGCCAGTGCGGTTCAGGCTCCACGGCCATTAACCTGGCGGCTCTGCACGTACAGGCAGGGGCAGGTGACCTTTACGTGGCGGGAGGAGTGGAAAGCATGACCCTCCAGCCATACCTCTTGGAAAAACCTATGGAGGCTTATCAGAGATTTGCTCCCAACTGGATACCCCGCCGCCCTCTGGCGCCTAAAGAAATCGGAGACCCTCCCATGGGGATTACCGCGGAGAATGTAGCGGAGCGATGGGGGGTCTCCCGCGAAGAGCAGGACGAAATGGCGTATTTGAGCCAGGTGAAGGCCAGCCACGCTATCAAGGAAGGTCGTTTTAAGGAGCAGATAATTCCCGTTACCGTCCAGCAGAAAAAGGGTCCGTTAATTTTTGACACCGATGAACACCCCCGCCCTGATACCAGCCTAGAGGCGCTGGCCAAATTGCCACCGGCTTTTAAAGAGGGGGGTACGGTCACTGCGGGTAATTCTTCGGGAATTAATGACGGAGCTGGGGCAGTGGTAGTAGCCACCAAGGAAAAAGCCGTTGAATTAGGAGTGGAGCCGCTGGCGGTGGTGCGGGGTTTTGCTTACGCCGGTGTGGATCCCAATATCATGGGTATCGGTCCCGTTCCGGCAACCCGAAAAGTTTTGAGGCAGTTGGGATTGACCCTGGATGATCTTGATGTTATTGAAATGAATGAAGCCTTCGCGGCTCAATCCATCGCTTGCTGCCGGGATTTGGGCATTGATTGGCGGGATGAGGAAAAGTTTAATCCCAATGGTGGAGCTATCGCCCTGGGCCATCCCATTGCAGGGTCCCTGGCAATTTTGGTGGTGAAGGCGGTCTATGAATTACGCCGCCGGCAGGGCAGGCTGGCGCTCATCACTGCCTGTTGCGGTGGAGGGCAAGGCGTGGCGACCATAATTGAAAGATGCTAGTAAATATACTTTATGGGAATAAAGGCATTCCCCGCGGAATGCCTTTGTGTTCCCTTGATTTACCAGCTCCCTGGAGGAATTCTTGAAATGTTTGGCGAATTGTGACGTCGAATGCAATCATGCCTTTCCCATGCAATATTGCATGGACTTTGAGGGTTGTGGCTAAGAGTCTCTTAAACGTATCACTATTACGTATCACTATTGAGGTAGACAAAAGTGGCCGAAAATTATTATTATCCCAAGGTTATGAAAAATAAAAATAATCCAAGAAAAGGTGGTGAAGAAATCGGCGTTTTGGCACGCAACTTGCTAAGAAATGGAAAGCACAGAAGGAACCAGGCTAGCAGGGCTGAAAGGCTGGGGTTGAGGTTATTTAAAGGAGGAGGTCGTGTGTTTACCAAAGTTAAGGATGTGATGACAAGGACTTCGACCTGCCTGCAAATGAAACATACTGCCAGAGACGCTTTAAAAATTTTCATTGAAAAAGGGGTTAACGGTCTACCCGTTGAGGACGAGTATGGGCGGCTATTGGGTATGGTGACGAAAGAACTTATTATAAAAGGCATGGCGGAGTCGGATGATGTTTCTGGTGACACACCTGCTTATCAATTTACGAAAACCACCCCCATCCGGGTGAAGGAAGAAGCTTTCGTTAAAGATGTGTGGAACCTGCCCGGTACTGCCTTTCCAGTTTTCGATGCTTCCGAGCGGTTTACCGGTGTGGTTAGTGCGGATCAACTGAAAACCGCTTATTGCTGGCTGGCGGAATACCGGGTTAAAGAATTGGATGCTGTGTTCAACTCAGCCCATAACGGGATCTTAGCCATTGATGCCAACGGGTTCATTACCTCTTTTAATCCCGCGGCGGAGCGCTTTGCGAAAAGAAGTAAGGAAGAGGCAATTGGTCGCTTTCTTACCGATGTAGTGGTCCCGACCGGTCTCCTGGAAGTGGTGCGGACCGGACAGCCCCAGTATGGGAAAAAGTATCAGGTCGGCCGGCGGAAATACATCACAAACCGGACTCCAATCATTCAAGAAGGGCAAATTACCGGGGCTGTTGGGGTTTTTCAGGATATATCGGAAATTGAGGATGTTTTTGAAGAATTAAGCATGGTAAAAGAACTCAACAAAGAACTGGAGACTATCGTGGAATCTTCGTACGACGGGATTGTCGTCACAGATAAAGAGGGCAGTATACTGCGGGCTAACCAGGCTTTCGGCAGGATCACCGGTATCCAAGCAAACAAGGTCCTTGGCAAGCCTTTACAGGAAGTGATCGATAGCGAGTTTTCCGGCACTTCCCTGGTTGAAATGGTTCTTCAGCGGTCGGGTACGGTAAGTATTGTCTACGATAATGAGAACACCAAAAATTGTTTGGTTTTTACTGCCAATCCAGTAACAAATGAACAGGGTGAAATTGCGAGAGTTGTGATTAATGTCCGGGATATTGGCGAATTAAACAAAGTAAAGCGTCAACTGGAACAGACGAAAGAGCTCTCCAAAAGATACAAGTCGGAACTGGCAGAATTAAGATTACGACTAATTCACCAGGAGGGTATCATAGCTCACTCAAACCAGATGGAAAGGGTACTGGATTTGGCTCTGCGGGTGGCCCAGGTAGACTCAACAGTGCTAATTTTGGGTGAATCCGGAGTTGGTAAAGAAGTCATTGCCAAGGTAATTCATACCAATAGCCAGCGAAGAGAGGGACCATTTATCAAAGTAAACTGCGGGGCGATTCCAGAGTCTCTCCTGGAGTCGGAATTGTTTGGCTATGAAGCGGGAGCGTTTACAGGAGCCAGTAGAACGGGTAAGGCAGGCATGTTTGAGCTAGCTCACAAGGGTACCTTGTTCCTGGATGAAATCGGCGATTTGCCTCCCACACTGCAGGTAAAGCTGTTGCGCGTTTTGCAAGATAAGGAACTGGTGCGTTTAGGGGGGGTAAAACCGCGCCCGATCAACGTACGCATCTTGACGGCAACCAACCAAAACTTACTGGAAAGGGTGCGGCAAGGCCGGTTCAGAGAAGACCTGTATTTCCGGCTTAATGTGGTGCCTGTCTTCATTCCGCCGCTCAGGGAAAGAAGAGAGGATATTATTCCGCTAGTCCAGTTTTTCCAGGAACGATTAAGTGAAAAGCTCGGCATGAAAAAGGAGTTCTCACCGGAAGCCCTTGAAATTCTTGTTAATTATGATTGGCCCGGTAATGTACGGGAATTGGAAAACATCATCGAAAGATTGTTTATTACCTCTCCCGGTGAGGTAATTACCAGCGAGTTATTAAGGCGCCACCTGGTGCAAGGAGAAATTAGAATTGAACAAGTAATTTCAGTTACGGGCTTGATACCTTTGAAAGAGGCAGTTGAGGAAGTTGAACGCCAGCTTCTGGAGAAGGCACTGCAAAGGTACGATACTACCTACCAGGTTGCCGAGGTGCTTAACGTTAACCAATCTACCATCGTTCGCAAATTAAATAAGTATAAAACATACTGCAGGAGATGGGAGTGATCAAAGTCCTGGTTTATAACGACAGAACAGTTTTAGGAGGTACCATGACTAGAGATTTCAATTTTCCTGACCTCACTCCTTTACTGTCGCCTAAAGCCGTCGCCATACTGGGGGCCTCAGGGGATTTTTCTAAAAACAGTGGTAGGGTACTCATTAATCTGCAGAAATGCAGGTACCAGGGTAAGATATTTCCGGTAAACCCCAAGTACCGGGAGATATCAGGACTAAAATGCTACCCTTCTTTACTGGCTGTTGAAGAACCGGTAGACGTCGCGTTGATTGTGGTACCATCCTATCAGGTTTTGACTTGCTTGGAGGAATGTGAGCACAAAAGCGTAAAATTCGCGGTGATATTCAGCTCAGGATTCGCCGAAGAGAGCGAAGATGGTCGTAGAAGGCAGAAAAGCCTTCAGGAGTTTGCGTCCCGTACGGGTATTAGAATTTATGGCCCGAACTCTCCGGGTTTAATTAACCTGCGGGAAAAAGTGGGGTATTCTTTTTCTCCTCAATTCCACCCAGAGAACTTTGTCTCCGGCAGGATCGCTTTGATTACCCAGGGGGGAGGAGTGGGAAGGGCAATCTTGGATGCCCAGGAAAGGGGAATTGGTTTCAGTTACTGGGTTTCTACGGGAAACGAATCCGATTTGGAGTTATCAGATTTTGTCAACTATTTTGTCGAGGACCCTGGCACAGATGTGATCTTGGCAGTAGTGCAAAGTTTACGGGACGGGCGAAAGTTTGCTCACGTGGCAGAAAAGGCGGCACAAATAAATAAACCTATTGTTGTGTTAAAGTTGGGAAGGTCAGCCGAGGGTAGTCAAGCAGCTTTAGCCCATACCGGGGCCTGGTCAGGTCATGATGAGGTGTATAACGCCCTCTTTCGACAGAAGCGGGTAATTCGTGTAGAAGACCTGGATCAACTTCTGGGCGTAGGAGCAATGTTTGAGCGATTCAAAATACCGACCGGTAAAAACATTGGCATTTTTTCTTTTTCGGGCAGTACGGGGGTGCTGCTGGCGGACATGTGCGGGGTTTACGGGTTGACCCTGCCTTCCTTATCCGCGCAGACCAAAGAAAAGCTTTCCAATTTGTATCCATCCCTAATGAATGCTTCCAACCCTCTTGATATTACTACCGCGGTCTATGACTTTCCGGAATTATTCACCAAGGCACTAAAGGTGTTCATGGAAGACCCTAACCTTGATATTGCCCTGCTGCCCTTTCCTTTTAAACTAGGGTCTATTAACGAGTACATGGCGGCGAGCCTGATCAAGGTTTCCCGGCAATGCCCCAAGCCTGTTGTCCCGGTCTGGATGTCCAAAGGGATTATCCGTGAGCGAGGTTACGAGCTTTTGGCGGAGAGCGGTCTACCCCTTTTTTACAGCGCCGCTCATTGTTTAGCCGCTATGAGGGCATACCTGGACTATGCCGAGGGGGCGCGAAAAAGTACCATCGATCCTGTAATCCATCAAGAATACGGTTCCTTTCCCGTAGATCTGGAGATTGAGATGGATACGCTTACAGAGAGAAAAGCCAGGGAATTACTGGCAGCCTACGAGGTTCCCCTCGCCCAGGCATACGTAGCTGAATCCCTGGCGGAAGTAATGGAGTTTTCCCGGGCCCTGGGGTACCCTATCATTTTGAAGCCTAACTATTATTTCTTGAGCACCAGAGAGAAAGTGCTTCCAATCAGGGTGTATGTCCGTTCAGAACAGGAATTGGCCCCCGCTTACGAGGAATTGTACCGTACCGTAGAGAGACTGGGAATGTTAGGAGAGGGCTTATCTATTCTGTTGCAACAAAGAGAACCAGATAGGGCGGATGTAATCATTAAGGTTTTTGAGGATCCCCAGTTTGGTGCTGTAATTGGATTAGGCCTTGGCGGCAGGGGTTTTGAGGTAGAGTTTACCTTTAGGATTGCACCTTTGACCACCGGTGACGCGGAAGCCTGGCTCAGAGAGATCAAGGAGTTCAAAACTGTGGCAGGTATGCCGGAAGGGGAGGTTAAGCTCAATTCCCTGGTGGACCTGGTAGTGAAGGTGTCCTGCTTCGCACAGGACTGGGGACATCGGGTCCCCCAACTCCAGTTATTGGCAAAGGAATCTCTTGATGACAACTCTTTCCGCGTCCATCACATCACAATTGCGTCGGATAATTCCACCGTTTTGCCCGTTAAATCTGGATCCATTGCTGCAGGATAGCCTTTGTGGAGTATAAATTCCGATTATTCATAAAAAAGAGGTCGAAAAGTTGCGGATATAGGAAACACATCCCTTTGGGAACAGCCAGATTTTCCTGTAGGGGGTGATAGCTCTTGCGCTACAGGCTTGCTGCAAAAGGAGTAAGGAGGTGAGGTAGACAAACTTCGGATGGCGTCTGGTGGGGTTAATTAGTGAATCTGATCATGGTTAAGGAGGAGGAAGTGTGAAAAATCGGCGGATCCTATTGATAATTAGCGTGCTTACGCTGATGGTGTTCGTTTTCACCGGCTGCGCGGCCCAGCAGGGGAAAACGGAAAGCAAGCCGGCCGAGGAAGTTAAGACGGTATACATTGGGTTTTCCGGTCCCTTGAGCGGCGGGTCGGCCAAATACGGCCAAAACTGTTTGGATGGAATGAACATGGCGATTGACGAAATTAATGCCAAGGGGCTAACTGTTGGCGGCCAAAAGTATAAGCTCGAGGTTGTGTCTCTAGACGACAAGTACAAGGCCAACGAGGCGGCCACTAACGCCCGGCGCTTGGTACAACAGTATAAGACGCCAGTGGTATTTAATCCCCATTCAGGTGGTATTTCGGCTATCTCCCAGTTCAACGAGCAGGAAGGCTTTATTCTGGCAGGTTATACCTCTGACCCGTCGGTGGAGAATAGGGGTAACAAGTTGTTGATCAGAATCCCTACCCCTTTTACGTGGTACCTGGTTAAAGACGGATTTGTCGATCAGGCGATGGCCAGGTTCGGTAAGCGGGTGGTGGCGGTGCCCGGGGTTCACGAATACGCAAAAAACTGGACCAAGATTTTTATTGAGGAATGGGAAAAGGCCGGCGGTCAGGTGCTGGGGAACTTCCCGGTGGACTATACTACAGAAGCAGACTTCTATACCCCTGTCAGTAAGGCGCTGGCTACTAAGCCTGATGTGATGTTTATCGGCGGTCCATCTGAACCTACCGGCTTGATTATCAAGCAAGCCAGGGAGTTAGGCTTCAAAGGCGGCTTTATCGCCATGGACCAGGCTAAAGAAAACGAGATCGAACGTTTCCTGCCGATGGAAATGCTGGAGGGATTTATCGGTACGGGCGCGGTGCAGGATTACGCTACCACATCGGAATACGCTCAAAAAGTCGGTAAAACCAACAAGGGAGCGGTAGTGTTCCTGGAAAAATGGAAACAGCGGTACGGAGATAAGGAACCTACCTCCGAGGCCAGCTATCACTACATGATGCCGTTTATTTTTGCCAAGGCCATGGAGTTGGCGGGCACCGTGACAGACGCGAAGGCTATTTATGCTAAACTGCCGGCGGCCATTCAAGCCATCCCTGATGAGCAAATGACCCGTGTGATTGAAGGGATTACCGATACCGGTGGCTTAATCAACGTCACGCTAGGTACACACGTGAAGAATGGCAAGCGGGAGCCCTTTGTGATGCTAGCGCCTCCTGAGTACAAGTCTAGAAAACTGCCTACCAACTAGTGCTTGAAGAAAGTTAGGCCCCCCGGCTGCATTGCAGCCGGGGGCACCTAACGGTTGACTGGGGGGGCTCATTTCACATTGGAGGGATCGCGGTGGAACTTTTCATCCAACAACTCTTTAACGGCTTGACCACCGGCAGTATTTACGTCCTGGTGGCTCTGGGGCTTACCATGGTGTACGGCGTGATGGAAATACCCAACTTTGCCCACGGTGGTTTGTACATGCTGGCGGCTTACTTTACGTTAGTACTGTCCGTCTTTTCCGGATTGAATTACTGGTTAAGCCTGCTCTTGTCCGCGATGGGTTTGGTGGTCATAGGGGTGGCGGTGGAGCGGCTGGTATATAACCCTCTGAGAAACGGGCCGCATATTAATTATTTTATCGCGGCAATAGGACTGTTTTACCTGCTGGATGGACTGGCGCTGATTATTTGGGGGCCGGAGTACTGGCAGTTGCCGGTATCCTATGACCGGGTAATCAGCATTTTTGGTTTGACATTGACGGTCCAACGACTGGTGGTCATTTTCACCACCGTGTTATTGCTGGTAGGCCTGAACCTGTTCATGAAAAAGACACTGGTGGGCGCGACCATTGAAGCCATGTCGCAAGACAGGGAAGGGGCTTTTTTAGTCGGTATCAACGCCGACAAGGTGGCCATGCTTACCTTTGGCATCTCCATGGTGCTGGCGGCTATGGCTGCGTCATTGGCGGCGCCGCTACATCTGGTATATCCTTCCATGGGGCACCTGGTTATTCTAAAAGCATTCGTGATCCTCGTTCTAGGTGGGATGGGAAGTATGCCGGGCGCTATCGTCGGGGGTTACATCTTGGGCCTGGCGGAGAGCATGGGAGCAACCTATATATCAATGAACTACAAAGACCTGGTGGCATTTGCCATTTTGGTGATTATACTGTCTATCAAGCCAACCGGTTTATTCTCCAGGGAGGTGACGTAAATGCAGGGCCTTATTAAACACAATGGACTAAAATTCATTTTGATGCTCCTGGCGGTGACCTTTCCCTTCGTAGTGACAAGCAGCTATTATTTACACCTCGTCATCATGAGCTACCTTTGGGCCATTGCGGTTTATGGATTGAATCTTATTCTTGGATACACAGGTCAAACCTCCCTGGGACATGCCGGCTTTATGGGTATCGGAGCCTACACCACCGGGTTGCTTAGTCTGAAAATAGGGATGTCTTTTTGGCCGGCCCTGTTGCTGGCGTGCCTGTTCACCAGCTTTATCGGGTGGCTGGCAGGGCTGGTCTCGTTGCGCACAAGGGGTCATTACTTTTCGATTTTTACCCTTTGCCTGGGAGTGATTATCTATGTCTTGATCAACCGGTGGGATGAACTAACCGGCGGTATGAACGGTTTGATCGGGATACGTCCTCCTGACCCCATTCCCTTTCCTGTGGTTGGGCAAATACAATTCAATAGCCTCCCAGCCATGTATTATTTAATCCTGATATTCCTTATGCTCACCATTTTTGCGGTGGGCAGGGTGGTAAATTCGCTCATCGGGAGATCCTTTCTTGCAATTAAGAACAGCGAAGGTCTGGCGGAAGTTACCGGTATCAACGTGATGCAGACGAAAATCCTGTCTTTTGTTTTATCTACGTTTTTTGCCGGTCTCGCCGGCGGGTTGTACGCGGGATACATTCGCTTTATCGGCCCGCAACTGGCGGACGTAGGGACTACTTTTGAAATGCTGTTGTACATGTTTGTAGGCGGTCAGGCCTCGATTGCCGGGCCGATGATCGGTTCGTTAATAGTGCCGGTACTAACGGAAACTCTCCAGGCTTTACAGACTTATCGTATGACTATTTTCGGAGTGACCCTGATTCTACTGATTATGTTCTTCCCCAAAGGGTTGGTGGGGGGCTTCCAAGCGCTGAGTAAAAAACTTGGGCCGAGATGGGATAAGTACCGGGAGGCCCAAAACCCGAAACCTGAGCAGGTGAAAGGGGAGGTGCTTTAGGCCCATGCTGCTGGCTACGCAAAACCTCACTAAAAACTTCGGCGGCCTAACCGCGGTAAGCAACCTGGACTTCACCGCGAAGCGAGGAGAAATCATGGCAATTATCGGACCAAACGGGGCCGGAAAAACCACCTTCTTCAACCTGCTTAGTGGAGTTTACAGGCCGTCTGCAGGCAAGGTCTATTTCAATGGTGAGGACATTACCGGATTGCCTCCTCATCGAAGGGCTCAAAAAGGCATTGCGCGTACTTTTCAAACCACCACCCTGTTTACTGAGGCAACGGTATTCGATAATGTCCTCATTGGCCATCGCGTGCGAACTACGGCCGGATTATGGGATGCGCTGTCCAGGAACCCCCGTTACCGACGTGACGAGAAGGCGTGTTGGGACAAAGCCTGGGAGGTGTTGGAGTTCACCGGTTTGACCGAACTAGCCAAGAAACCGGTGGCCAGCATCTCCCAGGAAGCCAAAAAGCGTGCAGCCATCGCCTTGGCCCTAGCCACGGATCCCCAATTGATTTTACTGGACGAACCTGCTGCCGGGATCAACTTTGATGAAACAGAAGGCATTGCCAACCTTATAAAAAAAATGCAGCAGAAAGGTTTGACCATCTGTCTAATTGAACACAAGATGCGGATGGTGTTAGATGTAGCGGACCGAATTAGTGTGCTCAACTATGGGACAAAAATCGCCGAAGGGCCGCCGGAGGAGATTGTTACTAACCCAGCGGTGATCGAGGCTTACTTGGGGGGGGCTAACCTTGCTTAAGCTCAGGAATGTCTCGGTAGCCTTTGGCAGTTACCAGGCTCTCCGAAACATTGAATTAGAAGTCAATAAAGGAGAACTGGTAGTGTTGTTGGGCGCCAACGGTGCAGGAAAAAGCACTATTTTTAGGACCATCAGCGGGCTAAACCGTCATGCTAAGGGCGACATTGAGTTCATGGGGGGCAAAATCGGCGGGTTGGTTCCTGACCGCATTGTCCGGTTAGGTATCTCCCAGTGTCCCGAGGGTAGGCATTTGTTCCCTAAGCTGCCGGTATACAAAAATCTAATTTTGGGTGCTTACGTCCATCGCAGTGACAAAGCGGGCATCAGTAAAACCCTTGAAGAAGTGTACCAGCTATTCCCCATGTTAAGAGAAAAAAAAGATGACCCTGCCGGTTCCTTGAGTGGGGGGCAACAACAAATGCTGGCCATCGGTCGGGCCTTAATGTCCCGGCCCAAGTTGTTGTTGCTGGACGAACCCTCCCTGGGACTCAGCCCCTTAGTGGTGCGAGAAGTATTTGAAGCTATCAAGCAGATTAATGCTGCCGGTACCATGGTTCTGCTGGCGGAACAAAACGCCTTCATGGCCTTAAAAGTCGCCTCCCGGGGATACGTGATTGAAAACGGGCAGATTGTGATGGCGGACAGCAGTGAAAACTTGCTGGGTAATGAGCAGGTAAAAAGAGCGTATATCGGTGCATAATGCGCTTCCCTTTTCCAATTAACTCTGCGGACGCCTTGGGAGACAAGTGTTTGGAAAGCGGTGTTGTGCCGGATGGGCTGCGACGGATATGCGGTCAGGCTTGGCCTGCGGGAATACCGGGACGTCGAACAACTTCAAAAACTCCTTGTTGCCAAACGTTTAGAGGGCTCATTGCCGGATACCTTGATCCTGGCAGAGCACCCTCCGGTGATCACGATGGGTAGAGGCGGTGGTGCTGAGAACCTGTTGCTACCTGAGAAGGAATTAAAAAGGCGTGGGATAGAGGTACTCACCTGCAGCCGGGGCGGGAACATCACCTATCACGGGCCCGGCCAGTTAGTCCTTTACCCTATATTAGACCTGGCGAACCATGTAAAGGATGTCCACTGGTACCTCCGGTCTTTGGAACAGGTAATTATCAACATACTGGGGTACTTTGGCATCCGTGCGGAACGCAATACCGGCCACACCGGGGTATGGGTTCATCGTCGCAAGATAGCTTCCATTGGCATCGCGGTCAATCGTTGGGTGACTTATCATGGACTGGCCTTGAACGTCTCCTTGGACCTTACTCCCTTCGGATATGTTGTTCCTTGCGGCCTCAAGCAGTTCGGCGTAACTTCCATGACAGCAGTGTTGGAGAGAGGCCCTCAGATGGAGCAAGTTGTCAAGGAAGCAATTTTTCAGATGGGAGAACAATTTGAGCTTGACCTGCGGGAAGTAACGCTCGAGGCATTGACGGACTTATGCCAAAAGGCAAGGTGAGGTGAAGTAATGCTAACAAATGAGTTTCAAAGCAAGGTGGCCATTGTAACCGGCGGGGCTCGTGGCATCGGCAAGTCTATTACCCGGGCCTTGGCGGAGCATGGCGCTCAAGTAATCATCGCGGACATCGACGCCGAGGCAGCCGAAAAAACCTGCCAAGAATTAAGCACGCGTGGGCTCGTTGCAAGGGCGATTCCGGTGGATACGGCAGACAGCGGACAGGTGAACCGCATGGTGGAAGAAGTGGTCGGGCACTATCACCGGGTGGACATCCTGGTTAACAACGCAGGTATCTCACCCAAAAAGGACGGTAAGAAAATCCCCATTGTCGAGATGCCCCTGGAGCAATGGGAGAGGGTCATTGCGGTGAATCTTCATGGTTGTTTTTACTGTGCTCAAGCCTGCGCAAGACATATGATCAAGCAGAGGTATGGAAAGATGGTTAATATGTCCTCATCGGCCGGTAAGACCTACAGTTCAATCCCCGGCTCTCACTACCTGACTTCCAAAGCAGGGGTGATTGGCTTGACCAGGGCGCTAGCAGGAGAACTTGCCCCGTACGGGATCAATGTAAATGCAGTTGCTCCCGGTAGAATCGAAACAGAAATGATCCACGACGTACCGCCGGAGGTCAACCAGGAAATTATCAGGCAGATTCCGGTGGGTCGATGCGGTACACCCCAGGATGTCACAGAGGCCGTATTATTTTTACTGTCCGATAAAGCCAATTTTATCACAGGGGTCACTCTTGATGTTAACGGTGGGAAACAGATGTTTTAAAGGGGGAAAGGAACGTGACCACAAGTGCTGAGTTAACTTCTGAAGACTTGTTGGAGATGTACCGGCTGATGCTTTTTATTCGACGCAACGATGAAAAAATCTGTGAAATCTATACTCGGCGGGGTCTCCCGGAATTACCTCACTCCTCCCAGGGAGAAGAGGCCATTCCTGTTGGCAGTGCCTACAAGCTTCAGCAGGGGGACTATGTGCTGCCTTCTCTGAGATCTCGCGGGTACTTTTACGTGATGGGAATTACGCCTGATGAGATGATGGCCGGCATGTTCGGAAAAAAAACCGGACCAGCCGGGGGGCGTGCGACTTCGCACCACATGGGAGACCTGACAAGGGGTGTGCTCAGCGGGAGCGGGCTGGTAGGTTCATCCATCCCTATTGCCACAGGCGCCGCCCTGGGGCTTAAACAACAAGGAAGACCCAATGTGGTAATTACGTCCTTTGGAGACGGCGCAACCAGCAGGGGCGATTTTCACGAATCCTTGAATCTTGCTGCTATTTGGGACTTACCTGTCATTTTCATCTGTGAAAATAACGAGTATGCCATGTCTACGCCTACCTCCCGCCAGATGAAGATAGCGCACGTGGCCGACCGGGCCAAAGCTTACGGGATGCCGGGAGTAATCGTGGACGGACAGGACGTGCTGGCTGTTTTCGATGGAACCCAGGAGGCGATTGCCCGTGCCAGGCGCGGGGAGGGGCCCACGCTGATTGAGTGCAAGACCAAGCGGTGGCGTGGGCACTCGGAGAAAGACAAAGGGGGGTACCGGGACCAGACTGTTGAAGAAGAAATCCGCAAGGCCGATCCGGTCTTGTTCTTTCAAAGGTATCTCCTGGAACGATCCATCCTTACGGAAGAACTGATTAAGGATTTAGAAGCCCTGGTTATCGAGCAGATCGAGGAATCTGTAAGATTTGCCGAGGAAAGCCCTTATCCTGACCCGGCCGACTGCCTGACAGAAGTGTTTGCTATGTGAAAGGGGGAACCACAGTTATGCGTGTCATCACCTATAGGGAGGCGCTGCGTGAGGCCTTGCAGGAAGAACTCCGGCGGGATGAACGAGTCTTTCTGATGGGGGAGGATCTGGGGTACTACGGGGGGGCCTTTAAAGTTACCTTGGGGCTGTTAGAAGAATTCGGCGAAGCGAGGATTAAAGACACCCCTATATCAGAATCGGTGATCGTCGGGGCTGCCACCGGTGCGGCGGTAGTCGGCTGCAGGCCGGTGGTGGAGATCATGTTTGCAGACTTTATTGCCCTGGGCATGGACCATGTGGTTAACAGCGCCGCCAAGATGCGGTACATGTATGGCGGTCAAGCCACCGTGCCTTTGGTGATCAGGGCCCCGCAAGGCGCAGGGACCAGTTCCGGGTGTCACCATTGTCAAAGCGTGGAAGGGTGGCTTTTGAACGTACCGGGGTTAAAAATCGTCCTCCCGTCAACCCCTGCCGATGCCAAGGGTTTGTTGAAGGCTGCTATCCGCGACGATAACCCCGTATTGTTCTTAGAGCACAAGCTTTTGTATGCAACCCAGGGAGAGGTGCCGGAAGGCGATGTGGTTATTCCCTTGGGAAAAGCTGATGTCAAGCGGCAAGGAAAGGATGTGACGGTGATCACCACCTCGGCCATGGTGGGAAAGGCCCTGAAAGCGGCGGAGAACCTGGCTGCCGAACGGATCGAGGTAGAGGTGGTGGATCCGCGAACCCTTAACCCCCTCGACAAGCAGACTATCGTTGATTCCGTAAAGAAAACAAACCGGGTGGTAATCTGTCACGAGGCTTGCTTGACGTACGGGCCGGGAGGCGAACTGGCGGCGATTATTGCCGAAGAGGCTTTCGATTACCTGGATGCTCCCATTCAACGAGTCGCGGCGCCGGATATCCCCGTGCCTTTCAGCCCCCCGATGGAAGCGTTTTTTATCCCTGATGAAAAAAGGATTATTCAGGCGGTGCGAAAGACCTTGTCCTGACAACAGAAAGGGTAATGGCAGGGAAAGGAGATAGTCATGTCTGTAGAAGTGCTGATGCCGAAGAATGGAATGACGATGGTCGACGGTACTATCGTGAGGTGGCTGAAGCAAGAGGGAGATGCTGTTACCGAAGGAGAAATCTTATTGGAGGTCATGACTGATAAGGCCACCTTGGAAATAGAGTCTCCCGCTACCGGTTGGGTGGAGAAGATCCTCCATCCGGAGGGAGCAGTGGTACCGATTTATGAGGTACGCCCGGGAGCCAAGAGTACTTGCTTCTCCCATAGCCAGGCGCTTGGCCGAGGAGAGGGGGGTGGACCTGCATAAAATTGTGGGGACCGGTCCCGGCAGGCGGATTACCAAAGAGGATGTACTGGCTTATACCGGCAACCCGCCACCGGTTGAGCAGGAACAGTCTCTGGCACCGCAGCATCCTGACGAAGAGATCATTGCCATTACCGGTATTCGAAAGGTTACGTTTGAAAACATCAGTAAAAGCGTTGCTACTGCGGCGCAAGTGACTTCGACCACGGAAGTTGACCTGACCGAACTAATCCGTTTACGGCAGGAGATCCTGGCCGGTTGGGAGCGGTATCATGGCGTTCGGCCCACCTTAAACGCCTTTTTCGTTAAGGCTGTCGCACTGGCCCTACGTGAGCACCCGTTATTGAATTCCTCGGTCCAGGGGGACCGGTTGGTGTTGAAGAAATACTACCACATCGGCCTGGCGGTTACCGTGGGTGAAGACCTGGTGGTGCCGGTAGTCCGCCACGCGGACAGTTTGAGCGTGCTGGAGATTGCCAAACGAATCGCTGTACTGGTAGAAAAGGCGCGTCAAAATGCCTTAACCCCTGAAGACATGTCGGGAGGAACTTTTACCATTTCTAACGTGGGACCGTACCAGGTCCAGGTGTTTACACCGGTGATCGTGCAGCCGCAAAACGCCATCTTGGGCATCGGAGCCACTACCCAGAGACCGGTGGTAAGGGACGGGCAAATAGTGATCCGGGACGTGGCGAATCTTTGCCTAACTTACGACCACCGCGTTATTCAGGGGGCAAGCGCGGCCAGGTTCCGTATCACTCTAAAAGATCTCTTGGAACATCCTTTAAGTCTGCTGGGTTAAGGCTGGTTTTTCAGATATGGCGTTAAAACTGTTTAGGAGCGACTGGGATGAAAGCTTTGATGAAAACAAAGCCCTTGCCGGGGCTGGAATTGGGGGAAGTCCCAATTCCCCGCCCCCAGGGCCAAGATGTCTTGATCAAGGTAGCGGCCACCGGGATCTGCGGCAGCGATATCCACATCTATGAATGGACATCTGGTTATGAGTGGCTGATACCTTACTTTCCCCTGGTGCTGGGGCATGAATTTTCCGGTACCGTGGCCGAAACCGGTTCAGGGGTCAAAAACCTGTCGGTAGGAGACCGGGTGGTATGCATTCCGGGCAAACCTTGTGGCCGCTGTTTCTATTGCCTGAGAGGGGACCAGAACCTGTGCGTGGACCGGGGGTCTTTGGGGCTAAGGTACTGGGGGTCTTTCGCTGAGTATATATGCGTGCCGGAACAAAACTGCTTGATGATTCCCGGGAAACTTTCCTTTGTAGTGGCGGCCCTGGCGGAGCCCCTGGCTGTAGCCCTCAATGGCCTCCAATTGTCTGGCTCCGGGCTGGCAGATTATGTAGCGGTACTTGGGCCGGGGCCGATTGGGCTGATGGTTGCTTACCTGGCCAAGCAGGCTGGAGCCCGCCGGGTAATCCTGGCAGGACGCCCGAGAGATACCGGCAGGCTGGATATTGGCAGGCAGTTGGGTGCTGACATCGCGACCAGTGCAGAGACTGGTGAAGTCAGGGGCCTGGTCATGGAAGAAACGGGTGGAATAGGGGCTGACGTGGTATTTGAGGCCGCAGGTTCTCCTGCGGCGGTTTCGGAGGGGCTCCAGCTGCTGCGCAAGGGGGGCACCCTGGTGGTGGTCGGCATCCACGCTGAGCCTGTTTCTCTCTGGCTTAACGATATCGTGCGGCAAGAAAAGAAGATCTTAGGTTCCTATGGGTCGCGTCCCGGTTTATGGCGGGCGGTGCTGGAAATCCTGGCAGGAGGGGAGCGGGTGGTTGGGCGGTTAATTACCCACCGCTTTCCACTGGACAAAGCGCTACAGGGTTTTCAAGCGGCACACCAGCCGGGGACCGTCAAGGTCATGATTACATCTAACCCATCGTAACAACATTATGCTAAAGGAGAGGCACAATGAGAACAAGGCTGACAGAGTTACTTACCATCAAGTACCCTATCATCCAGGGAGGGATGGCGTGGACTTCGGAGTCTAATTTAGTAAGCGCTGTATCAAATGCCGGTGGTGCAGGTATCATTGCGGCCGGCGGCAGGGACAAAGAGTGGCTTCGCAATGAAATACGAAAGACTAAAGAATTGACAGATAAACCCTTTGGCGTAAATGTAGCGCTGTTGCATCCCAATAAGGATGATATCGTTGAGGTAATCTGTGAGGAAAAGGTTGCATTCGTAACCCTGGGAGCCGGAAATCCCCTCCCGTACTTTGCAAAGTTAAAGAAGGCGGGAATCAAAATCATCCCTGTCATTCCGAATGTTAAAATTGCGAAGAGAATGGAAGCCAACGGCGCAGATGCAATTGTTATTGAAGGTATGGAAGGCGGGGGACACATCGGAACCCAAACTACCATGGCCATGATGACCAATATCATCCCCCAAGTAACCATTCCCGTAATTGCGGCGGGGGGAATTGCCGACGGGAGGGGACTGGCGGCAGCCTTGTTGATGGGAGCTTCGGGAGTTCAAATGGGATCAAGGTTTTTGTTGACTGCTGAGTGCCGGGTTCACCCCATCGTAAAGGAAAAAATTATCCAGGCAACGGATACAGATTCGGAAGTTACAGGTTATTCAAGAGGCCACGCGGTTCGAGGCTTGAGGAACAGCTTCACGGAAAAGTATCTGGCCCTTGAGCGGTCGGGAGCGCCACAGGAGGCGCTTGATCAGCTGGCTCAAGGAACAAACCGACTTGCTGCTGTCGAAGGGGATGTGGAAAACGGTTCTGTCCAAGTTGGCCAAAGTTTAAGTGTCCTGAAAGAGGTGAAAAGTGTCAACGAAGTAATTGAAGAATTAATGGAGCAAGCAAGACAAACCCTTGAATCTGCAAGCAAAATCCTCTCTTATTAATTTGAAGCACAAACCAGCCCCGTGTTGCCTGTTAACCCTTTACAGAGGTCTAGTATCTACTTTTGAAAGGTCGTCAAGACAAAAATGCAAGAAGGTATATGTAAACTGGAAGACCTGAATTCTGCCTGTACTCGGATTTGGACCCGGGATTTTGTCTTGGTTTGTCTGGCCAACATGCTTGTTTTCCTATCTTTTTACAGCTTGATGCCGACTATCCCCAGGTATGTCCAATACCTGGGGGCTAGCGAATCTATCGTGGGCCTGATTACGGGGATTTTCACCGTCTCCGCCTTATCGCTGCGCCCCTGGTTGGGCCGGGAGTTGGACCGGCGAGGCTTCCGCCGCATTTACCTGTTTGGGCTGCTCATCTACTCGATAATTGCGGTTTCCTACATCTGGGCGCCCACGGTTCTAGCATTGTTTTTGCTTCGGTCGGTCCACGGATTTGGCTGGAGCGCTGCTTCTACTGCCGCCAGTACTATCGCCACCGGCATGATCCCTGCTCAGCGCAGGGGGGAGGGGATGGGTTATTTCGGCATGTTTGGCAACCTTGCCATGGCCGTTGCCCCGGGCGCGGCCATCACCTTGCTCAAACTAACCAGCTACCAGGTGGTTTTTGGCGCGGCGTCGATACTGGCCGGATTGGCCCTGCTCAGCGGTGCCGGCATCCAGTCCAAACAACAGAAAAATGCTTCTCCCAGGAATTCATTATTTGAACTCTCTGCCCTGCATCCGGTAGTGGTGGCATTTTTCATGATGCTTAGTTTTAGCGGGATCGTGACATTTTTGCCCCTGTACGCCGCTCATCGTGGAATTTCCCAGATTGGGCTTTTTTACACAGTATATTCATTTTTTCTGGTAGCAACCAGACCCTTAGCGGGTATGGGATCCGATCGGTTTGGCTATAACGTGATTATTCTGCCGGGCTTGCTGCTAATTGCGTCTTCCAGTTTAATTCTCTCGGTGGCGGGAGAATTCCGGCACTACCTGTTGGCGGCCGCGGTCTACGGTACGGGTATCGGCGCCTGTCAACCTACCTTACAGGCGCTGACGGTGAGCAAGGTTTCACCAGGGCGGTTCGGGACGGCCAACGCCATGTTCTTGATGGCATGGGACCTGGGGATCGGCCTAGGGGCTGTAATCATGGGGGCTATTTCCCAATTATGGGGTTATCCGGTGATGTACCGGGTAGCGGCACTATTTGTTGTTACCGGGGCTTTGGTCTATTTTGCCGGCCGGCCGCGTTACCGTGCAATTTCAGGCCGGCATCATAGCTGATTACGATGTTGTTAATAAAAACATGCTGCTCTGTGGCATTACGGGAGGATGCTATCTAATGCTTAGACCGGAGGGTTTGCTGAATAAATCTTTTTAAGGAGGGTCAATGATTGAAAGACATTAAACAAGAAATCAAAGCGGGAAAACCGGTGTTGGGCGTGTTTATCGGAATCCCATCTCCGCAGCTAGTTGAAATTGCTGCCTTGAACGGTTTTGATTTCGTTATCATCGATGAAGAACACGGCACCGCGGGAGTAAGCGGTGCTACCGAGAGTATGATCCTCGCGGCGTACTCCTCCGATATTTACCCTGTGGTAAGACCGCCAATGGCTGATCAGGGGTCGATTCTCCGTCCCCTTGATATGGGGGCGAAAGGTATCCAGGTACCGCAGACCTCGACGAAAGAACAGGTCGAAGCTGTGGTTCAATTCACCAAGTATCCCCCAATCGGCAAAAGAGGTACCGCTTTTTCCACCCGGATGGCAAAATACGGCTTTAACAGGGGGAGGGAGGCCTTGGACAAAGCCAACGAGGAGACCCTGGTCATCGTTCATATCGAGAACCAGGAGGGATTGTCTCGCGTTGATGATATTCTTTCGGTCCCGGGGCTGGATGTCGTCTTCATCGGGATCACGGACTTGTCGGTTTCGCTGGGCTACCCAGGCGAAACCGATCACCCGGTGGTGGCCAGGGCGATTGATGATATCATTGAAAAAGGGCTGGAAGCCAGGGTGCAGGTGGGGATTTTAATTACCGATCCTGATACTGCCTTGAAATGGGTAGACAAGGGAATCACGTACCTCGCAACCGGTATTACCGGTGTCATCAACAAGGGCTGCCAGTGGATGGTTAAGGGTTTTAAGGGGAAATAAAATGACTTATAGCTTGTGAATAGCAACAAATTGGTATGAAGGGGAGGATTAATTTTGTTATATCTAAAAGGAAAAGTCGCCATTGTAACCGGAGCGAGCAGGGGGATCGGGCGGCAGACAGCACTTTCTGTGGCGGAGGCTGGTGCAAAAGTAGTCCTGACTTCCCGCAACGAAAGTAGCATAATCAGTTTGGCCGAGGAAATCAGGAACGAAGGGGGGTCTGCTCTCCCTGTGGTCACTGACGTAACCCAGGAAAGTCAAGTGATGGAAATGGTAGAAAAGACCCTGGAAGAGTACGGGAGGATAGATATCTTGGTAAATAACGCCGGGGATCCGGGTCCAACTGTGCCCGTTCACACTCTAAGCCTGGATGATTGGCACGAGGTGATCGACTCCAGTTTAACAGGGACTTACTTATGTTGCCGATCCGTTGTGCCCCACATGATCACAGGTGGTGGCGGGAGGATAATCAACATGTCTTCGGTAGCGGGGAAAGCGGGTTTACCGAACAGGGCCGGTTATTGTGCCGCCAAGGGCGGGATTATTGGCTTGACCAGAGGTCTAGCCCTTGAACTCGGCCCCTACAACATTTGTGTAAATGCCATTGTTCCGGGAGCGGTAGCCGGTGAAAGATTGGACTTTGTTACCGAGAAGCAGGCAAAACTGCAAGGAATTGATGTAGATGAATTGCGCAAAGTGAAATTAAACCGTTCTCCTCTTCAACGATTTGTGGAGCAAAAGGATATAGCTGATTTGGTGGTGTTCCTTGCCGGGGAAGCTGGTAAAAACATTACCGGAGAGGACATTAATGTAACCGCTGGTGCTGTGGTGGGCTAATTGAGGCGCATAGTTCCTGTCAAGAGTTCTGAATTTATCCTCTGAGTATCGTTTGTCTAACGAATTATTATGAAAAAGTCCGGTTGTTAAAAGAAGAGGATATTATTGGCATGGTTTATGCATAAAAACTTAAGAATTGGCACTCGCTGAAATGGTATTTGCGCGGTACTGTCTAATTCGCTTTAGAGTTGTCAAGGGTTGTGGTAACACTTCTGTTCTGGTTTGTTCTCATACAGACTGCGAACTTGCATTCAGGGGTCTAGTGTTGCATTACATGATAATTCACAGAAGAGTCCAAACGGCAGTCTGTGTATTCTGAAAGTGGGCCACTAATAGAATAAGGGAGGTAATTATGAAACTAGCCAGGTTTATGGTAGGGAATGAAATCAAGTTCGGTGTGGTGGAAGAGGAGGTAGTGATGGAAATTCAAGGAGACCTGTTCGGGGATCACCTCCCCACAGGGGTTACCTATCCCTTGGTAGAAATCAAGCTGCTTTCCCCGGTCACTCCGGGAAAGATGATAGCTGTGGGGCTGAACTACAAGGCCCATGCTGAAGAGAAGCAAAAGGATCTGCCCGACGAGCCCATGGTATTTATGGTCTCCCCCACGGCAATTGTTGGCCCTGGGGACGAGGTGGTATTGCCGTACGATCACCTGGTGGAACACGAGGCGGAACTGGTGGCGGTCATCGGCAGAGAGGGGCGGGACATACCCGAGGAAAACGCCCTGGACTACGTGCTGGGGTATACCTGCGGCAATGATGTGTCGGACCGGGAACTGCAAAAAAAGGACCGGCAGTTTACCCGGGCCAAGTCCTTCCACACCTTCAAGCCCCTGGGGCCATATCTCGCTAGTGGCCTGGATCCTGGCGACCTGAAAATCCAATGCTGGCTCAACGGGAAATTGAAACAGGATTCCACCACTGCCCTGTTTATTCACAGTGTAGCTAAACTTATTAGTTTTACGTCCCAGATCATGACCCTTTACCCGGGGGATGTCATTTTTACGGGAACGCCTGCCGGGGTGAGCCCAATTCGTGATGGCGACGTGATGGAGGTTTATGTAGAGGGTGTTGGGGTACTGACCAACCCTGTGGTTATGAAGAATACAAGATAATTGTTGAAGGGGGAGTTGTGATGATTAAGCGGGTGGACCACATCTCTTTTGCGGTGAAAAACTTGGAGGAAGCCGTGAAGAAGTGTGAAAGACTTTACGGAGGTAAGTTCATCCTGGAAAAGGTCAACGAAAAGGGGCAATACCGGGTGGCAATCGTCCAGGTGGGGGAAAACCTGTTTTCCTTCCTGGAGTCTACCCACCCGGAGGGCTTTGTGGCAAAGCACATCGAAAAATTTGGGGAAAGCATCCAGCACATGGGGGTGGAGGTGGATAACCTGGACGAGGCTGTCAAAACTCTGGCTGCCGAAGAGGTCAAGGTAAGCAATTTTGAAGAGGTGGAAGGGGTCAGGCGGGAAGCCCTGGTGTCCCCCAGGCACGGGTTTGGCGTGGTGCTGCAACTGATGGAGTGGCTGGGCGATTTCAAAAACGCTTCGCAGGAAGAAAGAATGCAGAAAGCGTGGAGGGTATAGGATTTACGATAACCAGTCTACAACTGAACGACGAAAGGGGAAGTGTGCCATGAGGGTAGAGGTTAAGGTGAGAGAAGTCAAAGGCAAATGCTCTGCGGGGTACAAGGTAGGGGATGCCTTTTTCATAAATGATCCTGTAGTGGCCAGCGATGGGGAAACTCCACTGTGTTCCTATGCCATCAGTGCCATGTTGCCGTATCTCTCCGCTTTCTGCCGGAAAACTGATGAGGTGGACTGGATAAACTCGCTCAAAGAACTACAGTGCCCCGACTGCAAAAACACTGTTACTTTTTCGCTAACAAGAGTTGATTAACACTAATCAGGTTGGAGGAACAAAATGGATCTGAAAGAAGTAATTGTTGCCAGAAGGAGTATCAGGATGTTTAAGCCTGACCCGATCTCCGAGGTTGTGATCATCGAACTGCTGGAGGCAGCCCGGTTGGCTCCGTCAGGCACCAACAGGCAACCCTCACGGTTTTTTGTGGTGAAGGACGCCGCTGCCCGTCAGAAACTGCAGGAAGCCGCTTTCGGGCAGCGGCACGTCGGAGAGGCTCCTGTGGTAATGGTTTGTTGTGCTGATATGCGCACCTACACGGCCGACGCTACTAAACATCGTTTGACGCAGCTATTGAAGGAAGGGGACCCGGAGGAAGAACAGAAGGTATCCTTACCGGAGCGCATCAAGGACCCGGATTACTCGGGCGACCCAAAACACTTTAAACCACAGGCCATGCTGAATGTAGCCATTGCCATAGAACATCTGGTTCTGATGGCTACCTCTTTAGGATTGGGAACGTGCTGGGTACAGCGTTTTCAGCCCAAAAAGGTCGTAGAGACACTGAACCTCCCAGACCATCTTGTAGTAGTAGCCCTAGTCCCTCTAGGATATCCGGCGCGCTACCCGAAACCCAGGCCACGGCTTGCCTTAGAGGAAATATATCTTGGGAGTATCTGAAACATGGAATGTGATCTAAGTGAAGGAGAGGTTGCGTTGCAGCAAGTAGTGGCCAACGTTTTTATGGTTAAAATCCCTGTACCTTTTCCGTTGAAATACGTCAACTGTTATCTCTTCAGAGGTTCTGAAGGCTGGTGGGTGGTGGATACCGGCATTAACTATCCCCCTGCACAAGAGGCATGGAAGGCTGTTTTTGACGGGTTAAACCTTCCCTTAAAAAAGATCAAGGCAATTTATGTTACTCACTATCATCCGGATCACTATGGTCTGGCTGGTTGGTTGCAGGAGCAGAGCGGTGCCCCGGTTTTTATGAGCGAGATCGACGGAAAATCGGTAGAAGTGGTATGGAAAAGCGACCTCAGGGCCGTAGAGACAGGCCGCTTTCTGGCGGCAAATGGAATGCCGGCTGATTTGGTGGAAAAGATTGCGGAGCGGGGCGCTCAGACCAGGTTGATGGTACAGCCCCATCCCTACCTCACCACTGTAGCCGAGGGGCAAGAGATTATGTTGGGCGAGGATACCTACCAAGTCCTTTATACCCCGGGGCATACGGACGGGCACATGTGCTTGTACAACCGTAGAGAAGGAATTCTCCTGTCAGGAGACCATCTTCTGCCGACTATCACCTCAAACATTAGTCGTTGGCCGGGAGCCGCTGAAAACCCCTTGGCTAATTTTTTGCACTCGCTGAGAAAGATTAGACAATTAAACGTCCAGGTGGTGTTGCCTGCCCACGGACCCGTGTTTTCTTCAGCCTCGAAGCGCGTGGCGGAGTTCCTGGATCATCATGAGAAAAGGTTGGCGGCGGTGCTGGCGGCGGTAGGCAGGGAGTCCTCGGCTTATGAGGTCTGCACCAAGGTTTTTGGTCCGCACCTGTCAATCTATGATTGGCGCTTCGCCATGTCGGAAACCATTACCCACTTGGATTATCTCCGCGCAGCAGGAGCCCTTGAGACCGTTCAACGGGAAAAGGTGTTCTACCGCCGTAACAGCGCCTGAGAGAGGATTGCGTCCCAAATAAAAGAAGTGGTTTGAAACAGATAGTTTATTGTTGAAGGAGGAGAAAATTGTGTGGGAAGAGAGTAAGCAGAAGGTTTACGAGGCACGCGCCCAATCGACCGTCTCTGCGCTCAAGAAAAAGGGGTACGAAGCCTACTACGTTTCTACCAGACAGGAAGCCAAGGAGTTGGTATTAAGCCTTATTCCGTCCGAGTCGCGGGTGGGCTGCGGCGGTTCGGTGACAATCCGCGAGTTGGAAGTCTTAGAGCCGTTAAGACAACGGGGTTGCGAGGTGCTGGATCACTGGCAAAAAGGACTCTCACCGGAAGACGTTCTCCGTATTCGCCGGGAGCAGGTGGTGAGTGACGTTTTTCTTACCAGTGCCAACGCGGTTACCACGGACGGAGAGATTGTCAATATTGACGGCGCCGGCAACCGGGTGAGCGCCACCATTTTTGGACCCCGCAAGGTGATTATGATGATCGGGGTCAATAAAATAGTGAGAGATGTACCGGCAGCTTTAGAACGGAGCCAGCAGGTCGCAGCCACTATCAACGCGGTCCGGCTGGGACGGGAAACTCCTTGCGCCAAGACCGGCCAATGCACCAACTGCAGCAGCCCGGACAGGATCTGTAACGTGACGGTGGTCCTGCACCGCCGCCCCAGGGAAAGGAGCAGATTCCCCGGGGATTATGTAGTAATCCTGGTCGGCGAAGAGCTGGGTTTTTAATGATGGGCAACCCCGTCCGGCGCGGCTGGGCGCAGTGAACAGTATGCTAGAAATGGGGTCATAAGGAGTGAGCGTTGGCGACAAGGTAATCGCTTCTGTTCAATCCCGGGTAGCACGATATTCCCTCGCTGGCTTTGCTGTGGTTACCGGTGCTCACTTGCTAGTCGATGCATATGTCACCATGTTAACCCCTTTAATGCCCCTGCTCTCCGCCAGGCTAGGGTTTTCCATGGCGTTGGCCGGCATCGCAGTATCCACAGTTTCTGTACTATCAGCCTGGACCCAACCGTTTTTAGGCATCGTGCTGGATCGCTATAACCGCGGGTGGGTGCTCCCTTTAAGCCTGGTGTGGGTGGGGGGATGGTTTAGTGCTATCGGTTTTGCCCCCAACTACTCTATGCTGGTGGTAATGGCATGCATTGGCGGCCTTGGCTCCGCGGTTTTTCACCCCCTGGGTTCCGTGGTCGCGACGGCTTCCGCCGGGCCAAAAAAGGGCTTGTTGATGTCCCTTTACATTACGGCGGGGAACCTGGGAATTGCCTTGGCGCCACTGGTTACTATCCCGCTTGCAACAGGGGCGGGAGGATTGCCGAGCCTGTTGGTGCTGGTATTACCCGGGTTGATGATGGCTGGGGTGATGTGGCTTTATCGCCCCGAGGGGAACCCGTTTATCCGGCAAAAGGTCGGCCTGCGGCCAAACGTGCAACCCGTTCCAACAAAAGTGATTGGGGAAGGACCGAGGAAATTCGGAACCGCCTATGCTTTACTGGTGCTTAACAGCCTGATGGTCCTTAAAGGTTGGGTTTCCCGGGCGATGGCCGTCTACCTCCCGTTTTACTACACGTCGCTGGGGTACGATTACCTATTTACCGGGAAGGTGCTCGCCGCGTTTTTACTTGCCGGGGCCATCGGCGGGCTTTGCGGCGGGCTGTTCTCCGACTCCATCGACCGGCGCCGGGGGATCACCGCTGCCAACTTTATTTCCGCCGTCACCCTGGTAGCGTTTTTCCATACCACCGGAGTTCCTGCTGTAATCTTATTGTTGATTACCAACTTTTTCATCGAATCCACTTATCCTGCCACGGTTGTCCTGGGTCAGGAATTGTTGGCCTCCAGAGCGGTTTTGGCCTCCGGCATGATGTTCGGCCTCTCCTTCGGCATGGGTGGGGTGAGTGCCGCCGTAACCGGCCTCCTGGCCGAAACCTGGCCTCTGGAAAGTGTTTTAGAATCATATACATGGTTGCTAATAATAGCGGGAGTTCTTTCGATTCTTATCCCGTGTACCGTTAGTGCTAAACGTGCCTAGCTTTCCTTTGTAATGGTTTCTAGCTCTAGCTTCACGGGCGAATCCTCGATGCGCATCAAGCTGGCCAGGGAGAATGCTCTCAACAAGGACGTTTACTTTCTCCTCAAAAACAACCCTGGCCTTTTTAAAGACATGAGCGAGATTGACGGTAAGGCGGTAGAACCGGTATGGAAGAGCGACCGGCGATGGGTGGATACGAGCCGTTTTTTCTTTGCCAACGGTATGCCGGCGGATCTTGTGGAAAAGATCGCGGAACGGGGTGTTAAAACCAGGGATATGGTTCGGCCGTACCCCAGTATAACCACTGTTGCTGATGGACAGGAAATTGCGCTGGGAGATAAAACTTATAAAGCCCTCTACACCCCCGGACACACCGACGGGCACATGTGCTTGTATAACCAAGAGGAAAGTATCCTTCTTTCTGGTGACCTACCCAATATTACATCTAAGCGGAAGGAGTTCTTGAGACGGTTCATGGGAAAAAGGTGCTTTACCGCCGTGCCGGCAATTGAGCCGGAGGAAGGCGTTGGGAATGGTGTTAATAAAAAGGTAGTATCGCGCTGATAAAGTCAAGTTATCTCAAAGTCCAGAGAAAACAGGACCTCCAATCTAACGGTAGATTTGGAGGTTCTCTGTTTTGTTTCTCTCCAGTTTCTGGAGTTCGACATGAAAGTTCTTTGCGATCGAGGGGAACTTTCATGAAGCTACCAACCGATACGATTGTTCAAATACCCCGACATGTCGGGATATCCAGACACATTTGGCGGTTTCCCTTTTAAAAATTGGCTCGAGCGCATTGGAGTGGGTATGATATTTGGAACAAGTGTCGGATTGCTCAGACACCTATGCCAGGCTAAAGAATTAGATAAATAATTCACAAAGTCTGAAAATACTAAACAGTTAGCCATATTACTGACGTCAGCCCGCTTTGGCACGAAAAATGCTAATGAAGAGAAGTGAAGCGCGGATGTTGACACACTTTCGTTGAGTGGAGGAGAGAACTTGAAGCCAAGCTTTGAAACCCTCGACCGGAATGTCATTCAAAAAGGCTTGTGTACGGCTTGTGGAACCTGCGCGGGGATTTGCCCGACCGGTGGAATAAGACTCATCTACAAGGAAGGGGAGCCGATCCCGGTTCTAATGGGAGAATGCAACTCGTGCGGGCACTGCTACCACAGTTGCCCTGGGGAAGACATTCCCCTCCCGGATATGGAGCTTCATCTTTTTGGTAAGCACAGGAACGTAACAGAACAGAACCTCGGGGTCTACAAGTATTGTGTAAGCGCTTACGCCAGAGATGCAGAGACGCGTCTCGCCGGGGCCAGTGGAGGGGTAGCGACGGCGTTAATCAACTATGCGCTTGAGGTTGGTATTATTGACTGCGCGATTGTCGCCGGATACCAGGAACAAAGGCCCTGGCTTCCCGAGGGCAAGGTGGTAACCACCCGTTCTCAGGTCCTGGAAGCAGCCCAGTCAAAATATACCGTCGCGCCTGTAAATGCGGTTATCAATGAGGCAGTCAATAAAGGCTACAAAAAGATCGGTGTAGTAGGGGTTCCTTGTCATATTGAGGCCATCCGAAAGATGCAGCTGCGGGGCAGACCGTCTAAGGTAGCAAAAAGTATCAGGCTTACCCTGGGGCTCTTCTGTGCTTCGGAGTTCTACTTTGAGGGCCTCAGGCATCTACTGGGTGAAATGTGCGGGGTGGATGACCTTAAACATATTACTAAACTTCAATACCGCAGTGCCCCCTGGCCGGGACATTTCGCGATAGACCTGGATAACGGAGAAAGGAGGGTGGTAGACAGGCACCGGTACGTGTATCATTTCTTGCTTCCCTTGTACAAGCGGGACCGTTGCGAAATGTGTGTAGACTGGGCAGCGGAGGTTGCCGATATAGCTATCGGCGACTACTGGAGCCCCGATATGAAACCCGGTGAAGAGCAGGGACACTCTTCATGTATTGTGCGTTCCGAAGTAGGGGATATGCTCATGGAGATGGCCCGCAATGACGGGGTTCTACACGTGGAAAATTTGAATGCAAATACAGTGATGGCCGGGTTCGGTTACGAGGCGAAAAAGCACGCGGCAGCCTTCCGTCTAGCTCAAAGACAATCTTACGGCTGGCCGGTTCCTAACTTTCACATTGAATGTGACCGCGAACCCACCAAGAGGGAGTTTCATATCGCCCCCGAGACCAAACAGCGGTGATGAGACTATTTGCGAGCGGTGGTTGTTTTCCAAAAGACAGAAGATCAGGAACAACTGAAGTGGGTCGTATGTCAAGAGAACGCTTTTACAGGGTCCAAATCCCAAAACGAGGAGGAGATTAAAATGAGTGTCACTAGTCGTTTGGCAGATCACGTGGTGGGACTGAGTTATGACCGGATTCCAACGGAAGTGGTGGAAAAAACAAAACACTGTCTTTTGGATCTGTTGGGAATCATGGTGCGTGCGCGTTTCGAAGCCGAGTCCAGCGAACCCGTGACACAGGCGGTAAAGGAACTGGGGGGCGCCTCCGGCAAGTGCACGGCTGTCGGCAACAAGGAAACCTTTACGCCGCACCACGCTGCGCTGCTTAACGGCACCTATGCCCACAGCCTGGACTTTGATGACACCCACCGGCGCGGATCGCTCCATCCCGGTGCCGCCATCATTCCAGGGGCGCTGGCGGTAGCAGAATCGGCAGGCGCCGGCGGGAAGGCCTTGATTACCGGCATTGTGGCCGGATACGACGTAGGGTGTAAGATGAGCATCGCGGCACGGCCCAAAGTCCACTATGACCGCGGCTTTCACCCCACCGCGACCACCGGAGTATTCAGCGCAACCGCAGCCGGGGCCAGTATCCTGGGACTCACCTCGGCCACTCTGCAAAATGCCTTTGGGCTCAACGGCAGCCAGGCGGCGGGTTCGATGCAGTTTTTGGAAAACGGCGCCTGGAACAAGCGAGTGCATGTGGGACTGGCGGCGCACAATGCCATCTACAGTCTAATCATGGCCCAAAAAGGGGTTTTGGGGGCCTCGCATCCAGTGGAAGGAGAAGCCGGTTTCTTGCACGCCTATACGGACGGCGCGAATGCTCAGGACGTTTTGCAAGGGCTAGGGGAGCAGTTTGAAATCTATTATACCGCGTTGAAGCCATACCCCAGCTGCAGGTTTACCCACAGCCCCATCGATTTAATCCTTGATATAGTCAAAGGCGAGAATATCCAAGCCGGCGAGATCGAGGAAATCGCGATTGGCTTGCAGACCAAGGGGATGGATATCGTAGGCGTTCCCGCTGAACGCAAGCGTCGGCCCCAGAGCGTGGTAGATGGGCAGTTCAGTATGCACTTCACGGGCGCGGTGGCAGCGGCTTACCGCCGCATGACCTGGGCGGATTATGATAAACTCTCCGATCCGGGCATTGTCAGGCTGATGGACCGCATCAATGTGGTACATGACCCTGCGGTAGAAGCGGAGTACCCGGACAAGTTCGCGGGCAGTGTCACTCTCAAAGCCAGGGGTAAGAGTTTCCACAGGTTTACCGACCTGGCCAAGGGCGAGCCGGAAAAACCCCTTACTTGGGGGGAGGTGGTGGCTAAGTTTAACGATTTAGCTGCGGTGGGCCTAGATGAAAGCAGAAGGGAGCGGATTGTCGAGCAGGTAGCCAACCTGGAAAAACTTGAGAGTGTCAAAGACCTGATGCTGTTATTCCGTCCGTAAGTGAATGTGTTGCCAACCGATGGTGGGAACACAAAGAACGGGCAGAGAGGGGGAAAAATCGCATTTGCTTGAAGGCATAAAAATTCTTGACTTTAGCATTGGCGTCAGCGGCCCGTTTTGTACCCGGCTTCTGGCTGACTGGGGCGCTCAAGTCCTGAAAATTGAAAAACCTGGTGGAGACGTGAGCCGGGAATGGGATTCGGTGGTTAATGGCATGAGTTCGGGTTACGTGTGGGTAAACCGCAACAAAGAAAGCATCACGCTTAACCTTAAGAATTCGCGAGCCAGGGAGATTATCTACAGGCTGGTAGAGGATGCCGATGTTGTGATCGAAAACTTTACACCCGGAACGGTGTACGACCTGGGGATCGACTATGAAACCCTGCGCAAAATTAACCCGCGCATCATTTATTGCCATATCTCCGGTTACGGGCAAGACGGGCCATATAAGGATGAAAAGGCCTATGACCTGCTGATGCAGGGTGAGAGTGGGATTATTCTAATGACCGGCAGCCCTGATGCTCCGGCGAAGGTGCCGCTGTCTATCTGTGACCTGACTTCCGGGATGTATGCCGCCCTCGGCATCACCATGGCCCTGTATAACCGTGCCGCCGCACCCTCCGGGGAGGGCCAGGAACTAGAAGTAACCATGTTTGATTCAATGCTGTCACTTTTGGGATATTTCCCCCATTTTTACTGGCACAGGGGGGAACTCCCCGTCAGAGTGGGAATGAAACACCACCTTTTAACCCCTTATGGGCCGTATCTGGCCAAAGACGGGAAGTATATCAGCTTTGCCTGTCTCAGCCAGGAGCACTGGAGGAGGTTCTGCAACCAGGTCATTGAACGGCCCGATCTTCCGGGAAAACCGGAGTTCGACAACAACGAAAAGCGTATAGCCAACCGGGAAGAACTGGAGAGGGTCGTGGGCGAAGAGTTGTTGAAGCGGAACAGGGATGAGTGGTTGGAACGGCTTAGAGCTGTGGGTATCCCGTGCGGACGCGTCAACGACATGGAAGAAGTGCTGAACCACCCCCAATTGGTGCACCGGGGCTTGGTCCGGACCATTGACACTCTGCACGGAAGGGTTAATGAGATTGATAACCCGATCAGGTTTTCAGGGCATACCAGTAAGATGCACTATGTCCCGGAATTAGGCGAGCATACTGCCAAAATCCTGGCTGAGCTGGGGTGTTCCGATGAGCAGATTGAGGATTTACGAGCTCAATCGGTGGTTTAGACGATAGGCAAAAAGAGAAGGGGGGCCTGGAAAAGTGGATTTTAAGTTTACTCCTGAACAGGAAATGTTAAGGACCGAACTGCATAATCTCCTGACCCGGTTTGACGACCGGTACTGGCGGGAAAAGGATGACAAGTGGGAGTTTCCCCAGGAGTTCTTTCAGGCGTTGGCTGAACACGAATGGTTCGGCATTACCATCCCGAGGGAATACGGGGGAGCCGGCCTTGGGTTAGTTGAGGGTTGCATTGTGACCGAGGAGATCGCCAGATCAGGAGCTGGGTTTAACGGTGCGATGGCAGTCCATACCAACGTCTTTGGCATTGAACCGGTGATTAAATACGGCACAGAGGAGCAAAAACAGAGGTTTTTGGGGCCGATAGCCAGGGGCGAAACCATGATGGCGGTCGCCATCACGGAACCCGACGCCGGGTTCGATACCACCAGTATCCGTACCAGGGCAAAAAAAGACGGAAAGGGCTATATCCTGAACGGCCGGAAAACATTCCTTTCAAGGTTTAAGGAATCCAAGACGGTACTAATCGTAGCCAGGACCACTTCCTTAGAAGAAGTAAGCAAAAAAACTCAAGGGATCAGCCTGTTTGTTGCCGAGACCGATGACCCGGCCTTTGAAGCCCACCGGATCAAGTTTGCCGGGCGGCACTCGGTCCCCAGCTACGAAGTCAGCATAGATAACCTTTACGTTCCTGAGGAAAACCTGATTGGCCAGGAAGGCCAGGGATTTTACCACCTGTTAAATGTTCTTAACCCCGAGCGGATCTCCGTGGCGGCGGAATGTGTCGGTTTAGGAAGACTGGCCATTGAAAAAGCAGTTAAATACACCAAGGAACGGGTTATTTTCGGCCGGCCCATTGGTATGAATCAGGCCATTCAGTTTCCGCTGGCAGAAGCCCATATGAAGCTGGAGGCAGCCCGGATGATGGTATATCATGCAGCCCACCTGTACGATAGCGGCGAACCTTGCGGCGCCGAGGCCAATATGGCCAAATTCCTCGCGGCGGAGGCGGTGTACCAAGCCTGTGATACCGCCGTTCAAGCCCTGGGCGGTCATGGTTATGCAATGGAACAGGATGTGGAACGGTACTGGAGAGAGGCCCGTCTGACAAGGATCGCGCCCATATCCCAGGAAATGATTTTGAACTTTGTAGGGGAAAAGGTGCTAGGATTGCCCCGGTCTTATTAAACGGGTGAGTAAACCGAATCCATAACCATAAATAAAATTGAGCGTAAAAAAGGAGGATTTTTATCATGGAAGAGAAGGAACTTTGGGGGAACTACTTCGAGGATTTTGAACCCGGACGGGTGTTTAAACACTATCCTGGCCGTACCATCACCGAAACGGACAACATCTGGTTTACATTATTGACCATGAATACCCATCCCCTACATTTCAACAACGATTATTGCGCCAAAACCGAGTTCGGCCAACCCCTGGTCAACAGCACATTGACCCTTGCCGTCGTAGCCGGCATGAGTGTCCGTGATATCAGCCAAAACGCCGTTGCCAACCTGTCTTTTGATGAGATTCGTATCCCGCGCCCGGTTTTTAACGGTGACACGCTGTACGCCGAGACCGTAGTGCTGGACCGGCGTGAATCCAAGTCCCGGCCGACTGCCGGCGTCGTAACAGTGGAAACCAAAGGGAAAAACCAGCGGGGCGAAGTCGTGATGACCTTTAAGCGCAACATCTTGATGAAAAAACGCGCTCATGACCTGCAGGCCGAATAACGGAACGGAAGGTGAGAAAATGGAACACTTCCGTCTCAGACGCTCCCTGCTGTTTGTCCCCGGGGACCGGCCCGACAGGATCAAGAAAAGTATTACCCTGGATACGGATGTGGTGGTAATTGACCTGGAGGATGCGGTAGCCCCGGAGCAAAAGGCCGCCGCCAGGCAATCGGTCAAACAGGCCCTGGAAGAAGTGGAATTCGGCCAGAAAGAATGTGTGGTGCGGATCAATTCCATTTTGACGTTGAACGGGATCAGGGATCTGGCAGCTTTCAAGGACTTCGGCCGGCATCCCGATACGGTGATCGCGCCCAAGGTGGAATCGGCGGAAGAAGTACAGATCCTGGGGTCACTGCTGGAAGAGATCAACCCAGCCATCGGCATCATCGTGGTGCTTGAATCCGCTAAAGGCATTCTGGCTGCGCGGGAAATAGCCATGGCCAGTCCCAAGGTCAACGGCGTCATTTTCGGGGGCGGAGACCTCTCGGGGGATATTGGCTGTCCCATGACCTGGGAGCCTCTCCTGGGCGCTCGCCAGTTGGTTGTCCTGGCGGCTGCAGCGGCAAAGGTGGATGCCATCGATGTGCCGTTTCTGGACTTGGAGGACATGCACGGGTTGGAGGAGGAGACGCGCCGGATTGCCAGCATGGGTTACGCCGGGAAGGCCGTGATCCATCCCAAGCAGATAGAAACAGTCAACAGGATCTTTTCGCCCGGTGAAAGCGATGTAGCCTGGGCGCGGCGGGTGCTGGAAGCAGTTAAACAATCAGGCCAGGGGGCTATCCGCGTAGACGGTAAGATGGTGGATGCGGCGGTAGTTAAAAGGGCTGAAAAAATTGCTCAAACGGCCCGGCGGGTTGGAAGCGTGTAGTGACTATCAAACGGTTGGGGGTGGAAATCGGGATGAACATTGTGGTTTGTGTTAAACAGATTCTTGATCCTGAAGTACCCCCGCAGGATTTCCAGATAGACCCTGTGGCCAAGGTGGCGGTACGGGGTAAGGCTTCGCTGGTGATGAGCACTTTTGACGAGATCGGCGTCGAGGTGGCTCTAAAATTGCGCGAGCGGGCGGGCGGCGCCAAAATCACCGCCCTCACCCTCGGCCCTAAAACCGCGGAGGAGATCTTGCGGAAATCACTGGCCATGTTGGTGGATGAAGCGGTGCACATCAGGAGCGAAGACCTGGGATACCTGGATTCCTTCGCGACTGCGGCCCTGTTGGCCGCGGGGATCCGGAGCATTGGCCCGGTTGACCTGGTGGTATGCGGGCGGCAGGCTGGTGACACTGACGCGGGACAGGTCGGATTGCTTTTGGCTGAGGAACTGGGATTGCCGACGATCACCTCGGTGACGGAGGTCGAACCTCAGGGAGATGTGCTGCACTTCCGGCGTGAAGGGGATCGCGGGGTTGAGATAGTGGAGTGCGCCGGCCCCGTTGCCATCACAGTGACCAACAGTGAGACCAACGTGCCTCGCATTCCTAAAGTAAAAGACATCATGGCTTCTCACCGGAAACCGGTGAAGGCATTATCTATCAGTGATCTGAACATGTCCAAGGACATACAGGGGCTAATTGGCACAGAAGTTGCCGAACTGTTTATCCCGGTACGGGAAAATAAGTGCGAAATCATTCCCGGCGAAGAGCCTGAGGAGTTGGCCGACAGCCTGGTGCGGCGGCTGATGGAATTAAAGGTGCTGTAAGCAGCGAGACCATGGGGGAAAGGGGCTTAGGGCTTCATGAAGAGTATTCTCGCAATAGGGATTGCACCGGATGGTTCCCTTCCCAGGACACTGCTGGAGATCCTGGGAGGGGGCAGAAAGCTGGCTGATGAGGTCGGCGCTGTGTTGCATGTGGCCTTACTGGGCAGCAATACCCAGGGGCGCGCCGCAGAAGTGATCTCCCTGGGCGCAGACAAGGTTTATGTTGGAGAACACCATCTCTTAAATGAGTACCAGGCGGACGTTTACCTGGCCGCGATGGAAACAATTAGCCGCCGGGCTGAGGCGGATATTATCCTCTTCGGGGGCGATGAAGCCGGGCAGGAACTGGCGCCACGCCTCGCCTACCGGTTGGGTTCAGCCATGATTACCGACAGCACGGAATTGCGGGTAGATGCCGCTTCCGGCAAAGTATCCTGTGTCCGCCCGTTATACGGTGGAAAAGCCGCTGCTGTAATTGCTTCCAGGCGCCAGGCTTTTGTGGCTACCCTTCGCCCGCGGGTCATGGACCCTGCTGAGCCGGTAGCGGGGCGCATTGGGGAAACGGAAGTCGTTGATATGAACCTGGATGCGGTTCTCAAGCGAACCCGGGTGGAAAAGAGAGTCGAAGAGAAATCAGAGGGTCCGAAGCTGGAAGAGGCCAGGGTCATTGTTTCAGGGGGGCGGGGAGTCGGAAGTCCCGAGGGTTTTCAGGTATTAAGAAACCTGGCCAAGTTAATGGGAGGAGCTGTCGGGGCCTCAAGGGCGGCCGTGGATGCCGGGTGGGTACCCTCAACCATTCAGGTGGGTCAAACCGGAAAAATTGTCGGCCCGGACTTGTATTTTGCCATTGGAATTTCTGGCGCCAGCCAGCACCTGGCGGGTATCGGGGCCGCCAAGTGTATAGTAGCAATCAACAGCGATTCCGAGGCGCCAATCTTCAAGGCTGCCAGGATCGGGGTAGTTGTTGATTATCGTAAATTAATGCCGGTATTGGAACAAAAGTTGCAGCAGGTATTAGAGCGCTGAAATCGTACTGGGCGGTGAGTAGATGGAGAACATACCGGAAGACGCCGGAAAGCCAGCTGCGAAACAGGGTGCATCGAGGGCTGTTAATGTACAGGTTTACCGTTGGGTAATTCTTTTGGTTACCACCGGGGCTCAAGCAAGCATTTCTTTTATTCCTCAAGGCATAGGAGCCCTGGCCCCTTTCTTGGCGGCCGGACTCAACTTAAATAAGACACAGGTAGGATTTGCGGGTGGAGCCGTCAATGTGGGAATGACCTTTACGTCCATACTGGCGGGCAGGGCGGTAGACCTTTGGGGAGAGAAAACCGTCCTGGTGGTCGGAGGGGTTTGCACGGGGGCCGCCATTATCCTGGCGTCACGATCCGGTTCGTTTCCGGTACTGCTGGCCCTTCTCCTCTTCACCGGACTGTGGGCGGCTACCTCCACCCCTGCCGGTGGCAAGGCAATTATGACCTGGTTTCCTTATTCCCAACGAGGGTTTGCCATGGGGGTCAGGCAGACGGGTGTGCCGCTGGGCGGCTTGCTGGCAGCATTGATCTTGCCGCCTATCGCGTTCAATTTCAATTGGCGGGCGGCCATGGCAGGGATGGGACTGGTTGCATTTTTTGGTGCGGCCCTCTGCTTGGTGGCCTATAAGGACTATCCGGAAAAAACAGGTACGGGCCAGAAAGGAATGACTAAGGCAGGCAGTGTGGGGACAGTGCTTCGCAATCCCGACATCTGGCTGGTAGGGTTTACCGCTATTACTTATGTGGCCGCTCAATTCACGCTGGTTACGTACCTGATGATCTACTTTAACGATAAGATCGGCATCTCCATCCGGCAGGCCAGTATATTCTTGGCGATGGCGCAGTTGGCGGGTGCAGCCGGGCGGGTTTTTTGGGGGGTTGTAAGCGATAAGGTTTTCCGGGGTGCCCGTAAACCGGCCCTGTTTAGTGTGGGTATAGTGGTGATGGTGATGTCCCTGACAATGGTTTTTCTTACATCTAAAACTCCCATATGGGTAGTGGGTTTGGTTTCATGGTTCTTCGGTTTTTCGGCCATCGGGTGGAATGGCTTATTCGTGGCGCTGGTCTCTGAAATGGTGGGAAAGGAACAAGCGGGGACCGCTCTTGGTATGGGACTTAGCCTGGTCCAGGTGGGTGTCTTGATATTTCCCCCGATCTTTGGCTTTCTGGTAGATCGCAGCGGATCGTATCAAACAAGCTGGATTACCTTGTCCCTGCTGGTGCTCCTCGGCATCTTGCTTCTGGGTCTGGTCCATGAGCGAAAAGACGAAAGCGCGGGCCGGACTGTTGCAAAGGGGGTCTAACATATGACGCCAACTCGGGAAATCTACTGGAACATTTCCGGACATCTATTAATTTACGTATTTGCTTTTCCTGCCCTCCTTATCTTCGGTTACGGAATATACCGGCGATATGCTCAATGGCAGCAAGGGCGAAATGTTGCCTCCGAACGGGATACGGACCACCCTTTGAAAGGGCTGTTGCTGTACGCTGTACTGCAAGTCAGGGTTTGGCGGGAAGCGTTTGTAGGCGTCTATCATACTTTATTTTCCTGGGGAATGGTTGTGCTATTTATCGGAACATTGATTGTGATGTTAGAGGCCGACCTTCGCCTGCCGGTGATGCGCGGTTCCTTGTACCTGTACTTTCAGTCCTTGCTGCTAGACGTTGCCGGATTTTTAGCCCTTGTAGGCATTTTAATGGCAGGCTTCAACCGGTATGTACTCCGGCCGGAACGCTTGAGAAATACCCTGGTAGACGGGTTGTTGCTGGCGCTATTGTTCGTCATCCTGGCTACGGGTTTTTTACTGGAGGGATTGCGGATCGCTGCCACCGAAGATCCGTGGGCGGTATGGTCGCCCATCGGGTGGGGAGTGGCCAAGTGGTTTGCCAATGCTTCTTCCAATACACTAGCCACCTGGCACCGCGGCCTGTGGTGGTTTCACTTGATAACATCCTTAGCCTTTATTGCCTATATCCCTTATTCTAAGATGCTCCATATCGTCACAGCCCCTTTATCCATTAACAACCGCATGCTGGGGGACAAGGCGGCAGCGCCTAGGCCGTTGGACGTGGACACTGCCGAGACCTTGGGTGCGGCCCGTTGGCAGGACCTTTCCCGTAAGGATTTGCTGGAGCTTGATGCGTGTACGGAATGCGGCAGGTGCCAGGACAACTGCCCGGCTTACCAGACCGGAAAACCCTTGAGCCCGCGGTCAGTGATCCTCAATTTACGGGACCACGTGCGCGGGAGCCAAAGGGTACCAGGAACGAGTGCGGCGGCTGCCCAGGCGGCGGTTGCCGGCGAAGGAGCAGGTGCGTTGGCTGGGACGGTAGTTCCCCATGAGGCTGTTTGGGCATGCACTACCTGTATGTCGTGTGTGGCCCAGTGCCCTGTCTTTATCAATCATGTTCCAAAAATCGTCGAAATGCGCCGCTACCAGGTAATGGAGCAATCCGAGTTTCCCGAGACAATGCAGTCGGCTGTCCGCAGTATGGAGGATCGTGGGCATCCCTTCCGCGGTACCCAGAACTCCCGCTTGGATTGGTGCCGTGGAATGGATGTTAACACCATGGCCGAGGTGGGATCCGCTGATTACCTATTGTGGGTGGGATGTGCCGGGGCCTTTGACGAGCGGAACATGAAAATCACACAGGCTTTGGCCAGGGTTCTTACCAGGGCGGGTGTTGACTTTGCCATCTTGGGTGATGAGGAGCAGTGTACCGGTGATGCCGCCCGGCGAATGGGGCATGAGTACCTCTTCCAGATAGCGGCGAAACAAAATATTGAGACCCTCGGTCAGTACCTGTTCAAAGGCATCATCACGATTTGCCCCCACTGCTATAACAGTCTCAAGAACGATTACCGTGAGTTTGGGGCCAATTATCAAGTCTACCACCACAGCGAGTTTCTGGCTGATTTAATTCATCGAGGGACCTTGCGGATAACCGGTGAAGTTCACCAGACCCTTACTTTTCACGACCCTTGTTACTTAGGGCGTTACCAGGGTATATTCCATGCCCCGCGGCAGGTTTTGACCTCTGTGGAAGGGATTAACCTGGTAGAGATGTTGTCAAACAGGAACCGGAGTTTTTGTTGCGGTGGCGGTGGCGGGTTGTATTGGACTGAGGAAAAAACAGGAACCAGGATTAACCACGCCAGAACCGATCAAGCGCTGGCAACCGGCGCAGACGTTATCTGTACCGCATGCCCTTTCTGCATGGCCATGCTCACCGATGGAGTCAATGCCAAGCGCTCTGAGCGGGAAGTACTTGTAAAGGATCTGGCCGAAATTCTCGACCAGGCTACCTAAGGCAGGCTTGTAGCCTTGAAGGAACATACCAAGCCATGACACCAAGGGTAATTATTGGAAATACGCACAGCGGGATTATGTCGCCCAGAATAGAATTATAAGAAAAATCTGAACTAAAATATGCTTCGGTTCTTTGGACAAGTCGGTATACACGTGTGTTTAAAAATCTGCAAAAGGGGGAGGAGGACGTCATGAAAACCGGAGCCGAGAGCCTGTCGGAGTTTGTTAGGAGCCTGCGGTGGGATGACATTCCGGAGGAAGTCCGGGAAAATGTTAAACAACGGATACTGGACGTAATCGGCCTCAGCCTTGCTAGCAGCCCGATGGATTTCTATCAAACGGTGTTAAACACGGCAACCGAAATGGGAGGCAGTCCCACAAGCACCGTTATTGGTCAGAAGGTTAAACTGCCGCCCCCCTTGGCTGCCCTTGTAAATGGTACGGCTGCTCATGGATTGGATTTTGACGATACCCATACCCAGGCAATTGTCCATGCCAGCGCCTGTATCGTTCCTGCAGCTTTGGCGGCAGCGGAAGCGGGCCGCAAAAGCGGGAGAGACCTCATCGCCGCAGCTGTTGCCGGTTACGAGACCATCCTTCGTTTGGGTGCCGCTGCCCCAGGCAGGTTTCATGCCCGGGGGTTTCACGCCACTTCCATTACGGGGACTTTTGCGACAGCCCTGGTATCCGGGAAATTGCTGGATTTAAACGGCGACCAGATACTTAATGCCATGGGGATTGCGGGGAGCCAGGCCTCGGGTATCCTGGAATTCCTCGAGGACGGCTCATGGGTGAAAAGGATACATCCGGGCTGGGCGGCCCATAGTGGAATTATAGCCGCGGAACTGGCCAGATGGGGCATGACGGGACCGAAGACCATCCTGGAAGGGCGGTTCGGGCTGTACCGTACCCACGTCGGCGAAGGTGGGTTTGATGCCGGTGTATTGAGCGACGGGCTTGGCAGCAGGTGGGAAACGCTGAATATCTGCTTTAAACCCTATCCGGCCTGTCACTTTACCCATGCTTTTCTGGACTGCGTGGCGGCTTTGCAACGGGACCAACAGGTCTCTGCGGACGACGTGTCAGAAATCCTCTGCCGGGTGCCGGAGGGAATCGTGCCCTTTGTCTGTGAACCGGTTAGCGCGAAGCTTGCTCCCCGTAGTGATTATGAAGGGAAGTTCAGCCTGCAGTTTTCAGTGGCGGCGTTGCTTATCACGGGTAAGGTCAATGTGGATACTTACGAGCCGGCGGGGATTAGCAACGATCGTATCCTGGAATTAGCTAAACGGGTGCGCTACGAGATTGATCCCGATACCACCTTTCCGAAGTTTTATCCAGGAGAAGTGATCCTGGTCATGCGGGATGGTAAACGACTGGGTTATAAAGTTGCATTTAACCGCGGCGGCCCGGGGAACCCCATGACCTCGCCCGAGATTATGGACAAGTTCCGCGATAATGCCAGGCGTGTCCTAACCGGGAACCGGATTGAGACAATTATTGAAGTGGTAATGAAACTTGACCATACGAGCGATGTAAGGGATTTCACTTCATTGTTGGCAAAGGACTAGACTCGAACCCGCGCCAGCGGATAAACGAGAGGAGGTGGCAAAGGGTCTCTAAGGAGTGCTTGGTTAAACGGCTGGTAATTAAGAAGTGAGCCCACGAGAATAGGGGGATTTAGGGTGGTATTTGCTGCTTTTCTTATCATTTTGCTGCTGCTGCTTGCTTCAGGAATACACATCGGCGTTGGTCTCGGCTTAACTGCCGTGGGGTTACTTTTCTTTTTCCAGGGGATCCCGTTGGAAGTGATTACCCAGACCGCCTTTAAGAGCGTTAACAGCTATGCCTTGGCGGCTATCCCTTTCTTCATCTTATCAGGGGACCTGATCATGGGAGGAAAGATGGGCTACCGGGTGGTTGACCTGACAGGGGTATTCTTGCGTAGAATCCACGGCGGCCTGGCCGTTGCGGTAATGATCGTGAGCATCTTCTTTGGCGCCGTCTCCGGTTCCAGTGTGGCTTCTGCAGCGGCCCTGGGTCGCAACACGGTGGACTTGTTATCCGGGGAAGGGTACCCCAAGCGATTTGTGGCCGGCCTGGTGGCCGTTGGGGGGACCCTGGGGTTGATGATCCCACCGAGTTTAACATTTATCCTCATTGGCACCATGCAGGGGATCCCGATCATTACATTATTTACTGCCGGGATCGTGCCGGGGGTACTTGAGGGGACCATCCTGGCTGTAGTAACCTGGTACCTCTGCCGCCGGAACGGGTGGGGAAACACTAGCAGTATTCCGGTGACTGTTAAAGAAATAACACCTAAAGTTAAGGCGTCCCTCGGGATCCTGCTGATGCCGGCTGTCATTTTGGGTGGTATTTACGGAGGGTTTTTTACCCCCACAGAGGTTTCCGCGGTTGCCGCCGCGTATGCGTTTATCGTAGTGGTGCTTATTTACCGGGTGGTCAGAGCCAGGGAGGTAATACCAATCCTGTACCGGTCGCTAATGGCGTCGGGAATGATTTACTTTATCGTCATCGGGGGAAACCTGACGGCCTTTATGTTAACGAGACTGGGGGTTACCGACAGTTTTGTACAGTTGGTAACCGGAGTGGGTATGCAACCGTGGCAATTTCTGTTGATGATTAACCTGATCTTACTGGTGCTCGGTATGCTGCTGGACGGCATCTCGGTGATTATCCTGACGGTCCCCATCTTTTTTCCCGCAGCCATGGCCTTGGGGATAGACCCCATTCACTTGGGCGTTATTTTGACTGCCAACGTGGAAATTGCCACGCTTACGCCGCCGGTGGGACTTAACTTGTTTGTAATGAGCGGCGTGAGCGGCCTGCCTGTAGATCAGGTGGCTCGCGGAGTAGGCCCGTTTTACCTGGTAAGGCTGGCGGTACTGATGGTGATTACCTATGTACCCGCGTTAAGCCTGTGGTTGGTTTAGTGAAAAAGATTGAAAGGCTGGGGGAGGTGATTAACCGGCAAAAGAGGACTAGGTTATTCCTGTTGACCTAAACAACTAGCGAACGGAGGTTTTTGTCAATGAGTGGCTATCTTACAGAAGAGTACCTGCAACTTCAACAGATGGCGCGAAAGTTTACCGAACAAGAAATCATCCCCATCGCCGATCAGATTGATGAACAGGAAGCGGAGATTCCTGAAGAAATATTAAAAAAGATGGGGGAACTGGGGTTCTTTGGCATCATGTTCCCTGAAGAATACGGTGGGGCGGGCCTGGATGCCCTGGCTGTGGCGGTGGTCACCGAAGAGCTTTCCCGGGGGATGCTGTCTGTTGGCAGCGTGGCTGCCCGCAACCTGATCACCGGGCTTGAATTGGTGAGGTACGGCACTGAAGATCAAAAGAAACGTTTCGTGCCGGGAATGGCTACCGGCGAAATCCAGACTGCCACCGCCGGGACAGAACCGGAAGCCGGTTCCGACGCCGCCAACATTAAGACCATCGCAAAAAAAGTGGGCAATAAGTACATCCTAAATGGTTCCAAAGTGTTTACTACCTTTGCCAACCGGGCCAATGTCCTTTTTGTGTATGCAAAAACAGATCCGGATGCCAAGCCCAAACACCGCGGGATCAGCTGTTTTTTGATTGAGAAGGAACCCGGCGAACAGTTTGCCCCGCCTCACCTGACGGGTAATCGTATTAAGACTATCGGCTACCATGGCATGAACACCTACACATTGTTCTTCGAGAACCTGGAGGTGCCGGAAGAGAACCTACTGGGAGGGATCGAGGGGAAGGGCTTCTACCAGTTGATGGGAGGATACGAGATCGCCCGCATCCAGTTTGCTTTCCGGTCAATCGGTGTGGCACGGGCTGCTTATGAAAGGGCGTTGCAGTACTCGCGGGAGAGGGTGCAGTTTGATCAGCCCATCGCCAAGTTCCAGGCCATGCGGTTCAGACTGGCGGAAATGGCCACTGAAATAGAAGCAGCCAGGCAGTTGGGTTATTATGCCGCTGACAAGCACAGGCGGGGTGAGCGGTGCGACCTGGAAGCCGGCATGGCGAAACTGCTGGCCAGTGAAATAGCGCTGAAGCATACCTGGGGCGCCCTGCAAATGCACGGGGGTTACGGTTATACCCGTGAATACCCGGTTCAGCGGTACTGGCGGGATGCCGGACTGTTGCCTATCGGCGAGGGCACCACGGAAATCCAAAAAGAGATCATTGCACGGCGCCTGCTGGGTGAGTAACTCTTTAAATTCCGCGAAGTTAAGGGGTGGGTGTTAGTAAATGAGAGTGGCAGACCTCAGCCTGGCGATCGGTATCCGCACAACGCCTCACCCGGCCCATCCCCGCAGGATGGAGGTCAACACGGTTACCAAGTCTTCCGGCCATTGGCAGGCCAGTTGGATCGGTATGAGCGCGCACATGGGTTCCCATGTTGATTCCCCGCTGCACTGCCTGCCAGGAGGCCATACCATCGGCGAGACACCCCTGGAAAACTTGGTGGGAGAAGCGGTGCTGCTGGACTTGACGCACAAGGAGGCTAACTCCGCTGTCGATACAGGGGATTTACAGGGGTTTCAAGAGGCCATCAGGCCGGGGGATATTGCCGTGCTCCATACCGGGTGGAGCGACCGGACCTTCGGTAAAGAGGAATTCTTCACTCAATCACCTTACCTGACGCCGGAAGGGGCCAGGTGGTTGGCGGATCGAAAGGTTAAAGCCGTGGGGTTTGATTTTGTCCAGGAGTATCATGCGCGGTTTGCTGATTTCACTCCCGCGGATTTCACGGTGCACAGGGTATTGATGGAGTCGGGAGTAACCCTGCTGGAAGGAATGACAAACCTGGCGTCTGTCGGGAGCAAGAGGTTTCTTCTGGTTGCCGCACCGCTGAAACTCATGGATACCGAAGCGGCTCCGGCGCGTTTTCTTGCTCTTATACTTGAGTGAATACGACTTGGTACAAAGCTATCGTCAGGAGGGGGGATGGAAGAAAAACAGACTGGATGGTAGGCTGCAGAAATGGTGTTAGTCGAAGAGGCCAAAGCAGGAAACAAGGTGGTCGAGTATTTGTAGGTCCCTAGAGTCCAAGACAATAAATCAAGGAGGGTATCAAAGATTTATGAAAAAGCGGATGTTAGTATTGGCAGTCCTGATGGTTGTTGCGCTGCTGGTGGTTTCGGGTTGTGGAGGCGGCCAGACCGCCAAGAAGGACCAGCCGCAGGGTACTACCGAACAGAAGGCTGAACAGCCTATCAACATGGTGCTGACCCACGAAGTTTCAACGACTCACTGGAAGAACGCCCTGATGGAGAAGTACGCTAAACTGGTGGAGGAGCGGACTAATGGCAGGGTAAAGGCAAAGGTTTATCCGGCCAGCCAGCTTTACAGCGACAAGGATGCGGTCCAAGCCCTGGGAACGGGGTCGGTGCAGATGGTTTGGCCGGTGAGCGTTAATGTGGAGCAGGTCAGCCCGGCCTACGGTATTATCAACCTCCCCTTTGCTATCACTGACGATCAAATACTAAAGAACAAGCAGTTTCGCTCAGAACTGATGGATTTGCTGACAGCCCAGATTGACAGCTCGAAAATGCGGGTGATGGGTCTTCTGCGGGCGGACGCTACTGTGTATGTGTTTAAGGACAAAACCCCCAAGAAACCTGCTGATATGAAGAACTTAAAAATCCGGGTTACAGGTGGCCAGGCAACCCTTGACTGGTTAAAGGAATTAGGGGTAACGGCTATTTCCATGCCTGCTTCTGAGATGACCACGGCCCTTGCGCAAGGGGTTATCGAAGGGGTGCTGACGTCGAGCGACGGTTGGGCAAATATTGTTGGCCCTGTAGGAAAGACAGGACTGCTAATCCCGCAGATGCAGGTGCTGACCTATACGGTACTGGTAGATGAGAAGTGGTTTAAGAGCTTACCCCAGGACATTCAGAAGATCGTAGCCGATACCATGGATGAAGTGGCTGCCTCCCAGTGGCAGGATTCCATTGACCTGGCTGAAGAATCCTACAAGAAAATCAAGGGTGAATTCAAGGCGCAGCTGCATGAGGTGCCGGAAAGCGAACTGCCCGAGTGGTCCAATAAAGTGAGACCTTCTATGGACCGTTTTGCGCAGAAGTATCCGGACGTTTACCAGAAGTTTGTCGAATTGAACAAGAAATACAATAGGGTGTGGCCGGTTCAATAGAGAAGTGGTGTATTGAGGGAGGGGAGTTCCCCCGCCGGGGAACATCCCCCCCTAAATACCGTACGGCGCCTCCGCTTAAACAAGAAGTTTGCGAAGGAGGGATTCTTTTGAAGGTGATTGGCGTATTAAAGTTTATCGAGCGAAGGGTGATCCCGAATATCGGAGTTGCCTTTTTCACACTAGCGGTGACTTGGATGCTTATAGAAGCGTTAAGCCGGCAGCTATTTCACCGTTCTTTTGAGATTTCCGAGGAAGTCGTTATGTTTAGCCTTGCTTGGGCAATTTTTTTGACCCTGGCCCAGAGCGGAAGAGAGAACTTTCATATCGACGTGGACCTGGTCTTTCGGGTACTTCCTGCCGGGGTCAAGCGGGTAGTAAGATCCATAACCTTGTTGCTGAGCGCTTTTTATAGTTTGCTCGTAGTACTTTCGGCTGTTAAGTTTATTCCGCACCTGTATGCCAACCGGATTATCAGTTCCTCCTCCATGGAGTTACCCTTGTGGGCGGTGTATTTGGCGATCCCGATTGGCGGCCTTTTGTTAGCCCTCTATTACCTCGAAACCTTTTTCTCTCGCCTATCCACAAAGAGGACAAAATCAGGAAAAATTCTGCATGCCTCGCTGTCGGCAAACCTGGAAAACGGCGACACCAAGTAATAGCGAGTTAGTGGGGGTAGGGTTGATGGTTGAGATTCGGTGGCATGGGCGGGGAGGACAGGGTGGGGTCACGGCTGCTACCCTGGCAGGGATGGCGGCTGCCCTTTACGAAGGGAAGTACGCCCAGTCCTTTCCGGCTTTTGGGGCTGAGCGAAGGGGCGCTCCGGTGCTGGCTTTTACACGGGTGAGCGACAGGCCGATTCGCGCGAGAAGCCAGGTTTACCAGCCCTTTTGTGTAGTGGTCATGGATGAAACACTTTTGGCGGTAACAGACGTCGGCGGGGGACTCAAGAGCGGCGGGTGGTTAGTGATTAACTCTCGCACGTTGCCGGTAGGGTTTTGCCCGCCGGCCGGGCTAAACATAGCCACCGTGGACGCTACGGAGATCGCCATCAACACACTGGGTATTCCGATTGTAAATACCGCGATGCTGGGAGCCTTGGCGGGGGCGACAGGACTTGTAAGCATTGAATCAATGCAAAGGGCGATATGTAACGGGTTCCCTCGCGAGATTGCCGCTAAAAATGCGGAAGCGGCCAGGGTTGCTTGCCAAAGTCTTGTACTCAGGTAAACAAGACAGGCTAGGTATTTTCATACAATAAAGTAGTTTTTCAAGGGCTTGTTAAGCTTAGGGGTGAGAGGAAGAGATGAGTCAAACCAAGCCTGCGGAACGCCTTCCGGTTGGACCAAATTTCCCCGGGGGGTTGCTTACCTACCAAACAGGGACATGGCGGGTATTTCGCCCCGTATTATCGGAAGAGAAATGCAGCGGCTGTTTGCTGTGCTGGGTCTTTTGTCCGGAAGGGACCATCAGCCGGTTAGATAAAGAAATTCGTATCAATTATGACTACTGCAAGGGCTGCGGGATTTGCGCCGAAGAATGCCCTCGCTCGGCCATTTCCATGGTTAAGGAGGGTAGTAGCGATGTCTAGGGAGTTTATCGACGGCAACACCGCGGTGGCGTACGGGGTTAAATTGAGCAGGACGGAAGTAATTGCAGCTTACCCAATAACCCCACAAACAAAGATTGTGGAGCAAATCGCTGACTTTGTAGCCAAGGGAGAAATGCATGCGGAGTATGTAAAGGTAGAATCAGAACACTCTGCATTATCGGCTTGTCTAGGCGCCAGCGCCGTAGGAGCAAGGACTTTTACGGCAACTTCATCTCAGGGTCTGGCATACATGTTTGAGATGCTCCATTATGTAAGCGGAGGCAGGTTCCCGGTGGTCATGGCCGTATCCAACAGGGCTGTCGGACCACCCTGGAATATCTGGTGCGATCATCAGGACTCCGTGTCTGTACGGGACACCGGTTGGGTGCAACTCTACGTTGAAACCTCCCAGGAGGCCCTGGATGCTTGTATTATGGCCTTTAAAATCGCCGAAGAAACTGCTTTGCCCGTGATGGTTTGTTTGGATGGGTTCACCCTCTCGCACACCAATGAGCTGGTTGACGTGCCAGACCAGGCTGGGGTGGATGCCTTCCTTCCCCAATACCGGCCCCAGAACCTGTTGGATGCGGACCATCCCCGGACACTCTGCGCGGGAGCCATGCCGGACCTGTACCAGGAATTCCGTCTCCAGCAGCAGGACGCCATGGAAAAGGCCAAAGGGACAATTTTAAGGGTGTGCGGGGAATTCAAAGAACAGTTTGGCAGGGACCATGGCGGGCTAACCGAAGACTACAGGTGCGAAGACGCCGATGCCATGCTGGTCTTGATGGGGGCGGTCGCCTCTACGGCTAAAGACGTGGTGGATGAATTAAGGAAAGCGGGGAGCAAAGCGGGCGTTCTAAGGATCCGTTCATTGCGGCCCTTTCCTCGGGAGAATATCCAGGCTTTAACTTCCCGCGTGCGGGCGGTTGGTGTGCTGGATCGCAATATTTCCTTCGGTTATGAGGGTGCTCTATTTTCCGAGGTCAAAGCGGCCTTGCTAGATGTGCGGGAAGCACCACCGGTGAAAGGCTACGTAACCGGCCTGGGTGGGCGCGATATCAGGCCTGAAGATATTGAGCGGATGTTTGAGGAACTGTTCAAGATGGCTAAGACTCCACGGGCGGAAAGGGTTTGAGGAAGGGATAAAAATATGGCAAAGGTGAGCATCAAGAACCTACCGGGGGAAGAATTATTCTTCGGCCACGCGGGCTGTGTGGGATGCGGTGGCACGCTGGCGGCAAGATTGGCACTGAAGGTTTTAGGCAGCAAAACCATGCTGGTGATGCCGCCATGTTGCGTTATGGCCGTCTCGTGCTTTTACCCGCAGATCCCTTTCCGGGTCCCTGCATTAATCAGTTCTTTTGCCGGAACCGCCGCTGTTCTTTCCGGGATTTCAGCGGGACTAAGGGTAAAAAACAAAGAGGGATACCATGTGGTTGGGTTTGCTGGTGACGGGGGAACGGCGGATATCGGCCTACAGGCGTTGTCTGGGGCGGTGGAAAGGGGCGATAGATTCATTTACATCTGCTACGATAACGAAGCCTACATGAATACCGGCGCCCAGCGGAGCGGCGCTACCCCCCGCGGGACCAGGACCACTACCACGCCGGTTACCGGCGCCAGCCAGGGGGAAAACCGGCCAAAGAAAGATATGTTCCGCATCATGCTGGCCCACGGGATTCCCTATGCGGCTACCGCCAGCATCGCTTACCCCGTGGACTACTTCGAGAAGGTCAGCAGAGCCATGAATACCGGCGGGCCGTCCTATATCCATGTCTTGGCGCCTTGCCCCACAGGATGGGGGCTTGATTCCAGCCTTACGGTCCAAGCTGCCAGGCTGGCGGTGGAAACTGGATTGTGGCCATTAATGGAATATGATGGAGGCCAAGTGCAGTTAACAAAAAATCCCGCCAACAGGAAACCCGTTTCCTCATATCTGAAAATGCAGGGTAGATTTAAACACTTTGCACCTGAAGACATCAGCTTTGTGCAGAAACAGGTCGATGACTACTGGGCCAAGGCGCGGGAAAAAGAGACCTTGCCCGGTGGAATGCCAATGTGGTAATAGCGAAACATTACGAGGGGGAAGAGTAGTGGACAAGAATTTGGCCCGATGTGCCAGTTGCGCAATCAAGCGCCACGAAAAGGCATGCCGGGCGCAAGACGGCAAGGGTCCCGCATTTTGCCCTACCAATAACTACGGAGGGGCTATTGAGCGAGGCAGGGAAAGGTATGCGGATTCGGAGATTGCCGGGTTTGCGCGGCAGGCTTCCATCCAGGAGGCCATGTGCTATATTGAGCGGGAGGCTAAGCCCTATGTATTGTTCCCCGTTAAACCGAGGTTGGAAGAGATCTGCGAGTTTGCAGAGCGGATGGGGTATCGGAGACTAGGCCTTGCTTTTTGTGGGGGTCTCCACTCTGAGGCGTCTGTTTTGGCCGGTATTTTGGAAAAACACGGGTTTGAGGTTGTTTCCGTGGTGTGCAAGGTAGGGTGTGTACCTAAAGAAACCCTTGGCCTGAAGGAGGAAGAGAAGGTCAGTATCGGCAGCTTCGAGGCCATGTGCAATCCGATTACCCAAGCCGAGGTCTTAAATGAAGCCGAAACAGAATTCAACATCATTATGGGACTGTGCGTGGGCCATGATTCGTTGTTCCTGAAAAATGCCAAGGCCATGACAACGGTTTTTGCCGTAAAGGACCGGGTTCTTGGGCACAACCCCATTGCGGCGTTGTATACTTCTGAGAGCTATTACCAAAGGTTTGTGAAAAGGCCTCGCTCTATAAACGAGAAAAACGGTTGACAGGGAGGCGTATGACATAATGCTGCAGAAACCGGTGATCGCGAATTGGGAGGGGCGCCATTATGAGCAGCACTCTCATCACCAAAGGGAATGGGGAGATTTACTGCTTAAGGAACTAAACCTCAAGGGTGATGAGCGAATCCTGGATCTTGGGTGTGGTAATGGATACACCACCAGGCAACTGGCGGACCTCAGGCCCTGATGCTGTACCTGCGGATCTTTTCGTAAAGGGTGGACCGGTGGATGCCTAGCATATCAGCTGCTTTGCACTTGTTACCCCGGGCTCTTTTCAAAGCCTCCTCGATGGCCTTCCTTTCCACTTCTCCTGAGATTACCTTTAAATCGCGTTCTGCCTGGCGAGTGTCTGATTCAGCATGAGCCGCCCGGATGCTTAAGTCATGGGGTCTGATAGTAGTGCCTTCTAAAAAGGCGGCTGCCCGCTGTAACACATTGAACAGTTCCCGCACGTTTCCGGGCCAATCGTATTGTTTAAGTACAGCCATGGCTTCCTCGGATATGAATAATTTGTCCTGTTTATTCCCGTCCGTCAAAATCTGCAAGAACTGTTGGGCCAAAGCTGGAATGTCCTCTTTTCTCTCGCGTAGAGGAGGCAGTTGCAGGCAGCACACGTTTAGCCGGTAAAAAAGGTCGGTGCGGAAGCGCCCCTGGGTTACCAGGCGGTCCAGGTCCTGGTTGGTGGCGGCGATTAAACGGAAGTCGACCTTGATGGGGAAACTTCCGCCTATCCGGTCTATTTCCTTTTCCTGTAAAACCCTGAGGAGTTTGGCCTGCATTTCTAAAGGCATGTCGCCGATTTCGTCCAAAAAGATGGTACCGCCTTCGGCCAGTTCAAATTTACCGGCCCTTCCCTTTTTTGAAGCTCCGGTAAAGGCTCCTTCCTCATACCCGAACAGTTCCGATTCTAACAGATCCTTGGGTAAGGCCGCACAGTTAACCCGGATAAAGGGCCGGTCCTTTCTCAAGCTGAACTGGTGAATGGTATGCGCGAAAAGTTCCTTACCGGTCCCGCTCTCCCCCAGCAGCAATATTGGGGCATCAGTCTGGGCAACTTTTAGGGCTAATCCTTTAACTCGTTTCATAACCTCGCTTTGGCCCGCAATATTCTCCAGCGAATACTTGTTTCCCCGCAGATGTTCTAGTTCGGAACGGTAGTACTCCACCTTGGATTGCATGAGATTGAGCTCTTTAACTATGTTGATCAGTTCGCTGGTATCCTTAAAAAGGACCATACCTACCCCGGCGATTACCCTGCCGTCTTCCATGATGGGGATCCGGTTGACTACCATTTTTCGCCCATTAACTTCCAGTTGGGCGCCAATCTGCGGCTTCCTGGTCTGTAATACCAGATGCGTCCCGGCCTTTTCAGTGATATAGGTGACATGTTTCCCCAGGACGTCCTCCCGTTTTACTCCTAACAGCACAGCGTTTTGCTCATTAATATACCTGACGTAGCCGTTTTCGTCGGTAATAAGAATGCCCTCGTAGGCATGCTCCAAAACGGTTTCAAAAATCTTGAGGTTTCGTTTTGTGTTTTCCAGTTCCGCCCGCAGATTTTCGGATTGTTTCTCTTGGTACAGTTCACTGTGTCGCTGATAAATTAATCTTAATTCCTTGGAGCTGATAGACCCGCAGAGACGACCGGAGGCATCGACCACTAGAATTGGCAATGCCTCAAATTCTGTGGTCGGGATGTCGGTGAGAGGAGTATCTGTTCCAATAATGGCAGGTTTGGCCAGGTCCACAGCATGGACAGGGACTTCGGAGGTCCGCCCTTTGGCAAGGACTGTTGCCGCGTTGGACGGGGTAAAAATCCCACAGGGCCGCCCTATTATATCGACGACTGGCACGCCTTCTAACCTTTGTTCTTCCAATAAGGATAATGCTTCTTTAACAGAGGCGTCTTCTCTGACAAAGTGAGGAGACTGGCTGAAAAATCCCCATACAGTGACGGTTTGCATCCATCTTCCCTCCCGGAAGTTCTTAATTCAATAAATAGTTAAGCAAAATGTGTTCCAGCAATACCCGCACTTGCAGTTCGGAATATTCAATGCAATACATCTTCCGCATCAGACCACCAATCCCTGCTTTGTGCGAAAAATAATTTTCAGATAATGACCAAAGAGCCTACATCTCAGCACTGCCGAGATTGTGAAAGCGGAAGATTTGTCGGCTACTGTTGTCTGAATCCTACAACATTTATTAATGCAAGTGTTGACTGAGGGTGAGGAAGAGAAGGAGGAACAAGGGGCAACCCATTTCTCATCAATGGCACAATTGTTGCTCTAACAATAGGAATATTAAGAAAATTACTATTAAGTGGGGGGTGACCGGCAATGGCAGGTCTGGAAGATATCTCTTTTTAGCAGTTGGACAGAACTTCCGCCTTGCTGAAGGAGGTTATCTCAAAATCCCTGGTAAGTTCCCTTTTTCCTATGTTGTAAGGAAGGGGAAAGTGACCGAAGAAAGTACACCCCTTGATCAGCTGCTGGATGAGATGACGGAAAAAGACGTCTACATTAAAGGGGTTAACGCTGTTGACCCTGCGGGCGGGGTGGGAGTGCTGATCGGAAGTATGGCCGAAGGCACCATTGCACGAGTGGTAGCCAGGGCGAAAAAACAAAGCTTTTCCGTCGTCTACCCCGTGGGACTGGAAAAATTGATCCCGATCCCCATAGAAGAGGCTGCCAAAGTGGCTGTTCCGAAAAAAATCGATTACGCCACCGGTTTTGCTGCCGGGCTGTTACCCGTCCCGGGCACCAGCGTCACTGAGGTTCAAGCCATTGAAATTCTGTCCGGCGCCAAAGCACTGCCGGTGGCTGCGGGCGGTTTAGGTGGAGCGGAGGGCGCTACAGTCCTGGTTATCGAGGGCGACGAAGATAAAGTGAATAAGGCTGTCAACTACGTGGAGCAAGTGAAAGGAGCCCAACTGCCTCCTTTAAACGTGCCCAACTGTAAAACCTGTCCCGTAGAGGCCTGCCGGTTCCCCGGGTGGCAAAAGCCCTGGATCAACGAGTAAAGGGAGCGTAGCGTACCGTACCGGTTCTTTTCACTGAAAGACAAAACCCCTAAGATTAATTATGAGGTGTAACCTAGGGATTTTTATGTCAAGTTGTAAATTTGTTCTAATCGCTCGATAGCTGAAGGGAGGAACAGGCCGCAGGTGGAACTCAAAATCAAACCGGTTTCGCCTTGAAGTGCCTTCACATACTCCTGAATTTCCTCTTTTCGTGACTGGTCCCAGCCGCTGGCCAGCCATTCAGCTTTAATCCCGGACATCAACACCGATTTTGACAGAAGGCTTGATTTCAGCCTGACCAGGTCCATGGCTTCCGGTTCGAGAGAAAAAAAGTTGAATCCGAGATCAATCAAACTGGGTAAAACCTTCTCAATATTTCCGTCAGAGTGAAATCCGAGCCGGGTCGGGTTAGGAGTTTTGCGCGCCATTCGTTCGTAAAATGGAAGTAAGAGACGGTGAAATTGAACGGGCGACATATATAAGCCATGGTTGTAAGCAATATCATCGCAAATTAAAATTATGTCGGTATCGGTTCTTAACGCCGATTCCAGCTCGGTATCCGCTAATTCCGCATATTCACTTAATAAGTCGAACGCCCTGCCGTCTCCCGCGGGAGTGAATAAAGGCAGAGCTGTTGCAAAGCCTTGATCCCTGATCATCCGCTCGAAAGGGCCATCTATAACGAGGCCGCAGCCGAGGTTTTTCAGGCGTGCTTCTTTCAAGAGCCGGATCATATCTTCGCTTGTTAAGTCGCTTTCTGCCAGGGGGCTGCTATAGGAGAAAAAGCAGCAGTCGGCATCAAGTTTCAGGGCCAATTCAATTAAGGAGTACTGGTTTTTTTTGAGGCATAAGGCTTCCAGCACGTTGGGTGATACCCACAATTCCCCTTTGACTACTTCCGGATTACCGGCGAGCAGCTGTTCCAAGCGTTCCTTACCCATGCCCTATCCTCCAATCGTTCCTCCTGCCTGATACAGGCAAATATAGTACGCGCCTTGTCGCGAGGGCGAATGTTCGGGAGGTAATGTGAAAACGGTCTCGTTTTTTTTCAACTAGCCTTTAATCTTTTCTTTCCGCGTATTCCGCTATGTACCGCTGGGCGCGGTCGCGGTATGTACGATACATTTGCTGGTACTTGGCGACTTCTTCATCACTCAGTTCCCGTACTACTTTTATCGGCGAGCCTACCGCCAGGACTCGGGGGGGAATCTTTTTACCGGGAGGAACCAGGGATCCCGCTGCCAGCAGGGTTCCTTCCCCTATTTCAGCCTTATCTAGAATGATGGCACCCATCCCGATGGTAACCCCGTCGCCGATGTAGCAGCCGTGAAGTACGCAGTTGTGCCCGATTGTCACCCGGTTGCCCACCGTGAGGGGTGGTCCGGGGTCGCCGTGCAGGGTGGTGTTGTCCTGGATGTTGGTCTCTTCACCGATGATGATTTCGATGGAATCTCCCCGGACGATGCTGTTATACCAGACACTGCTCCCCGGCCCGATGGTGACCCGCCCTATGACCGCCGCTCCCGGGGCGACAAACACGTTGCCGGCCAGTTTGGGCCAGGTTCCGTTTACGCTGTGGATGTGTCCCATAACTCCTGCTGGTTTCATCAGTTTCTTCATCCCTCCTCGTTTCCCAACTATTCGCTAACCGGTCCGGAATTCCTTCAAGCAGGAAACATTGGGTTTTGAGCACCCTGGTGGCCTCATTCCAGGATATGTTACCGGGTGGTTGAGAATTAACCGCTTGTATTACCGCGGGTTTTTTGATATAAATCATAATGAGAGTGGAAGCTACGCGGCAGAATTCACGAAAGGGGCGGGGGAATAAGTGTCGTTCAGGGAAGAGCGGGCTGCCCAGCGGAGGAACGAAATCCTGCAGACAGCAGCCAAGATATTCCGCGAGAAAGGGTATCACGATACCTCCATTGAGGAGATCGCTAACGAGCTGAAGTTCACCAAGGCGAGTATCTACTACTACGTTCCCAGTAAAGAAAACCTCTTATACGAATGTAACGACATGGCCATGAATTTGCTTTTGAAGAAAGGAGAACCAATAGCGAAACTTGATCTGCCTCCGGATGAAAAGATGAGGGAACTGATCAAGCAGCACGTGGAAACCCTCATTGACGAGATTTCGTTGATCACCGTACTATTACAGCAAGAGTATGCCCTGAACGAGGAGCACCGTAAGCTGATCATCGAAAAGCGCGACCGTTACGAGAAGATTTTCACTGATGTACTGGATGAAGGAGTAAGTACCGGGGTGTTCGAAGAGTATGACCCTAAGATGGTTAAGATGATCATCTTCGGCGCGGTCAACTGGATGTTTCACTGGTACTCCAAGTCCGGCCGCCTGAAGAAAAAGGAGATCGGGGAGTTCTTCGCCGACTACCTGGTGAAACCCTTGATCAAGAACAATCAGTAGGTTACGATAAATAAAATATCGTTCACAGGCGTCTTGCGCCCGGTTTGCTCCGCAGTCAGCAACCGGGCGCTTGTTTTTTTGTGGTGATGATCTTAATGGGGAATCGCCGTTTGGCCCGGGTTTGGAACCGTTTGCCGTGCAATTTCGACTGTTGGCGGAAAAAACGTCCAGCATACTGACCGGTGAGTTATAATCTAACTTAATGGATAAATACCTGGCAAATCACAACATAATCAATTTTCCTAAAATGATGACCATAGGATAGGGAGGCGTGGTGCAATGAGCCTGAACGACATCCTGGAAAGCAAAGAAAAAGAGATTAAGAAAGGCGGGGCGCCGAAATACCACGAAGCCAACGCTAAAAAAGGAAAACTGTTTGCCCGGGAACGCATCAAGCTGCTGCTGGACCCGGATTCACACGTGGAGGACGCCTTTTGGGCCAATAACCTGCAGGACGACCTGCCGGCGGACGGAGTGGTTACCGTGGTGGGACGTATTCATGGCCGCCCGGTGTGCGTGATGGCCAATGATTCCACCGTCAAAGCGGGGTCCTGGGGTTGGCGGACAGTGGAAAAGATCATCCGGATTCAGGAAACCGCCATCGATATGAAGGTGCCCATGATCTACCTGGTGGATTCCGCCGGGGCGCGCATCACCGACCAGATCGAGATGTTTCCGGGACGGCGGGGCGCAGGCCGCATCTTTTATAACGAGGTCAAGATGTCAGGGATGATTCCGCAGATCTGCCTGTTGTTCGGCCCCTCTGCCGCCGGCGGGGCATACATTCCGGCGTTCTGTGACGTCAACTTCATGGTGGACGGCAATGCCAGCATGTACCTGGGGTCCCCACGGATGGCGGAAATGGTCATCGGCGAGAAGGTGACCCTGGAACAGATGGGGGGCGCGCGGATGCACTGCTCCGTAAGCGGCTTGGGTGACATGCTCTGCCAGACCGAGGAAGAGGCCATTCTGGCCTGCCGGGCCTATCTTGCCTACTTTCCGCAACACTACAAGGAAAAGCCGCCGGTGTACCAGGCGGTGCCCGCCAAGCCGGGAAGGCCCATCGAGGAGATCATCCCGGATAAGGAAAGCATAGCCTTCGACATGTACGAGGTCATTGACCGCATTATCGATGAGGGAAGCTTCTTCGAGATCAAGAAACTCTTCGCCCCCGAACTGATCGTGGGACTGGCCCGCATCGGCGGCCGCCCGGTGGGAGTGCTGGCCAACCAGTCCAAGGTGAAGGGGGGGGTGCTGTTTGTGGACTCTGCCGATAAAGCCACCCGCTTCGTCAACCTGTGCGATGCCTTTAACATCCCGCTCCTGTTCCTCCAGGACGTGCCGGGCTTTATGGTGGGTACCCAGGTGGAGCGCCAGGGCATCATCCGGCACGGCGCCAAAATGATCTCCGCCATTTCGGAAGCTACCGTGCCCAAGATCTCCGTGGTCATCCGCAAGGCTTACGGGGCCGGCCTGTACGCCATGTGCGGGCCGGGGTTTGAACCGGATGCCACTTTAGCGCTGCCCAGTGCCATGATCGCGGTGATGGGCCCGGAGGCGGCGGTCAACGCGGTGTACGAGAACCACATCCTGGCTCTGCCCGAGGACCAGCGGCCCGCCTTTATCGAACAGAAGCGCCAGGAGTACCGGGAGGACATCGACATTTACCGGTTGGGCGCCGAACTGGTGGTGGACCACATCATTCCCGGCTACCGGTTAAGGGACGAGCTGGTGGCGCGCTATGCCCTTTATGAAAGCAAGGACATTACCTTCAGCGAGCGCAAGCACCCTGTCTACCCCGTGTAATCGAAAGAGGAGGGACACCTGTGGAGTGGGAAACCATCAAGGTGCAGGTAGAACCGGAAGACCACCTGGCCGTAGTCACCTTTAACCGGCCGGAGGCGATGAACGCCATCAGCACCCAGCTGGCCAGGGACGTGCTGTCTGTGCTTGAATACCTGGAAAACCATGACGAGATCTTTGCCGTGGTGTGGACCGGCGCGGGAGACAAGGCGTTTTGCGCCGGGGCGGACCTCAGGGAACGAAAAGACATGACCAGGGACCAGATGAAGAAGCAGCGGGCGCTGTTCGTCAAGATGTTTACCGCCGTCTCTTTCTTCCCCAAACCCCTGGTCGCCGCGGTGAACGGCTACGCCATGGGGGGCGGCTTCGAGTTCGCCCTGGGTTGCGACTTCATTGTCGCCTCAGACAAAGCTGTGTTTGGCCTCACCGAAGTGGGGCTGGGCATCATCCCTGCCGGCGGCGGCACCCAGCTTCTCCCCCGGGCTATTGGGAAACAGAAGGCGAAAGAACTCATCTTTACCGCCCGTAGGCTGAGCGCCGCGGAAGCGGCAGAGTGGGGCATCGTCAACTACGTAGTGCCTGGCGGGGAACTGATGGCTAAAGCGCGGGCGCTGTTAGGCGAGATCACCAAAAATGCTCCCATCGCCTTGCAGCAGGCCAAGCGAGCCATCGACTTCGGGGTGGAGGTGGACCTGAAAAGCGGGTTTACCCTGGAGGCGGAATGCTACAACGTCTGTCTAACCACCGAGGACCGGGACGAAGGCTTAAGGGCCTTTAATGAAAAGCGCAAGCCGGTTTACAAGGGCAGATAGGAAAAGAGGTCTTAATGCCAATGACCTTGCGGCATACGGGCGCATCGCCCGAGCGGCGCCAACGGCCAATGAACAGCGACGAACTGGAGCTTTTAATGGCCGCCATGAAAGAGGCGGGCGGCAACCGCACCAGAGCAGCCAAAATTCTGGGAATTAGCCGGTCCAGCCTTTACTATAAACTGAACAAGTACAGCTGGGAATTAGGATGGAGGGACGACAGCAAATGAGTCAAGGCCTGCAGTTAAGCGGCATTAAACTGCCTGAACGGGTGATCATGGGCGAGTGCTGGGCCCGGGACGGCCTGCAGAACGAAAAGACCATCGTTTCCACCGAAGACAAAGTACGCATGATCAACAAGTTCCAGGAGTTGGGATTTAAAAAAATGGAAGTGACCAGCTTTGCCCATCCCAAGTACCTTCCCCAGTTTGCCGATGCTGAAGAGGTGCTGAAAAGGATAGACAGGAAACCGGGGGTGGAGTTCCGGGCTATCGTCACCACCGAGCGCGGGATGCAGCGGGCCATGGCAGCCAAGGAACAGGGGATCGGGGTACATGAGATCGCCATGGTCATTTCCGCCAGCGAGGCCCACAACCTGTCCAACGTAAAGATGACCCATAAAGAAAACATGGAACTGCTGGAGAAGCTGGCCAGGATGTCCCTGGATTCAGGCCACGAGATCCTGGGATGGGTCCTGACCTCCTTCGGCTGCCCCATCATGGGAGACGTGCCCCTGGAGCAGGTCGCCCGGCTGGGCAAGTGGTGGAAGGACATCGGAGCCAGGTATATCGGCTTCGGGGATACCACCGGCATGGCCAACCCCATGCAGGTGGCCCGCTTTTATGAATATATGCAGGCGGAAGGCTTCACCCGGGATGAAATCATCGTCCACTTCCACGACACCCGGGGCACCGGCGTGGCCAACAGCCTGGTAGCCTTAATGCAGGGCATGATTTACTTCGACGGCTCCATCGGCGCCATCGGCGGCCAGCCCCAGACCGGAGCGGACCTGTACCACCTGGGCTTTGCCGGCAACACCTGCACTGAGGACATGGTCCTCATGTTTGAAGAAACGGGAGTGGACACCGGCATCGACGTCTGGGGACTGTGTGAAACAGGCTTTGAGGCCGAAAGGATCGTGGGTCGCCAGCTCAGGTCCAACGTGATCCGGTGCGGACCTGTGATCCATGAACCTCACGACCTGCCGGAGCAGGACCTGCACATGAAGGGAGTTCCCAAACTGAAAAACGCGAAGTGAGAGGGGGGAGAAACTATGAAATCTGAGAACACCGGCAAGCACCGGCTGTTCATGGACCCTGACGTGGACAAGGCTCGGGAGTTCTTCCGCCACAAGTCCCGGAAAATGGAGAACAAGGTGACCACCGTCAAGGAGGCGGTAGGGAGGCTGATCCAGGACGGCGACTACATCGCCGTGGGCGGGTTCGGGGCCAACCGCATCCCCGCCGCCGTCCTGCACGAGATCGTGCGCCAGCGCAAAAAAAACCTGGGCCTGTCCGGCCACACCGCCACCCACGACATGCAGATCCTGGCCGCCGGGGATTGTTTCGACCGGTGTGACGTGGCCTATGTGGTGGGACTGGAGGCCCGGGGCCTTTCCAAGACCTCCCGCCGCGCCTTTGAGAGCGGCAAGGTGGAAGCAGTGGAATGGACCAACGCCGCCCTGGCCTGGCGGTACAAGGCCGCGGCCATGGGCATCCCCTTCATCCCCGCCCGTATCATGATGGGGACGGACACCGCCAAACACAGCGCCTTTGAGGAGACCACCTGTCCCTATACAGGCATCAAGCTGGCGGCGCTACCCGCTCTGTACCCCGACGTGGGCATCATCCACGTCCACCGGGCGGACGTGTACGGCAACTGCCAGATCGACGGGATCATGGTCTCCGACCAGGACATGGCCCGGGCGGCCAAGAAGCTCATCATCACCGCCGAGCGCCTGGTCCCCCACGAAGAGATCCGGCGGCAGCCCGACCGGACCGTTATCCCCTACTACTGCGTGGACGCCGTCATCGAGGTGCCCTACGGCTCTTACCCCGGCAACATGCCCTATGAATACTTTTCCGACGAAGACCACCTGCGGGAGTGGCAGGCCGCGGAGAAGAGCGAGGAGAGCCTGCAGGCATTCCTGGACAAGTACATCTACGGCGCCAAAGACTTCAACGATTACCTGCAGCTTTGCGGAGGCATCGAGAAGATGCAGAAGCTCAGGAACCAGGAATTCCTGATTAACGGCAACGGCGGCCGGTAGGGAAGGGGGTAAGGAACATGTCATACAACAGCATGGAACTGATGATCAGCCTGGCCTCCAGGAACCTGGAAGACGGGAGCACCGTGGTGGTAGGCACCGGGGCACCGTGCGCGGCGGCCATGCTGGCCCAGAAAACCAGCGCGCCCAACCTGGTGATCCTCTTCGAAGCCGGCGGGATGGGGCCGATGCTCCCCTCCATGCCCATCTCGGTGGGGGACTCCCGTACCTTCCACAAGGCGCTGGCCGCCGGCAGCATGCCGGACATCATGGAGACCTGCCAGCGGGGGATGGTAGACTACACCTTCCTGGGCGGGGCGCAGATCGACATGTACGGCAACCTGAACTCCACCATGATCGGTACAGATCACAGCCGCCCGAAGGTACGGATGCCCGGGAGCGGCGGCGCCAACGACCTGGCGAGCTTATGCTGGCGTACCATGGTGATGACGGTACAGAACAACAAACGGTTCGTGGAGAAGTGCGACTTCATCACCACGCCCGGTTACCTTACCGGCCCGGGAGCGCGCGAGGCCGCCGGCCTTCCCCCCGGCAGCGGTCCCTACAAGGTCATCACTGACCTTTGTGTGATGGGGTACGACCGGGAAACCTGCCGGATGAAGGTGGAGAGCATTCACCCCGGGGTAACCAGGGAGCAGGTACAGGCCAACACCGGGTTCGAGCTCTTGTGGGCCGATGACCTGAAAGTCACCGACCCGCCGACGGAAGAAGAACTGCGCATCCTACGGGAAGAGGTGGACCCCTACCGCTACATTATCGGGCGGGCGGAGTAACCCCGGAGCGGCCGGTTGGGCCTGTACCCCAAGACAATCAACAACGGAGAGCCTGGGATTAGAGAGATTGTGGTGGCAGGAAGTTCGGGAGAAGAGAGGACCGGTGACCCGGAGCAACACCCCGGGCCGGAGGATTGTACCCCGGGGGGATGCAGTAATTGACGGGTAGAGACTTTTCCGGCGTGGGAGGAAATTCTGCAGGCCAGGAGAGTGTCAAAGAGGTGCTACCATCCCCGGTGGCGTAATATGCTAATTACGTGATTTGCCACCGAGGAGGGAGGATCTTGGTCCAAAGGGTGAAGAGGAGACGGCGCCGCTCCTTGATTAAAGTGTTGCTCCTGGTAACCGTGTTAGTTGCTGTGTACTCGATGGCCGCCCGGTGGAAAGAACAGGAGGCTGTCAGGACCATTTCCTGGTTGGTGGTCAACCGGGTGATTGTGGTGGACCCGGGCCACGGAGGAGTAGACCCCGGCGCGGTGGGTCCTGGCGGTTCCCTGGAAAAGGATATTAACCTCGCGATAAGTAAACGCCTGCAGGCCATCCTGACCCAGGCAGGGGCGGTGGTGGTCATGACCAGGGAAACCGATACCGACCTCGGTACACCGGGTAAGAGCCTCAGCGAGCGTAAAGAAGAGGATTTAAAGAAAAGGCTGGAACTGGTCAAACAGACCCGGGCAGACCTGTATATCAGCATTCAGACCAATAGTCTCGGTACCCGCTGGACTGGGGCCCAAACCTTTTACGACCCCGGTTCGGCAGAGGGGCAGCGGTTGGCCCGGTGTATCCAGCAGCAACTCCGCCAGCGCTTGAAAAACACTGACCGGGTTGCCATGGTTCGGCGGAATATCTTCATGTTGAGGAACCTGGAAATACCCGCGGCCATGGTGGAGGTAGGGTTTATTTCCAACGCCGGCGAAGAGAGATTGCTCAATAACCGGGCTTACCAGGACAGGATGGCATGGGCCGTCTACGCAGGCATTGCCGGCTACCTGGCGGGGGACAGCGGCACATGATAACGCCTTCCGGGTTAGATATAACGGAATATTCTTAATTGAGAGGAAGGATAAACATGGATTTCGGCTTTACTCCTGAACAGGAAGCGTTTGCCCGTACTGTGGAGAAATTCGCCAGGGAAGAGGTCCTTCCCAGCGTGGAACGCCGGGATGAAACCGGTGAATGGGACATGGAGCTTTGGAAGAAGATTGGCGATATGGGCCTGTGCGGTCTACCCATTCCGGAAGAGTATGGCGGCAGCGGCGCCGATGCGGTTACGAGCCTCTTAGCCTATGAGGCCTTTACCAAGGGCAGCAAGGACCCCGGGCTGTACCTCTCCCTGGGCGCTCACCTGTTTATCTGTACCATCCCCATCTGGTTGCACGGCAATGAGGCACAAAAGAAAAAATACCTGCCCAAACTGGCCAGCGGTGAATGGATCGGCGCCCTGGGCCTGACCGAGCCCAATGCCGGATCCGACGCCGCGGGCATCCAGACTACCGCCCACCTTGAAGGCGACTACTATATCTTAAACGGCAGCAAGATGTTCATCACTAACGGGCCCATGGCGGACGTGGTGCTGGTGATGGCTACCGTGGATAAGAGCAAACGGGCCGACGGCGTGACTGCCTTCATCGTGGAGAAGGGTACTCCCGGCTTTTCTGTCAGCCGTAAACTGAACAAAATGGGCCACCGCACCTCTCCCACCGCGGAACTGGTGTTTGAAGACTGCAAGGTGCCGGTGGAAAACGTGGTTGGTGAAGTGGGCAAGGGGTTCCACGCCACTACCGATGCCCTGGTCTGGGAGCGGGGAGTCTTCCTGGCCGCCGAAAGCCTCGGCATGATGGCCGCCATGCTGGAAGACGCCGTTGAATATGCCAAGACCCGTACCCAGTTCGGACAGCCCATTGCCAAGTTCCAAATGATCAGGGATAAAATTGCCAGGATGAAGGTCACCTATGACGCTGCCCGCATGCTGGCCTTCCGGGCAGCCTGGATGAAAGACAGCGGCAAAGACGGCAAGTTCGAGGCTTCCATTGCCAAGGCCTTCTATGCCGATGAGCTGGTAAAGTTCGCCGACGATGCCCTGCAGGTGTTTGGGGGCTACGGGTACATGAAGGAGTACCCCATTGAGCGCATGTACAGGGATGCTCGCCTGATGCCCATCGGTGGCGGCACCAGCGAGGTGCAACGGCTGGTGGTGTCCAGTAACCTTCTCAGATAGGGGCAGGAAATAAGCCTATTCCGGGTTTCCCGTGCCCTCCTGCTTCAGGGGGCGCGGGGGTCTCTACCACCGCTTAAGGGTGCCCTCCGTCCACATATTGCCCAAATTCGACCACTGGCGGCAAAGCCTAGCCATTTGACACCAAAAGGTGTACAATTTATACTAAGAATCCATGTAGTGTAACTGTACCACAACCCATCGCGGCGCTTGTTAAATTGTTAACAGGAAAACGAATTTTGGGCTTTGCGGCTTGGGTAAGGAGAGAGGCAAGAGTGGAAGTGCAGGATGCGTTGTCCCGCAGCCTGGTGACCGGAGAGGTGCTGGCCAGGAACGCTCGCAACTTCCCCGACCGGTTGGCCGTCATCGACGGCGACCGGAGGATCAGCTATTCGAATTTTAATCAGAGGGTCAACAGCCTGGCCAATTCCCTGAAGGATATAGGGGTGGGGCGAGGGGACCGGGTGGCGACGATGCTTTACAACAGCCTGGAGATTGTCGAGTGTTACTTTGCCGCCGCTAAACTGGGGGCGGTGGTGGTACCCATCCACACCCGGTCGGCGCCACCGGAAATCCTGTATGTGGTCAACCACTCCGGCGCCTGTGTGATGATTTATGACGGGCGGTTTGTCAATCACATCAACCGGGTGCGGGGGGAAATGGTTTCAGTACGCCGGTTCGTTGTGGTGGAACCCATGGCGCCCGGTGAAGACAGCGAGTACGAGGAACTTATCATAAAAAGCCCACCCGTCGAACCTGGCGCCGTAGTGGACGATGACGACCCGGCATTTATCCTTTATACCGCCGGCACCACCGGGCACCCCAAGGGAGCCGTCCTGACCCACAAGAACTTTCTCGTAAGCATCTTAAATACCGCCCTGGAAACAGGGTTGGGTACCGGAGAAACGTTCATGTGCGTAGTTCCCGTTTACCACGCCTCGGGGCTGGTTAGCCTGCTGATGCAGGTGTACCTGGGAGGTACGGTGGTGATGGTACGGGAGTTTGACCCTGCGGTAGTAGCCCGGGTAATGTCCCAGGAGGGTGTTACCGGCATATTTCTGGTGCCGGCCATGTGGAGGTTTTTGCTGCAGTTTCCCGGGTTGGCGGGCCAGGATACGACTACCCTCAAGGTGGCCTTTTCCGGGGGGGCACTTCTGCCGGTGAAGGTTAAACAACGCCTGTTGGAGGTATTTTCCCAGTGCCGGCTGTTTGAACTGTTTGGCCAAACGGAGGTTACCGCCTTCACCTGTGTTTTGAAGCCCGGGGATGTTCTTGACAAGGCGCCTTCGGTAGGCAGGCCGCTAATCCACCTGGAGGTAAGGGTGGTGGACGAACAAGCCCAGGATGTGCCGGTAGGGTCGGTGGGCGAGGTGGTCTACCGGGGCACAACTGTAATGCAGGGGTATTACCGGGACCCGGAAGCCACTGCGCAGGCTTTTCGGGACGGGTGGTTCCACAGCGGGGATCTGGTGCGGGTAGATGATGCAGGGTTCCTTTACCTGGTAGACCGGAAGAAAGATATGGTGGTCACCGGCGGTGAGAAGGTTTACCCTGCCGAAGTGGAGGAGGTACTGGCGCACCACCCGAAAGTGTTGGAAGCCGCAGTTATAGGTATTCCCAGTTCCCGCTGGGGCGAAGCGGTCCACGCGGTGGTGGTACCGCGCCCGGGCGCCAAGGTGACCGCTGAGGAAATCATGGAGTTCTGTGCCGAATCCCTGGCTGGATTTAAGCAGCCAAAGTCTGTGGAGTTTGCGGCAGCCCTTCCCAGGAACGCCGCCGGTAAGATCCTTAAGACCCAACTGCGGGAGAAATTCCGAGAACCAACTCTTTAGGTCAAGGGGAGGAGGTCGTGGATGGCGGTGTAAGCGGAAGGGAAAATTAGGGAGAGTGCAGAACATAAAGAATATTACAAAAGTTTGGAGGGTTGTTCAGGATGAGCTTTATGGATGAGTACCGGCAAAAACTGCGGACTCCTGAGGAGGCGGTAAAGGTAATCAAGTCCGGCGACTGGGTGGACTATGACTTCGGCCATGCCCATCCGGTAGTTTTGGACAAGGCGCTGGCAGCCCGTAAGGACGAGTTGCGGGATATCAAGGTAAGGGGTTGTTTGGCGTTGCGCCCACTGGAGATCGTCAATGTGGACCCCAAGAGAGAGGTATTCACTTATTCAAGCTGGCATTTTAGTGGATATGAACGGAAGCTCCACGACCAAGGACTATGCAATTATATTCCCATGATTTTTCGCAACAAACCTCTATTTTACCGAAAAAGCTTAGAAGTGGATGTGGCTATGATCTCGGTTACTCCCATGGATCAGCATGGTTATTTTAACTTTTCCCTTACCAACACAGCTTCAAAGGCAATTACGGAGAAGGCCAAGATCGTCATCGTAGAAGTCAATGAAAAGCTCCCCCGGGCTCTAGGAGGTCAGGAAGAGAGCATTCATATCTCGGAAGTAGATTACATTGTGGAAGGGGATAACCCCGACTTACCTGTTCTTCCTCCCCCTGAACCAACGGAAATCGATAAGAAAATTGCTAGCTTGATCGTGGAAGAAATAGAGGATGGCTCCACGATTCAGTTAGGTATCGGGGGTATGCCTAACACCGTGGGAACCTTGATCGCCGAATCCGACCTCAAGGACCTGGGCTGCCAAACCGAAATGCTGGTGGATGCTTACCTGGCCATGTACAAGGCCGGCAAGTTGACTAACAAACGCAAGAACATCGATAAAGGAAAGGGGACTTGGTCTTTCTGCGTTGGTAGTAAGGAGTTATATGAGTGGGTAGACAATAACCCCGGGTTGGCCGCGTACCCTGTGAACTATACCAACAACCCATGGGTGATGGCCCAGAATGACAAGATGATAACCATCAACAACTGTGTTGAGGTTGACCTTTTTGGGCAGGCCTCATCCGAGTCATCAGGTACCCGGCATATTAGTGGTACTGGCGGGCAATTAGACTTCTTAACGGGTGGATACATGTCTAACGGGGGAAAGAGCTTTATCTGCTTTTCTTCAACTTATACAGACAAGAAAACGGGTGAGGTCAAGTCACGGGTGGTGCCTACCCTTCCTTCTGGAGAGATTGTTACCGATCCCCGGACGCAGGCTCACTATTTGGTAACTGAGTGGGGGAAAGCGGATCTCGCTGGACGATCCACTTGGGAGAGGGTAGAAAGGATTATCAACATTGCACATCCTGACTTTCGAGAAGACCTCATCAAGGCCGCGGAAAAAATGAATATCTGGCGACAGACCAACAAGATCTTATAAACTGGCGAGGCAGGCATTTCGACCGTTGGCTAGCCAAATTCGCCCGTTCACCATAAATAATTAGAAACACCCGTTGATTCTGGTAAAATCTAATTACAGACGGTGCACTGGTGTTCAGCACCTGCGTCTTTCATATTGCTTGCCCTTCCACCACATACTTTTTCTGAATCCAGGCATCTGGCCTGGATCTCTTTTTTCGTTTTGTATCTAACTTATTATGAAGGAGTTGATGGAGGAATTAAACTAACATTTTTCTTCAGTCTTTAACCCACCAATTAGCCTTGAGGTCACCTGTCAAATACGAAAAAGGAGGGTTACTATGAAAACTCCTCAGGATTACTTAGCGAGCTTAAGGACAATGAAACGCCGAGTTTACATGCATGGTAAACAAATAAATGATATTGTAGATAATCCGATCATCCGACCGTCGACGAACTCTGTAGCGATGACGTATTATCTGGCCCAATTGGATGAATACCAGGATCTGGCTACGGCTAAATCTCATCTTAACGGTAACATGATTAATAGGTTTACTCACATTCAACAAAATAAAGAAGACCTCCTTAAGAAAGTGCAGCTTTTAAGATTGATGGGCCAGAAGACCGCCTCCTGTTTTCAGCGGTGTGCCGGTTTAGACGCCTTAAACACGCTGTACTCAGTGACCTATGATATTGATAGGGTCCACAATACTAATTACCATTCAAACTTTGTAAAGTTTTTGAACTACGTTCAGGAAGAAGATTTGGTATGCGATGCCGCTATGACGGACCCTAAAGGCAATAGAAGCCTATCGCCGCTACAACAAGTCGATCCGGACCTTTATTTACGAATTGTGGAGCAGAATGAAGAAGGAATCATAGTGCGTGGCGCAAAAGCACATCAAACAGGTGCAATCAACTCACATGAGATTATCGTGGTTCCAACAGCTTCTCTAAATAGTGAAGCTAAGGCCTACGCAGTAGCTTTTGCTGTACCTGCAGATACCATCGGGGTTAGCTTTATATACGGGCGACAACCATCAGATTTACGAAGACTAGTGGATAATTGGGACGTGGGTAACAGGAAATTTGGTGGTCATGAAGCCTTGGTTATTTTTGAAAATGTATTTGTTCCTTGGGAAAGAGTTTTTATGTGCGGTGAGACAGATTTTACCCGGGTTTTAGTAGAAAGGTTCGCTGGGTATCATCGTGCCAGTTACGGTGGATGCAAGACAGGTGTTGGGGATGTGCTAATCGGTACAGCTGCTAAAATTGCACACCACTCTGGTGTGGATAATAGTTCACATATTCAAGATAAATTGGTTGAAATGGTACATCTTAACGAAACCCTCTTTAGCTGTGGAATAGCCAGTTCAACCTTTGGAAATAGGTTGAACGCAGGGAACTACATAGTTGATACGCTATTGGCTAACGTTTGCAAGCTTAATGTAACCAGATTTCCTTTCGAAATTTCGAGATTAGCCCAAGAAATTTGTGGGGGCTTACTGGTGACTTTACCGGCAGCAGAAGATTTCAAATCCCCTTTAACCGGAGAAATCCTCTACAAGTATTTTCAGGCAGCAAATGAAGAAGACACTGAGGAAAAAATTAAAGCCATCAGGCTGTTAGAATATCTAACCATTGGACCAGGGGCGGCTTGTTATTTGACGGAGTCGGTTCATGGGGCTGGCTCGCCTCAGGCCCAAAAAATAATGATCAGACGGTTAGCCAATTTTCCGGAGAAAATTAATATATGCCAGTACATATATAAAGACAATAATCTTCCATGGGAAGAATGAGTTTTTTCGCACCAAGGTGAGAATACTATTAATGCGTTAACTTAACTAAATACTGTCAAAAAAGCCTTTCGGCAGTCGTCTGTCTGAAAGGTTTTTGTGTTATTCTTGCGCCTTTTTGGATGAACCTAACTCTTAATTTATGAACATAATTGTTAAATCTTTAAACATCCGGTTGTTGCCCTTCTCTTTTTAAAAATAGAAAATGTATGGTTTTTTCACTCTTTTCCGACTGGCACGCCTTTTGCTTGTAGAATTTTTTACTCGTTTGATTCCAAAATTAATGATGCCATTATTTTGTAGCCCGAATCCATAAAGCTAGGCTCTGGTTAGCTTTGCCTTTCAAAAGTAACCAGTCTCAAAGAACAATGGTGACCGGACCACGGGCTTATTCACTTGCTTGTCTTCTCGTTAGGGGTGATTGTCGAAAAAACGCGTACTATTCCACACATTCTTTTATTTGTAAAGTTGGGGCGACTCCTACAATCGAGGTCGTGGTGTTAAGCGATTATAGCGTTTTGGAGGTGGATTATCATGTCTGTAAATGAGGGTAGGTATTTCTATTTGCGTAAGCTGTATTCACTCTCAGGAGTAGTTCCTCTGGGGCTGTTTCTGTTTGAACACTTGTTTTCGAACAGTTATGCCTTACTTGGGCCGGAAAGATTCGACTCCCAAGTGAAAGCGCTACATAGTATTCCGTTTCTATTGGGTGTGGAACTGGTGTTAATAATACTACCATTGCTTTACCATGGAATTTACGGTCTCTACATCGCCTTTACGGGGCAAATCAACACCGGTCGCTATGGATACGGGCGCAATTGGGGGTATGTGTTCCAGCGGGTCACGGGGGTGATTACCCTGGTCTTCGTTACATGGCACGTTTGGACTTTGCGAGTAATGGACTTAATGAATGGAACGGTAGTCAGTTTCGACACAATGAAGGAGTTGTTTAGCAACCCAGCAGTGACTGTTATATATGGAATAGCCGTTGTTAGCGCTATTTATCATTTCACTAATGGACTTTGGGGTGTTTTAGTGGATTGGGGAATTGTCACCGGACCTCGTGCCCAAGCCAGGGTAGCAGCGTGCTGTTGGGCTATTTTTACGGTATTAACGATAGTAAGTATCAGCTTTATGGCCGCATTTATTTGAGAAGAAAGGGGGAGAAGCGCTTTGAGTGAAAAACTTGTGGTGGTGGGCGGCGGGTTGGCTGGGCTGATGGCCACGCTAAAAGCTGCTGAAGCAGGGGTTAAAGTGGACCTCCTTGCCTTGGGGCACTGTAAGCGTTCCCACTCAGCATGCGCCCAAGGGGGAATTAATGCAGCGTTAAATACCCGGGGCGAGGGAGATTCTCCTTGGGAACACTTTGATGACACCATCTATGGCGGCGACTTTCTGGCTAACCAGACGCCTGTGAAGGGTATGTGCGAAGCAGCCCCGGGGATCATCCACCTGTTTGACCGCATGGGGATGATGTTTAACCGCACGCCAGAGGGTCTTATTGACCTTCGGCAGCTCGGAGGCGTGAAGCATCACCGCGTCGCGTTTTCTGGTTCTACCACCGGCCAGCAACTCCTTTACGCCCTGGACGAGCAGGTACGGCGGATGGAGGTAGCAGGACTGGTAACCCGCTACGAAGGATGGGAGTTTTTATCCGCGATTATTGATGATAACGGCATCTGCCGCGGCATCACAGCTCAGGATCTTAAAAGCATGGAGATCAGGTCTTTTCCCGCTGAGGCGGTGATTATTGCTACCGGGGGGCCCGGCATGATTTTCGGGCGCACCACCAATTCAATTATCAACACCGGTTTTGCCGCCAGTGTCCTCTACCAGCAGGGTGTCAAGTATGCTAATGGGGAGTTTATCCAGATCCACCCGACAGCCATCCCGGGGGCTGACAAGAACCGCCTTATTTCCGAATCGGTCCGCGGTGAAGGGGGGCGGGTCTGGACCTACAAGGATGGTAAGCCATGGTACTTCCTGGAGGAGTGGTACCCTGCCTACGGCAACCTGGTCCCAAGGGACGTAGCCACCCGGGCAATCTTTAAGGTTTGCGTAGAAATGGGGCTGGGGATCGACGGCCAGAACATGGTTTACCTGGACATGTCCCACATGGACCCGCGGGAAATTGAACGCCGCCTGGAAGGTATCATAGACATTTACCAGCTCTTTACCAGCCAAGACCCGCGTAAAGTCCCCATGAAGATCTTCCCTGCCGTCCACTACTCCATGGGAGGGCTTTGGGTAGACTTCGACCAGATGACCAATATTCCAGGACTCTTCGCTGCCGGAGAGTGCGAGTACCAGTACCACGGGGCTAACCGTTTAGGCGGCAATGGCATGCTCTCCGCTATATATGGCGGTATGGTGGCCGGACCCAAGGCTGTCAAGTACCTCAAGAACTTGAAGAAGGGCACTGATGCCACACCGGGGTCTCTTTTTGAAGCGGAGGTTCGCCGTCAGGAAGAACTGGAGGAAGACATTCGCCGTATGGACGGCAAGGAAAACGCGTATCTCCTTCACGAGGAGCTTGGCAGCTGGATGAACGACAACGTCACCGTTGTCCGTTACAACGACCGCCTGCAGAAAACGCTGGACAAAATTGCGGAGCTGAAGGAACGCTACCGCCGTATCAACATCCAAGACACCAGCCGCTGGTCCAATCAGGCAATCAGTTTTACCCGGCAGCTTTGGGGCATGCTGGAGCTTGCCCAGGTGATTACCCTGGGGGCTTTAACGCGTGATGAAAGCCGCGGCGCTCACTACAAGCCCGAATTTCCCGACCGGGATGACGCGAACTGGTTGAAAACAACTATTGCGACTTATACCCCTGAGAGCCCTGTACTTACTTATGAGCCTGTTGATTTGCAGTATGTTAAACCGCGGGTAAGGAAGTACGACGTGGACAAGGAGGTGACCATGGTTGTCTAACACTATCATGCTAAAAATCCGCCGCCAGGCTGATCCCGGAACACCGTCCTACTGGGAAGAGTTCAAAGTGCCGTTAAAGACCAACATGAACGTGGTGGCAGCCTTGATGGAAATCCAAAAAAACCCTGTTAACGCTTTGGGGCAAAAAACCTTGCCGGTAGTTTGGGACTGCAGCTGCCTGGAAGAAGTGTGCGGCGCCTGTACCATGGTAATTAACGGTCGGGCACGGCAGGTATGCAGCGCCCTAGTAGAAACCCTTTCCCAGCCCATCATACTCGAGCCGCTCAGTAAATTTCCCGTGGTAAGAGACCTGATGGTGGACCGGTCGGTGATGTTTGAATACCTGAAAAAAGTCAAGGCCTGGATCGAGATCGACGGTACCCACGACCTGGGGCCTGGTCCTCGTGTACCCCAATCTGTACAATCCTGGGCTTACGAACTTTCCCGGTGCATGACCTGCGGGTGCTGTATGGAAGCCTGTCCCCAGGTTAATCACCGGTCCAACTTTATGGGACCGGCAGCAATGGCCCAGGTACGGCTTTTCAATGCCCATCCGCTGGGAGAATCCCTTAAGGCCGAGCGTCTCGGGGCCATCATGGGGCCGGGCGGCATTACTGATTGCGGGAAGGCCCAAAACTGTGAAAAGGCTTGTCCCAAGGGGTTGCCCCTGACGCGCATACTTGGCGAACTTAGCCGGGAAACGACACGCCGGGGAATTTTAGGGTGGTTGAGCCGCTAATTCGTTATTGGCAACAGTTCCAAAAATTCTATGGATGGAGGCATGTTAATGCAGTGCGCCAAGTGTGAGCAACGGGATTGTTATCTTAAAGGGAAAGAATGTACCAACGGCAAGTACGGGATGGAACAAGAGTACCTTAAAGAGGAAAATGCCATCCTTCACAAGGCTTCTTCTCGGGTAGAAGCCGAGCATTACATGCAAATGACTCGACTTGAGGAAATCATTGAGTTCAGCAAACTGGTCGGGTTCCAAAGATTAGGTATTGCTTTTTGCATTGGTTTCGGCCGGGAGGCCAATCTGCTGCAGCAAGTGTTGGAAAAACATTTTAAGGTGTACTCCGTTTGCTGTAAGTGCACAGGTACAAGCAAAGAAAAGTATGGACTTAAGCACATAATTCCCGAAAGGTATGAGGCCATGTGCAACCCAATAGGGCAGGCTGAAATCCTTAACAACAAAGCCACTGACCTTAATATTATCTTGGGTTTATGCATCGGTCACGATATTCTGTTCACCAAGTATTGCAATGCACCGGTCACCACCTTTGCGGTGAAAGACCGTGTTCTGGCTCATAACCCCTTGGGAGCGCTGTACAGCAGCTACTACCTAAATAAAAAATTCGGCCTAAAATAAATTGGCCGTACCTTAGTCCTTGGTCTAAGCTTGACTTTGCGGTACTTGTTTTCCTGGGGCTTGCAAAGTGGAGGTTTTCTTGAAGAATGATTTACAGTAGGAGGGTTAGCATGCAGGCCGAAAGCAACGAAAAGATGCAGCAAAGCAACCCGGACAATTCATTGACCTGGTTAAAAACTATTATCAATTCAATTTACAACGGGATTGTCGCCATCAATACTAAGGGCCAGATCATTTTATGCAACCAATCGGCCGCCAAACTAGTAGACTTACCTGTGGAGGAAATTGTCGGACGCCCAATTAAAGAAGTGATACCCGGTTCTGGCTTGATGCACGTAGTAAGTATGGGTGTACCGATGGTAAGTCAACGGTTGAAAATCAATGACACTTTTGTTTACAGCAACCGGACTCCGGTTTGGGAGAATGGCCGTATAATTGGCGCTGTCGGGGTGTTTCAGGAAGAGACCAGCGTGGAAGCCATTTCAACGGAACTAGCCATATTTAAACAATTAACGCGGGAACATGACTTACTAATCGAGTCATCTTACGACGGAATTTTTATCACAGATGGAAAAGGGTATGTTGCCAAGGTGAACACTGCTTACGAGAAAGTAACCGGCATCAAACGGGAAGAGGTACTTGGCAAGCACATGAGCCAAATGGTTGCTGACGGGTTGATTTCCCATTCAGCAACCCTGCAAGTACTGGAAAAGCGGGAACCAGTAACAATTGTGCAGCAGACCCGTGGCGGCATAGAGATCATGGTTACTTCTACCCCGATATTCAATGACCAGGGGGAAATTACCATGGTGCTTTCCAACGTGCGGGACATGAGCCGTCTCAAACACCTGGAAGCGGAACTGGATAAAACCCGAAGCCTGACGGAGCGCTACCAGCAGCAATTAAAAGAACTTCAACTGCAGCAGTTACAGTCCAGTGAGATTATATTACAGTCGCCCGCAATGATTAAGACATACGAAGCGGCGGTGCGAGTGGCTCCCTTCGACTCAACTGTCTTGATTCAGGGAGAATCAGGTGTAGGCAAGGAAGTTGTGGCCAGGCTGATCCACAAAGAAAGCGGGCGGACGGAAAAACCTTTCATAAAGGTCAACTGTGGGGCGATACCGGAGAACCTTCTGGAAACGGAGCTGTTCGGATATGAGAGAGGGGCTTTTACAGGTTCTAACAGGGACGGCAAGGCAGGGTTGTTTGAAGTGGCTGACGGCGGGATACTCTTTTTAGACGAGGTGGGGGAGCTACCGTTGAATCTGCAGGTCAAACTTTTGCGTGTCCTCCAGGATAAAGAGATCAAGCGGGTTGGCGGTAACAGGTTCCGCACCGTGGATGTCCGCCTCGTTGCAGCGACTAACCGAGACTTACAGGAAATGGTCGAGAGTGGAAGGTTTCGCGAAGACCTTTTCTACCGGTTGAACGTGATTCCCTTATACATTCCGCCTTTGAGGGAACGGCCGGAAGACGTCGTGGCCCTGATTCAGCATTTCGTTAAGAAGTTAAACAAGAAATACGGCATGAACAAATCGCTTTCCCCGGCGGCCTTCAAGAGGCTTTATGAATATCACTGGCCGGGCAATGTAAGAGAATTAGGAAATGTCATGGAGAACATCATGATTATGTCGGAAAGTACTACTATCGGCGTTGAACACCTGCCCAAACATTTTATGAAAGACAGGGATTCCAATCAAGAAGCGGTAGTAGTAAAAGATATTATCAGATTAGGGGAGGCTAGAGAGCAATTGGAGCAAAAGCTGATTGAAATGGCTTTGCGGAAGACTGGGTCTTTGCGGAAGGCGGCCAGTCTTTTAGGAATGGATCATTCTACTCTAAGCCGTAAAAGGAATAGGCGGTGAATATCTGCACCGGTGGTGCAGATATTCACCATACATGTGGCGGCTTGGGATTCAATTAATCGAAGAAATAGAAGTCGAATTTTGCACCTGAAAATGGTGCGTTTTTTCACCAAAAATAATGGTGCAAGGGCTTTGCTTCCCCTGAAAAACCAACTCTCTCTCAGGAGGAGTTCAATAAATTAGCGGACTATTGCTTGATTTGATTGGTTCCAATGTCAACGGAAAATTTTTTAATGATGACTTTTATAAGTTAGGCACAGAAATTGCATTAAGAAAACAACAAATGTTCTGAAGGATTGATAGGAGGGTTAGAAGTGCGAAATTACTGGAGTTTTGCCACTGCGGGAGAGATTATATTGGGCAACGGGTCTATCAATTCATTGGGTGAAATTATCGGCAAATTCAAGGCTAGGAATGTTTTAATCGTCTGTGATCCTGGCATCAAGCAAGCTGGTATAATGGACAAGGCTCTGGGAATTTTGGCTGAAGCAGGGCTGAATGTCATTGCTTATGATCAGGCCGAACCGGAACCTCCTGTCTGTAAGGCCATCGAGTGTTACCAATTCGCAAAAAATCAGAACATTGAAGTGATTGTGGGGCTGGGTGGAGGAAGTTCCATTGACCTTGCTAAAGTGGTTGCCGTCTTGCTGACTTATGGGGGAGACCCCAAGCAATACTTTGGCGAATTCAAAGTACCAGGCCCTGTGCTGCCGCTAATAGCTGTCCCCACTACTTCCGGTACGGGAACCGAGGTAACCCCGGCGGCGGTCCTAACTGACGAAGAAGCCAACCTTAAAGTGGGTGTTTCCGATAACTATATCCGTCCTGCTGTTGCGCTGGTTGACCCCGAATTAACGTTAGGACTGCCCCCGCATATCACCGCCCACACCGGCATGGATGTTTTGTGCCATGCCATCGAGGCTTACACCGCTGTGGAATACCGATATTTGCCAGTGACCGGGCCTGCCATTTACCAGGGCACATATGAACTGACGGACACCCTGGCCCTTAAATCTATCGAACTGGCAGCAAAAAGTCTACGGTTGGCGGTAGAACAAGGGCATAACTTGCAAGCCCGGGCGGATATGGCCTTAGCGAGTGTCTTAGCTGGCATGGCTTTCTCTAACGCGGGGGTGGGCGCCGCCCATGCCCTTGCGTATCCTATCGGTGCTGAATGCCATGCCCCCCACGGATTGTTGGTTGGTCTACTCCTTCCTCACGTAATGGAATACAACTTGCCGGTCCAACAAGAAAGGTTTGCCAGAGTGGCTGTGGCCATGGAAGAAAACATCAACGGTCTGTCCGTGAAGGCAGCGGCAATGGCGGCGGTTAATGGGATCAAAGACATCATCGCGGATATAAAAATGGTGTCACGGTTGAGGGATTTAGGCATTCAAGAAGACCTGCTTCCTCTACTGGCCGAGAGAACACTGGCAGTGACCAGGTTGTTGCGAAGCAACCCGAGGCGACTGACAGCCAAAGACATGGAAGGCATCTTGCGGAACGCGTATTAAATTGTTTCGATTATCTGATGTGGAGGGATCTTATTTGCATCTCCTTAGGGTCAACATGACTACCAAACAATTAACTCTCGAGCCATTACCGGAAGCCTACCGGCTGCTGGGCAACAGGGGATTAATAGCTGAAATCATGCTGAACGAAGTTCCAGCTACCTGCGAACCTCTGGGACCGTATAACAAACTAATCCTGGCAGGGGGTCCCCTGGCTGGGTTAGGGGTTTCGAGTGCTGCCCGGCTGTCGGCCGGGGCAAAAAGCCCCTTGACAGGCGGTATCAAAGAAGCCAATGGTGGTGGGGTAGCTGTTCAAAGACTTGTTAAGCTGGGCATCAGAGCGATTATTGTAGAAGGAAAGTCGTCTGACGGCAGCATGTATGTTTTGCACCTGAAGCAAGGCAACTTTGAATTGGTGCCTGCTGATGAGCTGAAAGGGATGGGGAATTATCGACTGTCCAGTGTTTTAAGGGAACGGTTTGGTCATGACGTGGGCATGATCACCATTGGCCCTGCTGGCGAGATGGGCATGGCCATTGCCGGTGTTTTCGCCAACGACGGCGAAGGCAATCCCAGCCGGGCCTGTGCCCGTGGTGGTCTGGGCGCTGTGATGGGCAGTAAAGGCCTAAAAGCCGTGGTAATTGAAAACGATGGGACATACCAGGTCCCGGTGAGAGACCCGGGAGCTTTCAACGCTGCCCGGAAAGCTTTTAGTGACGTACTTCTTTCCACGCCCCAGACGTCGGAAGTATACACAAAGTATGGCACCGCCAGTGCGGTTTTGCCAATTAACAGGATTGGCGCCCTGCCCACCTATAACTTTAGCCGAGGTTCCTTTGATTTGGCGGAGCAGATCAGTGGCGATGCTTTGTACGACATGATTGCTGCCAGGGGTGGCGAGGGGAAACACACTCATGCTTGCATGCGGGGCTGTGTAATTCGCTGTTCAAATGTGGTTGCAGACAGTGAAGGTAAGACCATCGTATCCCCGCTGGAATACGAAACTCTTTGCTTAATGGGATCCAACATCGGTATCGCTGACATAGACACCATCGCTAAGTTCAACTGGTTATGTAACGACCTTGGGATAGATACGATCGAGACCGGCGTAGCTCTTGGCGTGGCCTTAGAGGCTGGCTTGGCCCTGTTCGGAGATGCTCAAGAAATCGAAAGGATAATCAGTGAAGAAATAGGGCGAGGAACGGTATTAGGTCGCGTCCTGGGGCAAGGCGCTACATTAACTGGTAAGGTGTTTGACAACCCACGTGTGCCGGCAGTCAAGGGGCAAGCCATGGCCGCCCATGAACCCAGGGCCATTAAAGGGATGGCTGTTACTTATGCAATGAGTCCCATGGGGGCTGACCACACGGCTGCGGTTACTTTCCGGGCGCCGGTAGATCATCACAGCCCGGCCGGGCAAATGGAGATTTCCCGCAACGTCCAGGTAACGGTAGCAGCCTATGATTCGCTGGGGTTCTGTATGTTTGTGGTGCCGGCAGTAGGAAGTAAACCGGATTATGTTATTAATCTGATCAACGCGGTATATGGCACAAATTACAATGCTGAATGGTTGAAAGAAAACGGGAAGAAGGTCATCAAAACGGAACGGGAATTTAACCGGCGGGCTGGATTTACCAAGACCCACGACCGTTTGCCGGAATTCATGTTGGAAGAAAAGTTACCTCCGTTCGGCCTGGTTTCAGATATTCCCGAAGAAGACTACGAAAGGTTTTGGGAAGCTGATTTCTGGGGTGAATAAACTCCGCAGCTGGAAAGGGCCGTAAAAACGGCCCTGATAGAAAAACCAGAAAATTACAAGATTTTGCAAATAAAGGGGGGTGAGAATTTAAAGCAAGGTTGTAAAAGAGATGATCACCAAACTCCACGCAAAACCAAAAAGGAAGGAGGTGAAATAGAGTGACCGTTTTGGGCGTAGTGGGAATTACTTCGCTTCTTTACCTAGCAGTCACTGCCTTGTGGGTGTACTGGTTGGAGGAACACCTGGAGGAACGCGACACAATTAAATTTGGCAAACGGTAATTAGGAGGTGCGAAATAGAATGAGTGTAACGACTTTTTCTTGGATCTATTTAGTGTTTTTCACGATTCTCATGCTGTGGCTAGGCTATGTCGGCATGAGAAAGACCCACACCGGAGAAGACTATGCCGTGGCCAGAGGCTCTTATCCCTGGTGGGTGATGGCCCTAGCCTATGTGGCCACTACTGCCAGTGGATCCACTTTTATGGGTATCCCGGGAATGGCATACAGTATGGGCTTTAAAGCCCTTTATTACCCGATGATTTACCCTATCGGCATTTACTTTGGTTCAATGATGCTGGCGCGCCGTACCAAAAAAATGGGTGACCGGCTGGGTTCCATGAGTATTCCCGATTACCTGGGGGACTATTATCAGAGCAACCTGATCAGGGTACTTGCGGCTTTAATCAGTGTCTTCTTAATTTACTACATCATGGCCCAACTGGTTGCTGCGGGGCAAATGTTCGCTGTTATGTTAGGGTTAAACTATCAAATCGCTATCTGGGTTGCTGGTCTCCTGGTCGTCCTTTACATGACGATGGGCGGTTCTCACAGTGATATTTTGACCGACGCGGTACAGGGACTGTTTATGCTGTTCATTGCGCTACTGGTAATCGTCTTTTTCTTCACCGGCTTTGGTCTTGGTGGCGGGGGTGCGGCAGCTGTCAACGCCAAGCTGCCCGAGGCGATGCAGTGGAACGTGCATACAGACCCGAAGAACGCTACTTTCTACGCCTGGTGGACGATCGTCCTATTGTTTATTGCCCATATTCCTTTCACCACCCTACCTCACCTGGGCAACAAGTTTTTTGCCCTTAGGGGTACCGGGTCAACGAAGACCTTCAACCTGGCCACCAACGTATTGGGCCTGACTATGGGCGCAATGGTTTTCGCCGGCTTGCTGGGCAAGGCTTACGGGCTTGAACTCAAGGCTGCCGATCAGGTGGTGCCGCAGCTATTGGTTGCCTTGACCCCACCCTGGATTGCCGCATTCCTGTCCATCGCAATCCTTTCCGCCATTGTTTCAACGACCGACGGCCTGTTCATGTCGGTTTCCCAGATCTTTGCCAATGACCTTTACCGGAAGACCTGGGTACCGTTGACCGGCGGGGACATCAATTCACCGGAAGTGAACAGGCGTGCTTTAATGATTGGCCGGATTGGCATCATAATTGTCGGTATAGCTGCGATTCTGATGGTGCGCAAGCCGCCCGCGTTGTTGTCTATCCTGCTTTGGGTTGGTATTGGCGGTATCGTCAGCGCATTTGCCGGGCCAATGTTCCTGGCCGCCTTCTGGAGCAGGGCCAACCGGGTGGGTGCGCTGTGGGGCATGATCGTTTCTTTTGCCTTCTACTTCTGGATCCACCTTGGTCCCCAGTTTAAGCTGTATGCAGGTATCTTCCCCTGGAACAAGAATCCCTTTGCCTCGGCTGGGGTCGGTGCTATTATCAGTTTGGTAGTAACAGTCTTAGTGAGTCTTGCCACACAACCGATGCCTAAAGAACATATTCAGAAGCTGTGGGCTCCACCATCATCTGACGAGACGATTGGTAACAGAACCGCTGCCAGTCATGGTACGATTTCGGTTTAGATTAGACGGGGTGACATATATGATTAATTCGCCTGTGGCTGTTTTGAAGTGTCAACAAAAAGCCACGGCGGAGCCAGCGCACATGCTGAAAATCAGTACTATTCAGCCGGCGCTGGCCCCGGCCCCGGCCGGGCAATTGCTGAAGCGTCGCAGCCGGGCTGTCCACATTGTAAACTTGCTATTCCCCAGGCGGGAGGATTTCCGGTACCTGGATACCTTTTACTCGCCCGTTTTCCTTCTTTATGCCAGTACGTCCATAAGAAGGATGCTTAAAAAAGAATGGGAGGCTATTAAGCTTCTTTGCGCCATGGATGGGATCACCGGTCGCGCCGGGATGGTGGATCACGACTTGCCCCAGCGTAGGGAACTCCGGGCACCATCCGATCAGGTGCTGCCTACCCGATTCGATGACGCGAAAATCCTTCACCGGGGGGTTGACTTTTTCCGCCGGCATGTTGAGCGCCAGTTTCGACCGGTGGACGCGGAACGCTACCTGATCGACAAGATGGAGCTTTTCTACCTACCGGCCTTTGTCTTCGCTGATGGTTTCAACAAACGGTTTTATGCGGTAGATCCCCTGACTCACCGTGTGGATCCTGTACGAGAATTGCCGCTGATGGAAGAACAAGTGCGTACCTATTTAACAAACAAGGGGAAGCATTAGGAAAAAGGAAAACGAAGGAGGAGAAAAATGAAAGGTAGAGTTGCGGCTTTGGTGGGGCCGAGGCAAGTCGAGATAAAGGAGTTTGATCTACCGGAAGCAAAACCGGGGGCGGTATTGACTAAGATAAGACGCAGCAACCTCTGCGGCTCCGAATTGCATATTTGGAATCACTTCCACCCGTTAATCAAGTACGGGGTTTTGGGTCACGAAATGGTTGCCGAGATTTTTGAACTTGGAGAAGGTGTTTCTACCGATTATGCAGGCAATCCCGTTCAAGTCGGTGACCGGGTAGTGGCTCCCTACTACTTAACCTGTCAAAAGTGCGCGAACTGCCTACGGGGGGACTTTAACCTGTGCCTAAATGCGTATACCTATTGGAAGCAGCCTCCTGAAAACCCACCACACTTTACCGGGACCTTCGCTACCCATTATTACATTCATCCAAACCAGTATTTTTACAAGGTGCCTGACAGTGTACCGGATAACATAGTGGCTGGAGCCAACTGCGGCCTTTCTCAAGTTATCTTTGGCCTAAACAAGGCAAACCTAAAGAATGGCGAAACTTTGGTTATCCAAGGAGCCGGGGGATTAGGTCTTTATGCTACCGCGGTGGCAAAGGAAAAAGGGGCCAAGGTAATTATCATTGATTCCGTGGAGCAGCGGCTGGAAGTGGCAAAGCGGTTCGGTGCCGATTGCGCCATTAACATGAAAAACTACGCCTCTATGGAAGCAAGGGTGCAGGAAGTGCAGAGGATGACTTCCGGTCAGGGTGGGGATGTAGTATTGGAAGTGGCGGGAGTTCCTGCGGCCTTTGTGGAGGGGTTAAACATGGTTCGCCCGGCCGGCAGATATGTGTCTATAGGAAATGTAAACGTGTCAAAGGAATTTGAGGTTAGCATGTCACCTGGACTGATTACCAGGAAGTCATGTCAGGTAATAGGGGTGGTACGATATAACCCATGGTACTTGTATGAAGCCTTAAAGTTCTTGGAGCGTAATCACACGCAATATCCCTTCGGTGATCTGACAGATAAAGAATACAGCTTGGATGAGGTTCAAATTGCGTTAGAAAAGGCGGAAGCCAGGGAAGTGACGAGGCCCGTAATCGTTCCATAAAGGGCGGGGTAGTGAACATTGCGGATCAAAATCAGACTTTATGGTCAATTACGCAAGCACATTCCCCAACTAATCGACGGACAAAGCACTGCCGGGTGGTTGGAATTGCCGTTGGGAACCACGGTGCAAGATGCTTGTCAGAAGTTGGGGATAGACTTGACAGAGGTGCTGCTGATTGATATTAATGGCCAAAAAGTAGATCTGGGGACAACACTTTCCGACGGGGACACGCTGGGATTTTTCCCGATGATTTCCGGTGGATGACTTAATGCTCGAGTTTTTTCTGAATGCAAACCTGCACTGTTTGGTGCAGGTTTGTCTACGATCGAGGATTTTGAGTTACAGCTATTAAAATTAAGTTAGCACAGAAAATGTCTGAAAAAGTGCGTGTACGAGCAAAAAAGAATGGAGCTGAATGTAATGAGCCTTCCCAGGATGTTGCGTATCAGACAAAATTTTGGACATTCTTATATCCCGGACGTCCAGGGGGTGGTCCGGTCGGAGGTGGCGCGAGTCTTTCCTCATACTCCTATAAAGCCTGGAGATAGTGTGGCCATCACTGTGGGCAGTAGGGGTATCGCTAACTTAGCAACAATTATTTACGCCTTAGTCAGCGAATTAGCTGACAGGGGCTGTAATGTATTTCTTGTCCCTGCCATGGGTAGTCATGGCGGTGCAACCGCGGAAGGGCAGACCAAAATTCTTGAGCACTACGGAATAACCGAAGAAGCTGTGGGTGTACCGATAAAGTCTTCCATGGAAGTAGAGCAGGTAACAAAGACGGAGGATGGATTGAGCGTCTTTGTTGACAAGCATGCATTAAGTGCCGATCATATTGTAGTTTTCAACCGGATCAAACCCCATACCGACTTTCGCGGTGACATAGAAAGCGGCTTGTTAAAAGTGATGGCTATCGGGCTTGGCAAGCATAAAGGAGCCATGTACTACCACCAAGCCGCTGTCACCCTGGGAGGATCACGGGTTATCCGGACCGTGGGACGATCCGTGATAAGGAGTTGTTCTTTGGCTTTTGGCCTGGCAGTAGTCGAAAATGCTTACGACCAGACTGCTATTGTATCGGCGCTTCTTCCCGCTGAACTCGAATTCCAGGAAAAAGAATTATTAAATAAGGCTAGGGAGTTAATGGCGAGTCTCCCGTTCAAAGAGATGGATATCTTGATCGTGGATAGAATAGGGAAAAACATTAGCGGTACGGGCATGGATACCAATATCATTGGACGGATGATGAACATCTATACCGAGGAACCGGAATGGCCTAAGATTACTAGGATTATTGTCAGGGACCTAACGGAAGAAACAATGGGCAATGCCCTGGGCATCGGCATGGCTGACTTCACCACCAAACGATTGGCGGATAAAGTTGATTGGAAATCCACGTACGCCAACTGCATAACAGGATTAGTAGTCGAGAAGGCCCGCCTCCCCATCGTCTGCGAGCATGACAGGGAAGCACTGGAAGCCGCCCTAGCCACTATTGGTCTCATCCCACCCGAAGAAGCCCGGTTAATCAGAATCAAGGACACGCTTTCCCTTACGGAAGTGCTTGTTTCCGAAGCCTTTCTACCCCAATTGAAGGGGAGGCCTGATTTGGAGTTAATAGGGCGGCCAGAAAGTTTCCGTTTTGACATTGCCAATAACATTATAGATTAGGCAAGGACTTGCAGCTGCTTGAAGCATGCATGTTTTCATAAATCGTGGCAAGGTCGGTAATCATTGGCAGGTATCTATGTCAACCTGTAGAATAATTAACCCACAGACGAACTGTTACGATGCCCCGGTCATAAATGTACTGATAGGCGGAAAACTATGGTTGAAAGGGGATGCCGGTTGTGGGTGAACTGGTATTTGCGGGGCTATTACCCCATCCTCCCATCGTGGTGCCGGAGGTGGGAGGTGGTGAACTGGAGCGTGCACGCCAAACCGTGGCAGGTATGCGGGAATTTTCAGCCCGGTTGGCGACTGCGCGGCCTGAAGTGGTGGTGCTGATCTCACCCCATGGTCCTGTGTTCAGCGACGCGGTAGCCATTACCGCCGTGGACCGGTTAACGGGCAGCCTGGCCGACTTCAGGGCTCCAGGGGTGCGGTTTGATTACCCCAACGACCTGGAAATGGTCGAACTCATTACCCGGAGATGCCTGGCAAGGCGGATCGCGGTGGCATCGGTGGACCGGGACCTGTGCCGGGAGTACGGGGTGACTGCAAGCCTGGACCACGGCGCCATGGTCCCGCTGTATTACCTGCGGCAGGTCGGTTGGCAGGGGCGGCTGGTGGCGGTAGCCATGGGCTTCCTGCCGCTGGAAGAACTCTACTCTTTCGGAGTGGCCTTGCAGGAGGCCATCAGGGACGGAGGTAAACGCGTGGCGGTGGTGGCCAGCGGTGACCTGTCCCACCGGCTAACCCCTGATGCTCCCTCGGGGTATGACCCCCGGGGAAAGGAATTCGACCAGCAGATACGGGAGATGGTGGAGAGGCTGGATGTCCCCGGCCTGGTAAGCCTCCCCTCCGACCTGGTGGAAAGGGCCGGGCAGTGCGGCCTGCGTCCCCTGTTGATGATGCTGGGGGCGCTGGACGGGCTGGAAGTTGACACACAAGTGCTTTCCTATGAGGGTCCTTTCGGTGTGGGGTACATGGTAGCGGCCATCACCCCCAAGGGTGAGAACCCGGGGCGGCGCATGGAGAAGCAGCTGTTTGGTCAAAGGAAGGTGCGGCTGCGGCAGGTGCGGGAGGTCGAGTCCGCCCCGGTCCGGCTGGCCCGGGCCAGCCTGGAGGCCTACGTGCGGGAAGGGCGGGAGATCCCCGTACCGGAGGAGGTGCCGCCGGATCTGGCTGTTCCCGCCGGCGCCTTTGTCTCCCTCAAAAAACACGGCGAACTACGGGGGTGTATAGGGACCGTGGGGCCCACCCATCCCAGCGTGGCGGCGGAAATCATCCACAACGCCATCCAGGCGGGGACGGAAGACCCCCGGTTTAACCCGGTACGGCCGGAGGAACTGGACGAACTGGTCTACTCCGTGGATATCCTGCAGCCCTCCGAGCCGATCAAAGGCTTGGAGGACCTGGACCCTAAACGTTACGGGGTGATCGTCAGAAGCGGCCGGCGTTCGGGGTTATTGTTACCCGACCTGGAGGGAGTGGACACTGCCGAGGAGCAGGTGGCCATTGCCAAGCGCAAGGCGGGTATCGGTCCTCATGAGAAGTGCCAGATGGAACGGTTTGAAGTAATCCGCTATAAATAGCGATGTGATCCAAGAGGCCAGAAGCAAGATGCAAGAGGCAAGATATTTGTGGGAATTGAATAGTGCTATGATAAATTCCGCCTGGCAGGAGGAATGGGTGTGGTTCGCGAAGGTAGCCATGAAGGAGTGTACTACGAGAAGCTGCCGGAAGGCGGGGTGCACTGCCACCTGTGCCCCCACGGGTGCAGGTTTCGCCCCGGGGGGCACGGCAAGTGCCGGGTGCGCATCAACCGGGACGGTATGCTGATTGCTTCCAACTACGGCCTTTGTTCCGCCCTGGCCATGGATCCCGTAGAGAAGAAACCCCTGTACCACTTCTACCCCGGTCGGGACATCCTGTCTGCCGGCACGGTGGGATGCAATTTCCACTGCGAGTTTTGCCAGAACTGGGGCATCGCCCACGGCGACCCGGACCTGCGGTCCATTACCCCGGAAGGAATGGTGCGGGTGGCCCGGGCGGAGGCGGCAAAAGGGGACTGTATAGGGATCGCCTATACCTACTCCGAACCGCTGATGTGGTACGAGTTTGTGCTGGATACCGCCCGCCTGGCCCGTGAAGAGGGCCTGAAGAATGTGCTGGTGACCAACGGTTTTATCAGGCCGGAGCCCTTGCGGGAACTGCTTCCCTTTGTCGACGCCATGAATATCGACGTGAAGGGTTTCACCGGCGACTTCTACCGCCGGGTGATTCACGGCATGTACGAGCCGGTGCTGAAAACGGCCGAAACGGCCCACCGGGAGGGCTGCCACGTGGAGATCACCACTCTCTTGATCCCAACCCTGAATGACAGTGACGAGGAGCTGGAGCGGTTGACCGAGTGGGTGGCGGAATCCTTGAACCCCAACGTACCGCTGCACTTTTCCCGGTATTTCCCCAACTATAAGATGCAGTTGGCGCCGACGCCGATCTCCACCCTGCAGCGGGCCCGGGACATCGCCCGCCGCAGGTTAAACTACGTCTACCTGGGGAATGTCACGGGTATTGACGGCAGTGATACAGCCTGCCCCGAGTGCGGCCAGGTGGTCATCAACCGCTCGGGGTACCGGGTGCGCATCACCGGCCTGGACGGTAACCGCTGCACCCGCTGCGGCAAACAGATGCCGTTCATCGCTGGCTCGGGGAGTACTTCATTGTAACTTTCCCCAGATTGTCAATCTAAAGATACATGCGTTTTGCGGCAGGTATTTTAGAGATATTTCCTCAAACTGGTGGTTAACTGCCGACAATTGAATTCCCTCTTGATTAAGCTGCCAGAGGGCGGTCTCCCACAGATCCTGCTTTTCCGCCTGAGCCTGCTGGTAAGGGGAAAGGAAATACATTTTTTCTATCTCAAGCCTGTAAGGAGTACTAAGAACTCCCGTTCCCTGCACGTAAGGTCCAGCCGGAGCCACGGCAATGGGATACCGGAAAACTGGAGAAACCTCGATGGAAGGCACAAAGCTTATTAAAGGGATGGGACCGGGGGAAGGATTGAGGAATTCCAACGTTTCCTCCCATTTTGTCTTAGGGGGGTAGTCGGTTAGATCAACTTCATTAATAAATTACCGTAATGATGTATAATTATGCTTTGGTAAAATTTGAACTCCAGTCATAGCCGTTAATTACATCGGTTTCCGTAATTGGACCAGTGACTACCGCCTGCTCTAGAAGTCTTCGAAAAACAAGCCCCCGACTTCGAGAATTGCGTCGGTGTAACAATTCAAGTTTCATTGCTCTCCCGCCATGTATGAAATTTACCATTGCATAATTATAACACAAGTTTAACTAACCGACTACCCCCCTTGTCTTATTTGGTCTTTCTTTTAAGTGTACTGTTAACGGATAATTGCCGGGTAGTTCCACACCGCAAAAGCTACTGAAGCGGCCAGCTAGCCTAGGCAAGTAATTTTCTGTTACCCCCAGACCGATCCCTTTCTCGCCGGTGTTTTCGATAATAACGACAGTGTCTCCCTGGTTGAACCAACGGCTGCCGCCGAGTAAAAAGGAAGCAAGGTGGGACTGCCAGGTGATCAAGGGATTGGTAGCGACCGTCCGGCTGCTGGTAAGGGTACCATCACCCTTCAAGAAATAAAGCGGAGCTGATACCGAGCAATCATCAAAGGAGCTTTTCAGCCAGGACAGGAAAGACTTCACCGGGTCCAAAAGGATCAGGTTGATCAAAAGAACATTTTCTCTCAAGAGGAAGTTCGGGGTGTTATAGTTGTGAGAAGGGTGATAGGTGAACCTGCCGGGCAACAGTTCCTCCGCCCTTTGAATGATCTCCTCTTCGCCGGCCGGGTAAATTCGGGAGAAGGTGCTGTTGATTGCGATATTTCTAACGGGAAGCCGGGAGAAAGTTAAAAGAGCTTTTTGAAAGTGCGCCTCGTGCTCCGAGTGCTCAGGTAACGGCAAGTGGAAACTGTGGATTTTTATGGCGCTATCTTCAATTAAAGGAGCGATGGGGGCGAAATCAAAGGGGGCGGGAGTTACTCTCCAATATCCGAAAACACTTTCTTTCGCTAGCTGCCTGGGGAGTAAAGCGGTGAGGTCCGCCACAACGATGACGTTCTTAATGTTGGATGGTGAAATGCCATGTCTTTTTAAAAAATGGCGGATTGTTTCTCCCAGGGCCTGAAACCCCGAACAAAATTCTTCCGCTGCCAAAACAATTTCTTCTTTGCCGAAAACCAGGCCAAGTTTGTCCTGTTGCCAAATGAAAATAAGATTGCCTTGCATCTGATACCACCAAAATCAAAATTAAAAATAGGAAAAGTAAAGCATTTCCAGGGGTTCGTAGGCGGATTTGTAGCCAAAGCATTGCGGGCCTACGACATTGAGGGCTTTTTTGGTTTTCAAGACAAGCGGCGCCGGGGTGCCGATGACGGCTACCTCCATGCCGGGAAACACGTCGTTATTATGAACGGGCTTTAACGTTTCAAGATCGATCAGTGAGATGAGGTCGGGCACCATCGCCGCTACCCGGTCCTGGCGGTAGGCGATGAGGTTCTCGTTTTGCATCAAGATCTTAAACTCCTCGTTAACGAAGGAACCGCTTCCTCTAATGGTCACAGTCCGCCACTTAAGCGCCTCCACTTTTCCCCGTTCTTTGATTGAGCCGGTGAACAACTCGATGGCACTGCCGTACAGAGAGTTTTTAGTTACCGCGATGAGGTCTTCCAACAATTTGGAGTAGGAACCGGGATTCACAAAAACTCGGCCTAACTCAGCGGCAAACGAAATGGTCCGGGGGATCAGGATGCGCTTTAAAACGCTCCCTTTGTTGGAAAACCCGGTAAAAAAACCGACTCCGCCTCCCTCGCCGACCACCCGGCGAGTGTTCAACTCCAGCAAAAAACTATCGTCTTCAAAAAATTCATGGCTGTGGCCGCGCCCGTCAACCAGTACCAGAGGTGTAATTGGAAATTGGGCAAAGTGAAAGGTGGTCATCTGGAGTTCGGGGAAGGCCCGTCCCATGGCATCTGCATCTATCAGGGGAAGGCCCATGCGGCTGGCGACTAAAAGAGGGTACAGGATGTTTATTCCGGCGCCGCATTCCACAGTCACCAGCGCGTGAAATGCCTTGCCGGTCAAGAGCTTTAACCGTTCCACGGCGTTAATTCCTTCCAGACCCGTGGGGAAATGCTCATCAGTCAATTCCGCCGAGCCCATCATGCCGACCGCGGCGTACGGCTTGTCTGAATCGAGTTCTTCGAGTCCCATCAAATAAATGGTCTGTTTCCTGGCGAGAAGTTCCTTCAGAAGAAGGGAGAGAATTCTGGAGTCTCCTCCCCCTCCTGAACCGAGAAAAATGCTGCCGAAAAGGAGGGGCTGTATCCAGTCCTTATCGATTACCCGCAATTCTCTCCCCTCCTGTCGACCATTGTCCTTCCAAAAAGTATTTGCCCATGAGGTTTTACAGCTTGTTTTTCTTGAGCCACCTGTACAGGGTCGCCACGCTGACGCCTAAATGCCGGGCCAACTCTTTTTTTCCTTCGGCGGAGTAACCAAACCGGTTTAAAAGCTCGGCCAGTTCATCGCGACCAGGTCTAATGACGTGTGCTTTCGATGCTTCCGGTTGGAACTGATCCCGCTGCAAGTGACGAATCTGTAGGGGTAAACTTTCCACCCCGATCTCGTCTTTGTCGTCGATGGTAATACTGTACTCTATGACGTTTACCAGTTCCCGGATGTTGCCAGGCCAGGAGTAAGACCTTAAAAGTTTTAACGCTTCGTAAGAAAATGTTTTAAACTCTTTGTTCAGTAGTACGCAATACTTTCTGGTGTAATAGTCCAGCAAGAGTTCAATGTCTTCCGGCCTGTCCCTCAGCGGTGGAATATGAATAGGGATCACGCTGATACGGTAAAACAAGTCTTCTCGGAAGCGGCCCGAGGCGATCATGTCTTCCAGGTTATGATGGGTAGCGGTAATGATCCGAACGTCGACGGGAAAGGGTGAAGTACCCCCTACCCTTTCCACCCGTTTATCCTGTAACACTCTTAACAGCTTACCCTGGAGAGAAAGGGGCAAATCGCCTATTTCGTCCAGAAAAATGGTGCCGTGATGAGCCAGTTCCAGCTTGCCGGGCTTACCTCCCTTGCGGGCGCCGGTAAATGAACCTTCTTCATAACCGAAAAGTTCGCTTTCCAGGAGTGTCTCCGGGATGGCGGCACAGTTGATGGCGATAAATGGCCCTTCTTTTCGCAGGCTTTTCTCGTGGATGGCCCTGGCAAACATTTCTTTCCCGGTTCCGCTCTCTCCCCGCAGGATGATGGTTGAATCGGTAGGCGCCACCTGGTTGGCAATAGCAATGGCTTTATTTAACTGGGGATTCTTTCCGATGATACTCAGAAAACCAAACTGTTTTCGAGCGGCCAATAAATGGTCGTTCTGCGTTTTCCGATAGCCTTGCGTGGTAACTAAGACCCTCCCCAGATAGGTCTTTGAAAAGTACAATGAACGCAGCCTTACAGTTAAAGGGTCCGGGTTATCCAGAAAAAGCTCGAGTTCTTTCTTCTTCCGCAGGGTTTGCTCAATTTGTGCACTGTTGCTATCGCGGAACCGTTGAACGAGGTGGAGTTCACTGGCGACATCGTTCTGAAAAATCGGGTCGCCCTTGGCATCAAAAAGGCATTCCTTGAAAGCTCATATACAACACTACGATGGTATAACCAATAACCCCGGCAAGAAATGCATTGGGTAAAGTTAAACCCGTTATTAAAGCTCCTCCCATCATCAAAGCAGGTACACAAATCATTACCCCAATCCAGATAAGGGCAATACTAAACCACGGTTGCCTGCTGTCTCGCGGAACCGCCTCCAGGGCATATTTTTCAAACGCGTTATTTCGGATATGATCTGGATTATGTGCCGGTCGAAGAGTTGGTAAAAGGCGGTGAAGGACAATGAACTACCGGTTAGGCATAGACGTAGGCGGTACCAATACCGATGCCGTGATCATTGATGAAAAACTAAACCTTGTGGCAAAGGTAAAGACTCCTACCACGGAAGACGTGACCACAGGTATATATACGGCATTACAGAAGGTACTGGAAAAATCAGGGATAAGCAAAGACGATATTTCCTACGCCATGCTGGGCACTACTCACTGTACAAATGCCATTGTCGAGCGTAAGCGCCTCTGCCGGGTGGGCATTATTCGCATCGGCAAGCCGGCTACAATGGCCATCGCGCCGATGGTGGATTGGCCACCAGACCTTGTAAAAGTGGTTGGCGAAAAGTTTTTCATAGTAAGAGGTGGGCATGAGTTTGACGGGAAGGAAATTGCTTGCTTGAACCCGGATGAATTGAGGTCAGCGGCCAGGGGCCTGAAAGGACAAGTAGACGCTGTTGCGATTACTTCTGTCTTTTCACCGATTTCAGCAGATCACGAAAAACGGGCTGCTGAGATTTTGCGGGAAGAATTAGGCGAACTGCCATTTTCTCTTTCACACGAGATCGCTTCCATTGGTCTTTTAGAACGGGAAAACGCGACTATCCTGAACGCGGCGCTGGCAGAGGTGGCAAAAACTACGGCTCTGGGTTTTAAAACAAGCCTGGAGCGGGAGGGGGTTACAAACGCCCGCGTTTACCTATGCCAGAACGACGGCACGCTAATGTCCATCGACTATGCCCTAAAATATCCTATCTTGACAGTTGCCTGCGGTCCAACCAACAGCATCCGTGGGGCATCTTTCGTAAGCGGTCGACACAACGCAATAGTACTGGATGTCGGGGGAACCACCAGCGACATCGGGGTTCTCGTAAATGGCTTTCCACGGGAGTCGTCGGTGGCTGTGGAAATCGGAGGAGTTCGTACTAATTTCCGCATGCCCGATCTCATCTCTATCGGCCTGGGGGGCGGAACCGTTGTCCGAGAAGTGGATGGAGAAATCAAAGTGGGTCCCGACAGTGTGGGTTACCGGTTAACCAAGGAAGCGCTAGTCTTCGGGGGTAACACTTTAACAGCCACGGATATTGCCGTTCGTTTAGGTTTGGCTGAGGTGGGCAATCCGGCCAAGGTAGGTCACGTCGATATAGATTTTGCCAAAAAAGTATTAATGAAAATAATATCTATGGTTAATGAGGCTATTGACAAAATGAAACTTTCCTCCGACCCGGTACCGTTGATCCTTGTCGGAGGCGGAAGCATCCTCGTCACCGACGAGGTAGAAGGGGTCTCGGAGATAATTCGCCCGGAAAACTATGAGGTAGCCAACGCCCTTGGTGCCGCCATTGCTCAGGTAAGCGGTCAGGTGGAACGAGTGTTTTCCCTGAGCGAGGTCGGGCGGGAGGAAGCCCTCAAGCGGGCGAAGGAGATCGCCTTTGAAGAAGCGGTCAAAGCCGGCGCCGAGCCGTCCACGGTCCAGATTGTTGAAGTGGAGGATGTGCCGTTGGCTTATCTTCCTGGTAATGCTACACGCATCAGGGTGAAAGCAGCGGGCGATTTGAAAAGCGTATAATTAATCCTTGGAAGGAGAAACAAAAAGGGGAGGAGAAAGATAATGCGGATTAAAGTAATCGTGCCTATTACATCTAATGTTTTTAACGAAGAAATCCGACGGGAAGTTCGGGGTTACGGTGGTGCGGGGGTAGAATTCGATGTGGAAAACCTCGATTATGGGCCGGCATCTATCGAAAGCGAATTTGATGAAGCTTTAGCGGTACCTGATATTTTAAACAAGGTACAGAAAGCAGCCCAAGAAGGATTTGACGGGGTGATTATCGACTGCTTTGGTGACCCCGGAGTAAAGCCTGCGCGGGAATTGGTAGATATTCCTGTATATGGGGGCTTTGAGCCGGCAATTTTGTTGGCTGCAGGATTGGGACAGCACTTGGGAGTAGTAACTGTTTTACCTAACGTAATATCAATGCTAGAAGACCTGGCGGCTAAACTCGGTCTCGCAAGCAGACTGGCTTCTATCCGCTATGTTGATATTCCGGTTTTAGAGCTGGGCGACAGGGCAAAATTGGAAAACGCCCTTTTCCAGCAGAGTTTGGAGGCAATTTTGAAAGATAGGGTCCACGTGCTTGTGTTAGGATGTACGGGCATGATGGGGATGGCTAAGAATCTTCACAACAGACTTAAAGAAGCAGGGTATGATGTACCGGTTATCGACCCTGCCTTCTCAGCGATAAAACTGGTTGAGACTTACATCGCCATGGAGGTGAAACACAGCCGTCTTACTTATATGACGCCTCCTGATAAACCTCGCAAGTGGTGGGGTTAGGATAAACGTTTACGGAGCTGCTGGGCACGTCATCTTTGAATTGCTAGCATGTGGCTTCGTTCAGCGGGAGTAGAAAAAACGCCATTCACGATACCGGTCCTTTTTAGAAAGGTGCTCCTGCCTGGTTTGACAATTGATGGTGTCAAACCTTGACGCAGTGCACCTTTTTATCATAAAAGAAATTTATGTTATGATATTTGTTAAGTATATATTACGAGTGGGGTGTTTGTAGATGGACAAATTGAGAGAGGCAGCGAGAGTTGCCCTGGTGGACTGTATGGGCGTAAAAGCGGGCGAGGTGGTGCTGGTAGTTACCGATATTCTCCAACGAGAGGTGGGAGGGGCGTTACTGGCCGTGGCTGGGGAGTTAGGCGCCGAGGCCATGCTGATGGAGATGAGCCCCAGGGAAAACCACGGCCAGGAGCCGCCGGCGGCGGTGGCCGCGGCCATGCGGGAGGCCGAAGTGGTGCTGATGCCTACCACCAAAAGCCTCTCTCATACCCGCGCCCGCTGGGAGGCCAACCGGGCTGGCGCCCGCATTGCCTCGATGCCGGGTATTACCCTCCAGATGATGCAGAGGACCCTCAAAGGCAGTTACGTTGAGATGGCGGAAAACTGCCGCCGGTATGCATCCCTACTTCACGGGGCCCGGCAGGTGCGGATCACCACACCCGCGGGCACCGACCTGACCATGTCCCTGGAGGGACGGGAGGCCCACCCGGACACGGGACTGTACCTGGAACCGGGGCAGTTTGGCAATCTCCCGGCGGGAGAGGTGTACGCAGCCCCGCTGGAAGGGTCTACCCGGGGGGTGCTGGTCATCGACGGGTCCATGGCCGGGGTAGGACTGTTGAAGGAACCAATCAGGATGCGTGTGGAGGGCGGTTATGCCACAGACATTGCCGGAGGAGCAGAGGCGGCGAAACTGCAAGGCATCCTGGACCGTTATAACCGGGAGGCCAGGAATATCGCCGAACTGGGTTTGGGAATGAACCCCCATGCCATGATCACCGGACTGGTGCTGGAAGATGAAAAGGTGCTGGGTACAGTCCACGTCGCCCTGGGGGACAACAGCACCTTTGGGGGAAACGTGGAGGTTGCCAGCCACCTGGACGGGGTGATGCTGTCTCCCACCGTCGAGGTGGATGGAAAAGTGGTCCTGGCTGGCGGTCGGCTTACCATGGTGTAGGTCCCCGGCCTGGGTGATGGCGGTGGCGCCGGCGCGGGCACCCTGGCGGGCCCAACAGTTGATCTGGGTCCAGTTCACACTGGCCCTCTTTTTGATGAACGCAGGCGCAGTCGCACACGATTTCCGGCATCGTGATACCTCCGGTTAATTTATTGGAAATTCAAGGGTAACTTGACGCCAGTATGGCTATTCATATTGTAACCAAGAAACAGTTCATTATTAGCTGGATGAGTTCTGCCTGGATTGCATTTCAGGGGTGCGGGCCGGTAAGGTGAGGGCATAGCGCCGGCTGGGTATTGCTTGCTTGACGTTTAGGAAATTATGCGTTGATGATAATTTCCTAAACGTGGGGGTTGTTAAGGGGGGAACCCCCTTAGCTTAAATAAAGGAGGGTTACAGCGGAGCGTCCTAGGGCGAGTGGCGCCACGAGTAAGTGGCGCCGAGCTAGGAGCGCCGCCGAGTCGGTGAGGCGGCCGGGTGCGAAGCACCCATGGGTTCCCTGGGAAAGAACAAAACCACACCCGTTGAATGCCGAAAGGCATGAAGTGGTTTTGTTCTAGACCTTGGTGTTAAGATGGCCGTGGGAGGGATCAACCTCTCCGGCCTTTTTTTGCAGGAGGTTCAGAAAAAATATCTTGAATAAATATACAGCAACACGTATAATTATGAAAAAGATGATCAATAAATCTTCCACAAAGGGGATTAGCGCATGATCAAAGTCGGTGTAATAGGTGCTACCGGCTATGCCGGGGAAGAGCTGGTGCGGATCCTGGCGCGGCACCCGCAGGTGGAACTGGTGGCCCTGACTTCCCAGAGCTATGCGGGAAAGCCCATGGCGGAAGTTTATCCCAGCCTAACCGGTTACGTAAACCTGAACTGCGAGGATCAGGACGTTTCCGGGGTGGTGGGGCGGAGTGAAGTGGTGATGGTAGCCCTGCCCCACGGGCACTCGGCCCCTGTGGCGCGGGAAGTAGCGGCCCGGGGTAAAAAGATGGTGGACCTGGGGGCCGACTTCCGTTTTGACCTGGCGGATACCTACCAGAAGTGGTACAGCCATGAACACGAGGCTGCGGACCTCCTTGCTCAAGCGGTCTACGGGTTGCCCGAGTTGCACCGGCGTCGCATCCGGGAGGCGTGGCTGGTGGCTAACCCCGGGTGTTACCCGACCGGAGCCATCCTGGCGCTGGCCCCGGCCCTGGCGGAGGGGATCATCGACCCCGCTTCCATTATCATCGATGCCAAATCCGGGGTGTCGGGAGCCGGCCGCGGCCTGGCGTTGGGCAGTCTCTACGCCGAAGTGAACGAGAGTGTCCACCCGTACAGCGTGGGGCGGCATCGCCATACCCCGGAGATCGAGCAGGAACTCACGCGACTGGCGGGGAGGGATGTCGTGGTCTCCTTTACCCCCCACCTGATGCCCATGACCAGGGGCATCCTGAGCACAGTCTACGCCACCCTGACTGTCCCGCTGTCACCGGAACAAGTGAGGGAGGCCTACCGCCGGTTCTACCGGGATGAGGACTTTGTCCGGCTGCTGCCGGAGGGACAGTGGCCCCACACCAAGTGGGTATACGGCTCCAACCACTGTCACCTGAACCTTACGGTGGACGGGCGCACCGGTCGCCTGGTGGTGGTATCGGCTATCGACAACCTGGTCAAGGGCGCCGCCGGCCAGGCGGTGCAGAACATGAACCTCTTGTTCGGGTTGCCGGAGAACCTGGGGCTGGATTATCCGGGACTGTGCCCGTGATTTAGTGGCTGGTGACTGGACCCTCATCAAGTGTGACACCGTCGGATAATGAATAATGAAAGCCTCCAGTTCATAAAGAGGGGAAGTATAGATGAGTAAAGCAAATAGGGGTTTTGAAGTAATTCCCGGCGGGGTTACCGCCGTGCCTGGGTTTATCGCCGCCGGGGTGGCCGCGGGTATTAAAAAAATTGACAGCCCCAAGAAAGACGTGGCGGTAATCTTTACCCGGTATGCTGCTAAGGCGGCAGCGGTTTTCACCACCAACAAGGTAAAGGCGGCTCCCATCTTCGTCACCCGGGAGCACCTGGCGGGGGGTATCGCCCGGGCGGTGGTGGTGAACAGCGGTAACGCCAATGCATGCACGGGAGAGCAAGGGATGCGGGACGCCCGGCGCATGGCTTCCTTAACGGGAGAACTGTTGGGGATCGGCCCGCGGGAGGTGATTGTGGCATCCACCGGTGTCATCGGTGTCCCCCTTCCCATGGACAGGGTGGAGGCAGGCATTTTGCAGGCGGTGCGGGATCTGTCGGAGACAGGAGGCGCCTCGGCTGCCCAGGCGATCATGACCACCGACACCAGGCCCAAAGAGGTGGCGGTGCGACTCGAACTGCAGGGGCACCCCGTCGCCATCGGGGCGATGGCCAAGGGCTCCGGGATGATCCATCCCAACATGGCAACCATGCTGGGCTTCATCGCCACCGACGCAGCCATTTCTCAGCCTCTGCTGCAATCGGCCCTCCGGCAGGTGGTGGGGGAGACATTTAACATGCTGACAGTGGACGGGGACACCAGCACCAACGACATGGTGGCGGTAATGGCCAACGGTGCGGCGGGCAACCCGGAGATTTCCGGCCCGGGGGAGGACTACGACCTGTTTGTGCAGGCGCTGGGTTATGTGTGCGCCCAGCTGGCCCGGATGATTGCCAGAGACGGGGAAGGCGCCACCAAGCTGGTGACCGTACAGGTGCGGCAGGCTCCCGGCGTGGAGGACGCGCGGAAAGCGGCCAAAGCGGTGGCCAACTCCAACCTGGTGAAGACCGCGATCTTCGGCGCCGACGCCAACTGGGGCCGTGTCCTCACCGCAGTGGGGTACTCGGGGGCGGAGTTCGATCCGGCTAAGGTAGACATCTTTCTCGCTGGCGAGCGGGAGACGGAGCAGGTGGCCGGTGACGGGGCCGGCCTACGGTTTGACGAGGAAAAGGCCCGGTCGATCCTGGAGGGGGATGAAGTTACTATTGTTATCGACTTGCATGCGGGAGGGGCGGAAGCCACCGCCTGGACCTGCGACCTGTCCTACGATTATGTGAGGATCAATGCGGACTACCGTACGTAGTAGCTGAGAATAAGTAGCGGGCATAGCGAAATAAGCAATATTACAGTGTAGGGTTATCCGGAAGGGGAAAATATCAGATGGTTACCAGTGCGTTGGAGAAGGCGGCTATTCTGGTGGAGGCGCTGCCTTACATTAAAAAATTTTACGGCAAGACGGTGGTTATCAAGTACGGCGGCCACGCCATGGTCAACGAAGAGTTGAAACAGGCGGTAATGAAGGACGTCATCCTGATGAAACTGGTGGGTATGCATCCCGTGCTGGTCCACGGCGGGGGGCCGGAGATCACCGGGATGTTGGAACGGCTGGGAATCCGGTCCACCTTTATTCAAGGCCTGCGGGTCACTGATGCAGCCACCATGGAAGTAGTGGAGATGGTGCTGGTGGGAAAGGTAAACAAGGAGATCGTGGGCCTGATCCAGCAACTGGGTGGAAAGGCTGTGGGCTTAAGCGGCAAGGACGGCGGGCTGTTCCAGGCTACCAAGCAACTGGTGACCGGAAAAAACGGGGAGGGAGAAGAGGTCCCTGTTGACCTGGGATACGTGGGAGAAGTCAGCCGGGTAAACCCGGAGATCATCGAGACGGTCATCGCCAAGGGATATATCCCGGTGGTTGCCCCGGTGGGGGCCGGCCCCGAGGGTCAAAGCTACAACATTAATGCCGATTATGTGGCGGGAGCTGTGGCCGCCGCTTTGAAAGCCGACAAGTTGGTGATGCTGACTGACGTGGAAGGCATTTTTGCCAATTACCAGGAAAAGGCCTCCCTGATTTCATCTCTCAATGCAGCGGACGTGCCGCGGCTGGTAGCCGAAGGGGTCATCGCAGGAGGGATGATCCCCAAAGTGGAATGCTGTGTCAAAGCCCTGGAGGCCGGTGTAGCCACTACCCATATTATCGACGGCAGGTTGGCCCATTCCATCCTGCTGGAGGTGTTCACCGACCAGGGTATCGGAACCATGGTGGTGAAGTAAGTTTGACCATCTTTGACCTTTGATCTGGGAGGCAGCGCCGGCGCGAGAGCCGTGATAACGGAACCGGCCCGGGCAGAGCGGTTGCGGCCGCATAACCGGCTGCAGGGAAAGGAATCCGGGAGGAAACCGGTAGAAAACGGCGAAACCTACAGGGACGTTTAGTTAACATAATTAAGGGGGTCCGGAGCGGTGAGCAATCACGAGATTATGGAACTGGGCAAGAAGTATGTAATGAACACCTATGGGCGGCTTCCCTTTGCCCTGGTGAGAGGCCAGGGCGCCCGGGTGTGGGATGCCGACGGCAACCAGTACCTGGACTTTGTGGGTGGCCTGGCCGTCAACTCCCTGGGGCACTGCCACCCACGGGTGGCCGAGGCGGTGGCTCGCCAGGCAAAAGAACTTATTCACTGCTCCAACCTTTACTGGATCGAACCCCAGGTCAGGCTGGCCCAGCTCCTGGTGGAGAATTCCGACATGGATAAGGTCTTCTTCTGTAACAGCGGGGCCGAGGCCAACGAGGGAGCCATCAAGCTGGCCCGCAAGTACGCCAAGCTCCACCTGGGCGAAAACCGGTTCGAGATCATCACCATGCGCCTTTCTTTTCACGGCCGGACCCTGGCCACCCTTACCGCCACCGGCCAGGAAAAGTTTCAAAAGGGTTTCACGCCCTTGCCGGAAGGGTTCCGCTATGTCCCCTTCAACGACCTGGAGGCGCTGGCGGAAGCCATCGGCCCCAACACCTGTGCGGTGATGCTGGAACCGGTGCAGGGGGAGGGCGGGGTCAACGTGGCGGGCGTGGAGTACCTGCAGGGGGTCAACGACCTGTGCCGGCGGCACGGCCTGCTCCTGATATTTGATGAGGTGCAGTGCGGCCTGGGGCGTACCGGGAAGCTGTTTGCCTACCAGCACTACGGGGTGGTCCCCGATATCATCACCCTGGCCAAAGCCCTGGGCGGGGGTGTGCCTATCGGAGCGATGATGGCCACCGGGGCGGTGGCTGCCGCTTTCCAACCAGGCGACCACGCCTCTACCTTTGGGGGAAACCCCCTGGCCACCGCGGCGGGAGTAGCTGCCCTGGGGGCCATGCTGGATGAAGGGCTGGTGGATAACGCCCGGGAGGTGGGCCAGTACCTGCGGGAGAGAATTACGGAACTGGCCTCCCGCCATGACTTTGTAAAGGAAGTCAGGGGTTTAGGGTTGCTGGTGGGGATGGAACTGTTCCGGGAGGGCGGGCCGGTGGTGACCGCCTGCCAGCAGCGGGGCCTCCTGATCAATTGTACCAACGGGAATGTACTGCGCTTCTTGCCCCCGTTGAATATCAGCCGGGAGGATGTGGATGAAGCAGTGGCCATCCTGGCGGAAGCTCTACAAGACCTGGCATAAACTGCACTTAACCAACCGGTATTTAATTTATGAAGTAGGACATTGAGGCACCAGGAAGCCGGAAAAATGCATGGATAAATACCATTCTCCGTATATTCCTGCCTCCTGCTTCCTGTCTCTTGTCTCCTGAATGGAGTGATAGCATTGACCGCCATCCTGGCATTGGAAGATGGAACGATATTCCGGGGAAAAGGTTTCGGTTACCAGGGCCGGCAGTCCGGTGAAGTGGTCTTTAACACCGGCATGACCGGCTACCAGGAGGTGCTCACCGACCCCTCCTACGCCGGCCAGATTGTCACCATGACCTATCCCCTGATCGGCAATTACGGCTTGAACGACCAGGACAGCGAGTCTGCCGCTCCCCGGGTGCGGGGGTTCGTGGTGCGGGAGGCTTGCGACCACCCCAGCAACTGGCGGGCAAGAGAAGCCCTGTCCGGGTACCTGGCCCGGCACCGGATCATCGGCCTTGCCGGCATCGACACCCGCGCCCTCACCCGCCGGATCAGGAACCACGGTACCATGCGGGGCTTCCTGTCCACGCTGCCGGAAGACGTGAACCGGCCGGAAGCGCTGGCGGCGGAGGCTGCCCAATTGAAACTTACCGGGCCTGAACTGGTCCGTTCGGTAGCGACTACCGAAACTTACCGGTTACCGGGACATGGTCCCCGGGTGGTGGTGCTGGATTTCGGCATCAAGCAGAATATCCTCCGGATGATGGCCGGCATGGGGTGCGACCTGGCGGTGGTACCGGGCTATACCCCGGCGGACCAAGTCCTGGCCCTGGATCCCCAAGGCGTTTTTCTTTCCAACGGCCCCGGGGACCCCAAGGACGTGCCGGAGGCCATTGTCTCCATGCGGGAACTGATCGGCCGCAGGCCCATCTTCGGCATCTGCCTGGGCCACCAGATCCTGGCCCTGGCCCTGGGCGGCGATACCTATAAACTCAAATTCGGTCACCGGGGAGCCAACCACCCGGTTCAGGACCTGGCCACCGGGAGAGTTTACATAACATCCCAGAACCACGGGTATGCGGTAGACGCGGAGTCTCTTCCCCCGGACGTGACAGTTACCCACCGGAACCTGAACGACGGGACGGTGGAGGGATTGCGCCACCGGGACCTCCCCCTGTTCAGCGTCCAGTACCACCCGGAGGCGGCCCCGGGTCCCGAGGATTCCCGCTACCTGTTTGACGAGTTCCTGCAAATGATCCATGAGCAAAGGATGTGCTGACGGTGCCGAAGCGCAAGGAACTGCAAAAAGTGCTGGTGATCGGCTCCGGCCCCATCATCATCGGCCAGGCGGCGGAATTTGACTACGCCGGTACCCAGGCCTGCAAAGCCCTCAAGGAAGAGGGAATGGAGGTGGTGCTGGTCAATTCCAACCCGGCCACCATCATGACCGATCCCCACATCGCTGACCGTGTATACATCGAACCCCTGGATGTGGCTACCCTCACCCGCATCATCCAGCAGGAGCGGCCGGACGGGCTCCTGCCCACCCTGGGCGGCCAGACCGGGCTCAACCTGGCGGTGAAACTGGCGGAGGCAGGGGTGCTGGATCGTTACGGTGTACGGCTTTTGGGCACCTCGGTAGATTCCATCCGGCGGGCGGAAGACCGGGAACTGTTCAAGGAAACCATGCTCTCCATCGGCGAGCCCATTCCGGAAAGCGCCATCGTCAGCGACCTGGAGGAGGCCCTTTCCTTCGCCGGCCGTATCGGTTACCCGGTCATCGTGCGTCCCGCCTATACCCTGGGAGGTACCGGAGGCGGTATCGCCCACAACCCTCAACAGTTGGCCGCTATTGCCACCAGGGGGCTCAAGGCCAGCCTGATCGGGCAGGTGCTTTTGGAGCGCAGCGTGGCAGGCTGGAAAGAAATCGAGTACGAGGTAATGAGGGATTCCCGGGACAACTGCATCACCATCTGTAATATGGAGAACTTTGACCCGGTGGGTATCCATACCGGCGACAGCATCGTGGTGGCCCCGTCCCAGACCCTGGCGGACCGGGAGTACCAGATGCTGAGGACCGCTGCCTTGAGGATCATCCGGGCCTTAAAGGTGGAGGGCGGCTGCAACGTACAGTTCGCCCTGGACCCCAGGAGCATGCAGTACTACGTGATCGAGGTCAACCCCCGGGTCAGCCGGTCCAGCGCCCTGGCCTCCAAAGCGACAGGCTACCCGATCGCCAAGGTGGCGGCCAAAATCGCCGTGGGCCTTACCCTGGACGAGATCCGGAACCCGGTGACGGGAAAGACTACCGCTTGTTTCGAGCCTACCCTGGATTATGTGGTGGTGAAGATCCCCCGCTGGCCCTTCGACAAGTTTGTGGCCGCCGACCGGGGACTGGGCACCCAGATGAAGGCTACCGGTGAGGTGATGGCCATCGACCGGACCTTCCAGGCGGCCCTCTTAAAGGCGGTGCGCTCCCTGGAGATCGGGGTTTACGGCCTGCGGGTACCGGATTCGGTCTTGTGGTCGGAGATGGAGATCGAGCATAAGCTCTCCCATCCCGATGACGAGCGGCTGTTCGTCATTGCCGAGGCCTTTCGCCGGGCCTGGACGGTGTCCGAGGTAACCCACCTCACCGGGATCGACCCCTGGTTCCTGGTTCAGGTCAAGCGGCTGGTGGACCAGGAAAGCAAGCTGACCCAGCGCCCCCTGACCAGCAGCCTGTTAAAGGAAACCAAACTGATGGGCTTTTCCGACTACCAGATCGCCAAGCTGGTGGGGAAGAGCACCCAGACCGTCCGTTACCTGCGCAAGAAGTATGGCATTACCCCGGTCTACAAGATGGTCGACACCTGCGCGGCGGAGTTCGAGGCGGTAACCCCCTACTACTACTCCGCTTACGAGGACGAGAACGAGGTAACCGTCTCCGACCGGCCCAAGGTGGTGGTGCTGGGGTCCGGGCCCATCCGCATCGGTCAGGGCATCGAGTTCGACTACTGCTCTGTCCACTCGGTGCTGGCCCTGCGGGAGGCGGGGGTGGAATCCATCATCATCAACAACAACCCGGAGACGGTCAGCACCGACTTCGACACCTCCGATAAGCTGTATTTCGAGCCCCTCACCCTGGAAGACGTGCTGAATGTGATCGACCAGGAACAGCCGGATGGTGTGGTGGTGCAGTTCGGCGGCCAGACCGCCATCAACCTGGCGGCAGGCCTGGCCGAGCACGGGGTGCCGGTGCTGGGGACACCGGTGGAGTCCATCGATGCGGCGGAGGACCGTAAAAAGTTTGAGGCGCTCCTGAGGCGGTTGTCAATCCCCCAGTCCGAGGGGCGTGCCGCCACTACGGCGGAGGAGGCGGCGGCAGCAGCCTCGGAGCTGGGTTTCCCCGTGCTGGTCCGGCCTTCCTATGTGATCGGCGGCCGGGCCATGGAGGTGGTGTATAACCAGGCGGACCTGGAGACCTACATGAAAACGGCGGTCAGGGTTTCCCCCAAGCACCCCGTCCTTATCGATCGGTACATCCAGGGCAGGGAGGTGGAGGTGGACGCCCTCTGCGACGGCGAAGCCACCCTCATCCCGGGTATCATGGAGCACGTGGAACGGGCGGGGGTCCATTCGGGGGACAGCATGGCGGTCTACCCGCCCCAAAACCTGGCTCCAGAAGAAATCGACCAGATTGTGGACTACACCAGGCGGATCTCCGCGGCCCTCTCTGTCAAAGGGCTGATCAACATCCAGTTTGTGGTAGAGCGGGGCCGGGTTTACGTCCTGGAGGTTAACCCCAGGGCCTCCCGCACCGTACCCATTTTAAGCAAGGTGACCGGGGTGCCCATGGTCAAGGTGGCTACCCGGGTGATGCTGGGTAAAACCCTGGCGGACCTCGGTTACCAGGACGGCCTCTGGCCGGCGCCGCCGTACGTCACCGTGAAGGCGCCGGTATTCTCCTTCGAGAAACTCAACCGGGTGGAAGTCTCCCTTGGACCGGAGATGAAGTCAACCGGTGAGGTGATGGGAGTGGACGGCGGCTTTGCCTGCGCCCTGTACAAGGCCATGGTCGCCTCCGGGTTGGAGGTGGCGGACCGGGGCCAGGTGCTGGTTTCCCTGGCGGAGAAAGACCGGGCGGAGGCGGTGCCCATCATCCGGCAGTACCAGGACCTGGGCTACCGGATTGTAGCAACCGGTGAGACCCACCGGTACTTGCGCCAGGCCGGGGTCCCCTCCGAGGTGGCGAGCCTGTCGGAAGACGGGCTGGAGGACATCGTGGGGGCTCTCAAGGAAGGGAAGATTGCCCTGGTGATCAATACCCCTACCCGGGGCAAAATCCCCGAAAGGCACGGTTTCCGCCTGCGGCGGGCGGCCACCGACTACCGGGTCCCCTGCCTGACTTCTCTGGATACCGCCCGGGCCCTGGCAGCGGCCATTCGCTCCACCCGGTTGGGCTGGGAATCCGGTTGCGGCGCCCTGCAGGATTACCTCCGGACACACCCCGCCGGCGGCAAGGACAGGGAGACCGCGAGCAGTGAACTGGTTGGCTAGTGGCCTGACCCATCAACGGGTTCATGAGGTTTGCACTATATAATTTAAAAAAGGGGTTACTATTCAGGTATTCAGGGCAGTAGTCAGAATTCAAAATACTTGGAGACGACAAACCATTCTCTCATACTGACTCCTGACTCCTGAGTAGTACAAAAAGGGAGGGAAAACATATGGATATTTTGTCACGCAAGGAAGAGTTCAAGGGACGGGATTTCTTAAGCCTCTACGATTACACCCCGGACGAGATCAACTACCTGCTGGACGTGGCGGCGTCGTTGAAGGAACTGCAGCAGCGGGGCGAACCCCACCCGCTGCTGGCGGGAAAAACCCTGGGCATGATTTTCCAGAAATCCTCTACCCGCACCCGCGTCTCTTTCGAGGTGGGCATGTACCAGTTGGGGGGGTATCCCCTTTTCCTCAGCAGCAGTGACCTGCAACTGGGCCGGGGTGAGACCATTGCGGACACCGGCCGGGTGCTGGCTCGTTACCTGGACGGCATCATGATCCGGACCTACGCTCATGAGGACGTGCAGGAGCTGGCCGCTCACGCCGGAATCCCCATCATCAATGGGTTGACCGATCTCCTGCATCCCTGCCAGGCACTGGCAGACCTTTTGACCATCAAGGAAAAGAAAGGGTGGCTGGCGGGACTGAAATTGGCCTATGTGGGAGACGGCAACAACGTGGCTCATTCCCTGATGCTGGGTGGGGCCAAGGTGGGCATGCATGTGGTGGTGGCCACGCCGCCGGGTTACGCCCCCAAGGAGGAGATCACCCTCCGGGCGCGGGAGGCGGCCGCAGGTACCGGGGCCACTGTGACCGTTACCAGCGATCCGGTAGAGGCGGTAACCGCCGCTGACGTGGTGTATACTGACGTATGGGCCAGCATGGGACAGGAAACGGAAAAAGCGGAACGGGCAAAAATCTTCGCCCCTTACCAGGTGAACGCGGGCCTGGTGAAAGCGGCACGATCGGACTTCATCTTCCTTCACTGCCTCCCCGCTTACCGGAACCTGGAGGTCACCTCGGATGTGATTGACGGCCCTAACTCGGTAGTGTTTGAAGAGGCCGAAAACCGCCTGCATGTCCAGAAGGCTATTATGGCCCTGCTAATCTAACCCGAAAGCGCTGTGATAAACTTCGCCTGGCTTTGTCAGGCGGGGCTGCTCGGGTGCTCACGTACCACCCCAGTACGTTCCGCCCCTCGCATCCCCGCCTTCCGCGCCACGCTCGTTTCTGACAGCGCTTTATCCCAATCGGTAAACCGGGACGGAAGGACTTTGCATTACGCTTTAACGGGGAGGTATAGAAGGATGGCGCAGGAACTGGCGAAGTTGCTTTCCGAGACCGGCATCGGTATTCATGACGAGGCGCTGGCCATTATCGGTTTGCCGCCGGATGAATGGCCGGGGGTACTGGATAAGCTGAAACAGGCCCCCGGGTTTATCAGCGCATGCCTGGATCCGGAGGAACTCACCCTGGTAATGACGGAAAAAGGGTGGGAAAGCATCATGGCGGGCTTTACCAGCCGCAAGGTACAGCACGGCTACCGGTTGATCACCATGGACGTGGTGCTGGAGTGGTCGGTGGTGGGTTTCCTGGCGGCCATCACCGGGGTGCTGGCCCAGCAGCGGATCCCGTGCGGGGTGATTTCCGCCTATTCCCGGGACCACCTGCTGGTGCGGCAGGAACACCTGGAAGCGGCCATTAAGACTATTCAGGGTTTCCTGGACAAATATCAGAAGATACCTACCGGTTAACCCGGCAGGAAACATTATGTTAACGGAGGGAGCAATCAACATGGCAAAAGTAGTGCTGGCTTACTCGGGGGGGCTGGATACCTCCATTATTATCCCCTGGTTGAAGGAAAATTACGGCTACGAGGTCATCGCCGTCACCGCCGACGTGGGTCAGGGTGAAGAACTCGACCCACTGCAAGAAAAGGCCATCAAGACCGGCGCCAGCAAGATCTACATCGAGGACCTGAAAGAAGAATTTGTTAAGGACTTCATCTTCCCCACTCTAAAGGCAGGGGCGGTTTACGAAGGGAAGTACCTGCTGGGCACCTCTTTCGCCAGGCCGCTCATCGCCAAGCGGCTGGTGGAGATCGCCCTGGCGGAGGGGGCGGAAGCGGTTGCCCACGGCGCCACCGGCAAGGGCAACGACCAGGTGCGGTTTGAGCTGACGGTGAAGGCCCTGGCCCCCCACCTGAAGATCATCGCCCCCTGGCGGGAATGGCACATCCGTTCCCGGGAAGACGCCATCGACTATGCCACCGAGCGGGGCATCCCGGTACCCGTTACCAAGGCCCGCCCCTACAGTATGGACCGTAACCTCTGGCACCTGAGCCATGAGGGTGGCGCCCTGGAAAACCCGGCCAACGAGGCCCCTGAAGACGTGTACATGATCATCACCCCCCCGGAGAAGGCGCCGGACCAACCGACTTATGTAACCATCGACTTCGAACAAGGGGTTCCCGTAGGGCTGGATGGGGAAAGATACGACCCCGTAACCCTGGTATCCCGGTTAAACGACATCGCGGCCCAAAACGGTGTGGGGATCATCGACATGGTGGAAAACCGGCTGGTGGGCATGAAATCCCGCGGCGTCTACGAGTGCCCCGGCGGCACCGTGCTGGTCTCCGCCCACCGGGAACTGGAGTACCTGACACTGGACCGCCAAACCATGCACTTCAAGGAGATGGTAGCCGGTAAGTACGCCGAGATGGTTTACGACGGCGTGTGGTACTCCCCTCTCAAGGAGGCCATGGATGCCTTCGTGGACAGCACCCAGCGCACGGTGACCGGTTCGGTGCGCATGAAGCTGTACAAGGGCAACTGTACCCCGGCGGGCGCCACCTCTCCCTTCTCCCTGTACAACGAGGAGTTCGCCACCTTTGGCGCCGACCAGGTCTACAACCAGAAGGACGCCGAGGGCTTCATCAACCTCTTCGGCCTGCCGCTGAAAGTGCGGGCGCTAATGCGCCAAAAAGCCGGGCTGAAATAAATGGGATATAATCCCGCCTCCCATGGAGGATTTTACGCATCACTGTTGAATGGATAAGTAACAGCCCTGTGTGCTTGTACGGGGTATCGCCGGGGGGTGGATTAATGTCACCGGAAGAGAAACTTGACCATATCGTCAAGATGCTGGACGTGGTAGCCGCTAACACCTTGAAAGCGGTCCAGGTCGCGGAGGAAGCCAAGACGGAAGCGAAGGCCGCCCGGGAGGAAGCTAAGGCCGCCCGGGAGGAAGCTAAGGCCGCCCGCCTGTTGGGTGAAGCCAACCAAACCTCCATCCAGCTTTTGGCGGAGGGCCTTAGTACCCTGAATGAAAAGATGAACTATGCCCTCAATAAGCTGGATGCAGTTGACCGGAAGTACGATCAAAGCATTACGGAACTGCATGCCAAGTGCCAATCCCTGGAGGAAAGGGTAGCCAGGTTGGAGCGCCTGGTGACGGGGTGACCTGAGAAAAAACTTATCGGGGCCGCGAGGAGATGACCTTGGCGGCCCCTGGCTATTTGAGAACGATTATTGTATACTATCATCACCTGGAGCACCCGTTCCAGCCAACTAAGGTTAGAACCCCGGAGGTGAAATCGATGGATCGGCGCGGAAAAACAATTCTGGCGGTGGTGCTGGTACTGGTGGCAGCGGTGCTGGTCTGGCCCCGCCTACCCTTCGCCCGGAATAACGTTACCGAGTTCAAGGTGACGGAAAGGCCGGCGCAGGCCCTCCAGGCGGCCCGGACTGCGGGAAGGCCCGTGTTCCTGGAGTTCTACGCCAGGTGGTGAGGGACCTGTAGAGCAATGGAGCCCGTGGTGCTGGCTCTGGAAAACGAATACGCTGGTAAGGTGGAATTTGTGATTGTAGACCTGGACACCCCGGAAGGCAAACAACTGGCGGTTGAATACGACGTGTATTACATCCCGGCCTTTTTCTTCCTGGACGGCACCGGTAAGGCGGTAGCCAAGGACGTGGGGTATAAGTCCCGGCAGGAGATGGACACCTACTTGAAGAACCTGCTGCGAGCCGAGGAAAAGAGAAAAAGATCGTGAGAAGTTTACATAAGCAGCGGGGTGGCGGTAATGGAAACCTTCTTTAACGAAATACTCCCCCAGGCGGTTACCGGCCGGTCACCCCTGGTTTATGTCCTTGTTTTCTCCGGCGGCCTCTTGACCAGCCTGAGCCCGTGCATCCTCTCCATGATCCCGGTGATGATGGGATACATCGGGGGCTACGGGGAAGCCTCCAGGGCGAGGGGCATGCTTCTTTCCGCGACCTTTGTCCTGGGGTTGGCGGTGACTTTTGCCGTCCTGGGAGTGGCGGCGGCTGCCTTTGGAAAAGTATTCGGGCAGATCGGCCGGGGCTGGTACTACCTGATGGCGGCGGTGGCCATTGTGATGGGACTGCACCTTCTGGGGGTTTTCCGCTTTAACCTGCCTGGCCTCAAGTCCATGCCGGCACGGGCCGGTGGTCTGGGGGGCGCTTTTTTGGTGGGGCTATTCTTTGGGCTGGTGGCCTCCCCCTGTGCCACACCGGTCCTGGCTGTGATCATGATCTATGTGGCAGGCCAGGGCGACCTGGCCTACGGTGGGAGCCTGCTTTTCGCCTATGGCCTGGGCCACGGCCTTCCCCTTTTGGTGGTAGGTACGTTTACCGCCGCCCTGAAGGGGTTGGTGGCGTTCCGGCGTTTCAGCCAGTATATCACCTACGGCAGCGGCACTGTCCTTATCGGCGTGGGCCTGTACATCCTGGCATGGGTGACCTGGTAATCCATAGATTAATAGTTAACATAAATAGGAGGTTAAAGGCCGTGAAGCTTTGGGGCGGTCGGTTTGAGAAGAGTACTGATAGGCTGGTGGAGGACTTCCATTCCTCCATTTCCTTCGACCGGCGGCTGTACCGCCAGGATATCCGGGGCAGCCAGGCCCACGCCCGGATGCTGGGCGAGTGCGGCATCATCTCCCTGGAAGAGGCGGAGCAGATCATCGCCGGCCTGGAGGGGATCCTCGCTGACATCGAAGGGGGCGGAGTGCAGTTTTCCGTTGACGCCGAGGATATTCACATGAACATTGAAACCCTGCTCACCCGGCGGATCGGGGAAGTGGGCAAAAAGCTGCACACCGCCAGGAGCCGGAACGACCAGGTGGCCCTGGACGTGCGCATGTACATGAAGGAGGAGATCCGGGCCACCCAAAGGCTCCTCGCTGGTTTACAGCGGGTGATCTTGGATCTGGCGGAGCAACACCTGGATACCATCATGCCGGGATATACCCACCTGCAAAAAGCCCAGCCGGTAACCCTGGCTCACCACCTGATGGCCTACTTCCAGATGTTCCGGCGGGATATGGAGCGCCTGCAGGACTGTTTCCGCCGTACCGACGTGATGCCCCTGGGGTCCGGGGCGCTGGCGGGGACCACCTTCCCCCTGGACCGGGAGATGGTCGCCCGGGAGTTGGGCTTTGCCGCCATCAGCGAAAACAGCCTGGATGCGGTGAGCGACCGGGACTTTGCCATTGAATTTACCGCCGCGGCTTCCCTCATCATGATGCACCTCTCCCGTTTCTGCGAGGAACTGGTACTGTGGTCCAGCGACGAGTTCCGCTTCGTCGAAATGGACGACGCCTTCAGCACCGGCAGCTCCATCATGCCCCAGAAGAAAAACCCGGACGTGGCGGAGCTGGTGCGAGGGAAGACCGGCCGGGTGTACGGCAGCCTGATGGCCCTCCTGACGGTGATGAAGTCCCTGCCCCTGGCCTACAACAAGGACATGCAGGAGGACAAAGAGGCCCTCTTTGACGCTGTGGATACGGTCCAGAAGTGCCTGGTCACCTTTACTCCCATGCTGAAGACCCTGCGGGTGAAAAACGAGGTCATGTACAGGGGGGCCAAGGGAGGATTCACCAACGCCACCGACGTGGCCGACTACCTGGCCAAAAAGGGCGTCCCCTTCCGGGAGGCTCACGCCGTGGTGGGACAACTGGTTCTGTACTGCCTCAAGGAGGGGAAAGACCTGCAGGAAATCAGCCTGGACCAGTACCGGCAGTTTGCCCCCGCCTTTGAAGAGGATGTCTTCCGTGCCATCTCTGTGGAAGCCTGTGTGGCCCGGCGTTCCCTGCCGGGCGGGCCGGCACCCGATGCCGTCCGCCAGTCCATCAACCACGGCCGCGCATGGCTGGAGAAAAATACTGTATAGAGGCATCGGCGTTCCAATCCGGAACAACGTGGAAGGATTTTTTCAAGATACCTCGAATAATGAACAATGTATTCCTTTTCACTGTACCAACATGCCAGGACGGAAGGATGGTAGGAAATGAAAGCTCTAGTGGTATTGGTTTATGTTTTTGTGATGCTGGCCATCGGTTACTTCAGTATGAAAAAGACGCGGACAGTCGGTGATTTCTTCCTGGGCAACCGGTCTATCGGCCCCTGGGTGTCCGCCTTCGCGTACGGCACGACGTATTTCTCGGCCGTATTATTTATTGGTTACGCGGGAAAAGTGGGCTGGGGTTTCGGCCTCTCCTCCCTGTGGATCGTGGCGGGCAATACCCTCATTGGGACCTTCCTCGCGTGGCTGGTACTGGCCCGCCGGACCAGGACCATGACCACCCGGCTGCACGCGATGACCATGCCCGAGTTCCTGGCGGCCCGCTACGACAGCAGGGCCATGAAGATCGTCAAGTTTACCAAAGAAGGATTGGTGACCGAATGATCTGGGATGAGCGCCACGAGTGTATGCACCGCGAGGACCTGGAAGCCCTGCAGGCGGCCCGGCTCAGGGAAACGGTGCGGCGGGTTTACGAGCACGTACCCTACTACCGCCAGACCCTGGACGGGGCGGGGGTCAAGCCTGAAGATATTCAAAGCATTGATGACCTGAGGCGCTTGCCCTTCACCGTCAAGGACGATCTGCGACAGAACTACCCCTACGGCCTGTTCGCAGTGCCCATCAAAGAGGTGGTGCGGGTACATGCCTCTTCCGGTACCACCGGCAAACCCACGGTAGTGGGGTACACCAAAAATGACATCGACACCTGGGCGGAACTCATTGCCCGGATTGTCACCCTGGCCGGGGTTACCCCGGAAGACGTGGCCCAGGTTTGCTTCGGCTACGGCCTGTTCACCGGCGCCTTCGGGCTGCACTATGGCCTGGAGCGGGTGGGCGCCACCGTGGTGCCAGCTTCCGGCGGGAACAGCGAGAAGCAGATCATGCTGATGCAGGACTTTGGGACCACCGCGCTGATCGGTACTCCCTCTTACGCCATGTACCTGGCAGAGGTGGCGGAGCAGGTGGGGGTTAACCCGGCCAAACTGCCGGTGCGGGTGGGATTATTCGGGGGCGAGGGCCATACCGAGGAGATGCGGCGGGAGCTGGAGCGCCGCTGGGATTTCCTGGCCACCGATAATTACGGGCTGAGTGAGGTTATCGGACCAGGGGTGTCCGGTGAGTGCCAGTTCCAGGACGGCATGCACATCAACGAAGACCACTTCATCGCGGAAATCGTGGACCCTGCCACCGGCGAACCCCTGCCCTACGGGGAGTACGGGGAACTGGTGCTGACCAGCCTTACCAAGGAGGCCCTGCCGGTAATCCGTTACCGGACTAAAGACATCACCCGGTTGAACCCTGAACCCTGCCGGTGCGGGCGTACCACCGCCCGCATGAGTAAACCCACGGGACGCACCGACGATATGCTGGTCATCCGGGGGGTAAACGTGTTCCCTTCCCAGATCGAAAGCGTGCTGGTAGAGATCGACGGGGTGGCCCCCCACTACCAGTTGATCGTTTCCCGCAAGGGGTTCCTGGATGAACTGGAGGTACAGGTGGAGATGGCCGAGGCGTGGTTTACCGACCGGTTTAAAGAACTGGAGCACCTGGAGCGCCGGATCAAGCACAAACTGCAGAGCGTCTTGTCCATCAGCGCCAAGGTCAGCCTGGTCGAGCCCAGGACCCTGGCCCGTAGTGAGGGTAAGGCCAAACGGGTTATTGACCTGCGGAAGTCGGGGTCTTAATAGATATGTTCACACCAGGCCGGGATTGGATCCCCGGCCTGGTGCTTGTGTTGATTCGTTGCTGACGGCGCTGAACAATTATGATAAAATCATTCCAGGGATGAACTTATTACAGCGTTTAAAGTTGTTGATAATCGCTCCATTTTGTTTACCGGAATTACATCAAGCGCTGTCAGGAACAGGAAGCAAAAGAGTCAGGCAAAAATCGAAGGTTATCACAGCGCTCATGGAAAGGAGAAGACAATGAAAGCCATCCTGTCAGGAAATGAAGCCCTGGCCCGCGGGGCTTGGGAGGCCGGTGTAACGGTGGCGGCTGCCTATCCCGGTACCCCCAGCACCGAGATCATTGAGAACATGGCCCGCTACCCGGAAGTCTACTCCGAGTGGGCACCCAACGAGAAAGTAGCCCTGGAGGTGGGCCTGGGCGCCGCCATCGGGGGGGCGCGGGTGCTGGTGGCCATGAAACACGTAGGCGTCAATGTGGCCGCCGACCCCCTGTTTACCCTCTCCTATACCGGGGTAAACGGGGGTCTGGTGCTGGTCAGCGCCGACGACCCCGGCATGCACAGTTCCCAGAACGAGCAGGACAACCGCTACTACGCCAAGTTTGCCAAGCTGCCGGTGCTGGAGCCCAGCGACAGCCAGGAAGCCAGGGACTTCATGATCCAGGCTTTTAAGATCAGCGAGACCTTCGATACCCCTGTCATGCTCCGGATGACCACCCGGGTGGCCCACGGCCAGTCGGTAGTAACACTGGGCGAGCGGGCTGAAGTACCCCTAAAGGAGTATGTAAAGAACGCGGCCAAGTTCGTGATGCTCCCCGGCCATGCCCGGGGGCGTCACCCGGTGGTGGAACAGCGGCTGATCGACCTGGCCGCCTTTGCCGAGACCCTGCCGCTGAATACCATTCTTTGGGGTAAGGACAGGAAAGTCGGGATCATCACCAGCGGGGCCTGTTACCAGTACGTGCGGGAGGCGGCCCCTGAGGCTTCGGTCTTGAAGCTCGGGATGACCTTCCCCCTTCCCGAACAACTGATTACCGGCTTTGCCCGCCAGGTGGAGGAAGTCATCATCGTGGAAGAACTGGAGCCCTTCCTGGAAGAACAGCTCTTGGCCTGGGGGATCCCGGTCAAGGGTAAGGAGATCTTCCCCCGGTTGGGCGAGTTCAGCCCCGAGCTGGTGGCGGAAAAACTGGGCGCAGCCCCGGCTGGAGAAGAGATTGCCGCAACCGCGACGGTGACCGGGGAGGTTCCCGCCCGGCCGCCCATGCTGTGTCCCGGGTGCCCCCACCGCGGGGTCTTCTATGTACTGAAAAAGAAAAACCTGGTGGTGACAGGGGATATTGGCTGTTACACCCTGGGCGCCCTGCCCCCCTTAAGCGCCATGGATACCTGCATCTGCATGGGGGCCGGCATCGGCGCCGCTCTGGGGATGGAAAAGGCCCGGGGGAGAGAGTTCGCTCAAAAAATGGTGGCGGTAATCGGGGACTCCACCTTCATGCACTCCGGGATCACCGGGCTGATGGACGTGGTCTACAACCAGGGAGCCACCACCGTGCTGATCCTGGATAACGGCATCACCGCCATGACCGGCCACCAGCAGCATCCCGGTACCGGCAAGACCGTCAAGCAGGAGCCCACGCACCAGGTGGACCTGGAGGCGCTGGTCCGGGCCCTGGGAGTGAAACGGGTGCAGGTGGTGGACGCCTACGACATGGCGGCGGTAGAAGCCGCCATTACCGGAGAGCTGGCTGCGGATGAGCCTTCCGTCGTCATCACCCGGCGGCCCTGTGTCCTTTTGTTAAAGGAAAACGATCCTCCGTATACCGTAATGGCAGAGCAGTGCAACCAGTGTGGCCGCTGCCGGCGCATCGGCTGCCCGGCCCTGGTGTACCGTAAGGGAGAAGCCCCGGTGGTTGACATAACCCTGTGTACCGGCTGCGGGTTGTGCGCCCAGATGTGCCGGCAGAGCGCCATCGTAAAGGCGGGTGAATAGCGTGCGTAATCAAGTGACCAATATCCTTCTGGTGGGCGTGGGAGGCCAGGGGACCGTGCTGGCGGGGAAACTCCTGGCCCAGGTGGCCCTGCAATTGGACCTGGACGTAAAGGTGTCGGAAATCCACGGCATGTCCCAGCGGGGTGGAAGCGTGGTGACTCAAGTCCGCATCGGCCCCAGGGTGTACTCCCCTGTAATCGCCCGGGGCACCGCCGGCGCGGTGGTGGCATTTGAGAAACTGGAGGCACTGCGCTGGCTGCCTTACCTGGCCCCGGAGGGCAAACTCATCGTCAACGACCAGTCTATCGACCCGCTGCCTGTGATCACCGGGGCGGCGGAGTACCCGGCGGATGTCCTGGACCGGATCCGGCAGGCTGTTCCCAACGCTACCGTGGTCAAAGCCCTGGACATCGCCCTGTCTTACGATAACCCCCGGGGTGTGAATATGGTGCTATTAGGCATTCTAGCCCGCCATCTGGACATCGAACCCGAGGTGTGGATGGAGGCCCTGGCCCGGGTAGTCAAACCCCAAACCCTGGAGAGCAACCGGAAAGCCTTTCAGGCCGGCCTGGCCTTAGCCTAGTGAGAGAATGGGTAGCCGGGGAGTGGTATCGATTTCCTAGCCCCGGGGATATATGACGTGTTCCCGAAGTAAGAATTATGTGCTATAATTGTCCCAGAGCAGCACTGATTGCCACCCCGCAAGGGGACAGAGCCCTAGAGGCCGGGATCAGTTGTTGCTTTTTTCTTTAATAGCAAGACCCGCATCGTACTTGAGGCGGGTCTAACTACGGGTGAGACCTTTTCGCGTTACAAAAGAGGTTCTACCTGTTCGATTCGGAACAGGACTTCTTTTTCTCCCCGCCCGGTCCTCTGGCAAAAATGAAGCCTTCGAAGGACATTCCCCGGCTATCGAACTGATAACACGGCCTCCAGGACCTTGATTACTTCAGCGGGTGTGCTTACGGTAAGGGGGTGTTCTTTGCTTGTCATTAAATTCATGCTAGGCTAAACTATTGAACACAGGTTACAATATAAATACCCTCGGTTCATTCGATAAGTCATGGGAGGGATGATATTGTCACGGTGGGCAGTACTGATCATCTTGTTTTTGCTTTGTCTGATCCCTACCAATTACCTGTTAAAGTTCTTGCACCGCTTTAAGCTGAGTTCTACCGCCCGCACCCTTTTCGGGGCGGCTTTCCTGTTTGCCCTGGCAGGCTTGATTGCCAGCCTGGCGGACGGTCCCCTGGCCAGCCTCTTCGAAACACTGGAAAAAGGCCCCAAGATCTTCAAATTCTTCTAAGAAAACAGGTCTCGCAGAGAAGACCTGTATAGACGCCTTCCTTGGTTACCGAGAGACTCGCGCCGGGAAGGAAACCCGATCTTCAAGCCGCCAACCGATTTTTTCCGGATAGTACGATGGTGAAAAAAAGTCCCCTCCCGCCAGGTGGCGGAAGGGGACTTATCTTAGCGTGGATTGGACTGAACTGAAATACTGGGCTTAACAGCATACGTTAACGCAGGGTAACGGTAGCCGCCACCGGCAGGTGATCGGAGTTTGTAGTCCGGGGAATTTGCGCGGATACAGAGGCAACATCCGGACTGCTGAAGATATAATCAATCCTCTGGTACGGGGCCGCGGCGGAATAGGTGAACGTTTCCCCCAGGCCGTGTTCGGCCGGGACGTCCTTTAACCCTCCTGCCACCAGCTTTTTTATGGCCGCATCCCCCGGCCGGGCGTTGAAGTCTCCCGCAATGACGGACCGGGGCCGGTTCTGCCAGAAACTCAACAGTTCCGTAGACTGGGAGATGCGGTCCTCATCGTATCCCTCATAGGCCGAAAAGTGGGTGGTCACGAATAACAGTTCACCGGCGCTGGTGGGAATTTTAGCCCAGGTAAAGCCCCGCGGGAAGTCGCTCTTGCCCAGGGTAAAGTGCTCGCTTCCCCATTCCCCTACCGGGTACCGGCTCATGATCACGTTTCCCCACAGGTCGCCGTTCATCGGCCCGTAGATGACGTAATAACCGGGGAAGCGCCAGCGCAGGTACGCAACCAGGTCCACACCCCCGCTGAGGTTCCACCCCCTGTTAACCTCCTGCAGGGAGACGAGGTCTGCGCCGGCCGATTCAATGGCGCCGGCAATTCCCTGGATGGCGGGAGCGCTCCAGGTATCGAATCCATTGTGGATGTTGTAGTTAAACACCTTCAGTTCAGCCGGAGCGGGGCCACCGGCCGGGAACGCCCGGGAATAGGGCACCAGGCTCATACCGAGGCCAACGACCGCCACGATGACCACCGGTATGGCGGATCGCCAGTGCCTGAACGCGGCGGGAGACTCCGGCCGGAGGCCCGCAAGCGCCACCAGGGCTGCTGTCACCGGCCACATGAGGGGCCAGCCGTACCGTGAATAGTAGACAAACATCAATATGAAGAGCAGGAGCGCCCCGGTCGAGTTGGCACTGTAGATTCGCCCGCGGGCACGGCTGCCTGCCGGCGAAAAGGCGGCAGCCAGTTCCAGGGCCAGGACGCCCTGCACTGGAACAAGCGCCCAGGTGGCTAACCAGGACGGCAGGAGACCAGGCGCCAGCAGGATCACCACCAAAGCCCCCAGCACTACACGAACCGGGCGGGAAGGGCGCCAGGCCAGCCCGGCCAGACCTGCCAGCAGCGACAGCAGTATCGTGGCCGCCGCCCCCGTGGTTCCCCAGCCGCTAATCGTTTCCACACGCCCCAGGTTAGCCAGAAGGGTCAACTGAATAAAGAGAAAGGGCCCCAGCGCAAGGGCGCCCCAAGCAGCCCCCGCTTCCCCTCCGGCTACCGGTTGAGGCGGTGCTCCGCTCTTACCAGCCCACCGGATCGCCCCGGCAAAGGCGCCGGCCAGCACGGCCGATCCTAAAATCGACCATACTCCCCGCAGCATGTTGAGATCCAGCCCGTGCATGGCCGCCTGCCCGGCGATCTGCAGCGCCAGGCCCATCAATACCGAGGGGACGGCAAGCTGGATGGCTCGCCGAAGGGCCAGTTCCTTCCAGAACGCCGGGAGCCACCACAGCCACATGATTCCTGTGGCGAAGGAGAACACAGGACTTAAAACCTCTCCCGGCAGCGCCTGGCGGGCAACGGTCAATATGGCGAGAAGAAGGCCGAAGCGCCATACCGGCCGCGGGCCGCCCAAGAAACGGGTGGGGATCCAGGCCGCCAGGCCCAGTGAGTAGACGGAAAGGGCGATGAGGCCCATTTGGCTGGCCGGCAAGTCTTCGGCCACATTCCAGACCACCATGGCGATCAGGGATCTGAAGGAATGCACGCCCAGCCAAATCCCCAGCGTCCCGGCAGCCAGAAGGGGTAAGGCGGCTGGCAGCACGGTGGCCGCTCTTCGATTTCCAAGGGGAGACCGGCTCAGCTCCGGTGTAGGCATAGACTCCACCTCCGTAGTTTACCTGATATTAACCGGGATAACAACTAATAACAGTTTAACACAAACCCTTGATAAATCAATTGCAGGCCTGCAAGGGCTTTGCAAAAATAATATTTTCAAATTGACACTCATACTTATAATGGACCCAGAGATTAAGACACAAAGTCTTATAAAATTAAGCTATAATGGAGTCATGGAAAAGAGAAAAAATTTACAGTGAACACAAAGCCTTGCCCTATGGAAAAGCGGACCGCCTGATGAGACGCCGCCCGCTTAACCGGACCGGCGGCAAGATGCAAATGTACTGGGGGAGGTAAAATGAGGCGATGGAACGGCTGGGGTGAGGAGACCGTTGATTTTCCCTTGCCCAATCCGGCCGGGGCGTTTCTGCAAGACCTACTGGGCCCTGGTGTTCAGGTGCGGGACGCATCCCTGGAGGAAGCGGTGTCCAGGGTGCCTTCTTCCCGCCTGCCAGGGCACCCGCTGGTGAGCACCAGCCCGGTGGAGAGACTGCGTCACTCTGCCGGGCAGAGCTTCCCCGACTGGGTGGCACTGAGAAGCGGTACAGTGCCGGCCTACCCGGACGGCGTAGCCTATCCCCTGACCGGGGAGGACGTGCGGGAGATCCTGGACTACGCCGGCAGCACCGGCGCGCAAGTGATTCCCTACGGCGGGGGCACCAGCGTGGTGGGGCACTTGAGCGTTCCCTCCGGGGACCAGCCGGTTCTCACGGTGGACATGGGCCGGATGAACGGGTTGGTGCATATGGATGGGAAGGATGGTCTCGCCACCTTTCAAGCCGGGGTAAGGGGGCCGGACCTGGAAGCGGCGCTGATGGCGGTGGGTTTCACGCTGGGCCACTATCCCCAGTCTTTTGAGTTCTCCACCCTGGGTGGGTGGGTGGCCACCCGCTCGTCGGGACAATTCTCCATGGGATATGGGAGGATTGAGCGGCTTTTTGTGGGCGGAACGATGGAAACCCCGGCAGGCGGAATGGAACTGCCTTGTTTTCCCGCATCGGCTGCCGGCCCGGACCTGCGGGAGTTTGTCCTGGGTTCTGAAGGGAGGTTCGGGATTATCACCCATGCCACGGTCCGGGTGACTCCCCTGCCGGAAGAAGAAAGCGTCCATGCCGCCTTTTTTCCCGGTGAGGACCAGGGGATAGCGGCGGTCCGGGAACTGGCCCAGGCTTCGCTGCCCCTGGTGATGGTGCGGCTTAGCCTGGCACGGGAGACCGTTACCAACCTGGCCCTGGCGGGGGAAAGCAGGGCCATCAACCTCTTGAAAAGATGGTTGGCCTTCCGCGGCGTGGGGGAAGGCATGTGCATGCTCCTTTACGGGGCTGCCGGCAGCAGGAAAAAGGTGCGCTGGGTTTTGCGGCGGGCACTGGAGGTTGTCAAGCAGCACCGGGGGGTGGCCGTCGGGTCCAGGCCGGGCTGGGAATGGTACAAGCACCGCTTCCGGATTCCCTACCTGAGAAACACCCTGTGGGAGGCGGGTTACGCGGTGGATACCCTGGAGACCGCCACCACGTGGAACCGACTGCCCGAGACGGTGGAGGCCGTGGAGGGCGCTCTGCGGAACGGCTTAGGGGAAAGAGGGGAGAAGGTGCACGCCTTTACTCACCTTTCCCACGTTTACCCGCACGGGTCCAGCATTTACACCACTTACCTCTTCCGCGTGGCGCCTGATCACGGCGAGACGCTGCGTCGCTGGCGGGTGCTGAAAGGGGCGGCCAGCGAGGCCATCGTGCGCCGCGGGGGCACCATCAGCCACCAGCACGGGGTGGGGGTGGACCACCTCTCCTACCTGGAGACGGAAAAGGGACCCCTGGGCATGGAGATGATCCGTTCGCTGTGCCGTACGCTGGATCCCGGGGGAATGATGAACCCCGGCAAGCTGCTGCGGTAAGGGGGTGGCGGTGTGGAATCCAGAGATGCCCTTTTCGAGAAGTTGAAAAAACCCTGGGATGTGATCGTGATCGGGGGCGGCATCACCGGCGCCGGCCTGTTGCGGGAGGCTGGCCGGGCCGGTCTGCGCTGCCTGCTGCTGGAACAGCGGGATTTCGGGTGGGGCACCTCCAGCCGGTCGGGGAAACTGGTCCACGGCGGCCTGCGGTACCTAAAACAGGGCCAGCTTAAGACGACGTGGCACTCGGTACGGGAGCGGGAAAAGCTGCTGCGGGAATACGACGGGCTGGTGGAACCGGTGGGCTTTCTAATTCCCACTTACGGGGAAAACCGTCTGGCCCCGCTCCTTTTAAGGGCCGGCTTGTTGACGTACGACCTCATCGCCATGAAGCGCAGTCGCCGCTGTTACCGGCCCATGGACGCGGTCCGGTTGGCCCCGGCGCTGAAAACCGAAGGGCTAAAAAGCGGTTTCTGGTACCGTGACGCCCGCACCGATGACGCTCGCCTGGTGTTGAGGGTCATCCGCGAAGGCGTGCGCCTGGGCGGGACCGCCCTGAACTATGCCCGGGTGGAGGGACTGTGCCGTGACCGGGCGGGCCGGGTGCGGGGCGTGGCGGTGCGGGACGTGGAGACGGGCCATACCCTGGAGGTCATGGGGCAGGTGGTGATTAACGCCACCGGGGTATGGGCGGACAAGGTGCGCGCCCACGTGGGAAAACCGGAGCGCTTGCGGCCCCTGAGGGGCAGCCACCTGGCATTTCCGCGCTGGCGGTTTCCCCTGCCGCTGGCCGTGAGTTGCACCCACCCCGAGGACGGCCGTGCGGTGTATGTTTTTTCATGGGAGGACATTACCCTGGTCGGGACCACCGACCTGGATCACGAGTACCCGCTGGACGATGAGCCCCGGATCACTCCCCGGGAAGGCAGCTACCTGCTGGAGGTGGTACAGCGGTACTTTCCCTCCCTTAATCTTTCCGGCAACGATGTGATCTCCACCTTCTCCGGTGTGCGACCGGTGGTGAATACCGGGCGGAAAGACCCCTCCAAGGAGTCGCGGGATCATGTGATCTGGGTCGATATCGGCCTGGTGACGGTGACCGGAGGCAAGTTGACCACCTTTGGCCTGCTGGCCCGGGAGACCCTGGCCAGTGCCCGCGGGTGGCTGCCTGCCGCCGCGGGGACGCCCTGTAGCGGGCGGGAAACCGCTGCCGGAAAAGATGTTCCCACTCTGCCGGGGGAATTAGGGCGCCCGCGGCGCCGGCGCTTGATGGGCCGTTTCAGCCCGGACGATGCGGCGGCCCTGGTCCGGGAGGCCGGAACAGGTGAACTGGAGGCGGTGCCGGGAACCGGGACGCTGTGGGCTGAAATGCGCTGGGCGGCACGGCACGAGGGGGTGGTGCACCTGGACGACCTGCTGATGCGCCGGGTGCGCCTGGGCATCCTGGCGGCAGGGGGTGGCATGCAGCACCTGGCACGCCTGCGCAACCTGGTACAGCCCGCCCTGGGGTGGGACGACAGCCGGTGGGAGGACGAGGCAGCCCGCTACCTGAACCTGTGGCAGGAGGCATACAGCCCTACCTTAATTAATTAAATGTTGTTGCCAACTTTGTAAATGATGGGGGAGGCTCCGCATATGTGTAAAGAAACGGTTTTGGCCATCGACGTAGGCACCCAGAGCTTGCGCGCCCTGGCCTTCGATCCCCTGGGGAGGCTGGTGGACGGCGCCCGGATCGCCTACTCCGCACCCTACCACTCACCCCGGCCGGGCTGGGCGGAACAGGACCCCCGTTATTACTGGCAGTGCCTGGCGGAAGCCTGCCGCCAACTGTGGGGCGGGGGCAAGGTGTCCCCCGGGTCCCTGGCGGCCATGTGCGTCACATCGCAGCGCTCCACGCTGGTCAACCTGGACAAACATGGGGTACCCCTCAGACCGGCCATTGTCTGGCTGGACCAGCGCCAGGCCCGGAACCTGCCTCCGGTGGGAGCGCTCTGGAACACCATATTTAAACTGGCCGGCCTGAGGGGCACGCTGCAATACCTGCAGGCCGAGGCCGAGGCCAACTGGCTGATGGAAAACCAGCCCGAAGTCTGGGAAAAGACCGCCCATTACCTTTTTATTTCCGGGTACATCGCCTACAGGCTCACGGGCCGGGTGGTGGATTCCACGGGCTGCCAGGTGGGTTACATCCCTTTTGACTACCGCCGGCACACCTGGGCGCCCCGATCCAACTGGAAGTGGCGGGCCATTCCCGTGCGGCCGGAGGTTTTGCCTGAACTGGCCTTACCCGGCCAGCAGATGGGGACTGTTACACCGGAGGCTGCCCGGCTTACCGGCCTGCCGGAAGGGCTGCCGGTGATCGCCGGGGCTTCCGACAAGGCCTGCGAGGTGCTGGGCTCCGGCTGCCTGGCACCGCACCAGGCCTGTATCGGATATGGAACCACCGCCACCATCAACGTGAACTCCCACCGGTATATCGAGCCCATCCCCCTTATTCCCGCATATCCCAGCGCCAGCCCGGGGTCTTACAACCTGGAGGTGCAGATTTTCCGGGGCTTCTGGATGGTTACCTGGTTCAAGGAGGAATTCGCCTGGCAGGAGCGGGCCCTGGCCCGGCAGGAGGGGGTCGCGGCGGAGGAACTGCTGGACCGGCTGGTGGCCAACATCCCCCCGGGGTCCACGGGACTGGTACTGCAGCCTTACTGGTCTCCGGGGCTAAGGCACCCCGGCCTGGAAGCCAGGGGAGCCGTGATCGGCTTCAAGGGGGGACACACCAGGGCCCACCTGTACCGGGCGATCCTGGAAGGGCTGGCTTTTGCCATCCGGGAGGGGCGGGAGCGCATCGAAAGGCGCACCGGGGTACCGGTAAGGGAATTATACGTCTGTGGGGGAGGATCCAAAAGCGATCAGATGATGCAGATCACCGCGGACGTCTTCGGGCTCCCCGCAGCCAGGCCGGCAACTTACGAGGCCTCCGGGCTGGGAGCCGCCATGCTGGCGGCGGTGGGGGCCGGGTTGCACCCTGACATGAAAACGGCGGTGCGGGAAATGACCCGGGTAAGCCGGACATTTAACCCTGACCCGGAGACGGTCAAGGTATACGACGACCTGTACCGTAAGGTGTACCGCCAGATGTACAAGAGACTTCGCCCCTTGTACAGGGAACTCCACTCCCTGATGGGACCGGGCAAATAACCAAGCCTGCGGGATCCAACCCGTCGCCTTGAGCCATTCCGGCCGCAACGGGCCGGCAGATCAGAAGTGGTTATGCCGCTTCCAAAATCGGTTACTGCGATACTGGAGTTCGTCTGATCTAATCCTGATCGGGAGAGGCGTCTCTGTTTAGAGTTTTTTTGCACCAACAGAAAGTATAACTTTCTGTTGGCATAAGTGCAACTAAGGCTTCCGCCTGCGCCTACGGCTTGGTGCAAGCCAAGTTTTCTTTAAACTCAGTGAAGCAAATGGGCGCCTTAGGTTCGACCAGCTTGAGAATTGCCTTTGCGTACTCCCTGATCTCTGCCTGAGCGTGTTTGTCCAACCTCAGGTTCAAAAAGTTCATCAATGAACTGCCGTTGACCGTCCAGTAGAAGTTGGTGTAAATGCCCAGGGGAAGCAGGGAACGGGCCTGTTCTTTTTTCATGCCGTGCTCATTTACCAGCAATTCGTACAGGTCGAAAGCGCTGTCGTTTTGCTTGACCCACCGGTCCAGGGCCTCTCCGGACAACCCTTCGGGAATGTAATAGTCTCTCAGCGCGACGCAGTACCTGAGCGATTCCTCGTTATAAGAGCCAATCCTGTGCCTGAACCACTGCCTGGCCACAAAAATGGGGCATTTGACGTCAAAGGTAAATACCATGGCCTCAAAAGGGGACTTGTGGCCGGCGTTCATCAGGTGGCGGATCAACTTTGTATCGGCATTTTCTCCCTTGGCCATGCTGCGCCAGCATCGCCGGGCGTTCCGGATGACCGCCTCATCTCCTCCCATGTACTCCACCAGTTTCACGAACCCGCTATTTAAGACCTGCAGTTCATCAGCCATTTTTTTGCCTCCCAGCTCATGGTTATTAACCGCACAGCAATATGTGGTTTAATTCTACGCTTGAACTGGTATACCTCTTTTAGCAAATGATTTTAGTTTCTGCAGCGCATGCTTGAAAGAACAAAATTTTTGCTTGCCGGTAGGCGGCCTGCTGGTTAAACTATTGTCATACAGGGTACAATTCATTTCTGGAAGAGGTTAGGAGACGGGACTATGGATGACAAATCACTGCTGATCATCATTACCGGGCCTTCCGGCTCGGGCAAGGGGACAGTCATCAAGGCGATCATGAACAGGTTTCCCGGCATCACCAGGGTGGTAACCTATACCACCAGGGATCCCCGTCAGGGCGAGCGCCATGGTGTAGATTATCTCTTTGTCAGTCACGATGATTTTTTCAATAAAGTCAAGAACGAGGAGATCTTTGAGTACGAGAGCGTATATAACGACTACTATTACGGTTCTCCCGCCAATCCGTTCCACAACGGCATGCATAAGGTGATGGAGGTCGACTACAAGGGACACCGCAAGTACAAACAGAGATTTCCTCAAGCGGTCTCCATTTTCATCATGCCCCCGAGCTTAAAGGAGCTGAAAGAACGCATCGAGGACCGCGCCAAGGAAAAAAACCTGGAAGCCCGCTTGTTGAACGCCATTGAGCAGATGCGTTACGCTCCGGAATACGATTACATTGTCAAAAATCACGACCTGAAAAGCTGCCTTGAAAAAATCTTCTGCATCATTTCCGCGGAATTGACCAAAAGAGACCGGCAGAATCTGCTGGGAGAAATCCAACAAATGATCGAAGAGGGGGACCGATAGCCCTGGGAAAAACGAGGGCTGGAATGCCGACCGCCAAATTGTCGTTGATCTAAAGCGCCTCCGGATGCTGTCCGGGGGTTATTTATTCTGCTACTATTCAGGCATTCAGAATTCAGACCCCCACGCCGCCTGCGGCGGCGCCATCAGAGGAATGAAAATGGGGTCTATTTTCAGGGAAGAATGCCCCGAGACGATAAACCGTTCTCTTATTCTGACTTCTGCCCTGACTCCTGAGCAGTCTGGCACCGGAATTGCATTAAAATAGCAAAGGGAGAATGACCAGGGGATGGGACTTTTTTGTCGAATACCATTCAAAGGTTATATTCCAAAGCTCTGGAATTATCAGGGGGTGGGCGGGTGCGCAAATTGTTCCGGCGGGGTAGCCTTAAGCTGTATGTCTTCCTGGCGATCATCTTCGCCACCGCCACCCCTATCTTGATCAGCGGGTATATCATGACCAAACAGGCAGAAAACGCCCTGCTGGAGGAAAAGAAGAGCAAACTGATGGGAGCCGCCAGGATGCTGGAGCAGTACCTGGCGGCCGATTACGACACCATCCTGCGGGAACAGGGCCTGGAGCATGCCGGCCGCGAGGAGCAGATCCGGGGACTAAACCGGGCGTTGGCGGAATACACCGATGTGGTCGCCCGGGCCAACCCGGGGGTAGGGGTGGGTTACTACTCCAAAGACCTGGACGCCATCCTCACCTATGGGCCCAGCGAGCAGTACGGGAATACGGTGGGTATCCGTATCGCCGATGACCATCCGGGGCGGAAAGCCATGGCTACCGGGATGGCGATGATCGAGGTAGGCCTGCTGGTGCGGGGACCCATCATGAACGCCATGCTGCCGGTAACCCGTAAAGGAGAGGTAATCGGGTACATCTGGTCCAATGAGCTTCTCACCGATATCCAGCAGCAGATCGCCGCCATGGAGCGGAAGGTCTACCAGGCAGTGACAGCGGGAATTGCCCTGGGACTGGTGATGGCCCTTTTAATGGCGGCCAAGATCGGCTCGGACGTCAGCCGGATCAAGAGGGGGCTGCAGCGGCTGCGCCATGACCTCTACCACCAGTTGCCTCCCTCCTTCGGCGAACTGGGCGAGATCACTGACGAGGTTAACCTGTTGTCCCAGAAACTGGTGACCGCCAGGACCCATAACGAGTATATTCTGGAGAGTATCTCCGGAGGTGTAGTGACTACCGACAAGGAGGGCCGCGTGACCACCTTGAACCGGGCGGCCGAACAGATTACCGGCCTGGTGGCGGTGGATGTCCTGGACCACCCTTTTGAGGAGGTATTCTCCTCTGAAGGGGAGATCTACCAGATCTGGTCAACTACCAGCAATTCCGGCCAGCCCTGTCCCGGCCGGGAAATCCTGTACTCCTCGGGTGACAACACCATGCACCTGTTAGTGAGTTCTTCCGTACTGTTGAAGAACAAGGAGCCAATTGGGACCATCCTGGTCCTGCGGGACCTGACAGAAATGCGGAGGCTGGAGGAGCAGGTACGCCGGGCAGACCGGCTGGCCGCCCTGGGAGAACTGGCAGCGGGGGTGGCCCACGAGATCAGGAACCCTTTGACCTCGGTCCAGGGGTATGCCCAGTTCCTCGGGGAAGACCTGCAGCCGGGTGACCCCCGCCAGGACTATCTCGCGACCATTGTCCAGGAAGTGAACCGGGCCAACCGGATCATGGAGGAACTGCTCCGGTTCGCCCGGCCGACCACTCCCTACTTCCGTTACGTCAACCTGGAGGAGGAACTGGAGCAGACCCTGGTGCTGGCGCGGCAGGTCCACTCTAAACACATTCAGATCATCAGGGACTACCATCCCCTCCCGCCGGTGATGGCTGACAGTGAGCAGCTAAAACAGGTGTTTTTGAACCTGCTGATTAACGCTGCCCAGGCTATGGCTGATTCCGGGGGCATTATCCGCGTGTCCACCGATTACTTGCCGGAAAAGCGCATGGTAGTGCTGACCGTGGACGATACGGGTCCGGGAATTCCCCCGGAATACGTGGACCGCCTGTTCGATCCATTCTTTACTACGAAGGAAAAAGGTACGGGGCTGGGCCTGGCCATCGCCCACCAGATTGTCCGCCTGCACGGCGGAAATATCGAGGTGGAAAGCAGGCCCGGCCGGGGGGCAACTTTTCATGTCTATCTGCCGGAAGGAGGTGAGGAGGATGACGGCCGGAGGAAAGAGGAGCATCCTGGTGGTAGATGACGAGAGTAGCGTGCAGCGCCTGCTGAAGGACGTACTGGGCAAACAGGGCTACCAGGTACTGGTGGCCGGTAATGGGCAGGAAGCCATCGATACCTATGTCGGCAGCAGGCCTGACCTGGTGTTGATGGATGTGCGCATGCCCGTGATGGACGGCATGACTGCTTTTTCCCGCATCAAGGCAATGGACCCGGAGGCGATGGTGATCCTGATGACCGCCTTCGCCGCAGTGGAGGATGCGGTGAAGGCCCTGAAAGAGGGGGCCTACGACTACCTCATCAAACCTTTCCATATCGACGAGGTAAAGGTGATCGTCAAGCGGGGACTGGAGGTCAGGCACCTCACCAATGAGGTAAAGTCCTTCCGCCGCAAGCTGGCGGACGGTTATGACAACATCATCGGCAAGAGCCGCTGCATGCAGGAGGTCTTCGACATCATCGAGCGGGTGGCGGATACCAACGTTACGGTGCTAATCCGGGGAGAGAGCGGTACCGGTAAGGAACTGGTAGCCCGGGCCATCCACTACCACAGCCCCCGCCGGGATAAACCCTTTGTCAAGATCAACTGCTCCGCCATGCCCGAGACCCTGGTGGAGAGCGAACTGTTCGGCCACGAGAAAGGGGCCTTTACCGGCGCCCACCTTAGAAAGCCCGGTAAATTTCAACTGGCGGACGGTGGGACTCTGCTGCTGGATGAGATCGGGGAGATGAACATGGCCACCCAGGCGAAACTCCTCCGGGTGTTGCAGGAGCACGAGTTCGAACGCCTTGGGGGCACGGAGACCATCAAGATCGACGTGCGGGTGATTGCCGCCACCAACGCCAACCTGGAAGAGGCCATCGCCAGGAAAACCTTCAGGGAAGACCTCTACTACCGGCTCAACGTGGTACCGCTCCGGCTCCCTCCCCTGCGGGAGCGACGGGAAGACATCCCGGACCTTGTTCACTACTTTGTAAAGAAGTTTGCCCGGGAATTCAACCGGGAGGCCCGGGGCGTTACTCCCGGGGTCATGGACCTTTTGAGCCGTTACCCCTGGCCGGGGAATATCCGGGAACTGGAGAATACCATTAAACAGGCCATTATCCTGGGAGGAGGCAGCATGGTCACTCCCGAACACTTGCCGGCGGCTGTGCGTACCGGCTACCGGGAAGGGGCAGCCGGGCCGGTAGATGATTCCCGCCCGCTGCGGGAGGCGGTGGGCGAATTGGAGCGGCGGATGATCGCCCAGGCCCTGGCGGAGACCGGGGGCAACAGGACGGAGACCGCCAAGCGGCTGGGTCTCAGCCGGCGGGCACTGATCTACAAGATTGAGGAGTACGGGCTGAAAGGGTAGCGCAAGATCAACGGGGCTTACCACAACCGCGCAAAGATTGCGCATGGTGTGAAAAAAAGTAACAGCCCAGTATGCGTGGGACGGTCCGGAACAGGGATCCGTCCCTGTTTTTATCTTAAGGACAGCATTGTCTAATAAGAATATTGTCGAAAATTCACCGTCTTCCGCATGGCATGAAAATTGCAAAAGGAATTGGTCAGACCCCTGCCTGCGGAAATATCAGGAAAGGAGGTTTCTGTTTCATGCCCGTGCGGCGGGAGACCTCATACTGAAGGAGGCGAGTTTTTTGCAACGATTAACGAATTTCTTCGTCCGGATCGCCCGCAATTACCTGCCCGACGCTTACCTGTTCGCTATTATCCTGACCTTTTTGGCGTACATCCTGGCCCTCCTGCTCACCGGTAAGGGCCCCCTCGAACTGGTTAAGATGTGGGGCGACGGTATGTGGGGTATCCTGGCCTTTGCCATGCAGATGACCCTCATCCTGGTCACCGGTCACGCCCTGGCCAGCAGCAAACCGGTACATGCCGTGCTTAAAGCCCTGGCCGGCCTGCCCAAAAGCCCGGTAGGCGGCATCATGCTGGTGGTGTTTGTCGCCGCCATCGCCAGCTGGCTGCAGTGGGGGTTCGGCCTGGTGGTGGGCGCCCTGCTGGCCCGCGAAGTGGCCAAGGCTGTTAAAGGTGTGGACTACGGCATGCTGGTAGCGGCAGGCTACTCCGGATTCGTGGTGTGGCACGCCGGCATCTCCGGGTCTATTCCCCTGGCTCTTGCTACCAGCCCCAACATCGTGGAAAAGATCGCGGGAGTGGTGCCGGTTTCAGAGACCATTTTCGCTTCATGGAATCTGATACTGGCCTGGTTCATCATCCTTACCCTGCCCGTCCTCTTTTACTTTATGGCCAAGGGTAAGCAGGATGTAGTGACAGTAGACCCGGCCCTGCTGGAAGAACCGGTGGACGCGGTCGCCCCGGCGGCGGAAGCCACCTTCGCCACCAGGCTGGAAAACAGCATTATCCTGAACATGCTGCTCGGTTTGATGGGTGTTGTTTACCTGGTTAACTTCTTCGCCAAGGGCGGCTCCCTCAACCTGAACATCGTCATCCTCATCTTCCTGGTGGCTGGCATCATCCTGCACCTGCGGCCCATCAATTACGTAAAAGCGGTGAACAACGCCATCAAGGGAGCGGGCGGCATCGCCCTCCAGTTTCCCCTGTACGGCGGCATCCAGGGCATCATGGTGACCTCCGGGCTGGCGGCCATCATCGCCAACTGGTTTATTTCGTTTTCTACCACGACCACTTTCCCGCTGTTCACTTTCTATGCGGGTGGTTTGATCAACCTCTTTGTCCCCTCCGGTGGTGGCCAGTGGATCGTACAGGGGCCGATCAACATCCCGGCCGGCGCGGCCCTGGGGGTACCTGCCTCCAAGGTGGCCATGAGCATCGCCTGGGGTGACGCATGGACCAACATGATCCAGCCCTTCTGGGCGCTGCCGCTGCTGGCTATTGCCAAACTGGGCATCAAGGATATCATGGGCTACTGCACCATGGTCCTGATCTATACCGGGATCGTGATTTCTCTAGGCTTACTGATTTTCTAAAGCCTTCACGACAGACAGATAGTCGCTCCGGATGTCAGGCAAACGGTTTTTTAGCGAGGTGGGAGATAAAACCCCGCCTCCTTTTTAATGCCTTTTTCCGGCTGCCGGCATGGCATGATTGAACCTGTAATGGGACTGGCGGAAATGTTTGTTGATAGCCTGAAGGATTTTATACTAGCGAAGCAAACTAACTTACATTATCATATAACTGGAAATTGAGTGTCATAAGA
>LAKY01000053.1 GCA_000987045.1 Clostridiales bacterium PH28_bin88 | reverse complement strand
CGCCAGGGCGTCCGCGCCGAGCCAGTACAACAGTTTGCCTTCGGCGAGGAGATGCTGCAGGTTGTGGGCCAGGTGGGTGCCCAAATTAAGAGGCACCAGTGCAAGGCCGAAAGCAGAAAAAAGGCTGCCGGCAGAATGGAGGCCGCCGGCGGTCAAAGCGGTCAGCCACAGGATGCCCGCTGGCAGGAGCGCCATCACCACCACCGACAGGCTTAACATAACCAATTGCGGTAACCCGGAGACGGACACCAGCCAGGCCTGGAGGGCCTGCCAGCTTTCCAGCATTACCGCGTTTTGCATCAATACAATCCCCACCAGGGCGGCCGCCAGTACAGCCACATCCAGCCGGGGTCGGGCACCGGTCCGAAGTTCATGGCCCGGGCTGCGCAGGTTAAGTTGGACGGCATCGTGGGGACACGATTTGACGCAGTTGGCGCACAGGTTGCAGTGCCGGCTGCTGTCCAGGTTTCTCACCGCCAGGAACATGGGGCACCCCGGGGTCCGCCCGTCCCCGCGGTAACACTCAAGAGTGCGGCAATGGCGGCACTTGGTGCTGTCGCCCCTGATTTCCAGCCCACCGACCAGGGCGTAGTTGCCCCACAGTCCGCCCAGGGGGCAGAGGAACCGGCAAAAAGCCCTCCTCTCCAGCAGGATGCCGGTAACGACCGCTCCGGCCAGCACCAGCAGCAGCACCACCCCGGTGGCCCGCACCGAGGATACGACGCCGAAAGTGACGTCATACCAGGTAAGCAGCAGGAATAACGTGTTGATGATCCAGATGCCATAGCGTTGCAGCCACTTCCCCGGACGGAGGCGCCGGGAGTAAAGGCGCTGGGCCCAGTCCCCCAGGGTACCCATCGGGCAAACTCCGCACCAGATCCGGCCCGCCAACAGGATGGTGAGGGGTACCAGCGGCCACCACAAGAGCCAGGTAACGGCCCATCCCAGGTTGAGGTGGGTAGACTCGGAACCTCCGAGCAGGCTGGCCAGGATCAACAACAGGGCCACCACCCCACCCCAGCGAAAGAGAGCGGGGTACCAGCGGCTGCGCGCCAGCTTCCTCACCGCGGTGAACCTGAGCAGGTTGAAGGTGGGTTTCAGCAGGCGGCGAAGTGCGAGTGCCGCCAGCCCCACCACGGCCAGAAACCCCAAAACCACCCTGGAGTCGGGCTGGCTGACCACCCGGTCGGTAAAGGTGACTGAGGTGGTGGCTTCCGGCCGTTCAACAGTAACCCCCAGTTCCCACTGCCCGTCGCCAGGAAAGGACAGCTTCCCGCTATAGATACCCGGCTGGTCAGCCGGCAGCAGGTCGATCCAGGTAGGTTCACCGGGTGACCCGCCTCCGGCCGGGCGGCTGGCCCGCAGGCTCACCCTGGCCCCTGTCACAGGGTTACCCGCGGCGTCAGTAAGTGCAAGGGAATAAAGGTGGGTTGTTTTACCCTCCCGGGCAGGAGCATTCACGGCCTCTGGAGGGGCGGGCCGGCTGGTGAGCTTGATGACCATCCCGTCCGCCGATTTGGTCATGCTGCCGATGTGGGCAAAAGAGGCCGTACTCCATAACAGCCAGAACAGGGTTGTCAACAGGACAAGGGAGAACCTGCGAAGCGTTGGGTTGAACATGATTCTTCCTCACCTCTGGGCCTTGGCTGGAACCTGACGGGCACTACCGGAGTTTTGCAGGAACTTCTGGCCGAAAACAAATACGTAACCCAGGTATCCCAGCACCCACATCAGCGAAGGATTGCCGTCGTAACCGATAAAGGCGTGCAGCACCCTTCCCAGCAGGCCGTCCTCATCAATGATGCCGTTGGTGTTCCAGACTTCGCTGATGATGGGCGGGATCAGGCCCAGTTCGTGGGCGGACAACAGGGCGTGCCCTACCAGCCCCGCGGCAATGAAGATCAAAAGAAAACCCGTTACCATGAAAAACTTGCGCAGGTTCAGTCGCACCGCCGCTTTAAAGAAAGCGAAGGAGATCAATGCGGCAATAACGAGCCCCAACAGCGCTCCGGGCAGCGGGCTGCCGGTTTCGGCGCTGCCGGCCAGGGCGGTGAGGAACAGGGCTGTCTCCAGTCCCTCTCTCAATACCGATACAAAAGCCAGCCCGGCCAGGGCGAAAACATTGTTGGCCGAAAAGGCGGCCTCTACCCGGTTCTCCAGGTCTGACTTGATGGTCCGGCTCTGCTGCTGCATCCACAGCACCATGTAGGTCAATACGCCCACCGCTACCAGCGAGATGATCAATTCAAACACCAGCGCGCCGGTCCCTTCGAATTGGACGGCCAACGCCCGGAAAGCCCACGCCAGGGTGACGCTGGCCGCTAAAGCCGCCCAGAACCCCAGCCAGACATGCCTGGTAAACCTTCCCTGCCTAATCTTTTTCAGGTATCCCAGCAGGATACCCATGATCAAAAACGCCTCCAAGCCCTCCCGGACGGTGATCAACATACCCGCCAGCATTTCCGGTCCCCTCCTTGATGGTGATTATTATTTTCATCTACACAATATACCCCTTGAGGGTATAATGTCAATAACCGAATCGGCGTAATTTCTCAAATTCTTGCTACCAATTGCCGGCTCTGTGAATATATATTGCATTCGGTCTTCCCCTTAAGCCAGGTAGAGGAAGTGTAAAGAAAGACTCTATGAAGTTTTTGTGAACCGCCTTGACACATACCCCTGGAGGGTAGTATGATTGGATCAAGGTCGATACGGCAGGGGGGTATCAAAGACCTGTCTGATACAACAACAGGCTAGCGTGACAGGGTGTACCGCCTGCGCCGGGGCCGACCTTTGCCGCAGCAGCGGGAAGGGAAGGGCTCAGGGCTAACGCGGGTTTCCAAAGCTTATCTCGGCAAGGAGAGGGGTCTAATTGCATCGTTGGCTAAAGCTCACCGGTCGCACGGTTGTGGGAATTGTCATCTTACTGGCCTTTTCCTTCACTTTATGGCCGGTATACGGGTCAGAACTGGACAGGTTGAAAAGGGAGCAGCAGCGCCTTAACCAAAGGTTGGAGCAAGACCGCCGGCTTCTACAAGATACCAACAGGGAAATTTCACAGTTAATGGGCCAACTGGACATATTGGATGAGGAGATTGAAAATACGGAGAAAGAGATGAAGGAATTAGGCCGGCAGTTGTCCAGCGCCACACAAAGGGTTGCCGGGGCGGAGCAGGAACTGAAAGAGGCGGAAAGCGCACTGGCCGAACGGACGGAAGTGTTTCGCAGCCGTCTTAAAGAAATCTACCTCAACGGTCAGGTAAACTATTTGGAAGTGTTGATGCAGTCCACCAGTATCACTGATTTTCTGGTGAGGTTTGACCTCTTGAAAAAAATCGCCGAACAGGATATGGAGATACTGGATGGCATCGAAGCGGACCGGCGCCGGGTAGAGCAGAAGAAAGCAGAGCTGGAACAAAGACGGGACGAGATCGCGGGAATAAAGGTAAAGGTCGAGGCCCAACAGGCACGCATGGAGCAGAAGAAAAAGGAAAAAGAAGTGGCGGTGGCTAGACTAGAAAAGTATAAGGATGCAATCCTGCGGGACATCGAGGCCGAAGAACGGACTGCCAGGGAAATTGGTGAGAAAATCCGCAGTCTCCAGTCCAATTCCGGGAAGTATACCGGAGGAAAAATGACCTGGCCTCTGCCGGGCTACTCGCGGATTACCTCGGATTACGGATGGCGTACCCACCCGATTTTGAAGATAAGGAGTTTCCATGCCGGCATCGATATTGCTGCTCCGACAGGGACCAATGTGGTGGCAAGTGAGGCGGGTAAAGTGATTTTTACCGGCTGGTACGGGGCTTACGGTAACGCGGTAGTGGTGGATCATGGAGGAGGGGTTACCACCACCTACAGCCACCTTTCCAAGATCCTCGTAAAAGAAAAGGAACAGGTAACCAGGGGACAAGTAGTCGGGAAGGTGGGCAGCACCGGTCTAAGCACGGGGCCGCACCTGGACTTCTCGGTGCGGATCAACGGCAAGTCCGTCAGTCCATGGGATTACCTGACAAAAAATTAACTAAGCAGTTTATGAAGTTTTCGTGAAGTCCCGGTAAAAACACTTGAACCCCTAGGGGGTATCGTGTACAATGAAGTCATACTACGTGTAGTAGTAAAAACTGGGGCCGGTTAGCGGCCCATGGGGGCGAGAGCATGGAATTCCTATCGACCTATTGGCCTTACCTTGTTTTCGGTGGCTTGATGTTGTTGATGATGCGTCATGGGGGCGGGTGTTGCGGCGGGCACCAGCACGGTGGTCACGGCCATGGTGGGCAAGGCGGGCACGGCCACCAGCACGAAGGTGACGGAAAACGGGATCAAGATAACAGGATCGCTGCCGGCCAGGCCCGGGACCCGGTATGCGGGATGACAGTAAACAAGAAAGAGGCTGTTTACAAGAACTATGACGGGCAGGAGTACTACTTCTGCAGCGACGATTGCGCCCGCACCTTCAACGCCCGGCATGACCGGAGGGCCGGTTAGGCCTCCGGTCTCAGGGTAGCAGTGAAGGTAGCGGGGGGATGACAGAAAGTGAGGTACGCTATGAACTGTTCCATGGGGGGAATGAGCGGGGCAAACGGGAGCATGCCCATGCCTGGATTAAATTCCGCAGCCCCCGTATCCAAGGGGGCGGCTACTGTTGAGTCTACCCAAGCATCGACCCCAACCACGAAGAATCAGGCCACCCTGCCGTACCTGGGACAAAATGTCGACACCCGCGCATAGCCTAGAAACGTAAACTTGGGGTGGTCAGCAACGACGCGTTAACATCAATTAGACCCAATAACGATCGACCCCTGATACGACGGCACCTTTACTTCACTCCGGCAAATTCATAATTTCTTCACACCTGCAGCACACCTGCAGCACACCTTCTTCACAGTCCTGTGCTACCATCACCAGTGAAAGACACACCAAAAACAAAGGAGAGGAAGTGAACAGCCTCTACCAGCAGATGTTCCAACTGAGGAAACAGATCATCGACAAGTACGTCGAGGGCGGGGAGATTACCCCCGAACAAGCCAAGGGTCTGAAAGACAACCTGGACTACATGGAGAAGTATCAACGTGAGAACGGGTACGGCTTTGGCATGATGGGGAGCGCCGGCCACTGCGGCGGCGATTTCTCAGGAACTGACGGCACGCAACCTGCGCCTTCCGGATACGGCTACGGGTGGGGCATGATGGGCGGCAACGGCATGATGTACTAACAGAAGAACAGGCAAAGCCCTGGGTGGAGGATCACCCAGGGCTTTGCCGGATCAAACACCATGTTGTCCATGTACTGGTGCTTACTCCAGTTGCCCGACTTCGCTTTCCAGGCGGATGAGTCTTTCCCTTTGCCCGACCGCCTTTAATTCCAACAGCTTGGCATTTAAGCGGGCTTCCGCCTGTTCCAGTTGTTCCAGGTCCGTTGTTAGTTGCTTGCGCGTGGCCGCCAGCCCGGCAACCTGTTCCGCGAGTTCCTGGCGCCGCTTCAGGTAAGCCCGGGCGCGACTCTCATCGGTGCCTATTGCCTCTTTTGCCAGTTGCGCCTCCAGGGCCATTTGTTGTTCCATTTCCGCCACTGAACGGTCTATATCCGCCATAATCTTGGAAGTCTCCTCTTTTGCCCGGCCCATTTCCGTTTTTTTCTTCTCCAGGTTCTCTATTCCCGTCCGGATATCGGGGGCTAAGTGGCCCACACCGTCTGTTGCCGCTCTGGCGGGCTGTTTAACCTGCTCGTGGCTGCGGCGTAACTCCCAGAGGTCATCCAGGGTGAATAATCCCCTGTCAAGTCTAGCCAGGGCATCCCGGTACTGATTTTGCGTGATGTCACCGGCGGCATACATTTTTCGAATTTCATCCCGGAGCATTTCGTATTCCTGGCCACCCCTCCGGTCATACCTTTCACCGTAATAGCGTGGGCGTGATTCATACATTCCGCCCCAACCTCTGCCTCCTCCGCACATAGCGCCATCGCCTCCTTGATATTTTATCGCCATACTTGCCTTGAGTTTTGTTAACCCCTCTACCGCTCATACTACGTTCCAATTTCACCTAATATGGTATCATGGAAATATGAAGAAATCGTGAATTTGGGACGGTAAGCCTTAAAATTTTCATAAATGCCTTCACCTCTACATAGCTATTAACCGTCAGTACTTTGTACTACGCATAGTAGTAATAATAATGGGGTGGTGAGCGTATTGACGGAATGGGCTGCAGCCTTGATGACCGGCGGCAGCCTGGCGGGTACGGCTTCCATGCTGGCAGCCGGGCTGGTTACCGCTTTTAACCCCTGCATGCTGGCCATGGCTCCGGCGGCGGCAGGGTACGTGGGCGGAAACGCCGGTTCCGGCCGGCAGGGGCTGGTTCTATCGTTCATGTGCGTATTGGGGTATGCCGGTATGCTTTCGCTTTTGGGACTCCTGGCAGGTGCTCTTGGACGGGCTCTGGTCCCGACTGAGACATGGTCTCAAGTAATAGGCCTGGTATATATTGCCCTGGGGGGTTACCTGCTGCTCGGTCGTCACCGGCGTAAACTAATTCCCTGGCGTCTGGCCGGCTTCTACTATTCCCCGTCTTTGCACCGGTTGGAGGTATCCATGGGGCGAGGGACCGTCCTGGGGGCGCTGGCCCTGGGCGCCGCGTTCAGCCTGACCCCTTCCCCGTGCGCCACCCCGGTGGTACTGGCTGTGCTGGGAACGGTAGCCGCTACCGGTGGGCTGCTCAAGGGCATGCTATTGTTGTTTGCCTTTGGTGTGGGCCACAGTTCGCTGTTATTTATCTTTGGCTCATCCATCAGCATGCTGCGGGAGCACCGGAGGTGGGCACAGTGGATCCGGTGGATCAACCCGGCCCTCGGCCTGGCCCTGGTTGCCCTGGGAGTGTACCTGTTGTTGGGCGGGAGGTTCCTTCTTGGACCGGACGGTCAACATGTCCATTAGACTCTTAATATATGAGCTTTTTGCGTTGACTGAGAAGCCTTGTAGGACCCAGAGTGGCGGAGGGACTGGCCCGATGAAGCCCGGCTACTTCTACGAGCGGAGGCAGGAAGTTGGAGGGCGGAAGTGATTTGGCCCAGGCTATGGCAAAGTGATATGGAGGGCATTGCTCTTCTTAGCTTTTTAGTCACAAAGAACAGGCTGTCCAAAAAGTAATATAAACCCAAAATTGGAACCGTCGAACAAAAAATGCATATACTAGTTATATGAAACTAACATACTCAATAAAGAAAGGAGAATTTCAATGCCTGACCAGCCGAAAATATCGGGGTATATGGACCCGCAATACTATGAGCCGCACTATTCCGACCACGATCGAGTGTTACAGGCTGTTCAACATTGTGAAGCCACGTGTGAGCATACGCTGAGCATTTTGCTGGGAAGACCCGATGCTCATTTGAGGACGAGGCAATTGCACTTGTTGCATGATTGCGCTGACATTTGCACCTTAACTGCAAAGTTCATTGCGCGTAACAGCCATTTTGCACGGCATCTTGCTCATATATGTGCGCATATTTGTGAAGTTTGCGGAAACGAATGTCTGAGATTCCCTGACCCGGAGTCACAACATTGCGCTCAAGTTTGCATGCATTGTGCAAAAGAATGTCGAACTTATGCCGGGATGTCAACGAATGATGGCTCTGGTTACCCCAGCCCCGGTTACGCTGGCATGCCAGGCGTTTATTCCGAGTCGGAAAAGAAAGGCGAAAAGAAGTAGAAACTGAATTGCACGAGCAACTTACTTTTCCTTGAGTTTTTGCTTCTGGGTGGCGAACCACCACCAGGCGAACCCCAGGGCGGCAGCGGCGGCGATGCCCAATAGGATGTCTTCCCATCTTTCCATGTGGTATCACTCCTTCTCTTCCCAGTGATGGCCAACCGGCACCATCACCAAGGGCCAACCGGAGGTAACCGACGTGGTGCCTGCCGGCACAGGCATGGACGAGCAGGAAATGCTGCGGCTGGTGGCTTCGGTGGAACGCCACCGTTATTGTTAACGAAAAGCCGTCGGCACATACCCCCCGTGGGTATATAATTGCCATAGATACCGTAGTGGGGTATCCTTTCCAGGCCTCGGTAGGGAGATGGGCACTAATTCTGTAGTGGAGTACGCTTTCGACCTTCTATAAATTCTCCGCTTTCTGGGCGGGGAACGCGGGTTCCATGCTGCTTTGGATGTGGTTTTTGGGGATTTACGCCGCTATAGTGGCTTTTTCCCGGCATAACCAAAACGACCCCTCTCTTCCCTGTGTGAACATCATCCTCCTGGTGAACAGCATCTTCTTCCTGTTGATGCTGACCTTCATTGCCAACCCCTTTGCCAATGATGATGGTGGCTTCCATGTACTTGCTCATCGACCGCATCAACCTGCTCAAGGAAAGGCGCGAGTTTGAATCTTATATCTCCCGGGAGAGCAGTTTCCTGCTGAATAACCTGCTGCTGGTGGGCTTGGCCTTCGCGGTTTTCTGGGGGGCGATCTTCCCGCTGGTATCCGAGGCGGTGCGGGGCGTCAAGGTAACGGTGAGCGTGCCCTTCTTCAACCAGGTCAACGCCCCCATCCTGTCAAGCGTTTTGTGCCGATTTTGGGTGAAGCTGTCGCTCTCTTTGTCCTCTTTACCATCATTCAGGAATTTGTCCGTGGTACCCGGGTACGCGCCGGATGACCGGGGAAGGGTATGGCACTGCCTTCTGGCGGTTGATTACGCGTAACCGCTCACCTGTTTCTGGTGATGGTGCTCGGCGTTCCCATAGCAGGCCTGATCTACTATATCTACAAGCGGCGCCAACTGACAGATGCCTCGAAAGCCAAGGACGACCCCGAGGAGGAAATGTTCCAGCGCCTGGTGACCAGGGAAAAAGTCCTGTTGCAGAAAATCGGCGAGCTGTATGGGGTGAAACTTAACAAATTTGTTGAGTTTTCTACGAAATGGTTATACTATTTGGGAAGGGAGGGAGAAGAATGGAAAAGGAGATCATCTCCATTGAAGGCCTAGCTTTAAAGATAAAGACCATAATAGATAATCAAGACTCCGTTAGCCACTGGAATAATATTCGGAAATACCTTTTTAAGGATCCGGCAATGTTTTTTGGAGTGTTGGATAAGAGATACTTAGGAAAGAGAAGGTTACAAATTCTTCGCACTGCTATGGCGTATGAGAGCAAAGGAGAAGCTGAAAATTCTATTGAGGTACTTGTTTTCCGACATCTATCGAATGCTCTTACCCGATGTTTCCAGGTTACCATATAACCATGGGAATTTCTAAAAAATTCCTAACATTCCTGGTATTGCTGGTTGTGCTTTTGCCCTTTAATCTTTCTGCTGCTGATACATCCATTCAGGTAATGGTGGATAGCCAACTGCTAAATACAGAAGTCTATGGTATAATTACACCAGTAATGTAAAAAAGGGGGAATTCGCTTGGAGCAATATAGCCGGGTTGTTGGGCTGTGGCAGTCGTATAAAATCACGTCTGCCGCTGATCTGGATAAATACCTTGACAGCTTCCGCATCCTGTTTGCGTTCCATTCCGGGAAGATAGAGAACGAAGAAATCACCTACCACGATACACGGGAAATCTTTGAAAACGGCAGGGTTGTGAGCTATACCGGAAGTCCCCGCGCCCTGTTTGAACAGCAAAATCAAAAGCTGTGCCATGAGTTTTTGAAAGAAAAAATCATGAAGAAAGAGCCTCTCAGCGTGGAGTTGGTCAAGGAAATTCACAAAGTTCTTACTGGCGGGACATACGATGAGCGCAGGTATATTGTAAATGAGGAACGACCGGGCGAGTTTAAAAAGCACGATTATGTAACCGGCGTCCATGAGGTCGGCTCCGCTGCGGAAAATGTGGAAAACGACCTGACGGAACTGATTGCCGAAGTAAATGCGTATGAGGGCAAGGATGTTTTGAAAGCCGCCACCTATCTTCACGCGAGGTTTGAGTTTATCCATCCCTTCGCGGACGGTAACGGGCGTGTCGGCAGGACGCTGATGAATTTCTATCTCATGACACATAACCACCCGCCCCTCATCGTCTATGACGAGGATAAGCGGATGTACTTTGAGTGCCTGCAAAAGTATGACGAAGCCGAGGAATTAAATCCCCTGTATGAGTTTTTCAAGTATGAAACGGAAAAGACATGGGAAAAGGCGCTGGCTCTTGCCGACGGTATAAAGCCGGAACACAAAGACTTGTCAGATTTTAGCCGGGAATAATATAAAAGCAAAAGTCATCTCGAAAGGGATGGCTTTTTATTTGCTTTGAAAGCTTGCTTTAAGCTGCTGAACTAAAAGCGACTACTACCGGGACCTGGAGAACCAGGTGACGGCCCGTACCAAAGAATTAAGCGCCGCCAACGAAGCCCTGAAGCGCCAGCGGGAAGACCTGCAAGCGGCCAATACCCAACTGGCTAAGACCAACCGCCTGAAATCCGAGTTCCTGGCCAGTGTGAGCCACGAACTGCGTACTCCCCTAACCTCCATCATGGCATTTGTTGAACTGATGTTGGAAGGGATCGGTGGTGACCTCACCGAGCAGCAAAAGGAATACCTGGAAGATGTGCTCCGTGGCGGTCAAAGACTGATGTCCTCCATCAACGCATTCTCGACATGGCCAAGATCGAGGCACGCAAGATGGACCTGGAGCTCTCCACCTTTGGCGTGGCGGAACTCATCCGGGATGTGGAGCACCGGATGGCCCCGGTGGCTATTACCAAGGGTTTGCAACTGGCGGTTGAGGTGGAAGAAATCCCGGTGGTAACCGCCGACCGGCAAAAAATCGAACAGGTCATAGCGAACCTGGTGAGTAACGCCTTCAAGTTCACCCCTTCGGGGGGAAGGGTCACTATTTCCGCCCGTGAAGGCGACGGGGTATTGTAATCTTCCAGCCTTTCCGGCAGGTGGACGGTTCCTCAACCCGGGTGCACCAGGGAACCGGTCTGGGGCTAGCCCTTGCGAAAAACCTGGTGGAGATGCACAGAGGACTGATCTGGGTAGAGAGCCAGTGGGGGGTCGGCAGCGATTTCTATTTTGCCATCCCTTTAGAAAAAACAGGTTTAGAGGCGAATGATCAAACCCGGCAGAAAGGTCCTGGCGGCGGACAACGGGCACCAGGAACGGAGTGACCCGGCGCAAAAAGGGTAAAATCTTAAAACGCGCCATGTGGAGCGCAACTTTTTATCGCCTTTTGCGTTAATACTGGTGGAAGAGACACTAATGGGAATCTTCCTCGGGTGGTGACGGAGTGTGCAGGGAAATGAGAAACCAAGTGCTGCCAGCCTGGAGGATATCTACCTGGAGTACGTGGCGCCTATTCGAGCCTACCTGTACCGCTTGAGCGGTGACAGGGACTTAGCCCAGGACTTGGTCCAGGAGGTATTTTACCGGGCTACCCGTTCCCTATTGATGGGTAAAAGAATTGATTACGTATCCTCGTGGCTTTACCGGATAGCCCGTAACCTGTACCTGGACCATGTATCCCGCATTAAACCGAAATATGAAGTAGTCTATTACGATGAACTGGACCATTACGGATCTTATGGCGCGGAAGAGATTTCCCGTGACCTGGAACGGAGAGACATGCAAATGAAAATCCAGCAAACACTAAGCCTGTTACCGGAAACGCAAAAGACGGTGTTACTCTTGCGGGACTACCATGAACTTAGCTATGCCGAAATCTCCGGCGTGATGGATATTACCGTCAGTGCTGTGAAGAGCCTTCTGTTTCGCGCCCGGCTGAATTTCCGTACTCACTATCAAAAGCTGACGGTGGAGGAGGGAGAGAAAAATGGGTGAACTAAAATGCTCCGTGATCCAAGACCTCTTGGTGCCTTACCTGGATGGAGAGGTGCGGCCGGAAACCCACAGGGAAATCACCGATCACCTGGTTTCCTGCGGTGAATGCCGTAAACTTGCCGCAGACTTGAAGGCCGGCTCGGTGGCGCTAAAAAACCTGGGGAAACCGGCTAAAGGAGGGGAACAGGAAATAGCGGTTTTAATGGCCGCAAGAAGAAAGATTTGGCTGTTAGGTATAGGGGCGATCCTGATTATCTTTTCCCTGGCAGGGCTCACGGGTTTTGGGATGTTCGAATTCTTTAAAACATCTGATATACCGTTGCTGATCAAGATTGGATTTGGGGCGGGTTTGCTGGGTGTGGGGCTGATCCTCGCGGTGTTAATCCTGGAAAGAATAAAAGAACAAAGGAGTGAAAGAGATGATTTTGGTAAATACTGAGAGTATCCCTGGTAAAGAAATAGCAGAGGTGCTGGGATTGGTCAGAGGCAGCACCATCCGGGCCAAGCACCTGGGCAAAGACATTTTGGCGGTTTTCAGGTTGGTCGTCGGAGGGGAAATCAAAGAATACACCGAAATGCTCGACGAGGCCCGCGGACAGGCGGTCCAGCGGATGGTTGCCCAGGCGCAGTCTCTTGGCGCCGATGCTATCGTCAACATCCGTTTCAGCACATCCAATGTTATTTCCAGCGCGGCGGAAATAATGGTCTACGGTACCGCGGTAAAGCTTCAGTAGTTCCCTGCCGTTAATTCCCTAGTGGGCGTGCTTGACTTTTGCCTATCCACATTATATAATTTTCTTTGCAACAGCAAGCGGAAGTAGCTCAGTGGTAGAGCATCGGCTTCCCAAGCCGAGGGTCGCGGGTTCGAATCCCGTTTTCCGCTCCAACGAACATAAGCGTCTTAGCGGACGCTTTTTCTTTTTGAGTAGCATACACTCGGCCTAACGGCCGAGGCGGGTTCCCCCCTTCGGGGATTTCGTTGCGCTCAAGAATCCCGTTTTCCGCTCCAACGAACATAAGCGTCTTAGCGGACGCTTTTTCTTTTTGAGTAGCATACACTCGGCCTAACGGCCGAGGCGGGTTCCCCCCTTCGGGGATTTCGCTGCGCTCAAGAATCCCGTTTTCCGCTCCAACGAACATAAGCGTCTTAACAGGCGCTTTCCCTTTTTAGTGGCATACCCGGGCCTTGTGCCCGGGTTTCCGGTGTCCAGGGAAACATCTTATTTTAGTTTAAGGATTAGACTGTGGAAGAACACTTTCAGGAAGTTCCCCCGGCGGACATCTTCCTCGGCCACCAATGGGTATCTCTTAACCTCGCCACCGGCCTCGATTACCACCTGGGCTACCTGCTGGCCTTTGGCGACGGGAGCTTCAAGGTATTCGGGCAGTTCCGCCCACACCTTAACCTCTGTATTTCGCAGGACGGTTGCGGCCAGATCCGAAGGAAGCACCGCGTTGACCCGCTTGCGCTTACCCTTGTAAACGGGGATCCTGCCGAAATTCTTCCCGGCCTCGCCCACCTGGTAGGCGGTGTAATTATTAAATCCGAAGTCTAACAGGGCCATGGCGTCCTTTTCACGTGCCGGCTCATCCGAAGCTCCCATCACCACCGCGATCAGCCGGTAGCCATCCCGCTTACCGGTAGCGATCAGGTTATAGGTGCCGGAAACATGACCGGTCTTTAATCCGTCTATTTCCGGGTACTTCAAAAGCCCATTCCGGTTCTGCTGGGAGATGTTGTTGAAGGTGAACTCCCGGGAGGAATGGTACTCCAGGGCTTGCGGGAAGGACTTTATGTACTCCCGGGCCAGGATGGCCATATCCATGCCTGTAGTGTAGTGCTGAGGGTCTGGTAGCCCGTGAGGATTCACAAAGTTGGTTCCTACCATCCCCAATTCCTGAGCCTTCTGGTTCATCCTTTGCGCAAACCCTTCGACAGACCCACCGATCCGTTCCGCGACAGCAACGGAGGCGTCGTTACCGGAGACAATGGAGACGCCTTTCAACAGGTCGGCCACCGTCACCTCTTTATCTACCTCGATGTACATGCGGGAACCGTAGGTCTGCCAGGCGTTCTTGCTGACCTTTACCGCCTCCTGCAAAGAAAGCTTGCCCTTCTTCAGGTCTTCGAAGGCCAGGTACATGGTCATGATCTTGGTGAGGCTGGCCGGCGCCCAGCGTTCTGTTTCGTTTCTGGCGTAAATAATCTCGCCGGAACCAGGATCTATCAACACTGCTACTCTGGAATTTATCGGAGGCGGTTCCGGTCCCGCCAGGACAGCTCCGGGAAAGAAGATCAATAGGCTCAATACGACCAGTACAAAGGTAATGATTTTTCGCACGACATCTCCCCCTCAAATGTTTCAGTCTAGTTCTACCATGCCTTTCTTGGTATTCGACTCTTTTCGGCAGTTTCCTTTTGTTTTGAGCGTTGCCACTTTTTAGACGTCACACCACGCGCGACTGTTTTTTCATCCGCTAGTAAAATTATTGGCGAAAATAATCAAACCTATAATATTGAATCGTTAACCAGCATAGATAGGCTTTGTGCGAGCATACTTGTGTCAGGAGGTATTTGTACAAACATCTGTTCGCGCAACTCCTTTTGTGATACAATATGGTAAAGCGTCCACCTGCAGGTAAGGGGTCGGAATACGCACAGCGTCTGGCAGCCCTGTATTCCGTAAAGCCGTATGGGAATGTCAGACGGACGCAGTAGGGTGGGGACCACCCGAATTCAGGCTCGTCTGAAGCACCGCAGGTTGCTGATGAAGCGAGAGGCTCCTTCCGAAAGGAAGGGGTAGTTCACGAATAGCATTCTCCCGCCATCTCATCCCCTCCCTTTCGGGAAGGGACTTCCCGGCGGAGGAGTTAAAAGAAATTATGTCCAACACAAGCGATGAGAGGAGAGGAAGGGAATATGCCTGACGTCAACCATGCCGCTTTGCAGGGCTTGGGCTACTGGGAGATCAACAAACTTCACTATCACACCGGGACCCCGGTGGAGGTGGTTTTTCGCACATCTCCTGAACCGGGGGATGATGGCCGGCTGACAGGCACATTTGTGGACCCCGGGGGAGAACAGGGGGTTCCGGAACTCCGCGATAACGGTGCCGGGTCGCATACCCTGTCTTTTACCCCTGAACATGAAGGCTACTACCAGCTGTTGATAGAGCAGGAAGGAGCGGCATCGACCCACCTGGCCAAGGCCATCCTGCCGGTGGGACACCACTTGCACGGCGCCCTTTCTCCCGTAGGGAGCGAACTGGAGTTGGTCCCTTTGGACTGGACAGGCTGGCAGGCAGGTGATAGCCTGCGGCTGCGGGCTGTACAGGGGGGCCAACCCGCCGCCGGCGTGGCCGTCACTCTGTTCTACCGGGGGCCTTTGGACGCGGTGCACCCCGTGACTATCGGCGCGGGCGGGGAAGGAGAAGTGGAGTTTGTCCTGTCTCAACCCGGGTTCTACGTGGCGGTAGCGAGAGCTGAAGCGGATCGGGGCGGCCCAGAACTGATCGCCTCGCTGCCGGTCCTGGTCACCAAAGCAACCCACCGCACCCATGATCATCACGATGAACACAACCACAATGCCCATCACCACCACCAGTAACCCGGGACTCACCGCGGGGGTTTTAGGGGGGATGCCCCCTACTCCTGCGGGGTGCTCCGGTTTCTTAAGGAATAACCTTCATCTTACCTGCAAAGGCTACCTTCAAAAACTATGGATAGGGGGGAAGCTTGTTTGGAGAGAGAAGTTGACCTGGGCGACACCTTTCATCAAGCCATTGAAACTATCGTATCAGGGTATGACCCGGAGCGGATTATCATCTTCGGGCCGTATGCCCGGGGTGATTTCCATACCGGCGAGCCTATCGACCTGTTAATATTGAAAGAAACCAATGAGGAATATGATGAACGGGTGGAGAGGATCCGCCGGCTGTTTGGGGACGGGCCCGCCATCAACCCGGTCGTCCTGACCGAGGAAGAGGTGCACATGAACCTGGCGGCAGACAGCGATCTGCTGGATGAAATAGTCCGAGAAGGGGTTGTGGTATACGAAAAGTAGCCGGTGATATCTGCTTGTAGCGGCCCGATTGTATCGGGCTATTTACTTTGGTTTACTCGCCGGGGAAATGTGGGTGATAAAGTCTGGCACAACCAATTAGGCCGTGATATACTAACCATAAGTATTCCTTCAATTCTTTGATGCCGGGGCATCGGTAGGAGGTTTGAAGCACATGAGGTATACACTGGCACTACTGGTGGTAGACAGGCCGACGGTGCTGTCGCACGTGGCGGGCCTGATCAGCCGGCGCAGGTACAATATCAAAAGCATTGCCGCCGGCTATACCGAGGACCCGCAGGTCACCCGGATCACCCTGGAGGTTGACTGTGACGAGGACATGATCGGGCAGGTCATGCAGCAGCTGGACAAATTGGTGGACGTGATCAAGGTGGTTGACCTCACCTCTGTTCCATCCATCTCCAGGGACATGGCCTTGATCAAGGTCAAGGCTTCTCCGGAGCGCCGGACGGAGATAGTTGACATTGTCAACATCTTCCGCGCGCGGATTGTCGATGTCACCCGGGAAACCATGGTGATCGAGGCCACCGGTGAGGTAGAGAAAATTGACGCCCTGTGCGAGGTGATGCGGGATCACGGCATCATTGAGATCGCCAGGACCGGAGTCATTGCGGTGTCCAGAGGCCCAATCCCCATGAAGGAGTTCCCGGATCCGGAACAGTAACACAAACTTGGCCTTGAACAAATCCGTGATGCTAGTCGGGAGGGAAGGGTATGGGGCACGAGGCACCGGGGGCGCAGAGGGAGTTCAAGGTGTTCCTGGGGCGTTGTCAAACCTATGACGTCCAGGAGATACAGGGAGTCATTGCCCGGGGCTTGGATGAACTGGGGGTAGTGGTTGCCGGGGAAAACATCGTCATCAAACCCAACCTGGTCTTTGCCCATCCCGTCCATGGCAGGAATGGCTATACCCGTCCCGAGGTAGTCGAGGGGCTGGTCCGCTGCCTCCGCCAGCGTTCGGCTGGCATGCGCATCACTCTGGTGGAAAAGTGCGGCGTGGGAGTTCCTACCAGGGTGATGTTCCGCCGGGCCGGGTACTATGGGCTGTCACGGCGGTTGGGGGTCAAACTCCAACCGGTGGAAGAAGACTACCTGGCGCCGGTAACCCTCGAGAAGGGAAAGGTGCACCGGTCTCTGCGGCTCAGCAGGACCATGGTTCATAGCGATTATCTGGTCTTCATGCCCAAGTTAAAGACCAATGTCCTCTCGGGAGGGGTAACGGCTGCCCTTAAACTCAACATGGGGAGTATCACCGACCGGGAGCGGATGCAGGGGCACCACCATCAACTGGATGCTAAAATTGTGGATATCCTCGAAGCGGCCTGCCCCCGCCTGATTGTCACGGACGCAGTGGAAATCGCGGCGGGGGGTAACCAGATGACCCAGGGGGGGTATCACCTGGGGTTGATTATCATGGCTACCGATCCCGTGGCCCATGACCTGGTAGCTGCTACCATATTGGGCTTGGACCCGGGGAAAGTGGGACACCTGCAGGAGGCTCTCTCTCGGGGGTACGGCCCGCCAGGGATAGACGCGGTAGAGTTGACTGGCGATGTCACCCTCGAAGAGGCCGGGACGGTGGTAAGGGAGTTAATCCAGGCTGAACCTATCCTGGTACACGACTTCCCTTCGCCCATGAGGATTACCAGCGGCCAGCCCTATTGCGCCGGTGGGTGCCACGGGGTGTTTTTGGACTGGCTTTACATGATCAAAGACCGGCAGCCCCACAAGATCGACCGGTTTCCCCCTTTACAGGTGGTAATCGGGGAACCGGGTAAGGTCGTCGAGGGGAATGTTCTGGCTGTAGGGCGCTGCGCCTGTGAAAGCGGCAAGCTGAGGGGCCGGGTGAGCCGGATCAAGGGCTGCCCACCGACCCACCGCGGCATCATCCTGCACATGTGGCTGCGCCACTGGATCTTGGGACCCTTTGTCCGGGCCGAACTGGTGGCTGACGCCTACCTCGTTTACCCCCTGATCCAGTTCAAGACATGGCTAAAAAGACTATTCACAGGAGGCGGTCGGAGGAATGTACTGGGAAAAGGCAGGCAGGGCAAATACGGAACAGACGGTAGAACTGGCCATCCAGCGGGCTAAAGAGTTGGGTATCCGGTACGTGGTGGTGGCTTCCAACACGGGCAAAACGGCGGAGTTGTGCCTGGACAAGGGGCTGCAGGTGGTGTGTGTGACCCATCACGTGGGGTACGCCGGACCGGGGGAAGACGAAATGCCTGTTGAGACGAGAAAACGCCTGTCGGAGGCGGGCGTCAGGGTTTTAACCACCACTCACCTGATGGCCGGGTTGGACCGGGCGGTGAGGAATAAGTTCGGGGGACTGTACCCGGCGGAGATCGTCGCCGCCAGCCTGCGCATGCTGGGCCAGGGCCTCAAGGTCTGCGTGGAGGTAGCCGGGATGGCCCTGGATGCCGGAATGATCCCCCACGGGGAAGAGATAGTGGCTATTGGTGGGACCGGCGCGGGGGCCGATACCGCGGCGGTAATCCTGCCGGCCCACTCCAACAAGTTCTTTGACACCAAAGTCAAGGAGATCATCTGCAAGCCGCGAGAATTCTAGCCAAGCTGGAAGCGCCCCGAAAAAAGGGCGCTTTTCTGAACGTACCACATCCATATTGAATTTTCCCTAGCGGGTTGCCCAGGAACATGCTATAATAAATTTAGGAATTTATTTCCTTCGACTTCCTCCTCTCTCTCGCGTAGGGTAATGCGCAGCCCGGGGTTATGCGGGGCAACCGGGTGTTCTTGGGGGAGAGGAGGTGGTGGGCTATGACGCAAATCATTGCGGCGGTTATCTCTGGAGTCTTCCAAGTGATTGTAGCTTTGATCCGGCGTTCCGGTAACGGGGCGAAAAAAGAAGAGGGACGTTCCCGCAAACGTCCTTCTTCCCGGCGTAAATAGCCTCACCAGGAGCCAATCAACTCCGGGTCGCATTGCCCGGCGGGGGAGGGTGCGTCAACACCTTCCCCTCTTTTATTATAACCTCTCGGCGGGCATTTTCAATCCCCTTTGAGAAATTGATCCAAAAGTTTTCCACTGGCCACTTGCGAGTCAAGGTGATTCCGGATCATTCAACCATAATGGGTAACCGATGGATTAACCGGTGCATTTTTTATTTCTGACGGCCATGACCACCGGCGATTTGCCTATTGACAAGATGGATGCTTTTCCTCTAAAATACAAGCAAATCGATTGGAATTGAAGTATATTGAGGAGGCGAATATTGTGGCAGGCGCATATCAGGACGTGACGCGATTAATCGGAAAGACCCCTCTGGTAAAACTCAACAAGGTGGCAGGAGAGGGGGTCGAGGTGCTGGCCAAGCTGGAGATGTTCAACCCGGGTGGCAGCGTCAAGGACAGGATTGCCCTCAGCATGTTAAACGCGGCGGAGGAGCAGGGTTTTTTGAACAAAGATACCATGATCATTGAACCCACTAGCGGCAACACGGGTATCGGGCTGGCCATGATCGCCGCCGCCAGGGGTTACCGGCTGATCCTGACCATGCCGGAGACCATGAGCGTGGAGCGGCGCAACCTGCTCAAGATCTACGGGGCGGAACTGGTCCTGACCCCCGGGGCGGAGGGCATGAAGGGGGCCATCCGCAAGGCGGAGGAACTGGCGGCGGAAAACCCCAATTCCTTTATCCCCCAGCAGTTCGTGAACCCGGCCAACCCCGAAATCCACCGCCTGACCACTGCTGAAGAGATCTGGTCGGATGCTGAAGGCCGGATTGACGTTTTTGTCGCCGGTGTGGGCACAGGCGGGACCATTACCGGGGTGGGGGAAGTGCTGAAAGAACGCAACCCCCATTTGCTGGTGGTGGCGGTGGAACCCGCCGACTCCCCGGTCCTTTCCGGAGGACTGCCCGGGCCGCACAAGATTCAGGGCATTGGCGCCGGTTTTGTGCCTGAGATCCTTAACGTGAATGTTTTGGACGAGATTATCCAGGTAACCGACCAGGAGGCGGTCCAGGCCGCCCGCAGGCTGGCCCGGGAAGAGGGCATCTTTGTGGGGATCTCCTCGGGAGCCGCGGCCCACGCCGCGCTGGCTCTAGCGGCGCGGCCGGAAAACGCCGGCAAGCGGGTGGTGGTGGTGCTGCCCGACACCGGTGAAAGGTACCTTTCCACCATCCTGTTCCAGGGACTTTGATAAATCCCCGCCTAGCGGTAAGCATTCCTTTTTGTCGAACCACCAATACAGGGTGAAGGGCTGGGAGAAACAAGATGACCTATAAATATCTTTACCCATACCTTAACGCGGAAATGCCGGGTAAGGAGGACGTGCGGAAGCATACACCCAATCCGGCGACCAAAGAAATGATCGGCCGCCTGGAAGAACTGGGCATCGAGACCGCCCTGGACCGGTTTGAGGCCCAACAGCCCCAGTGCGGGTTTGGCCTCAGGGGGCTGTGCTGCCGCATGTGCCAGTGGGGCCCCTGCCGTATTGGCCCCAAGAGCCCCCGGGGCATCTGCGGGCGCGACCTGAACACGGTGGTGATGAGCAACATCGTCCGCGCCCTGGTGGCGGGCCTATCCGGCCACGGCCGCCACGCCCACGAGGTGATCATGGCCATTATCGCGGCGGCGGAAGGGAAAGCCGATATTCCCTTGCTGGGTGAAACCAGGGTGTGGGAGCTGGCGGAGAAATTTGGACTGGTGGCCACCGGGAAGTCTTTCCGGGAGGTGGCCAGGGAGGTAGCCCTGGTACTCCTGGAGGACCTGGGCCGCCTGGCCGACCGGCCCATGCGCATGCTGGAGGCCTACGCGCCGGAAGAAAGAAAGGAACTGTGGTCCCGCCTGGGCGTGCTGCCAAGGTCCGCTACATACGAGGTAATGGAAACGCTGCACATGACCACCCTGGGGGGCTGCAGCGACTGGACGGCCCTGGCGGCGCAGGAACTGCGGTCAGCCCTGGCATACTGTTACAGTAGCCTCTTCGCTTCGTCTATGGCCACCGAAATCCTTTACGGCGTTCCCAGACCCAAGACCGCCCTGGTCAACTACGGGGTAATGAGGGAAGACCATGTGAACATCCTGATGCACGGCCACTCCCCGGTGATGGCGGAAAAGGTTATCGAAAAGATCAATTCCCCGGAAATCCGGGAACTGGTACGGGAAGCCGGGGCGAAAGGCATCGTGGTGGCGGGCATGTGCTGCACCGGAGACGAGTTGTTGGCCCGGTATGGTATTCCTACCGTTACCAACATCCTGGGCCAGGAGCTGGCCCTGGGCACCGGGGCGGTAGATGCGCTGGTGGCGGACATGCAGTGCGTCATTCCGGGCATCAAGACAGTGGCGGACTGCTTTGGCACGGAGGTCATCACCACCTGCAACTCCAACCGCATTCCGGGGGCCACCCACATCCCCTTTGACCCGGAAAAACCGGAGACCCTGGAGGAGGATGCCCTCCGGGTGGCGCGCCTGGCGGTGGAGGCCTTTGCCCGCCGGGACCGCTCCAAAGTTCATATTCCCGAGGTGGTTACCAGCGCCATGGGAGGGTGGAGCTACGAGGCCATCCTGGAGACCTTCGGTGGCGCTGACCGGCTGTTGCAACTCATCAAGGAGGGGTCCATCAAGGGTATTGCCACAGTGGTGGGCTGCAATACTCCCAAGGTACCCTATGAATACAACCACGTTACCATTGTCAAGAGGCTGATCGAGTCCGGCATCCTGGTCACCACCACCGGCTGCTGCTCCCACGCCTTGCTGAACGCGGGCCTGTGCGCTCCCGAAGCGGCGGCCAAGGCGGCGCCGGGGCTGCGCCAGGTATGCGAGGACCTGGGTATCCCGCCGGTGCTGGCGGTGGGCGGTTGCGTGGACAACACCCGCACCCTGAGGCTGTTTATCACCCTGGCCGAGGCGGCAGGACGGCCATTGAAGGAGATGCCTTTCATGTTCGTGGGGCCGGAACCAGGCAACGAAAAGACGGTGGGGCAGGGGGTCACCTTCCTGGCCCACGGTGTCAGCAATCTGGTCGGGTTCCCGGCGCCCATACCTGTACCGGTCCCTAAACTGAAGGAAGGGGCGGTTTCCGGCGACGACCTGGAGCGGGGCAGCAACGATATTGTCGACTTCTTCGCCGGCGACGGGCTGTACCAGAAGGTGGGGGCGAAGGTATTCACCGAACCCTATCCCCAACTGGCCGCCCAGACCATCCGCATGCACATCCACCGCCAGCGGAAGGCCCTGGGGTGGTTCTGAAACAGCTTGTTTTGCATCAAGGTATCCCTAGAGGAGGAACTATACGATGAAGGGAAGACTTGTTTTACTCGGGCTAATCACCCTGGTCCTGGCGCTGGTTCTTGCGGGGTGCGGGGGAAAACCGGCCGGGGAGGCAGGAAAACCGTCCGGTGACCAGCCGGTGATCAAGGTAGGGTACCTGCCTATCACCCACTCCCTGCCCCTGGTGGTGGCGGACAAGCTGGACGGGGCCGCTTACCGGAACTTCAGCCTGGAGCTGGTGCCGTTCAGCTCCTGGCCGGAACTCACCGATGCCTTGAACGGCGGCAAGGTACAGGCGGCCATCACCATGTTTGAACTGGCCATGGTCAGCCAGCAGCGGGGCATCCCCACCCAGGTAGTGGCCTTGAGCCATACCAACGGAGACGTGCTGGTAACAGCCAACGGCATAGAGAAACTGGAAGACCTGAAGGGAAAGACGGTGGCTATACCCCACCGGCTCTCCGGCCATAACATTTTGTTATACAAGGCGTTAAAGGACAAAGGCATTAACTACGAAGAAGTTGACAAGCTGGAGATGGCGCCGCCCGACATGCCGGCGGCTCTGGCCAGGGGCGAGGTGGCAGGATACATAGTGGCTGAGCCCTTCGGCGCCCAGGCGGTGGCGGGCGGGCAGGGGAAGGTCCTGCTCAGGGCTCAGGAAATCTGGCCGGGCTGGATCTGCTGCGGACTGGTAATTAACCCCAAGTTTACTGAGCAGAACGGCGCAGCGGTACAGGAACTGGTGGACAGCCTGGCAAAAGCGGGCCGGTTTATCCAGGAGAAACAGCCGGAAGCCATCGGCATCGCGCAGCAATACATGAAGATCAAGCCGGAACTGTGGGAGATGTCCCTGGAGTGGATCGATTACAGCAACCTGACACCCAAGGCGGAAGAATTCAACCGCCTCCAGGATTACCTCCTGGAACTGCCCTGGAACGGCAAAGCGGGTACCCTGCTGGGGAGCCAGGTGGACATCCAGAACCTGGTGAACCCGGCTTACGCTATCAAGGCTTATCAAAAGGTGAAATAGGATGAGACTGGCTGCAGAGAAAATCATCCTGCCCCTGGTCGCTTTTGCCGGGCTGATCGGGCTCTGGCAACTGGTGGCCTCCCTGGGGATTTATGAACCCTACCTGTTTCCGCCGCCCCTCCGGGTCGCCGGGGGAATGTTGGAAACCGCCAGTACCGGGGAACTGGGGACATACATCCTGGTCAGCCTGTTCCGGTTCCTCGCCGGCTACCTGTCGGCGGCCTTGCTGGCGATACCCCTGGGATTGGTTTTCGGTTGGTACGGGCGTTTGTGGACGGCCTTCGACCCTCTGGTCCAGGTGTTGCGGCCCATCTCGCCCATCGCCTGGTTCCCCCTGATCGGCCTGTGGTTTGGCACCGGGGACGCGCCGGCCATAGTAATTATCTTTATCGCCGCTTTCTATCCCATCCTGCTGTCCACGGTGGCGGCGGTAAAAAACGTAGACCCGGTATACCTCAAGGTAGCCCAAAACTTCGGTACACCGGAGCGGGATATCCTGCGGAAGGTGGTAATCCCGGCGGCGTTTCCCTATATTACCATCGGGCTGCACATCGCGCTGGGTTCCGCCTGGGTTTTCCTGGTGGCCGGAGAGATGATGGGGGTCCGTTCAGGCCTGGGCTTCCTCATCGTGGATGCCAGGAACCAACTGCGCACTGAACTGGTCATCGTGGGCATGCTGGTGATCGGAGTTCTGGGCCTTTGCATCGACCGGCTAATTGGGTACCTGGAGAGAAAACTCAACACCAGGTGGGGCCTCGGGTCCCGCTACCAGGCAGGTGAACAGGCATGAAGGAAACCGGTATTGTCAAAATCCTGGTATCTAACTTACAAAAGACCTACCGCAACCGGCAGGGGGAACACGTCCATGCCCTGGCAGGTATGGATCTGCAGGTCCGGGAGGGCGAATTCATGTGCCTGCTGGGCCCCAGCGGCTGCGGGAAGAGTACCTTGCTGCACATCATGGCCGGGTTTGTCCGTCCCAGCCGGGGAGAGGTGTTGATTGACGGCAAGCCGGTGGCCGGTCCTGACCCCAGGTACCTGACCCTCTTTCAAAACTATGGACTCTTTCCCTGGCGCAGCGTACTGGGAAACGTGGAATACGGGTTGGAGGTCCAGGGGGTGCCCCGGAGAGAAAGGCGGAGCCGGGCCATGGAATATGTCTCGATGGTAGGACTGGACAGGTTCGTCCACAACCACCCCCACGAGCTTTCCGGCGGCATGCAGCAGCGGGTGGCGCTGGCCAGGGCGCTGGCAGTGGATCCGGACATCCTTTTCATGGACGAACCCCTGGGCGCCCTGGACGCCATCACCCGCTTCCGTTTGCAGGAGGAAATCTCCCGCATCTGGCGGGACAAGGGCAAGACCATCGTCTTCGTCACCCACGACATTGAAGAGGCCGTCTACCTGGCCGACCGCATCGCGGTGATGACCCCGCACCCCGGCCGCATCAAGAGCATTGTCCCGGTTCCCATGGGCCGGCCCCGGGACCGCACCCACCCTGACTTCCTGCGGGTACGGGACCAGGTTTACAGCGAACTGCGGCTCAAACCGGAAAACGTACTGGACTACTGTATCTGAAACCTATCCGGCATTCTCCTTAAAGCCCGGCTATGGGCTTTTTTTATTAACATCCCTTTACCGGGTAAGCTTTTGGGGGCTTGTCCGCCAGATAACTATGCGCAAGATTCAGTCATGCGATAGCCCAACCGGAACCGGCCTGACGCATACCATCAAACACCTTTTCCCACAAAACAGAAACCTGAAAAATCCCTGGAGTGGACATACCAAAGTTTTGCACAAGGGTACGCTTATTTCGCACGCCTGTATCTCAAAGGGAACAGCAATTCCCCGCCAGCGGGAGGTAGTCCTTAGCTGCTCCCGGCGCCAGCGCCGATCATTTTCTATTTGTTTGTAATCTATTTTAAATCGGGCCAGTACCGGAGCCCGAGAATTGCCAAGGAATACCTTACCGCTGGGAGGGGATCCCCCTCTTCCCGCCAAAAGGGAAACATAAAACTAAAGTTAGACGGGTTACATGACATGTATGTCATCCAGGCCGAAAGCTGCCGGCAACGCTGCTCCGCCAGAGGAAGTTTAAAAAGGATGCCATATCATTACCCGGGAAAGGAATCCCCAGGCTGTAATCCCACTATCATCCTATGTAGTTGAAACTTAAATGGTGATTGCTGTATGGTTTTCCGGTCGAGCATGGTGGGTCCCCGCTCCGGCAGCACAATATGGAAGCACCAAAAGGACTCAAACGAAGCCAAGCCAAGTACTCCTTCACATGCCAAATTCCTTCACTACATGGAAACAAGTCTCTTGCGCACCAATTTTTGTCCCAATCCATACAATAAACCAGGGTTCTGATTTAAACTGGGTGACCTGTTAAACACCAGACTGGGGGTATCGGGGTGGCGGGACGCATCCTCTTTGTCGCTCACATCGCTTACCCGTCCACTCTTGGAGGCGCATGCAAGAGCCTTCTGTCCATGGTAGAGGGAATTTCTGGTAAGTACCAGCCCGTCGTGGCCTGCCCCAACGAAGGCATGTTGAGCGCCGCCTTGCGGAGTAAAGGTATTCCCGTGCAGATCGCCGGCAAGCCTGTTTGGGGCTTTCTCCATCCCTCCAGCGGGGCTGCCGGAGAGGCGTACCTGGCTGCTGGAAAACGCGGCGCTGAGGACGGTTTTCGACGGGCGATCCAGCAGGTGAAGCCGTCGGTGGTGCACGTGAACAGCATTGTCAACCCCGTGGAAGCCCTGACCGCGAAAAAAATGGGGGTACCGGTGGTCTGGCACGTGCGGGAGATCTTACCTCGATACCCTGGGAGCAGCGCTGTGCTGCGCCTTGTACATGATACCGCGGATCACGTACTGGTGATTTCCAGAGCAGTGGAGCGGGCATTTCTCGAAGAGGGGTTATCCTCAAAGATAACCCTGTTGTATAACGGCTTTCAAGTCCCGCCCCTACCTTCCGCCGGGCCGGGGCAGCATCCCGTGGTGGGGTATGTGGGCAGCCTGGCGCCGCACAAAGGACTGGAACACCTCCTTCACATCGCCGTCCTGGTGGTCAGGGGAATACCCGGGGTAAAGTTGGTCATCGCGGGTGATGACTGGGGTACCGGTTACAAAAAAAAGCTGGTGGGGTTGGCCGTTAAACTTGGGCTGAAGGACACCATGAGCTTTTTAGGATTTTGTAACCGCGTAGAAGAGGTGATGGCCAATGTGGCCGTCCTGGCGGTGCCGTCCGTGTTTGCTGAACCTTTTGGCCGGGTGGCGGCAGAGGGGATGTTGCTGGGAAAGCCGGTGGTAGCCTCACCTGTGGGAGGCTTGAAAGAAGTCGTGGTAGACGGCGTGACCGGGTGGCTGGCGCCGGCGCAGAATCACCAGGAGTTTGCTGAACGCATCCTTGCCCTTTTAAAGAACCCTGTTCAGGCCAGGGAAATGGGGCTGCAGGGGCGCCAGAGGGCTGTCTCGCTATTTTCTTTAGAGGACAAAGTGGAAACACTGGACCGGATTTACCGGGGGCTCTCCGGTAGTGGAAAGTAAAACTTTCCATGACAGTGGAGGGGGTGGGGCGGGTCAGAAAGGGGGACTTGCAGTTGACTAGTGTAAACCCGGCTCAAAAGTCCTTCCGAGTATGTGTTGTAGGCAGCGGCTACGTGGGGCTGACCACCGGCGCTTGCCTGGCTTTTTTGGGCCACCGGATCACCTGTATTGACCAGAATACTTGTAAAATTGAGGCGATGAAGCGCGGGGAGACGGGTATCTTCGAGCCGGGGTTGGATAAGCTGTTACGGCTTGCTGCCGGCAACATTGCCTTTACTACGAGCGGCGAAACTGACCTGGAGCAGGCTGACGTCGTCATCCTGGCGGTGGGTACCCCTTCCCTGCCTGACGGCAGAGTAGAACTGTCCCAGGTGCGGGAAGCGGCAGATAAGATAGGAAAAAACCTGACCGGCGACAGGTTCCGGGTGGTGGCTGTTAAGTCTACCGTACCCGCCGGTACGGGGAAAATGGTAAAGGACCTCCTGCGAAAAGCCTCCGGCAGGAAGGGGAGCACGTCTTTTGCCGTTGCCTCCAATCCCGAGTTCCTCAGGGAAGGCTCGGCGGTCCAGGACATGCTCTACCCTGACCGCATCGTGATAGGAGTAGAAGAGAGGGCGGCTGCCGAGACCTTGGCGGCGCTGTACCGGCCGGTGCTGGAACAGGAGTTTGTCCCGCCGCCGTTTTGTCCCCGCCCCGGCGGTTACGGGTTTCCTGCGCTGATTACCTCTGACATCACTACCGCCGAGATGATCAAGTACGCCGCCAACGCCTTCCTGGTTACCAAAATCGGTTTTATCAACGAAATCGCGGGGCTCTGCGATTACACCGGCGCTGATGTCACGGCGGTGGCCCGGGCCATCGGGCTTGATCACCGCATCGGCCAGCACTTTCTCCGGGCGGGGATCGGTTGGGGCGGAAGCTGCTTCGGTAAAGACACCGCGGCCCTGTTAAATATGGGCAGCGAGTTCGCCTGCGACCTGCCGGTATTGCGGGGCGCCGTGGAGGTCAACCGCCGCCAGCGTCTCCGGGCGGTGGAAAAGCTGCAGCACGCGCTGAAAGGCGTGCGGGGTTGCACCATCGGGCTGTTGGGGTTGGCCTTCAAACCCAACACCGATGACCTGCGGGACGCGCCTGCCCTGGACATCGCCCGGAGGCTCCTGTCCATGGGCGCCCGCGTTAAGGCCTACGACCCGGTGACCATGAACAATTGCCGCACTTTGTACCCCGACCTGGAAATTGAGTACGCCGAAGACGTCATCAGCCTGGCAGAAGGCTGTGACGCGCTGGTCCTGGTGACCGAGTGGGAGGAATTTACCCACCTTCCCCTGGCCTCCATGGCCGCGGTGATGAACCGGCGCGTTCTGGTCGACGGGCGCAATGCCCTCGACCCGCCGGAGGTTCAAAAAGAAGGTTTTGTGTATCTGGGATTTGGCAGGGGAACAGGGGAAAAATTTGAAGGAGATATCCTGGTGCAAAGAGAACATAAATAACAGGTTGTTTCATTTCCGGGAAAAGGAGCAGGTTAATGAGGCGTTTTGTGATCATCGCCGGGGGTAAAATGGTTGATTACCAGTGGCACGCGAAAGTACTACAACCGGGGGACTACATAATCTGCGCTGACGGAGGCGCCAACCATGCCGTCAAGCTGGGGGTGGTTCCCCACCTGGTCATCGGAGACATGGATTCCATCGACCCCAGGGTAGAGGACTCCTTGCGATCGAAAGGGTGCGAGTTCCGCGCCTTTCCCCGCGAAAAGGACAAGACGGACACCCAGTTGGCCCTGGAAGAGGCGGTTCTCCGGGGAGCCGGAGAAATATTACTGTTGGGTGCGCTGGGTGACAGGCTGGATCATACCCTGGCCAACATCCTCCTCCTGATCCCGTGGTCCTCTCGCGGAATCCGCGTCCGGCTGGTAGACGAGAACCACGAGGCGCAGGTGGTAACCGGCCCGGCCTCCTTTGCTGTTATGGGAGAGACCGGAGACACCGTATCTCTACTGCCGCTTACCCCGACCGTCAAAGGCATCGACCTGGAGGGCTTTTACTACCCCCTTTCCAAGGCGACACTCAGAATGGGGGAGACGACCGGAATCAGCAACGAACTGGTCGCTCCCACCGGCCGCATCAAACTCGAAACTGGCACATTGCTGGTAGCCCTTACCCGCAAAGGCACTTCATGAGACATGGCTGTTATTTCACCATCAGCGCCTTGTCGATGGCGTCGGCCACCGGCTTGAACACCGCTTCGATGAACTTGGTGGGGTTGGGCAGGGGGATGTCCAGCACCTCGGCCACGCTCAGCACCATCCCCAGGGCCAGCAGAAACCCGAAGGCCGCCAGTTCACCCCACATCTGTTTTCGCACCAGCCCCGGCACCTCCAGGGCGATAATCCCCCCAAAAACCAACAAGAGTAACAGCAGCACTCATTTACCCTCCTTTTCCCCTGGCGCTTTCATCAAGTTTGCCCCGCGAATTCGGTCGTCGGTCGTCTGGTAGCAGGTAGCAGGATATAGTACCGCTTCTGGTTCTCTCCCGACGACTGCTGCCCGAGGACTGCCGACTGATTTGACGACCTCTTCCCAACGACTGACGACTATTTTATCACCGGGGAGTCGCCGATCATGCCTGTGCGGCGGATCTTGGCCTCCACGCTGACGGTTACCTCCACGGCGGGGTAGATGTCCCGCCAGTCCTTTTCAATTTCCTTCCACACCTTAGGATATTTCTTGTGCAGGCGCTCTCCGAAGCCGAAGATGTCCGCCCCGAAGTCTTGCTGGGCCATTCTGATGCTTTCTTCCACCATCTTCTTTATCTCCTGCGTCACGTCTTTCTCCAGGGACTTGATGGTGCCGGGCTTGGCTATCTGATGGGTCTCCTGGTGTTCCCCCAGGTCGCCCTCGGCCTTGATTTCAACGGCGAAGGCGATCCTGCCGTCCCGGACCTCCGGGGTAATCTTGCTTTTGGACCTGGTCATCATGAAGGAGATGTCTTTTTCCTGGTGCCCGTGGATCCTGACTGGAATGATCCCCCCCTCGGCCTTGTTGATCACATAAAGGTAGCCCTTGGTCTCCCGGTCGCCCATCCACCCCGTCAGGCGGTCACCCCGGAACACCGCCGCGCCGGTGAGGCGCACCACCGGTTTAACCTCTTTTTCCATCCCCCGGGGGGCCTGGGGCTCCCCGCCGCCCGTGGGCCGTTCCTCCATAGGGGTGAACACCTGCACCTTGGAGGCCACCGGGTCCCGTCCCGGGGCCGCGAGCTGGTTGATAAAGTCCTTTGTATCGACCACCAAGGCCTTGCTCACTTTGGGCTGGGTGTTGGTGATGATCCCCATCATCTCTTCCGAGGGCAGTTTTTCCAGTTCCGGTTCCGCCCGCAGGATATCCAACGCTTCCCCTTTGGCCACCAGCACCCACACCCGCAGGCGGAGGTCGCGCTCCCTCAAAATGATGTCGACCACCTCGTGGACTCCTTCCCGGGCCACGCGTTCGCCCAGCACAACCAGGTTGGCGTGGGCCAGGAACAACTGCCTCGGGCTGCGGGTTTTCATGTTGGTGATCGCGTCTTCGAGGGTATCACCCAGGGCCGAGGCCAGCCAGACGGGCTTACCGCCTGCCCCGCCCCCTCCCTGCTGCCCGCCCCCGGCGCCCATTTCCCCCGGGCGCACGATCTGGATAGCCACCCGCCACTTGGGCCGGCCCTCTACTTCCACCCTGTCGATCCCCAGGGCGCTGCCGATGGCCAGGTCCTCGACCTCCTTACGGCTCCAGCAGCCGCTCTGGGTCGCCAGTAAGGCCAGGACTACCAGCAGCGCCATTACCCGCTTACCGGCCAACATGGGCTCCCCCTTTCTTTCGCAGCACCGCTACCAGCAGTAACAGGGAAGGGATGATCAGTTCAAAGGTGTAGGCGTAGGGCGGCCAGATGGTGGCCAGCCACACCACCAGTTCCCTGGCATCTTCATACAGGCCGTGGGACCAGGCCGCGAGGATTACCCCGATAGGCAGCACCACCGGCCGGTAGTCCCTTAAGCCCAACAACTGCCCGGCCCCCAGGGCGGCGGCGTAGTAGAAGACCGCCACCTTGATGGTCACCCCCGCCACCCACATCACCAGGATGAGGACCTCCATGCGTTCCAGGAAGCGGGCGACAGCAATGTACCGGGCCAGGGAAAAGAAGGGAAAGGTCAGGTGTTCGGTCAGCCCCCCCATCACTGCCGTTGTCATCACGGTAGCCAGCGAGAGTACCACTCCAATCAACACCACCGACGCCGCCAGGTACCTTCCGGTTTTGTCCGGGTAGTTGATGTACGGTAGGATCATCATCATGACCACGATCTCCCCCCGCCAGCCGGAGGGCGCCAGCCCTCCCCGCAGCACCGGCTTGAACCCTTTCTCCAGCAGCGGCAGCAGGTTGGAGAAGTCCGCGTTATGGGCCACCAGCGCTACAATGGCAGCCAATGACAGGAAGAAGAGGGGAATGATAAACTCGTTGGCCCGGCAGATGACCTCCAGGCCGCTTTTTACCGCCAGGGCCGCAAGTAGAAGCAATATGATATTGAAGGCCATCAGCGGCGTCTCCGGCAGGAAGGCGCTGAGCAGGAAGTCGCCGAACTCCCGGACGATGATGGCGTTAACGTGGACAAACCAAAAAATGTACCCCGCCCCCACCAGTTTCCCGAGGAAAGGCCCCAGGACCAGCGGGGCGTACTCCACCAGGGTCTTGTCAGGGAAGCGCAAGCCCAGCTTGACGATCACCAGGGCCACCACCAGGCCGTAGGTGGTGGCCACCACCAGCAGGGAAAGCCACCCGTCCTGCTTGGCGGCGGCGGCGGTGATGGCCGGCACGAACAGCACCGCGGTGGCGATCACTGTCGTGAACATAAGTAAAAATGCAGCCTGCCGGTTGGTGACCTTGCCTCTTTCAAGCACCGCTTGGCCCTCCCTTCTTCCCCTTCCGGTGGGCGGTATCGTCGCCCCGGTGGCGGGGCCCGGGTTCCTGCCCGTATTCCTGGCGCTGGGGCTCCTTGTAGCCTGTGAGCCGCGGGCGGGTGAACATCGCCCACCACGGCGCCCGGATAAAGCTGTCCTTTAGGTCCCGGAAGCTTACGGGAGCCAGGGGCGACAGGTAGGGTACCCCGAAGGACCGGAGGGAAGAGAGGTGGATGAGGATGCCCATCAACCCCGCCATGATGCCGAACAGGCCGAAGGCGGCCGCCAGGAACATGATGGGGAACCGCAGCAGCCGGATGGCGTAGGAACCGCTGACGGTTGGGATAGTGAAGGAGGAGATGGCGGTAAGGGACACCACCATCACCATGGCCGGGGACACCAGGCCGGCGTTGACCGCCGCCTCCCCGACGACCAGCGCCCCCACGATGCTTACCGCCTGGCCGATGGGCCGTGGCAGGCGGATGCCCGCCTCCCTTAAGATCTCGAACACCGATTCCATCAACAGCGCCTCCACGAAGGCGGGGAAGGGCACCCCCTCCCGCTGGCTGGCGATGGAGATGAGAAGGGGGGTGGGGAGCATCTCCTGGTGGTAGGTGACGACGGCGATGTACGTCGACGGCAGCAGCAGGGCGAAGTTCAGCGCGATAAACCGCAGCAGCCGGACGAAGGTGGCGTAAGGGAACCGGTTGTAGTAGTCCTCAGCGGACTGGAGGAACTGGGTGAAGGTGGCCGGCACGATGAGGGCCATCGGGGTGGTGTCCACGATAATGGCCACGTACCCCTCCAGCAGGTTGCCTGCCACCTTGTCCGGCCGCTCGGTGCTGTTGATTTGAGAGAAGAAGGAAAACGGCTGGTCCTCGATCAATTCTTCCAGGTAACCGCTCTCGAGGATCCCGTCGACGTTGATGCGTCCCAGGCGGCGGCGGACCTCCTCCACCACCTTGTCGTTGGCGATCCCCTCGATGTACGCGATGATCACGTCGGTCTTGGTTAAAAGGCCCACCTTGATGGTCTCCATCTTCAGGCGCGAGGTCTTGATGCGCCGCCGGATCAGGGTGGTGTTGGTGCGCAGGCTCTCGGTAAAACCGTCCCGGGGGCCCCGCACCAGCGGCTCGGTGGCTGGCTCCTCCACGTCCCTGGCCTCCCACCCCCGGGCGCTGGGGAGCAGGGCCTTGGCCGAACCGTCGATGAGGAGGGCGATGTCCCCGGAGAGCACGTAGTCCACCAGTTCCAGCATCTCGCCGGTGGTTTTCACCTCAGCCATGCAGAGGAGGTGGTCCTTTACTATATTAAGGGCATTGGCTTTGGTCAACTGCTGACCCTGGGGCACTAGGGCGGGATTTATCTGTAAGGCGCGCATCATGTGGTCGCTGATCATGGCCTTTTCCGACAGCCCGTCCACGTACATTAAAAAGGCCTTGATAGGCTCCCCGGCGCTGAGCTTCAGTTCCCGCATCACCACGTCGCTGCACCGGTCGAATATAGAGCGGAGCTCCTTGATGTTTTCCTCGATGCTCATGGAAAGGGGGTGGCGCTCCACCGGCTCGGCGCTTTCACCCAGGTTGGGCCGGGTATGACGGCGGACGAACTTTTTAACCCGCTGGTAGATCCTCGGAAACAATGCCTTCAACCCCTTCAGTGCCAGTCGCATGCCAAATATATCTAAGTTTTTCCTGGCGTGCTGAAAGTATTCATCTGTGTGCTTCCTGGCTTCCCTTCCGGGCGCCTGTGATTGATGACAAGACCAGCAGCAGCAGCGGGATACCTATTTTTATACTCAGGGCGTACAGGGTATACAGGCCCCCGCCATAGGTATGAATCTCGACAATGCTGTCAAACTGGAGGATGCCCATGGGGACGATGATTACCGCCATGGGCAGGAGCAGCGGGCGGTAATCGCTAAGTCCCAGCCATCGGGCAAGGCCGGTGGAGGCGACGAAAAAGAATACCGACGTGCGTATCACGTCCCCCAGTACCCAGAAGCCCATGGCGAAAGCCTCCAGCCGCTCGATGAACATGGCGACTTCTACGTACCTGCTCAACGAATAAAAGGGGAACTGGAAATGGGCGACAAGGGCCGGACCGAAGGTAGCAAGTAAGGCCACCTGCACGATGGTCATCAGCCCGTCCCCCGCCAGCACCCCGATCATGCTCCACTTGAGGGCATGGGATTTGTTGTTCACGTAGGGGAGGAGCACCAGCATGGCCGAGACCTCGGCCACCCAGGCGGCCGGGGGAAACATTCCCTTCACGATCTTTCCGGGCGGGTTCTCCAGCACCGGCGACAGGTTATCCAGAGACACCCCGGGGAGGACGAAGGCGATGGTAAAGACAAAAAAGAACAGGTAGACGGGAAACAAAAAACCGCCCATCCGGCCCAGCACTTCCAGGCCCTCTTTCAGCGCATACACGCATAATAACATCAGCACGATCATGAAAACCGTGATCGGGGTTTCGGGCATTACGGTGGTAACCAGGAATTCCCCGAATTCACGGGTCATGTAGCTGGTGGTTATAAAGAAATAAGTCACGTAGAGCAGGCCGAGCAGGCTGCCCAAAAACGGCCCGGCGATGGTCCGGCTGTACTCGATTATAGTTTGCCCGGGAAACCTGTTCCCCAGGGTGACTGCCAGCCAGGCGAATCCCAGGCCGGCTACGGTGGCCAGGGCAAAGGACACCCAGGCATCCTGCCAGGCGGCGACGGTGGACGCCGTGGGTAAAAAAAAGATGCCGTCCCCGAGAATGGTCATGGCGATCAGCCAGCCTGCCTGGCGGGGAGTGATGCTCCATTGCCGGGACCCGTCCAAAGGCGCTTCCCCCCAATAGCGTTTGTATCGTTATGAAACATCCCCCAGTGGTGGTACCTTTATACAAAGCACTGAAACTATATGACCAGCCGTGGTATCATTTCTCTGGTACTTAGGTCCTAAATCGAAACTGGTAATAAAGACCTATTTTCGAATAAAACTAAATTTTTTTTGTCATAACCAGAAGGAAATACCTTCCTGTTGTCGAAAAACTACCCAATCATATCAATTATGTTTTCAAGGCGATTATTTGCGGCGAGCGGTACTGTAATAGCAGAAAAGTCGTGCAACCAAGTGAATATGGTTACGCAAATAGTTTAGATAGTTGTAATAAAAAAAGGAAATGGCTGTCTCCTGTCGAATAATCTTGGAAACATAATCCTTTGTGACACCGTAGGAGGGACAGAATGGCTGAATTCTCACTTATTAAGTTCATTTTCCAGGCGATACCTGAAAGCAGCGGACTGGTAGCCGCCGCCATGGCAGTAATGGGGGTACCCCTCAACTGGCGGAAGATAGTGTTGTTAGGGGTTTTGCAAGCGGTGAGTGCCCTAGTTATCCGCCAACTCCCGGTTGCTTTCGGTATCCACACGGTGCTCCTGATCTTTTTGCTGGTACTTTACCTGAGGATGGCTACCGGGGCTGCCCTTTCCCAGGCCTTTAAAGGAGTTATTTCAAGTTTTGTTATTTTGATTGTTTCGGAGATTTTTTCAACACAGCTTTTGTTATCATTAACTCAGGTTCCAATAGAACAGGTGGCGACGCGACCGTGGCTAATGGTTCTGTTCACTCTGCCCCAGGTGGTTGTATTGTTCGTTATTGCTCTATTGGTTAACCGCCGGAACCGGCGTAAGACCCGCCAGGGCGTGAGATTACCCGGAAAGACCACAAAAGGAGGCTTTCCTCATGGGGTCTAGGGTAGAGCACCTGGCGGTTTACCTGGCTGGCCAGTTAAGTCTTGATGAGGACGACCGGGATGTAATCCGGTTCGGCCTGGAACTGGTAGTCTCCACCGCCTTGAGCCTGGGAGCCACCTTAACCCTGGCCCTGGCTGTTGGTGTTGTAAAACCGGTGCTGGCGGCCCTACTGGTGTTTACCCCTGTCAGGACCCAGGCTGGAGGAGCCCATAACAGCAGCCCGGGCTTGTGCGCTGTCGTCACTGCTCTTACCTTTACTTTACTGGGGTGGCTGGCGATGCGGGTTGGCCCCTGGGTGGGTACCCATATCTCTTTGTTCTTAGGAGGGTCCTTTGTAGTGGCCCTGGTAGCAAACCACTTGTGGGCTCCGGTCGAGACCCCCAACAAGCCTATCAGCAGGCGCCAGCGTGAGAAACTGCGCCGTCGCACGTTAGTTGCTCTGGTGGCGGTAACGGCGGCCTTGACCTCCCTTGCCATGATGGGAAGCCAGGAAGTAGCGGTCTACATAGCTGCCGGCGGCTTGGCCCTCTTAGTACAGTCTCTAGTTATCTCAACATGGGGAATAGTGTTTTTTGATAAAATGGACAAGGTATTATCCCTGTCCTGGGCAAGGAGGAGGTGAAAAAACGTGGTGAAACGCTGGAAATTGGTGCTTCTGGGCACCCTGGTAAGCCTGCTGACCTTCCTGGCCAGCGCCAATGCCGCCTCGGCTTGTAATGCGATTTGGTACCAGCCGGAGTTGCCGAAGAAGCTCGCCAACTAGTTAGAGGAACTCAGAAGAGGCGGCCTGACTGCCTCTTCCCCTCTTTGAGCAACTAACTTTTAGTGACTGAAAATGGGGTAGCGTTATGAATTCGTGGGAAAGGGAACGGGTCAACCTGGTCCGCGAGCACGTGGTGGTAGCCCATGTTGCTTCTATTCTGATCTTTGCCTTAACTTTGGTCAGTCTTTTCCGGGTAGCCTTAGATCCGCAGTTCATGTTCCGGTGGACGGCCATGTTTGCGGCGGTTATCCTGCTGGGCCTGGCCCTGGGGTACCTGAGCAAGAGCATGGTCCCTTCGGACGGCTCGCGGCACAGTTACCGCCTGGTGGGGTACCTGCTCCTTGGTTTCCTCCTGGCCGTGGCTACCGGGATTGTGGTGGTGACCGGGGGGCAGGAGAGCAGTGTCAAAGTGATCTACGTAATCCCGGTAATCCTGGCGGCGGTCAACTACGGCAAGCGGACCGGCCTTATCTTCGCGGGGGTGGCTAGCCTTGCCCTGTTGGCGGTTTGCTTGGCAACCGGAGAGGGCGAATTCTCCAACAAAGTCCTGGAGGCGGGCCTGGTTCATACCGGGGTCTTTTTCCTGTCCAGCTGGCTGATCGGCGGGCTGGCGGACATCGAGAAAGGGGTGCGGCAGTACCTGGCCAGGCTGGCCAGCGAAGACGACATCACCGGGCTGGTTAATCACCGCCATTTTCATGAAAGACTGGACTATTTGCTGCAACAGGCGGAAAAGGACCGTCAACCGTTGTCCGTCATCCTGTTGGACCTGGACTTCTTCAAGTTCTATAACGACACCTACGGTCACCAGCGGGGGGATGAAGTCCTCAAGGAGACGGGAGAACTGCTCCGGGCTTACGTTTCCCCACCCGGCTTTATCGCCCGGTACGGCGGCGACGAGTTTGCGGGGGTGTTACCAGGCGTGGACAGCCATGAGGCTGCCGCCCTGGGAGAGACCCTCCGGCAGGTGATCCAGCATCACGACTTCTATGGGAAGGAAATTCAACCCCAGGGCAAGCTGACGGTTTCCGTGGGGGTGGCGACCTACCCCGAACACGCTGCCAGCAAAAAGGAGCTGATCAAGTGCGTGTTCGATACACTGGGGAAGGTGAAGTTCACCAGTAAAAACCGGGTAGAGGTCTACTTCTCTGTTTTTGATGAATTGAAGAACGTGATGGCGGAGTCCGAGCGGGATCTCCTCAACTCGGTACGTACCCTGATCAGCGTTGTAAACGCCAAGGACCGGTACACTTACGGTCATTCCGAAAGGGTGGTGCGTTATGCCCGCCAGCTGGCCCGCAAGGTGGGTATGCCGGAGAAGGAAATCAGTCTGTTGGGCTACGGGGCCTTTTTGCATGACATCGGCAAGATCGAGGTTCCCCGCGAAGTCCTGAACAAATTGGGTCCCCTTGCCCGGGAGGAGTGGTTGGTGCTGCAACAGCACCCGGTATGGGGCGCCGACATGGTCCGCCCGGCCCGGTCCATCGCCGGGGTGATCCCGGTGATTTTGTACCATCATGAGAACTATGACGGCAGCGGCTACCCGGAAGGCCTCAGCGGGGAGCAGATTCCCCTGGGGGCGCGCATCTTGAGGATCGTCGACTCTTTCGACGCCATGGTCACCAACCGCCCATACAAGCGGCCCAAAACCACGACGGAGGCGTTGGCTGAACTCCGGCGCGGGTCTGGCAGGTTTTACGACCCGGAGCTGGTGGAGGAGTTTATCGAACTTGTACAGGAAACTAAACGTTCGGAAATACTGGCATGAAAAAACGCCCCGAGGGGCGTTTGGTGATTCATCGGGACTTATACGGCACTTAAACTTTGGGGTTGTTTAGCATATCGATAAAGTTCAATACCAGCTTCATCTTTTCTTCATTCATGGTGCAGATGGAGCCCAGGATCATCTGCACCTTGGGGTCATACAGCATTTCCCGCAATTCGTGGCTCAACGCGCCTAGGATGGCATCCACCTCGTCTTGCTCCAGGATGAGGGAGCAAACGGAAACTCCCAGCGCCTTGGCGATTTTTTCCACAGTGGCCAGGGAAGCCTGGACACGTCCGGTTTCCAATTGCCCTACCAGGCCGGGTGAGACACCGGCAAGGGAGGCCAGTTCCTTTTGTGAAAACCCCCGGTGACTCCTGATACGCTTAAGTTTTTCGCCTACCAGGGACGATTTGCGTTCGTTGTTGATAAAGAGACTGACAGGCATGTCAAATACCTCGGCCAGGCTCTTCAGTGTGGATAGGGACGGAACAATAGTCCCCCTCTCGATTTCGCTGAGGTAAGTGACGGAAAGCCCGGTAAGCTCGGCCAACCGGTTAAGGGTCATTCTCCTGTCCTTTCGTAAAGCCCTTACCTTATCGCCAAGCCCGGTAGAGACAGCACTGGCCCAGGCATCAGCATCCAGGCTGGTTTCCAGGGGTAGTACCGAGGCCAGCCGGGTCAGGTTCCGCGGCGAAAGTTTCTTGCGGCCCTGTTCGACATCTTTTAGGTACGAGCAGGGTAAATTTGTCTTTTCCGCTACTTCTTCTAGGGAGAAGTCCAGGTTTTCCCGCAGCTTCTTTAAGGTTGTACCGTCGATCATGCACATCACACCTTGTCCTCGTTTTAAAGAAAACTTGGCTTGCGCTAAAGAAGACTTGCCCATTTATGGGCTTAGTCGCACTTATGCCTGCGGTGCAAGCCTTTGGCGCAGGCGGAAGCCTTAGTTGCACTTATGCTATCAGACTCTCATGCGGCTTTAAAGCCGCATGAGAGTCTGATAGTGCAAAACTGCCTAAAGCAATTATAGCCCTTTTTTACCCGGTTGAACAAGATAAATATAAAGTTAAGGCTTAGTTTACCAGGAAAGGTACCGGAGCTATAGCTCTTACCAATGAGGCCATAAAAAGTTTCAATAGGTGTTTTGCTTAGTATAAAAGGAATAGTTAAGGCGGGCGGAGAATTGTTACTGCCAGCACAAGGGACATTTGACCCTAATGCAAGAGGGGACAAAACCCGGGAAAACATGGACAAATGCCAAAAGCACCAGGGACAGTCTTCCCCGAGGAGCTTCTTTACTTAGTATTGAAGGAAAACGTTTCCTTCGCGCCTTGCGGCGCGTGGAGAAAAGGTTTGTTAGGCGAAAGGAGGTGACAAAGATGCGAGAGCCTATACAAGCAAAGAACCATGTAAACAAAGAGGGAGGACATACATTGACCAGGAAAGTGATCACTTCGCTAGTATTTCTGGCGTTTTTTGGAGTCCTGGTACTGGTGGGCCTGGCGGGAACGGATCAGGCCATAGCCAAGCCGGAATTCGGCAATAACTGTACCACCTGCCATCCCAACGGACCTCCGGCGCCAAAAACAGCACCGGCACCAAAAACCGGAGCGCCAAAGCCGGCTGAACCCGCACCGAAGGCCTCAGCGCCCGCTCCCAAAGCCCCGGCTGCACCGGCCAACAACAGTACCGTGATTACCGTCAATGGTGTGAAGAAGCAGGTTCCTGTCCGGACGGTTGGCGGTGAATTGCTGGTCCAGGCCCGTACCGCGGGCGAGTGGTTTGGTGCCGCGGTGGACTGGGACAATACCAGAAAGACGGCTACTTTTACCACGGATAAGCACCAGGTGGTATTCTTTGTTAAGACCGGTAAAGCCCTGGTGGACGGTAAAGAAGTGGCTGTCAAGACCCAACTGCTTTCCAAGAAGACCTGGGTCCCCGCCAGGTTCCTGGCGGAAAGCCTGGGAGCCGAGGCTGAGTACAGCCAGACCCAAGGCCTTTCCATCAAGCTTCCGGTAGACCACTCCGCTTTTATCACCGGTCCCTTTGCCACCGGGCCGGATGTAACCAAGCAGTGCCTGACCTGCCATGACGCGCAAGCGGAACACGTGCTGGCCTCCGGCCACTGGAACTGGCAAGGGCCGGCCAACGATGTGCTTGGACGTGAGAATGTCGTGGCCGGTAAAGCCAACGGCATCAACAACTTCTGTATCTCCATCGCCGGCAACGAAACCCGCTGCACCAGCTGCCACATCGGTTACGGCTGGGACGGCAAGGCGGAATTCGATTTCACAGACAAGACCAAGATCGACTGCCTGGTTTGCCACGACACTACTGATACCTACAAGAAAGCTCCTCCGGCGGCGGGTAACCCCGATCCCAAAGTGGACCTGGTAAAAGTGGCCCAGAACGTCGGGAAGCCTGACCGGGATAACTGCGGCAGTTGCCACTTCTATGCCGGCGGCGGGGACGCGGTGAAGAGCCCGGGGCTGGATTCCACTTTGAAGAACCCCACCCGGGAACATGACGTCCACATGGGCGGCGCCGGCCTGGTTTGCCAGGACTGCCATCAGACCGAGGACCACCAGGTCCCGGGCGGCAGCCTGCATGTCATTCCCACCTATGCAGGCCGGGTTGCGTGCGAGGACTGCCATACCGGAGCGCCTCACAAGTCCAACGAGACGTTGAACAAGCATACCGCCGCGGTAGCCTGCCAGACCTGCCACATTCCCACCTTTGCCACCGGGCAGGCGACCAAGATGTACTGGGATTGGTCCACCGCGGGCCAGGACAAAGAGGCTCCCAAGGACCAGTACGGCAAGCCAACCTATGACAAGATGAAGGGAGACTTCGTCTGGCAGAAGGACGTCAAGCCGGTATACGCCTGGTACAACGGCAAGTCCGAAAGGTACCTGCTGGGCGACCCGGTCAACAGGGGCGGTATCACCACCCTGGCCAAACCGGTGGGCGACATCAACGACAAGAACGCCAAGATCTACCCCTTCAAGCTCTTCGGCGGCAAGCAGATCAGTGACGCCGTCAATGGCTACCTGATCACGCCTCATCTCTTCGGCGGCTACTGGAAGCACTATGACTGGAACCAGGCCGCCCGGGACGGTATGGCCAAGTCCGGCCTGGCCTACAGCGGGAGCTATGAATTCGTGGAGACCAACATGTACATGCTTGTTAACCACGAAGTAGTTCCCAAGGACAAGGCACTGACCTGCGGCAGCTGCCACACTGAAAACGGCGCCCTTGACTTCAAGGCCCTCGGCTACGAGGGAGACCCCATGAAGGTGGGCGGCCGGAAGGTACAATAATGTGTAAAAGGAATCAGCCCGGTTATGCCGGGCTTTTCCTCTTGACCTGTTGATTATATTTGGATGGGTTGGCTTAAACGGCTTGAAAATATAAATGAAAAAGGGTTATAATAAAAGCAAAGGGAAGGTGCTTGCACACCCTCCCCAGCTTTGGGCAATGCGGCCCGGAGCATGTTAACGCCTAGTAGGCTGAACGCCGGGAGGAAGGACGTTTGTGCGGACGTCCTTCCTCTTTTTTCGCTCCGTTACCGGAACGCCATAACCTTTTTCCATCAGCTTTCAATCCCATTTTGTTGTCAGCAGGAAATAACTTTTCAATCTCGAAATAAGGTGGTGGAGGTGTCAACCGTGGCTGAGATTTTTGACGGCATCGCTACAGAAATATGATTCCTGGTATACCATGGAGATGGGCCGGTTAGTCGACGAGATCGAGAAGGAAATGGTCTACGAACTGCTTCTGCCGGAACCCGGGATGAGGCTGCTGGACCTGGGGTGCGGGACGGGTAACTATGCGCTGGAACTGGCCCGCCGGGGGCTAAAGGTTACCGGTATTGACATATCTGCCGCCATGCTGGCGGAAGCACGGAGGAAAGCCGCGGAGGCCGGTCTGGACCTGGAACTGGTCGAGGGTGACATCCACCGGATTAAGCTGGAGCCGGAAAGCTTCGACCTGGTGCTGTCGGTTACCGCGCTGGAATTCTTCCCCCAGCCGGCGCAAGTCCTGGAAAAGGCCTTCAAAGCCTTGAAGACCGGAGGGAGGATGGTCATCGGGGTCATCGCCGGTGAAAGCCCCTGGAGCGAATTCTACACTCGCCGGGCTAAAGAGGACCCCTCTTCGGTTTTTAATCACGCCACCTTTTACACCGGGCAGCAGTTATTGGGGCTTTTGCCTTGCGGAGAGAAGAAGCTGTTACGGGGATTGTATTTCCCGGCCGATATCCCCGGTTTCTCCCGGGAAAAAGCACTGGCCATTGAAAAAGAAGCCGCCATCGCCGGGGACCGCCCACCGGGATTTGTCTGCGCCAGGTGGGTGAAGCGCCTGTGACAGAAGCGACAATTTCGTGTCAAGTATCCTTTTACCCGTTGTCTTCATCCGATTACCGGCAGGCCGTTGAAACACTGCTGGCGCAGTGGGACCTGAAAGAGGTTCAGAGTGAAGTGGGCTTGATGAGCACAACCCTGATTGGCCCTGCCGGCCTGGTGTGGGAGAAGCTCCGAACCCTTTATGACCTGGCAGAGGGCAAGGGGATCAAGTTTGTGATGAATATCAGCATCTCTAATTCCTGTTTGGATAGTTGCGGCATCAAAGGGTCTTGACACCTGGCAACACTGGAGATAAAATGCAGGTAACCGGGAAAACTTCATAGGCATCATGGGGAGCTGGATGAGTCTGGCTGAGAGGGAATTCCCACTGATATTCCGACCCATTGTACCTGATCTGGGTAATGCCAGCGTAGGGAGGTGTACCAAGCGTGCAAGCTTCTTCAAGCTGCTGTATCTGAGGACAGGTACAGCAGCTTTAAATTGTCGTATAGACTCTCATGCCGCGAATTGCGGTACCATCATCAGATAATGAAAATGGAAGCTAGAGTGCAGGCGGCGCTCGGGATTTCCTGGACGGCGCATTGGCCGAAGATAGTTCAAGAACCGCAGGCGGCTGAGGAATTGCCACGTCCATTGTTTGAGGCCGAAGTCCGAGTTTTGGACGTGGCCTGAAGACGCCGAGGTTCATTTCAAGTATACCGGAGACTCGCGCCGGGAAGGAAACCCGAGCTCAAGCCGCCAACCGGAGGGGGGAGTTGTGTCATGGCCAGTATCAACGTCAGCCTGCAGGTGATCCCGCGGGTGCCCGGCGACGACGTTTACCCGGTGGTCGACCAGGTGATTGACCTGATCCGCGGCTCGGGGGTCAAGTACGAGGTAGGCCCCATGGAGACCACCATGGAAGGGGAACTGGGGCAACTGCTGGAGCTGGTGAAAAAGGCGCAGGAAGTGTGCGTGGCGGCAGGGGCCACCCGGGTGATCTCCATCGTGAAAATCGACTACCGGCCGGAGGGCGTGACCATCGATGAAAAGGTCGGCAAGTACAGGAAGTAGTTTTTGGGCCCTGGGACTGCTGGCGCTGCTGGTGTTGGCCTGGGAACTCGCCGTGGACAGGTGGGGGATCCCCTCCTATATTCTCCCACCACCCGCAAGGATCCCCAGGGCCTTAGTGGAAACCGCTCCTTTGCTGTGGGAGCATACCCGCGCCACCTTGTTAGAGTCCTTTCTGGGCTTTACCGCCAGTATCGCCCTGGGGGTGGTGGTGGCCCTGGGGATGGACCGGGTGGAGACGGTGAAAAAGACCTTGTACCCGCTGGTAGTCATTTCCCAGACCATCCCCATCATTTTTCTGGCACCCTTGCTATTGACCTGGTTTGGGTTCGGGATTCTGCCAAAGGTGATCGTGGTCGGGCTGGTGTGCTTTTTCCCGGTAGCCATCGGCCTGTACGACGGCCTGACATCCGCGGATCAGGAGGTCATCGACCTGTTAAAAACTATGGGCGCCTCTCCCTGGCAGGTAATGCGGATCGTCAAAATCCCGGGGGCATTACCCTCGTTTTTCTCGGGACTCAGGATCTCCGCCACCTACAGCGTGATGGCGGCGGTGATCGGTGAGTGGCTGGGCGCCAGTAAGGGGCTGGGAGTCTTTATGATCAGGGCAAGCCACTCCTTCCTGGTGGACAGGGTCTTTGCCGCCATCCTGGTGGTCAGCGTCCTGAGTCTTCTGGTGTTTGGTGGGGTTAACCTCCTGCAGCGGCTATTGATGCCCTGGTATTACCTGCAGCAAGGGGAAAGCCCAGCGCCAGGGTGGTTTAAGCTTCAGTCTTTAAGAAACAACGGGAAAAGGGGATGAAAGAATGATGAAGAAGGTTATTGCACTTCTACTGGTAGCTCTGTTGGGCTTGCTGCAGAGCGGGTGCGGCGGCGTAAAGAAACCGGCCGGGGAGCAGCCCGCGGCCAACACGGCGCCCACCAAGGTAACGGTAGTGCTGGATTGGGTGCCGAACACCAACCACACCGGGCTGTACGTGGCCAAGGAACAGGGTTATTACGCCGAAGAGGGGTTGGATGTGGAAATCATTCAGCCCACAGCGGGGGGTACTGCCCAACTAATCGCGGCGGGGCAGGGCGACTTCGGGGTCAGCTACCAGGAAGAGGTGACCCTTGCCAGGGCTTCCGATGTGCCGGTGAAATCCGTTGCGGCGGTCATCCAGCATAACACCTCCGGCTTCGCCTCCCACCAGAACAGGAACATCAAGACACCCAGGGACTTCGAGGGCAAAAAGTACGGGGGCTGGGGCTCTCCGGTGGAAATGGCCATGATCAAGGCCCTGATGGATAAGCACGGCGGCGATGTAAAGAAGGTGGAAGAGGTCAATATCGGGACCGCCGACTTCTTTTCCAGCATTGAAAAAGACGTGGATTTTGCCTGGATTTACTACGGCTGGACGGGCATCGAGGCTGAACTGCGCCAGGTGCCTCTCGACATCATCATGCTGAAGGACGAGGAACCCGCCCTGGACTTCTATACCCCGGTGCTCATCGCCAGTGAAAAGACTTTACAGGATAAACCTGAACTGGTGAAGCGTTTCCTGAAGGCTACCGCCCGCGGGTACCGGTTTGCCATCGAAAACCCTGATGCCTCCGCGGATATTTTGTTAAAACACGCTCCTGAGTTAAACCCCGAACTGGTCAAGGCCAGCCAGCGGTGGCTAAGCCCCAGGTACCAGGACGATGCCCCTGAGTGGGGAATGCAAAAGCCGGAGGTGTGGCAGGCCTACGCCAAGTGGATGTTCGAACGGGGGCTGCTTCCCAGGGAGATTGACGCAGTCGCGGCCTTCAGCAACGAATTTCTGCCTTAGGCCGGTGCATCAAGGTGGGTAAGGCGATTGAACTGGAACACGTGAATAAATCTTTTCCGGGGGACCGCCAGGAGCCGGTCCTGGTGTTGGAGGGCATCTGCCTGGATGTGCTGGACCAGGAGTTTGTCAGCCTGATCGGCCCCAGCGGGTGCGGCAAGAGCACCCTGTTTAACATCATCAGCGGCCTGTTGGTGCCGGACAGCGGTTCCGTCCGGATTCACGGGGTTGACGTCCGGGGTAAAACAGGACACGCCAGCTACATGCACCAGAAAGACCTGCTGCTGCCCTGGCGAACAGTGCTGGACAACGTGACCATCCCCCTGGAAATCAGGAGATATGCAAAGGAAGCGGCCCGGGCCGAGGCCATGGGCTTGATGGAGGTCTTCGGCCTGGCCGGGTTCGAAGGGGCATACCCGGCCCAGCTTTCCGGGGGGATGCGGCAGCGGGCGGCTTTACTCAGGACTTACCTGTGCAAGAACGACGTCATGCTCCTGGATGAGCCCTTCGGCAGCCTGGATACCATCACCAAGGGGAAACTCCACGAGTGGCTGCTGGCGGTGTGGGAACAATTGCGGCCTACCATCCTGTTCATCACCCATGACATCGACGAGGCCATCCTGCTCTCCGACCGGGTGTACGTGCTGAGTGAAAGGCCGGCTACCGTCCGGGAGGAAGTAGCTGTGAACCTTCCCAGGCCCCGCACCAAGAAGATGCTCACCTCCCACGGCTTCGTGGCGACCAAGGACCACCTTTTGGACCTCCTGTCGTGACGTAAGCAGAAGTTGCCAAACCCAAGGCGGCCCTGTGACACGGGCCGCCTTCTCACGGGCCGCTGCGGCAACCGGCCTGCTCCAGGGTTGTACCGATGGCTGTTTCCGCCCGGGCAACGAATTGACGCGGCAGGAGGCGGCGGCCTTGGCTGCCCGTTGGCCGGCCTTTTTGGGCGTGGAATTGCCTGAAGCCGATCCTGCTAACCAGCACCTTTACAGAGAGGGTTGAATGACCGCCTTGATCACCTTCTGCTCCTCCACATCCTTTAAGGCCTGGTTGACCTCCGGTAGGCCGTAGCGCTTGGAGATGAGTTTTTCCCAGGCGAAACGGCCGCCATACTTGGCCATTACCTGCACGGACCTGTAGAAGTGACTGAAGTCGATGCCCCAGGTACCCCGGACGTCCAGGTGCTTTTTGTTCAGGTCCAGGTGGGGGTTGATGGTTGCCGTGCCGTTGTCGGTGTACTGGCCTACCACCACGTAGGTGCCGGCATCCCGGGTCATGGACATCCCCTCAAGGACGGCGTTCGGTACGCCGGTGGCCTCGATGGTCACGTCCGCTCCGCGCCCGTGGGTTAACTCCCGGACCATCTCCACCCTTTCTCCGGGAGAATGCCTGTCGATGTCAATCACGTGATCCACTCCCAGTTCTTTGCCCAGTTCAAGCCGGTGGGAGGGTCCGCCTACCAGGATCACCTGCAGGGCGCCTGCCAGTTGAGAAAGAATGGCGGCATTGAGGCCCACCGGGCCGCTGCCCTGTACCACCACCGTATCCCCCAGTTTAATGCCGGCCCGCTCCACCCCGTGGAAGGCGGTAGGCAGTCCGCATCCTCCGCCGATAAACGCCTCGGGTTTCACCCCGCCGGGGAGCCTGACCACCTTAACCCCAGGCTTGAGGTAGATCTTTTCGCTCCATCCCCCTAACAGACCATCACTGGCGGAGTAGGTGATGCCGTACACCTTGCGCTGGGGACAGCGGGTGGAAGCCTTTGCCACCAGGCAGAACCAGCAGTTGTTGCAAGTTTCGTGCACATCCAGAAAGGTGACCAGATCCCCTTCCCGCAAGAGCGTGCCGTCTATGTCCCGTACTTGTCCTCCTATGGCGCTGATGCGTCCCACGTTGATGTGCCCCGGGATGATCGGGTAGGGAACTCCGGCCAGGCGGCCGTGCATCAGATGCACGTCCGTCCCGCACACCTCGCTGTACAGGGTGTCCAACACCATCCCGCCTTGCTCCACCACCGGTTCGGGGAACTCGCGGATCTCCAACGGTCGCAATGGGCTGACCATTACTGCGGCTTTAACCATGTCTTGTACTGACCCTCCCGTTTTTGCTGTTTTAAAGAAAGGCTCCTCTTTCCCGCATGAATAGTTTCCTGTCAATCATAAAAATTCCTGCCAAAACAACTACCCGGCCAGGATAAATATTATACCTTCAACAAATAAGGCAACTCCCTGGAGGCCTCTCCGGCGGGCTGTTTCCGTGTAAAAATATCGGAAAACCCCATATTGACAGTATCTTCCCCGGGTGCTATTATGTAGCTATAATATATAATAAATCCGATAGGAAAACTATAATATGGGAGGGGATAAAACGTGAAACTGCACGAAGACTGGTGGGCGGTGATCATAGGCGTGGGGCTTTGTATGTTGGTAGCTGCCGGCGTGATCAATAAAGTCCCCTGGTAATCAGGAGGCAAGAAAGAATGAAGCGGTTTTGTCCTTGTGCATCCTGCTTCTTGTAAGGAAGTTTATCACAGTGCTTCGACAGTAAAGGAGTGGTTTAAAATAATGGAAGCCAAAAATGCGCAGGTTGAGCAACCCCGGGCCGGTTCCAAGACCGCGGGTTTGATAGCAGGACTTATTATCATAGCTGCTCTGGCTTACATAGTCAACCAGTTGAGCCACAACGTAAATAAGGCCCTGGAGTACCCCCTGTGGGCGGCGGCCTTGGGCCTCGTAGCGAATGTAGTCCTTACAGCCACCAGGGCCAAGGAGTTTATCCAGCCCGCTATCCGGACGGAGCTTTTCCTTAAAACAGGCCTGGTGCTTCTAGGGGCGAGTGTGAACATTACCCAGATTCTCTCCATTGGGGCCAAGGGCCTTGTCCAGGGTGTCGTCATGATCACCAGCGTGTTTTTCTTTACCTGGTGGTTAGGGGGTAAATTCAAGCTCAATGACACCTTGAGAGCTACCATGGCCACAGCCATTTCTGTCTGCGGCGTGTCCGCCGCCATTGCGGCAGCCGGCGCGGTGCTGGCCAAAAAGGAAGAACTGGCCTATGTTACCGCCCTGGTGATTTTTACCGCCCTGCCCCTGATGGTGCTGATGCCCTGGCTGGCGGTGCAAATGAACCTGCCGGTACAGGTGGCAGGGGCCTGGTTTGGCGGTAATATTGACACCACTGCAGCAGTGGTGGGGGCGGGGGCTATTTACGGTGAAGAGGCCATGAAGGTGGCGTCGATAGTCAAGATGTCCCAGAACGCCTTGATCGGGCTGGTGGCTTTTGCCCTGGCCGTGTATTTTGCCACCAAAGTGGAAAAGAGTGCCGGCCGCCCGAGCACCCGAATCCTCTGGGAGCGTTTTCCCAAGTTCGTCCTCGGGTTTATCCTGACCTCCTTTTTGGCCAGTGTGGGCTTTTTCGCCAAACCCGAGCTTGCCGCCATTAAAAACTTGCAAAGCTGGGCCTTCGCCCTGGCCTTTATCTGCATCGGCCTGGAACTGTCCTTCAAGCAGTTCAGGCACCTGGGCGCCAGGCCGACCTACGTGTACCTGATAGCTACTGTATTCAATACGGTTTTGGCCCTTGGTATCGGTTGGGTGATTTTTGGCGGCCTGCTGATTTAGCGGTCTGAAAATGACTCCAAGAGAAATACCAGGAACCGGCCACTGATCGCCTGGCCACTGGACATTGATATTATTGGCCGCTGCCGGTCTGGCTCCTCAGGTCCTTGATTTCGGGCCGCTCCAGCAGGTCGGTCACTACCACCCGCATCCGGGGCGATGCAAGGATTTCTACCATGGCCTGGCGCATTTCCGGGTCGCTCATTATCTCCACCATGGCCTCCCGGGTTTCCGGGTCCTGCATCACCTCAACCATTGACTCCCGCATCCTGGTGTCTCCCATCATGTCGATCATGGCCTCCCGCATTTCCCGGGAGGCCATGATTTCAATCATCGCCCCGCGCATTTGAGGAGAACTCATCAGGTCCGCCATAAAATCACGGCCCGCTCGGGATCGCATGTAATCAGCCATCCAGGTGGGATCTCCCATCATACCCATCATGCCCCACTGATCCCACCTGCCCTGGTCAGGGGGGAGGGGCTTTAAGGCTCCCGGCCTGCCGATGGGGGCCAGCCACAGCCCGAGGAAAAGCCCGGCTGCCACGCTCAGGGCGATGGCAATGTACCAGTTACGACGCATGATATAACCCTCCTAACTTTTTTGTGATTAACCCGCAACCGCGTGGATGCTCGGGGTTCCGGATCAGATTTACCCTTTGTTCCGTAAATTATGCTTGCTTCATGTCTCTTGCTGCTGACTTCACAGGATCTTCACGCGCTCTTAACCCGTTCTTCACGACTGTAATGTACAATGATTTCAGGGCAACCGAATGCCCCGGCGAAACCGGAAGATAATAGTGATATCGCAACTTGAGGAGGAATGTAAGCCATGATGATGTGGGGACCCTACGGGTGGGGTGGGACGGGCCTTTGGGGATGGGTTTGGATGTTGATCAATGGCCTGATCTGGATTGGAATTGTGGTAGGTATTGTGGTGCTGATAGCGAGGCTGGTGCAGCAGCCGGGCGGTGGTCGCCGGCCGGACAGTCCGTTGGACATCCTGAAACGCAGGTACGCGGCAGGCGAAATCACCAGGGAAGAATTTGCCAGAATGAAAGATGAGCTTGGGGAATAGTTGGCTGGCAGGTGCCCAGGAGTGAGGCGCCTGCCTGATTCTTTGACGCCAGGAAATGATGCCTGCCGGTAATTTCCTGGACAGCAAGGCCTTGCCGGCGCCATTGCGCAGTCGTTCAGCCCCAGGGTCAAGGTAACCGGGCCTGATCCATAAGGTTTACGCTTAGGACATCCCCAGAAACATAAAATACTTTTATAAACAGAATAAAAGGAATAGGGTTAACCAGGCAAGAATAAATACTGGGCGGAGAAAACCTGACCGCGGCGGCGAAAAGACAGCCGGCAACCTTATAATAAAAAAAGGAAGTGACCTAATGATGAAGATTACGGAGGTTGATAACCGGGGGTTGGCTTGCCCGATGCCTGTGGTCAACACCAAGAAGGTGCTGGACGGGATAGAAAATGGGCGGGTTATTTCCATCGTGGACAACCGGTCGGCCCTGGAGAATGTGACCAGGTTTGCCAGAAACGCCGGTTATCAGGTAGAAGTCACGGAAACAAGCGGGGACTATCATATTGCCATCACCAAGGGCGATGTAACGGAACCGGTTGTTGAGGAAAGCCTCCAGGGTGCTCTCGAGGATATCGTGTACTTTGTCAGTACCAGTAGCCTCGGACAGGGTGCGGAGGAACTGGGTAAGGTTTTGATGAAGAGTTTTCTTTATACCTTGCGGGAGCGCAAACCCGCCCCCAGGGCGATGATCTTTGTTAACTCCGGGGTTTGGCTTACCACCGAGGGTTCGCCGGTTTTGGAGCACTTGGAGATTCTGGCCCAGGCGGGCACCGGCATCCTATCCTGCGGAACCTGCCTGGATTACTACAATCTCAAAGAAAAGCTGGCGGTGGGGCGGGTAAGCAACATGTACGAGATCACTGAACAACTGGCCGGTACCGGGAAGGTGGTAACCGTTTCTTAATTACTTTATTGTATTATTTCTCCAGGTCCCCCACTATGCGCAGGTACTCTTCCCGGGACACTTCGCCCCGGGCATAGCGTTCCTTGATGACGTTAACAGGGTCCGACGAACCCCGCCGGTTTTCAAAGCCTTTATACTTAATAAAGAGATAGACTAACAAAGCAATCAGCAGTAAAGAAAACATGGCGCTACCCCCTTTTATTTTGAATAATTCGGTGCCAGGTGACTGATCTCCTTTTCTGGGTAAGAAACTGCCAAGATTTTATCACATTAATAAAGAAAACTTGGCTTGCGCCAAGCCTTCCGGCGCAGGCGGAAGCCTTAGTTGCACTTATGCCACAGAAAGTAATACTTTCTGATGGTGTGAAAAAGCCGGCTAAACCTAGCCGGCATTGTTATTGACACCTGCAGTTTCCGTTATTTCCCCGGGGTTGGGCTGCTGCGATTTGCACAGATGATACTCCGCCAGCATCTCCTGGATGCCGCTCCAGAGTTTGAGGGTATACAGATAATACGTTACCCCCGGGAAAAAATGAAGGATATTCTCCAGGGTGAGTTCCTGTTCTCCCGCTTCCATTTGGGCCATCTTGCCGAAAACGTGCTCTTTCATTTCCAGGGGCGACCTTTTGCGGCCCTGCCGCTTGAGCTTGCCGGAGCCGGACGCCGGAGAACCGCCTGGTGCGGTGCGCTGCCTGTACTCCAAGTCCTGGATCAGGTTTTTTTGTTGTAATAACTCCCGTTGGAGGGAATTAATCTGTTCCTCAACGGCCAGTAGTGCCTGTTCGGTAACTTTAAAAACCGCATCCATCGTCCGCTCAATGGCCAGTTTATAGTTTTGATATTCAGTTTCCAGTCTTTCTAATAAGAGTTGCTTTATAGTCGGGGTCTCCTGCAGGGTGTATAACATGTCTTCGACAGAAAACGAGACCGGCTTGGAACTGCGCGAGTACTCTTTCCCTAAAAAATCTGCGGGCATGCGCATTTTACCAACCTTCCCGGTACGGGTGGCCCGGTGCTTGGCTCCTTGCGCTGTGCGGCTTTTCTCCTTTGTATCCTGTTCCAATAGAGTAGCGATTTCGTCCACATTTAACCCCTCTCTTTGCTATTGAACCCTATATAATTAAATATCCAAAAATCGTCGTCTTAAAACATACTTTTTTAAGAAAATGAAAAAAATCCTCAGGAAAATGATGTCTTCATCGCAGTTGATCTAAGATATGATACAGCCTGAGGGCGAAAATGGTGACTGTTAATAATATCATGGGGATTGCCAATTCGTGGGAGGAATCTACCCGGTTCTGTCGAATAACCACCAATGGTTGAGAAAAAAGGAATTTTAATGACCGAAATCGTTAGCATGCTGTTAGCTATTAACGGAGGAGGTAAACGGGTGAAACAACCGAAAACAAAACCGGGGAAAGGGCTGATGGTGCGTTTGCTGCCGTCAAACTGGGGTGTCAGGACTAAGCTGATCTTCAGTTTCCTGTTGGTCATCGTGATCTTTATGGGATCGTCGGGGGCTTCGTATAATCAACTTCTAGGTGTCGCCAGAGACGCGGACCTGTTAGGGCACTCGGCGGACCTGCAGAATATGGTAGCGGAGTTGGCCGCTTTGAGCCGTGACGAATATATTTACACCGCGGACTTGATTATTGTTGGCGATGAAAAGGCATTGGAAAAATACCGGGAAGCGAGCAAGCAATTCCGGGCGACGGTGAGTCAACTGGAAAAGGAATTCACTGAACTGGGCCTTCTCCAGTTGCTGAATGCCGCCAGGACCCACGAGACTCGTTACGAGCGCATCCTGACGGAGGACTTGTTGCGTGCCTGGCGGGAAGGGGACACCAGCACCGTCCGCACCTGGGACATCGAACTTGCCACTATCCGGGGCAACATTGTCGACCTCACGGAAAGACTCAATGAGTCCCTGGAGATCGAACAGTCGCAGGCAATGGAAAGGATTCAGGCTCACCTGAGGCAGGTCGCCCAGAATACCTTGCTGGGCATTATCGTCGCCCTGGTCATAGGTTTGCTGGTGGCTCTGGCAGCCAGCAGCATGATCAGGTCGCCCCTGGTCCAACTGGTTAGCTACAGCCGCCGGATGGCGGAAGGCGACCTCGCGGGCGAGGGTATGGTAAGCCGGCGGCACGATGAAACGGGTCTGCTTGTATCCGCATTCAACGAAATGCGGGATGCCCTCCGCGGCCTGATCCAGGCCGGAGCCGATCACGCCAGCCAAGTGGCGGCTGCCAGTGAACAGTTGGCCGCATCCGCCGGGGAAGTCGGCGATGCCAGCAGCCAGGTAGCCCAGGCAGTCCAGGAGATCGCCAGGGGGTCCGGGGAGCAGGCTGCTCACGTCCAGGAAGCTGCAACCGCGGTGTCAGGCCTGCTGCAGCGCGTGGAGGAGGTAACCGGCAGAACCCACGCGATGGACCAGGCGGCTTCTCAAGTGTTGGAAAAGGCGGGCGGTGGCAACCGGGCGGTGGCGGATGCGGTACGCCAGATGGAGGCCATCGCATCGCAGGTTCATTCTTCCGCCGCTCTTATTGAAAACCTGGGGAAGCGATCCGAGGAAGTGGGGCAAATAGTTGAAGTAATTACCGGTATCGCGGAGCAGACCAACCTGTTGGCCTTAAACGCAGCCATCGAAGCGGCGCGGGCCGGCGAGCAGGGGCGCGGCTTTGCGGTGGTGGCTGAAGAAGTGCGCAAGCTGGCTGAGCAGTCAGGGCAGGCCGCCGGGCGGATCGCCGGTATGATCCGGGAGATTCAGGCCGAAACCCAGGCGGCGGTGCAATCCATGGAAATAGGTAACCGCGAGGTGCAGCGCGGTACTCGGGTAATCCATCAAACGGGAGACACCTTCGAGGAAATCAACCGGGGGATCGGGGAACTGGCCGCGCATATCCAGCAATTGGCCGCGTTGGCCGGGGAGATGGCTGTTGCCGGGCAACAGGCCGGAAGCCAAGTGCGGAACATTGCCGCGATCACTGAAGAGGCTACGGCAGGGGCTGAGGAGGTCTCCTCGGCGATGCAGCAGCAGCAGGCGTCGATAGAGGAGATCGCCGCTTCGACAGCCAGCCTGGCTCGAATGGCGGAAGAATTGGCAAAGACCTCCGCCAGGTTCAAGTTATGAACTTTACCGCCTCTTTGTTCTTGTGATATAATATTTGAGCAACAGGATATTGTGTAGAGGGGGGATGGATATGGCCAACAAGGTAATACATATCAAGACTATCGTTAAGCCCGAACTCCAGCAAACCATCAGGACAGGAGGTTGCGGCACCTGCCAGGTTTCTTGCCAGTCGGCTTGCAAGACCTCCTGCACGGTGGGCAATCAAGCTTGCGAGAAATAACGGCTGGAATGACGACGGCCTGTTTCCCGAGGGGACGGGTCGTTTTGTTTGGCGTTAAGGAATGCCGAAAGGCATTACAGTGCTTTTCTTCGGCTTGTTGCCCACGGCGCTTTGAAGGGGGTTAAGAATTAAGGATGCAAGTATTTGATACAACTACCTGGCACAGGGACCTACACCGGTTCCGCCATGGGGGCCTGAATATCCTGCTGGACGTGAACAGCGGGGCAATCCATACCATCGATGACCTGACATGGGATGTGCTGGAGGCGCTTGAGGCAACCGGTGGTAACGTTTATGAAATCATGGACCGGCTGGCCCATTACTCCCCGGTCGAGGTGGAGGAGGTCTTATCGGAGTTGTCCCGCCTTGAGTCGGAAGGCAGCCTGTTCACCTCTGACCAGGAGCTGGTGGGCTACCGCGGGTCCGGGGAGTCCTACCTCAAGTCCTTGTGCCTGCACGTGGCCCATGACTGCAACCTGCGTTGCCGGTACTGCTTCGCGGGGACCGGCCCGTTCGGTGGCGACCGCTCTTTAATGCCGGTGGAGGTGGGCCGGGCGGCCATCGACCTTTTGATTAAAGAGTCAGGGCCACGCGGCCACTGTGAGGTGGATTTTTTCGGAGGAGAGCCCCTGTTGAACTTCCCGGTGGTTCAGGAACTGGTGGCTTACGGCCGGGACCAGGGCGCCCGTCATGGCAAGGAGATCCGCTTTACCCTTACCACCAACGGGGTATTACTGGATGATGAAGTTACCCGTTTCTTAAACCGGGAAGGGGTGCGGGCGGTTTTAAGCCTGGACGGCCGTCCCGAGGTCCACGACGCCATGCGTCCCTTCCGGGGGGGTCAGCCCAGCTACCGGGAGATTGTACCCCGGTTCCAGCGATTCGTGGCTTCCCGCCACGGCCGGGACTACTATATCCGGGGTACCTATACCGCTTATAACACCGATTTCAGCCGGGACGTCCTGCACGTGGTGAGCCTGGGGTTCGATCAGGTCTCGGTCGAACCGGTGGTGGCGCCGGCCAGGGAACCGTATGCCCTGGACCACGTTAACCTCGACGCCCTGGAGCGGGAGTATGAGTTGCTGGCGGAAGCCTGCCTGGCCAGCGAGGAGGCAGGGCAGCCCATCAACTATTTCCACTTCAACCTCGAACTGCAGAAAGGGCCGTGCCTGCCACGGCGGCTGGCGGGCTGCGGGGCGGGGCACGAGTACCTGGCGGTCACCCCGTCAGGGGAACTGTACCCCTGCCACCAGTTCGTGGGCCGGCGGGAGTTCCTGTTGGGGGATGTCTTCAGGGGGTTAACGGAAAAAGACCTGAGCAACCGTTTCCTTGAAGCCCATGTTTATAACAAGGAAATGTGCCGCGACTGCTGGGCCAGGTTCTTCTGCAGCGGAGGTTGCCACGCCAACAACTTTGCCCATGGCGGCGACCTGTTCCGCCCCTACGAACTGGGGTGTGCCCTGCAGCGAAAGCGCCTGGAGTGTGGCATCTACCTGCAGGTGCGGCGGATGTTACATGTTTAGCCCGTCTACGTTCTGTGGCATAATAAAGTTACCGTTCCGGTTGTATGGAATAAAGTAACAATTACGGACAAGCTTGCCAGGCCTCCCGGATTGCATATACTATTACAGGGGCAGAAGGGGGGGGAGAGATGTTCGTTGCACCGGAGCAGCGGTGGATTGGATTGAAGATTCGAGTGATTTTGTGGAAATTCCGGGTCCGGGTTTGTCTGGAGCAAAGGGGCTGGAAGTCCCCCCGGCTGCTGTTGGTAGCGGGACTGGTGGTTTCGCTGCTGGTTTTGATCGGGCTTGCCTGGTACGGCCGGGCCAATGCTTATGCGGTGCTGGTCAATGGAGAGCGGGTGGCCATAGTGGCCCAATCCTGGGTAGCGGAGCAGGCCCTGCAGTCACTGCTGGCGGAAAAGAGTGTTTCTGTCCCTAAGGAAGTGCAATACCGGGAAGAAATCAAACTTAAGCCGGTAAGAGCCGGCGATGGTGAGCTTGATGCCGAGGAAGACATGAAGGGAATCCTGGCGAGTAAACTGAGCTTTTTCGTTCAGGGCGCCGGCCTCGCCATAAACGGGGACACTAAGCTCTGGGTGGCTGACGAAGAGTCTGCCCATCAAATCGTTGAGCGCCTTAAAGAGATGTACAGGCCCCGGGGTGAAGGGATCACCCTTGACAGCCTGGAATTTGAAGAGAACGTCACTTTTACCTCCCAGGAAATTGACCCCGCGCAGGTTAAAGGCATCGAGGAGGCGGTCGGGTTCCTGGTCAACGAGACGGTTAAAACTGAGACACATACCGTCCGGCCGGGGGAGTCCCTTTGGAGCATTGCTGAAAGCAATAACCTGTCGGTAAAAGACCTGATGGACGCCAACCCGCGGATTACGTCCGACGTCTTGAGGATCGGCCAGGTACTGAACCTGGTTAAGCCGGAACCCCTGGTGCACGTAGTAGCTTCCTACCGGCAGACGGTTAGCGAATATGAGCCCTACCCCGTCAGGGTCAATTACGACGCTAACCTGTGGCGGGGGCAGGAGCGGGTCCTGCAGCGGGGCAGGGAAGGGGAAAAGGAAGTCCTTTACCGGGTAGTAGAGCGGAACGGTATCCGGCTGGTCAAGGAAGTCCTGGAAGAGAAGGTACTGGCCCAACCCGTGGAAAAAGTGGTGTCCCGGGGTACCAAAATGATGCTGGCTTCCCGCGACGGTGGCGGCTCCGGTACGCTGGGATGGCCCATCCGCGGTTCAATTACGTCGCCTTTTGGTCCCCGCGGGGGAGAGTTTCATACCGGGCTGGACCTGGACGGGGTAATGGGAGAACCAGTTATTGCCGCTGAAGAGGGGCTGGTGACTTTCACCGGATCGCGGGGTACCTACGGTAAGCAGGTTGTCATTGACCACGGTGACGGCATGGTCACCACATACAGCCATTTGTCCGGTTACAGGGTGAGTGAGGGCCAGCGGGTATCCCGGGGAGACATCATCGGCCTGGTGGGGAGCACCGGGCGCAGCACCGGTTCCCACCTGCATTTTGAAGTAATAGTGGAGGGAAATTTCCGTAACCCTCTGGATTACCTGGGGAGGTAGATGACTCCCTGCGCTGAAATCTTTGCGGACAAGCCGTAAGGATTTTACATTATATATTGACAGCGAAACCAATATACAGTTATAGTATTGTAAGGGAGGTATCTGGGGGGAAGCAAGGGACAGGAATCACGAAACAGGAATAGTAAATGGAATTGGCGCAGCCAATTCCCTCAGGCCATCTTGCCTCTTGCCTCCAGCTTCCAGCCTCCTGTACGGAAAGGATGTGGTTGTAAATGGATTTCACCCAGGTCAAGAACATCGCGGTGGTCGGCATTTCCGATAATCCTGAGCGGGACAGCCACCGGGTGGCCCGGTACCTGCAGGAGGAAGGTTACCGGGTGATCCCGGTAAACCCCAACCTTCAGGAGGTGCTGGGGGAGACGTGTTATCCCGACCTGTTGAGCATCCCGGAAGGAATTCCTGTGGATGTGGTGGACATCTTCCGGAGGTCCGACCAGGTAGAACCCATCGTGGAGCAGGCCATCAAACGGGGAGCAAAAGTTGTGTGGATGCAGCTTCGCGTGATCAATGAGGAGGCTGCAGCCAGGGCCCGGGAGGCAGGCCTTGAAGTGATCATGAACCGGTGTATCATGGTAGAACACGGAAAATGGGCGGGGGGAAGGCACTAAGATGGTTTGGGATTTGCTGATTATCGGAGCTGGACCAGCCGGACTGACTGCAGGGCTATACGGAGCCCGGAGCGGGTTAAAGACGCTGCTGCTGGACATGGCGGGGCCCGGCGGGCAGGCAGCGACTACCGACGTGATTGAAAACTACCCGGGCTTCCCCGAAGGCATCGGGGGACCGGAGTTGATGGAGAGGTTTGTGGCCCAGGCTACCCGGTTCGGCCTGGAAATCCGGTGGGAAGGGGTCCAGCGGGTTGATTTCTCGAGACCGGAAAAGGTGGTAGTGACCGACCGGGGAGAACATCGGAGCCGGGCGGTGATCATCGCCAGCGGGACCCGGCCACGGAACCTGGATGTGCCGGGGGAATTTAAATTCAGGGGCAGGGGGGTTTCCTACTGCGCCACCTGCGATGGGGCTTTTTTCCGGGGCAAACGGGTGGTGGTCGTAGGCGGGGGAGATGCCGCGGTGGAAGAAGGCATTTTCCTGACCAAGTTTGCCAGCCAGGTGGTACTGGTGCACCGTCGTGACCAGTTGCGGGCGGCCAGGGTGCTGCAGGACCGGGCCAGGGCCAACGAAAAAATGGCTTTTCGCTGGAATACCGTGGTGGACGACATCCTGGGAGAACAGCTTGTCCGGAAGGTCAGGCTGAAAAATGTCAAGACCGGTGAGGTCTGGGAAGAAGATATTGACGGGGTGTTTGTCTTCACCGGCACCATTCCCAACACCGACTTCCTGGGGAACGCCGTCACCCTGAACGAAAAAGGTTACGTGGTGGCCAACGATACCCTGGGGACCTCGATCCCGGGTGTATTCGTCGCCGGGGACGTCCGTGAAAAATTCCTGAGACAGGTCGCCACGGCAGTTGGCGACGGGGCACTGGCCGCCATGTCGGCCGAGCGTTACCTGGCAGAGCAAGGTTGAAATCTAAGGCGAATGGCAGCCTATTATATAGCTGCCGTTCATTATTGCCTTATTCTGGCTTAAATTTGAGCAATTTATGAACTTTTTAATCACCCCCTTGATCCTTGCGGCAAAAACACGTATGATATTATTTGGATATGCTGGCTTGCGGCGGTAAATGTAAGCCAGTTTTCCATCGCCGGATATGTTCTGGAAGGGGGGACCTCATGGTTGGGTACAAGCTGAACATGGGTAAGTTGAAATCGCCCCGCGTCGCAGTAGCGGCTGCGGTTATCTTCTCGATGACGGTTGGTTCCGGCTGGTTATGGTCTACCCGCGCCAACGCCTATGCGGTATTGCTGGACGGCAGGCAGGTGGCGGTGGTGGAAAACCGCCAGGAAGCAGAGCAGGTATTACAGCAACTGGTGGAGGAAAAAGCTGCCTCCACAGGCCGTGAAGTGAGGTACCGGGGAGAGCTTAGCTTCCGTCCTATCAGGGCGGAGCAGGGTGAGCCGTCAACCCCGGTGGTGTTGCGGGAGGTTCTGGCGGACAAGCTGGAGTTTGTCTCCGACGCTACAGGTATCGCGGTCAATGGCGAAGTAAAACTGGTGGTGGCAGACGAAACAACGGGCAGACAGGTGATTGAACAACTGAAAGAAAAGTTCAGGCCGGAGATCGAAGGGATCATCCTTGACAAGCTGGACTTGGAAGAAGAGGTCACACTGGTTTCCCGGGAGGCCGCCCTTACGGAAATTAAGGGTGCTGATGCCGCCGTGGAAACCCTGCTCAACGGGACAACCAGGGTGGAGAAATATACCGTCAAGTCCGGCGACTCCCTGTGGGCCATCGCCAAGAACCAGAACATGCAGGTGCAAGGCCTGCTGGACGCCAACCCCCAGCTTACTTCCGATAAGCTCTCTATCGGCCAGGAACTTAACCTGGTCAAACCGGATCCCCAGGTGCACGTAGCGGTGTCTTACCGGAGGACAATCACCGAGTACATACCCTATCCCATTAAGGTAAAGAACGATGCCAATCTCTGGCGCGGGCAGCAGCGGGTTGAACAGAAGGGCAGGGAAGGGCAAAAAGAGGTCCAGTACCGTGTAGTGGAACGGAACGGGATCCGCCTTTCGAAAGACATCCTGTCCGAGAAGGTCCTGGCGGAACCGGTAACCCAGGTAGTAGCCCGCGGGAGCAAGGTCATGGTGGCATCTCGCGGCGGAGGGGGTTCCGGGCAGCTGTCTTGGCCTCTCCGGGGTGCCATTACTTCGCCCTTCGGATACCGCAAGTCACCTTATAGTAAGAAGACAGAATTTCACACCGGGCTTGATATTGACGGGGTCACCGGTGACCCGGTATTTGCAGCCGAAAGCGGGGTAGTCACCTTTGTGGGGACCAAAGGGAACTATGGCAAGCGGATTGTGATTGACCACGGTGACGGCCTGGAGACCGCCTACAACCACCTTTCCGGTTACAAGGTCAGTGTGGGAGATAAAGTCTCCCGCAGCCAACTCATCGGCCTCGTGGGTAACACGGGACGCAGCACTGGCTCTCACCTGGACTTCGAAGTCAAAGTCAACGGAGAGTTCCGCAACCCCTTGGATTTTCTCAACAGGTGATCGCAAGCCAATCCGCACCATCCGCCGCCACTCTCCTGCGGGTTGTTAATGAAAACTGTATAATCACCGCAACACCTATTAAATAAATCAGACTTCCCAGGGCATGACTATCCAATTCAGGCAAAATTCTATTGATAAAACTTTTCGGAAGAAATATACTGTAGATGACAACAGCATAGTCTTTTCCACTAGGGGTGCCGTGACGGCTGAGAGAAAAGCGCGGGCTTTTCAACCCTCGAACCTGATCTGGGTAATACCAGCGGAGGGAAGTGTACTGAAGGCTTATAAACCGCAGTCCAACCAGAAGCTGGGCGCGGTTTTTTTGTACCGTCAGAAAGTATAACTTTCTGTGGCATAAGTACTAAGGCTTCCGCACCTAGAAATTGGGTATTCCTTTGTGGCGGCATAAGTGCAACTTTGACTTCTGCCGTCGCTTACGCTCGGCACAAGTCAAGTTTTCTATACCTGCGCCTGAAGGCTTGGCGCAAGCCAAGTTTTCTTTATTGGTTGCCCGCGGTCCCCCAAAAAGAACAAAATGGGCAGGAGGCGAAGAGATGACTCAACTGGAACAGGCAAGGAAAGGGATCATCACGCCGGAGATGCGGGCGGTGGCCGAAGCCGAAGGGGTAGCGGCCGAGGCATTGCTGGCATCGGTGGCCGCAGGGGAGGCGGTGATCCCGTACAACCCCGTAAGACAGCGACGGGCAGCGGGCATCGGCAAGGGGCTGGCCACCAAAGTAAACGCCAACATCGGCACCAGCGAGGCCTACCCCGACATCGAAAAGGAACTGGTGAAGCTGGAGATCGCCGTTAAGGCCGGGGCGGACGCGGTAATGGACCTGAGCACCGGCGGAGACATCAACATGTCCCGCCGCAGGATTTTGGAGCGTTCTCCCGTGATGGTGGGCACGGTGCCCATGTACCAGGCCACGGTGGAAGCAATGGAAAGCAAAGGGAGCATGCTGGCCATGACCGCGGACGACCTTTTCGGGGTGATTGAGCAGCACGCCAGGGAAGGGGTGGATTTCATCACCGTGCACTGCGGGCTGACCCTGGAATCCATCCAGCGCCTTACCCGGGAGGGCCGGGTGACAGATATCGTCAGCCGGGGCGGCTCCTTCCTTACCGGCTGGATGCTGCACCACGACATGGATAACCCCCTGTATACCCAGTACGACCGCCTGCTGGAAATCGCCAGGAAATACGACATTACCCTAAGCCTGGGTGACGGCCTGCGACCGGGGTGCCTGGCGGATGCCACCGACCGGGCCCAGGTCCAGGAACTGATCATCCTGGGCGAGCTGGTACAGCGAGCCTGGGAACAGGGGGTGCAGGTGATGGTGGAAGGTCCTGGCCACGTACCCATGGACCAAATTGAGGCCAACATATTATTGCAGAAGCGGCTCTGTCAAGGCACTCCTTTCTACGTGCTGGGTCCCCTGGTAACGGACATCGCCCCCGGCTATGACCACATCACCTCCGCCATTGGCGGAGCCATCGCTGCCGCCGCGGGGGCGGACTTCCTCTGCTATGTTACACCGGCGGAACACCTGGGGCTGCCCGACGCCGCCGACGTAAAGGATGGCGTAATAGCCGCCAAGATCGCCGCCCACGCGGCGGATATAGTGAAAAATGTTAAGGGGGCCCGGGAGCGGGACAGGAAAATGGCGGAGGCCCGGAAGGCCCTGGACTGGGAGGCCCAGATCGCCCTCTCCATCGACCCGGAAAGGTCCTTGAAGTACCGCAGTTCAAAGAACCGGGATACGGAAGAAGCATGTACCATGTGCGGCAAGTACTGCGCCATGAAGATCGTCAGCCAGTACCTGGGTAGCCCCAGGCAGGAGTGCTAGAACGGAAATCAGTCGTCAGTCAGCGGTCGTCGGGAGATAAGCAGAAAAGATAGTATATCCCGCTCCCTGACGACCGAACAGGCTACGGGAAGTTTATCACAGTGCTTTGCAAAGGGGTGAGGGAAATGCGGGTGATAGTAAACGGGCGGGAGGAAATCCTGGCGGAGGGCCTTCCCCTGAGGGACTTTATCCACAGTAAAGGGCTAGTGCCCGAGGCCTACGTGTTCATGCTGAACGACCGGGTGCTGGCGCGGGATGAACTGGACAGGATCTTCCTGAAGGAAAACGACCGGCTGGAAATCTTGCGGTTTGTGGGAGGCGGTTAAAATGGAAGACAAACTGGTGCTGGGCGGGCGGGAGATCGCCAACCGGCTGCTTTTGGGGACCGGCAAGTTCCCTTCTAAAACCATGATCCCGGAAGTCATCAAACGCTCGGGCAGCCAAGTGGTTACCATGGCCTTGCGGCGGGTGGATTTCGACTCCCCGCAGGAAAACGTGCTGAACTACATCCCCCAGGACTGTATTTTGCTGCCCAACACTTCCGGCGCCAGGAACGCGGAAGAGGCGGTACGCATCGCCCGCATCGCCAGGGCGGCGGGGTGCGGCAACTGGGTGAAGATCGAGGTAATCACCGACAACAAGTACCTGTTACCGGACAACTACGAGACCATCAAGGCCACCGAGGTGCTGGCCCGCGAGGGTTTCGTGGTGCTCCCCTATATGAGTCCGGACCTGATGGTGGCCAAAAGGCTGCAGGACGCGGGGGCCGCCGCGGTGATGCCCCTGGGTGCCCCCATAGGCAGCAACCGGGGACTGAAAACCAGGGAACTGATCCGGATCTTGATCGACGAGATCGAGGTTCCGATTATAGTAGACGCCGGTATCGGCAAGCCTTCGGAGGCGGCGGAAGCCATGGAGATGGGTGCCGCGGCAGTGCTGGTCAACACGGCCATCGCCACCGCCGGGGACCCGGTACTGATGGCCGAGGCCTTCAGCATGGCGGTGAAAGCCGGCAGGCAGGCTTACCTGGCCCGGCCGGGGTTAACCAGGGAGTACGCGGAAGCCTCTTCGCCCCTGACCGGATTTTTGCGGAACATATAGGAGGCGTAGGGCAGCCATGACTTTTTATGATATCTATTCCCGGTTTAAAGGGTTTGACTTTGATAGCTTTTTCGACCGGATTGGGCCCCATGAGGTGATGGGCGCGCTGGAAAAATCGCGTATTGACCACACTGACTTTTTGGTCTTGCTCTCTCCGGCAGCGGAAGGTGTGCTGGAAGAGATGGCCCAGAAGGCCCACCGCCTGACGCTGCAACACTTCGGCCGGGCGATGGTGCTGTACACCCCGCTGTACCTGTCCAACTACTGCGTCAACCAGTGCAGCTACTGCGGCTTTAACGCCCGTAACCGGCTGCACCGCAAGACCCTCACCCTGGAGGAGGTGGAGGCCGAGGCCCGGGCCATCGCCGGTACGGGCCTAAGGCATATCCTGGTGCTGACCGGCGAATCCCGCCGTCACGCCCCCGTCTGCTACATTGCCGGCTGCGTCAGGGTGCTGCGCCGTTACTTTGCTTCCATCGGGATCGAGGTTTATCCCATGGAGGAGGAGGAATACCGCTCTCTGATCCAGGCGGGGGTGGACAGCCTCACCATCTACCAGGAGACCTATGATGAGGAGGTCTATGACCGGGTACACCTGAATGGACCGAAAAAGAACTACCGCTACCGGCTGGAAGCCCCCGAACGAGGGTGCCGGGCGGGTATGCGGGCGGTGAATATCGGTTCACTCCTGGGGCTTAATGACTGGCGGCGGGAGGCCTTTTTCACCGGCCTGCACGCCTCCTACCTGCAGGACCGGTACCCGGAGGTGGAATTCAGCGTCTCGGTCCCCCGGCTGCGGCCCCATTTAGGGAGCTTCCCGCCACCCTGCCCGGTGTCAGACAAAAACCTGGTCCAGGTCCTCCTGGCCCTGCGGCTCTTCATCCCCCGCCTGGGGCTGACCCTGTCCACCCGGGAGAGGGCGGAATTGAGGGACCACCTGGTACCGTTGAGCATCACGAGGATGTCTGCCGGCTCCTGTACCAGGGTAGGCGGGCATGCCATCCAGGACACCGGCGACGGGCAGTTTGACATCGCCGACACCAGAAGTGTGGCAGAAATCCGGGAAGCCCTGCTGAGGAGAGGCTATGACCCGGTGTTCAAAGATTGGCACCCGTTTTAGGGGAGGTTTAAAGGAATGGGTAGACCAGACGTGCGGGAGATATTCCAGACAGATATCTACGCCTTGACCGGCGAGGAGTTTTCCCGGGGCAGGAGCAACATAGGCGTTATTAAAGACATGATCGCCGCCGGCATCAAGATCATCCAGTACCGGGAAAAAGAAAAGAAAATGCGCCGGAAATACCAGGAGTGTCTGGAACTGAGGCGGCTGACCAGAGAGGCCGGTGTCACCTTTATCGTCAATGACGATGTGGACCTGGCCATGCTGGTGGAAGCGGACGGGGTGCATATCGGCCAGGACGACCTGCCCCCCGGGGCGGTGCGCCGGCTGGTGGGGCCAGATACGATCATCGGTCTTTCCACCCATTCGCCCCAGCAGGCGCAAGAGGCCCTTAAAAGCGGTGTGGACTATATCGGCGTGGGCCCAATCTTCCCCACCAGCACCAAGAAGGACGTGGTGGACCCCGTGGGTCTTGCTTACCTGGAGTACGTGGTGCGGCACATCCCCCTGCCCTTTGTGGCCATCGGAGGCATCAAGGAGCACAACATCCGGCAGGTACGCCGGAAAGGCGCCCGCTGCATCGCCATGGTAACGGAGATTCTGGAAGCGGAAGAAATTGTGGCCAAGGTGAAACGCCTCCGGGCCGCGATGGAGGGAACAGCATGAAAAAGGTGTTGACCATCGCCGGCTCCGATTCTTGTGGGGGCGCCGGCATCCAGGCGGACCTGAAAACCTTTGCCTCCTTACGCGTTTACGGCATCAGCGTTGTCACCGCGGTGACCGCCCAGAACACCACGGGCGTGTACGCAGTGGAGGAAGTTTCCCCGGCTGTAGTAACTGCCCAGATCGACTGCCTGTTTGAGGACATCCCCGTGGATGCCGTCAAGATCGGCATGGTGTCCAGTACGGGGATTATCCAGGCCATCGCTCAAGGCCTGGAGAAATGGGATGCTCAAAACGTGGTGCTGGACCCGGTGATGGTGTCTAAAAGCGGCAGCGACCTGCTGCGGCCGGACGCCCGGGATGCGCTGGTTAATCGGCTGCTGCCTCTGGCTACCGTGGTTACACCCAACATCCCCGAGGCACAAGCGCTGGCAGGCCGGAAGATTACCACCGTTTCTGACATGGAAGCCGCGGCAAAAGCGATTAGAGATATGGGGCCGTGCCACGTGGTGATTAAAGGAGGACACCTGGAGGGCGAACCGGTGGACGTTTTTTACGACGGGCAGCAGTTCACCCCCCTGCCGGCCCGGCGGGTTGCCACCAAAAACAATCACGGTACCGGCTGCACCTTTTCCTCCGCCATCGCCGCTTGCCTGGCCCTGGGGCATTCGCCACTAGAAGCGGTCCGGCTGGCCAAGGAATACATCACCCAGGCCATCGCCCACTCCTTCAGCATCGGCCACGGGGTGGGGCCTACCCACCATTTCTTCCGTTATTACGAGGCCTAAAGCCATCGAGACTCCATACCATAACCCGGAGTGCGGCCGGTGCGGCACCTGCAAAAGGACGCTCATTCGTCGGTTGACCCGGGAAGGGCAGAGAACCGTGTACGCCGGCGATGGGCACTCAGACAAGTGCGCCGCCCGGGAGGCTGTCATTACCTTGACACCATTTAAGCGAAGGGTTAATATAATATTAAAGCAATCGTTTAAATGTTGAATTGAGGTGTGCCATGGTCGAAGAAAAGTATCTTCAAGATGATGTGTGCGAGGTATTTTGTTTTGACGAGGAAAAGGTGAACCGCCTTAAACCGGAAGTCCGGGAACTTCATGGAGTCGGGGAGATCTTCAAGGCCCTGGGTGATGAGACCAGGTGCAGGATTGTGTACGCCCTGGCCCGGGAGGAGCTTTGCGTCTGCGACCTGGCCCACATCCTGGGCATCAGCGTCCAGGCGGTGTCCTACCACCTGCGGACGCTCAGAAACCTCCGGCTGGTGAAACACCGTAAAGCCGGCAAGCTGGTTTTTTATTCCCTGGATGACCAGCACATCGCCATCCTGGTATCCGAAGCCATGGCCCATGTCAAGGAGGAAAGATAGCATGCGTGACGCTGCACTGGCTGAAGCAAAAGCCACAGGAAACCTGGTGGACGAGACCATGGTCATTACCGGGCTGGATTGCGCCGACTGCGCCGCCAAACTGGAAAAGGCCGTTTCCCGCATGCCCGGGGTGCACCAGGCGGAAATTAACTTCGGTGCGTCGAAACTGCGGGTTGTGTACGATGGGATCGTCGTGAACCGGGAGGATATCACTGCCCGGGTGCGCAACCAGGGCTATGATGTAGAAGAAAGTAAAACCCGTGGCAGGGAGACGGTGTTGCGCCTGGATGGGTTGGACTGCCCTGATTGTGCCGCCAAACTGGAGAAAAAACTGAAGGCCCTGCCCGGCGTGCAGGGGGTGGTGCTGAACTTCGGCGCGGCCAAGGTCGCCGTGCAACATTCCGTTCCTGTAGCGGAGGTAATCAATGCAGTGGAGGAGGCCGGTTACGGGGCCAAGCCGGAAGGTACCGCAGGGGATAAAAGGGACACGGCCTTCTGGCAGGTCCACCGGCGGGCAGTCATCACTTCTATTTCCGGGGTAGCCCTGGCCCTCGGGTGGATCCTGTCGGCCGTGGGGGTGGCCGGTCCCGCGGTGACAGGCCTTTACCTGGCGGCCATGGTGGTGGGCGGCGGGTTTACCGCCCGGCGGGCCTACTTCTCCGTCAGGAGCCTGGTGCTGGACATGAATGTGCTGATGACAGTGGCGGTGGCCGGCGCCGCCCTGATCGGCGAGTGGTTTGAGGGGGCCACTGTGGCCTGCCTGTACTCGGTGAGCAACGCCATGGAGTACTACAGCATGGAAAAGACCCGCCGCTCCATCCGCTCGCTGATGGAACTTGCTCCTAAAGAGGCCCTGGTCCGGCGGAACGGCAGCGAACTCCGGATGCCGGTGGAGGAGGTCCGGGTAGGGGATGCCATCGTTGTCAGGCCCGGTGAGAAGATCCCCATGGACGGGGTGGTAACCGGGGGGCGCTCCAGTGTTAACCAGGCTCCCATCACCGGCGAATCCATGCCGGTGGAAAAGTCTGAAGGCGATGAGGTGTACGCCGGGACCATCAACCAGCAGGGGTCACTGGAAATTACCGTCACCAAGCTGGTGGCGGATACCACCCTGTCCAAGATCATTCACCTGGTAGAGGAGGCCCAGGCCCAGCGGGCGCCTTCCCAGCGGTTCGTGGACCGGTTTGCCAAGTACTATACCCCTGCTGTGATTGCCCTGGCGGCCGGCTTTGTCCTGGTACCCCCGTTGTTCTTCGGCCAGCAGTGGGCTCCCTGGGTCTACCGCGGCCTGGCCCTGCTGGTGGTATCCTGCCCCTGTGCCCTGGTGATCTCCACCCCGGTGTCCATCGTCTCCGGCATCGGCAACGCGGCCAGGAACGGGGTGTTGATCAAAGGAGGGGCCTACCTGGAGGATGCCGGTGCCCTGTCGGTGGTCACCTTTGACAAGACCGGCACCCTGACCAAAGGGCGGCCGGAGGTAACCGACATTATACCCTTTAACGGGGCCAGCCGTGAAGAAGTGCTGTCCCTGGCCGCTGCCGTCGAGACCAGGTCCGAGCACCCCCTGGCAGAGGCCATCGTGCGCAAAGCCAGGGAATTGGGGCTGGCAATTAAAGAAGCCGGCAACTTCGAGTCCATCACCGGCAAGGGGGCCAGGGCCGAGGTAGCAGGACAGGCCTGCTATATCGGCAGCCCGCGCCTTTTCGATGACCTGGGGATCCAATTGAGAGACGTGGGGGAGCAGCTTGCCCGGTTACAGGAACAGGGCAAGACCGTGATGATCCTGGGTGCCGGCGAGACGGTAACGGGACTGATCGCTGTGGCCGATCAAGTGCGGGAAACGGGTAAAGCGGCGATCAGGAAGCTGCGCGAGGCTGGCATCAAGAAAGTGGTGATGCTGACCGGCGATAACGAGGGTACCGCCCGGGCTATCGCCGCGGAACTGGGGCTGGATGAATACCGGGCGGAACTCCTGCCCCAGGATAAGGTGGCGGCTGTTAAGTCCCTGCTGGACAAGTACGGCAAAGTGGCGATGGTAGGTGACGGGATCAACGATGCCCCGGCCCTGGCTACCGCGACCGTGGGTATTGCCATGGGGGTGGCGGGTACCGACACCGCCCTGGAAACGGCGGACATCGCCCTGATGGCCGATGACCTGTCCAAGCTTTCCTATGCCATGAAGCTCAGCCGGGCTACCCTCCGGACCATCAAACAAAACATCGCCTTCTCCCTGGTGATCAAACTGGCAGCGGTACTGCTGGTGTTCCCGGGCTGGCTGACCCTGCTGGTGGCTATCCTGGCGGATATGGGGGCCTCGCTGATTGTCACCTTAAACGGGATGCGGCTGATCGGGATGAAGCCCGAACAGTAGCCCGAAATTTTCTTGCCGGGGTTGCAGGAATTTTCCGTACGGTAAAGAATATCCACTATGACCTGCAGGTTGATAAATAAAAATTCGAGCCATACAGGTGCCCCTAGAGGGGAGAATAGGGAAGTCCGGGCCGGCATTGCCGGCTGACGGCGCGGTCCCGCCACTGTACCCGGGGACGAAACCCGTTGACGCCACTGGAACAAGAACCATGTTCTGGGAAGGCCGGGGAGTAGGTTGACCCGGAAGCCAGGAGACCTGCCTGTATGCGTGTAGTCTGCCTTCGAGGGAAGGGGGGACACATGAAGAGGATGATGGTAAAGTCCTCAGCCTATTAGGGCTGGGGCCTTTTTATTTTAGCGTAAAACTACAAACTGTGATGAGGGGGAGAAAACTACATGGAAAACGTAAAAGTTAACTGGGGTATCGCGGATGAAAGTTGGACCAGGACCAGGGTGATCGCCCGGGTGGGGGTTTTCGTGGCCTTGGCCGTAGTTGGAGCCCTGCTCAAGATACCTAGCCCCACCGGGACGGTGGCGCTGGACTCCGCCGCAGGGTACTTCAGCGCGGTGGCCTTCGGCATCTTACCGGGAGGGGCCATCGCCGCTTTGGGCCACCTGGCCAGCGCAGCCACTGCCGGCTTTCCGTTAACCCTGCCCATCCACCTTTTGATCGCCCTGCAAATGGCGGTGTTTGCGGCGTCCTTCGGGTACCTGGCGAGGAAGCTCAACTTACCGGTGGCGATAGTTGCGGCGTCGCTGTTGAACGGCGTACTGGCCCCGCTGTCCATGGTTCCCTTGTTCGGGATGGCCTTCTTTACCGCCATGGTGGTACCATTGATGGTGGGTTCGGCCGTCAACGTAGCCCTGGCGGCCGGGGTGTTCAAATCCATTTCCCGCCTTGGTTCTGCCAGGTAGAAAGAGGAAGGGTGGCAATGGTTAATCCGGTTTCCAGGCGAGTCAGGGACCTTACCTTAATTGAAGTGGACAAAAGCAATTGCCTGGTGATAGCCTGCGATTCCTCCGGGGGCATCGGGCCCAAACAGGGTGATGCGGTCCAGGTACCGGGCTATGTGGTGGGACGCATGATTACCAGGGTGGCCCTGATGGAGGTGATGGCATCAGGGGCGGCCCCGATCTCCGTGGTGGACACCCTGAGTGTGGAAATGCACCCTACCGGGGAGGAAATCCTTCGTGGAGTAAAAGACGAGGTGGTGGCCGCGGGGCTGGACCCCTTGCTAGTGGTTACAGGCAGCACCGAGGAAAATATCCCTACCCACCAGACTGCCATGGGCGTAACAGTGATAGGCTGGGCCGGCCCCGGGGATTTGCGCCTGGGAAAGGCCCGGGCCGGAGACCGGCTCCTATGCATAGGATTACCCAAGGTCGGCCGTGAGGTCAGCCTGGATGACCCGGAGAATGCGGATATACAGGCTTTACGGACCCTCCTGGCCCTACCGGGGGTTCATGAACTGCTGCCGGTGGGCTCCAAGGGCATTGCCTACGAAGCGATACAGCTGGCAGAAACCGCCGGGCTGTCCCTGGCGTGGGATAGTCCGGTGCCGGTGGACCTACAAAAACCGGCGGGCCCCGCCACCTGTCTGCTTGCCGCGATAGATCCCGGCACGGAAGATCAGGTCTTAAAGATGGTTGACCAGCCGGTGATCAAACTCGCTACCCTTGTAAGCCCATGCGATCTTGAACAGCTTCGTACGTAAAAGAAGCCTAGCCGCGCAGGCTAGGCTTCAGCCTAACTTTATCTTATTTGAGCATTGGGAACATCTTTTCCTGTTAGCTCTTTGTAAGACTGTTGCAGCAGTTGAATTGTATAGGCCGGGTTGTGGATACCGTAACTGCCGTCTTTGTCGATCAGCTTGTAGTTCCAAGTTGCCTTGTAGATCACGTCGGAGATGTCGCCGGGCTTGATTTGATTCTTGTTAGCATCATAGTAGACAAAAGCACCCTTGCTACTATCAAAGGATCCCCCGTTGGGATCAATAGCCGTGTTAATGGCGGCTTTCAGAAGCGCCTTCAGCCCCTTGACCTCGTCCTGGATTCCTTTGACCTTGCCGTCACCGTCATAATCCCCCAGAGCCGGCCTGTTCGCGGTAGTCAGGCCTTCATGACAAGAACCGCATGCGGCTTTAGCGTTATCGGCCACTTTGAAGGAGTGACTGGCATACCCGTACTCATCCTTGGGCATATGGCAAGATACGCAACTGTTCGGGTTGGCGGCGTGAGGCGAAGTTCCATACCGGACTCCCTCCACCTGCATCCCGCCGTTGCCAAGGAGTATATTTGCTTGAGGTCCGTAGTGGGGATAAGCCCTACGGGCGTTTGTGGGATCCGGGTTACCGTTCATGTTGTGGCAGTCCATGCAAAAGGTACCTTTACCGCCTCCGGTAACCGTTACCCGGGCGCTCATGCCCCAACCACCGGCAATTTCAGCAGTACCTCTGGCATACGGACCCTGGCCTGGACCCAGGTGACAGGTAGTGCATCCTTGAACATTTGCCGCTAACTGCTCAGGAGTCATGTCTTTGGAATTCTTAATTCCTTTCTCGTACGCAGTAGCGTTATGGCAGGTGACGCATACTGCGTTGGGGCGCGCTCCCGGCCTGTTGGGCTGGTCCGCATAATTGGTATTAACGGTATCCAGGGCTTTACCTGTCTTGGCAAACGCGTTGCCGATCACAGTATACTTGGTGGGCTTGATTTCAAGGCTGCCGGCGGAAACCGAAGCCTCTGCCCCTACTGCCTTGGCAAAAGACTCAGCAGGAATGTAAAGCCTGCCTTTGACCATAATGACGGGTTGGTCAAGGGTTACCGCTTGACCGTTCACTTCGGCGTCTTTCTTGTTCAAAGTACCCTTGATCTCAAAATCTTTGACCACCAAAACGAAATGCTTTGTTGCCCCGTGCCACTCAGCAAACGCTTTGTACAGATCGGCTATTGATTTAACCGATACGTAGGTAATACCACCAGCCACCACCGTGTCGGCTTTTCCGGATTCCTTAAACAAGGAAAACTCTACGGTTTTGGGAGCGGTTGCTTTAGGAACGCTGGCCTTGGGCTCTTCCTTCTTAGCAGGCTCAGACTTAGCCGGTTCAGATTGGGCAGGGGCTGCCGGCGCCGGTTTGGCTGCGGGCCATTTGTTACCGTTGGCTTTGAAGGCCTTGCCGTCGTCATTCAGGTCAGGAATGGCTGAAGTATGACAGGCTGTGCAACTGAGCGAAGACTTATCGGCGGGCAGCTGGCCTACGAAGCCGGGATTGGCCAGCGCGGCGGTCGACATCAGCGCCATTACAATGAACGCCAAGACCAAAAGCATTGATAACTTTTTCACTGGTAATCTTCCCCTTTCTTCGTTGTACTGAATTAGAGGTCTCATGACAGGTGCGCACCTCCTTCCTTTGATATCCTGGAAAGGTAAATAATCCCCGATCCAGGAGATTAACCTCCAAAAGTATTGTGGCAAAAATCACTTGCTTTGCCACCTGTCATCAGTAGTCACATTTGTCCCTGGCTGAATGGGACAAACATAACTTTTGGCAGGCTGTTTTACCACCTCTGTTTGTACGGTATCGAACCCCCTGCCGTTATCGGTCCTTGCCCGGGCTATAACGGGCCACCCGCGGCAAGATATATAAATAACAGCAAAGGAGGAGCTAATTCGCTCCTCCTTAAAGTCTATTCGATTTTACTTGGCAAACTTCAACTGGATGACCCCTTGCTGGTACGCGTGGCCGATCTGGCTGTTGTCAAAGGCCGCTACCGCGAAGAAGTATGTCTTGGTCAGGTCATCGAACTGGACGTCGTAAGCGGAGCCGTTCACCAGCTTGCGCTGGATTTCCAGGGTCCAGAAGCCGTTTTCCCATTTGCCCTTGGCCTTGATGTCCGCCGGGTCCCCGGAAATCTGCTTGGCGATGAGGCCCGGTAGGAAGTCGCCGTCTTTCATGGAATTCAGGTACTCTTCAGTAAAGGGCTTCGTCTTATCCAAGCCGTCCACGATTACGTACGGGTTGCCGTTGACGGTCGGTCCGTCAAGAACCAGCTTGGGTACTCCCCACTCGGGACTCTTACCTGTGGCGTTGTCTACGTATTCCTTCTCACCCGGGTCGGCATGACGGCCGGCGCTTTTGGTTTTGTCGTCAGCCGGGTCGAAGATAATATTATCCATGTACTGGTCGTGCATCAGGCCGGGTTTGTCCGGGCCGTACAGGTTGTTCTGGCGGGTCAGCTTCCAGTGCCACATATCCAGCTTTTCGTTTTCAGCGTTGGTCCAGTGCTTGATGATGGGATTACCTTTCTTGTCCTTGGCACTGCTTACGTGGCAGGTGGCGGCGCAGCCCTGGGTGTCGAAGTTTGCCACACTGCCGGCGATGTTCCAGTTGACGGCGAACTTGTCCTCGTAAAACTCGCTGTAATCCTTCTTGACGAGCTGCCCGTTCTCCTTAATCCATGGTCCGCGGGCCAGGGACTCAGTGGGGTCGGCCCACCGGAACCGCATGTACAGGTTTTCACTGTCATACAGGGCCTTGATGGCTACTTCCGTCTTGCCGTCCTCAAAGTTGCCGCCGGAGCCTTGCAGCACTCCACCGTTAAGCACTTCTACCTTGTACTCCTGGGCGGCGTTCCACAGGTCTTCGCTGATACCGTCAAGAACGGGCGCCTTGCTGGTCTTCACCGCCTGCAGCAGATTGGCGGGCGGCCGGGCTTCGATGCGCCAGCGGATGGCCAGGACCTGTTTCTCGGTCATGGTGTCCTTGAAGCCGAAGGTCTTGCCGTAACCTACGAAGAGGCCTTCCTTCACCGCTACCGCCACGGCTTTCTCCAGATCTTTGGATACCTTGTTGGCGTCCTTGAATTTTTTCAGCACCGAGGCGTCGGCGTCGCCGGTTTTCAGGCCGATGGCCTGCACCAGCATAGCGGCGGCCTGCTCACGGGTGAGGACGGCATTACCGTTGTCAACGGTCACGGTATAGCCGTACGAGCCAAGCACGTCCGCGAAGTCCTTCACCAGTACTCCCTTGGCCGGGGTGGTCTTGGGCGGAGCAGCCGGGGCGGCTTCCTTGGCCGGCGCCTTCGGAGCGGGCGCCGGAGCGGGTTTGGCGGCGGGCCACTTGTTGCCGTTGGCCTTGAAGGCCTTGCCGCTGTCATTCAGGGCCGGTATGGCCGAAGCATGACAGGCTGAGCAGCTTAAAGAGGCCTTATCGGCAGGCAGCTCGCCCACGAATGCGGGGCTGGCCAGGGCCGCGGTGGACATCAGTGCCAATGCGAGGAACGTTACCAGCAGGATCGACAGTTTTTTGATCGCTAATCCCCTCCTTTCTTCACCATTTGTGGTTTTGTTGCGGGGCATCATGACAGGTACCACCTCCTTCTTTGTCGTTTTCCCGGGGAGGTCCCTTTCACCCTCCGCGGGAGAACTTCCTAGAATAATTGTGCCAAAAATCACTAGACATGGCACCTGTCATGAGTAGTCAGATTTGTCCCTGGATCGATGGGACAAAGGGTAATGAACTCTTTCCCTATTGATCCTCCCATCCCGGGATTGACGCTTTTAAACGGTCTAGCCTCTGGGAAGCGAAAACAGCGGCCTCCGCCCGGTTGTGAAGGCCGAGTTTGGCGAACATGGCGCTGACATAGTTGCGGACGGTTTTTTCGCTGAGGAAGAGGGCGTTTGCTATTTCCCGGTTGCTTTTACCCCTGGCGATCAGGATGAGGATTTTTTTATCCTGGTCGGAGAGGCATTCTTCTTCCTGGTGGACGTTAGCCTTGTGGATATACTCCACCAGTTTCGAGGTGCTGGCGGGGTCCAGCAGGCGTTCACCCTGGCCAACCCGGGAGATGGCCTGCATCAGGGCATCTCCGTCTATCTGTTTCAGCACGTAACCGCTGGCTCCCGCGGCGAGGGCGTGGTAGATGTCCTCACTTTCCGCGTAGGAAGTGAGGATGAGGACGTGGGTGTCCGGTAGAGTCTCCTTCAAAAACCGGCAAAGCTCTATACCGCTTCCGTCCGGCAGTTTCAGGTCCAGGAGGACCACGTCTGGACTCGTTCGCATAGCGACTTGTTTGGCTTCCTGTACCCCGGCGGCCTGGCCCACCACCTGGAACTCGGACTTATGCTTGATCAGCAATTCCAGCCCCTGGCGAACCATGTCATGGTCTTCAACCAGCATTACTCTCAACATAGTCTCGATCACCTCTGTAAGGGATTTGTAGGGTAACCTCCGTCCCGTGGCATTTGTTGCTCCGGATCCTGATCTCGCCGCGCAGCTGGGCGGCGCGATAGCGCATGTTGGCGAGCCCCATTCCCACGCCGGCTGCCTCTATTTCCCTGGCGTCGAACCCCTTGCCGTTGTCGGAAATACTGATGCTCAGGCTGTCGGGCCCGGGTACTAATCGCACCATTGTCTGGGTGGCTCCGGCGTGCTTAACTACATTGTACAGGGCTTCCTGCACGATATGATACACGTGGTTGATCTGGTCCGAGTTCCAGTCTTCTCCCGCGGGCCCCTCGAATATAACGGCAATCCCGGACATGGAAAGACCTTTGAACTCCTCTACCAGGTGGATTAACTGTTCTGAGAGACTGCTGCCCGCATCCGGCGCCTGCAGGTTGCGGATATAATTGCGCAGTTGCCGGATGGTCCTGTTCAACTTGTCATTAGCATCGGATAGGTAGCTTTCTACCATTTTGTCCCGAACGTGTTCCGGAAGGCTGCGGCAGCATTCCAGGTTCAACCCGATGGCGTACAGGGACTGGATGACCCCATCATGCAGGTCACGGCTGAACCTTTGCCGTTCCTGCAGGATTGTGTGGCGTCTTTCTGCTTCTTCCAGCCGGCGGCGGGATTCGGCTTCAAAGATGCTGAGGGTCTTGATGATACTGTAAGCCATCAATACCCCGGCCAGTGCCCTGAAGATCTGCACTGGTATTCCCGTAGCCTCGAAAAAGCTTTCGGTGTTGACCAGGTTCGCCGGGAAAAAGTTGGCGGGAGGAACGACTATTCCAGAGACCACGGCATAGAAAATAAAGGTGTATGAAGCCAACCGGCAGCTTCGAGAGGCCCCTGGGGAATCGAGGCGGTCCAGTTCAGGCAATTGCGCTCTAAGGGCATAGCTGGTGAGCAGGGCCCCGGGCAGGGCTAACAGGAACCTGGCCCAAACCATACCCAGGTTCAGCCAGGCCTGCGTATCGATAGTGGTGGACCACCAGCCCCAAATCATGATGGTAAACCAGGCCAAGGCCAATCCGGGAGGCGCCAGGTTAGACCAGCGGGGTCCTCCCCGTGTGCTCGCCAGCAGATTGGTACCGAAGAGGAACAGGAATAGAAAAGATGTTACCACAATGGCTGTTTCCAGCAGGTCCAGCCGGAAAGAGGAGATAGGGTTAATCATGTCCCGGTGAGCGGCGGTGAAAACCTGGATCCATTCCGCAAACGAGTGGATCAGGGCGAAAGCCGACAACAGCCAGAGGGAGCGGGCCAGGTTCAGATCGCTGGACCTTCTAACCTGCAAGGCGATGGCCATCCCAGTGGTGAAAAAGGCCAACCCGTAGAAAAAATATACCTCTACCAAATATGGTTCAAGGAACATATGTAAAGAGGTCATTAGCATTACCTCGCTATTCTCGGGCTGTTTCGAACCTTCAGAAAGAGAAACCGGTATGAAGTTATGTTACCACAAATTGTTTGCATCCGCCATGAGATCCAGCCTTCGATCCAGCAAATTCATAATTTCTTCATATCCACGGCACACCTTCTTCGTAAATAGAAAAGAGGACGCAGGGTCCTCTTTTTAACGCGGAAACGATTTTGGGAGAAGGAAATACGAGCGTTGTGCGCCTACTGGCGTATCTCCCAGTTTAAAGATACTTCCTGTGCATTCCCTAAACCCTTAATCACCAAGGTGATTGATGACGACCCGGTTGCGCCGGCGGATCCCGGGAACACCAGCACCCCTTCCGGGTGGTGGGAATCGCGATTGGTGTATACCCAGCTGGTAGCGGCAATTTCCTTGTTACCAACCCGCAGCGTCGCCAGTTTGGCCAGGTCATACTGGAGCAGGTCGCCTGAGTGAGTGGTCATGGCAATCCGGAACGCGGTATCCTGTTCGGGGTTGAACTGGCTGTAGGGATTACCCTTAGCTTTCACATATTCCGGGGCTAACCACAACACGTCCAGCTCCACTCCGCCGGCCTCACCCACCCGCAGGTAGCGTTCATTAGGCTGGTTCTCCGTTTGACCGCCAGCACCCGGTGGAGTGGTTGTGTTATCGCTGCCTGTTGATTTCCGGCCGCAACCCGTAAGGAGTACCACCCCAACCAGTATCAGAGCCAGCACCATTAATAAAGTTGAATAGGGTTTTTTGTGCATCTCCTTACCTCCTTTGACATTCAATTGTCATTCAATTCAATGATAACATTTACATGTGAGGAAAGTATGAAGACGTTCGATTTTTTCCTTCTGAAGAAGCAGAGGTCAAGGGATCTCCCAGGTGAAAACCCTCTCCGCTACGTCATTCAGGTTTTTCAGGATCAGGGTCAAGGTCGTTTCTCCCGCTGGCGGGAAGACCCTGCCATCAGGCGTTTGGCGGGGGAATACCAGGACCCCATCCGGATGGTGGGAATCCTTTTTGAGGTACTGCCATTCCTGTGGGGGGATTTCCGCGTTACCCCCCCGCAGTACGGCGCTCTGAAGCATGTTATACGACAGCAAATCTTCTGAGTGAGTAGTCATTCCCACATAGAATACCAAGGATTTCACCGGATCGTACTGTTTGACAGGGTTTCCGGCGACCACGGCATACTCGGGCGCTACCCATAGCACATCTACCTCCACACTGCCGCCGCTATTGGAGCGGAGGTACGTCTTCGCCAGGTCGCTCTTACTGTTGCCGCCTGTCCCGCTGGCTTCCCCTGACGTTGACGGTGAAACCTGCCCGCTGGGCGGAGCCCCGGCAGCAACGCTGTCGCCCGTCCCCGGGGAAGTCCCGGATTGATCGCTGCTGGCGGGGCCGGTGCCGGATGCCCTGTCTGGTGTGGCTTGAGCAGGCGGCGTGTCGCTGCCTCCGGAGACTTTACCTGGCGTGGGCAGAGCAGGCTGTGTGGCGCTGTCCCCCAGGATTTTATCCGGTTCAGGCTGAGCAGGCAGCCTGGCGTTACTCTGGTTGGATGCCTGCTCCGTTTCCCCCGTGGGATTCGGCTGAGGTGTTTGGTCGGCGGGCGGCTTAGCGGACGCAGAGGCCTGTGGGCTGGAAGGGGTTTCACTCAGGTCAGATGTTCTGCCGCACCCTGAAACCCAAACAGCCAGGCCCAAGACAAAGAAAAGTACACCGATTAATACTGGAGTCCTTTTCATGCAGTTGAAACCTCCCCGTTCATATAACGGCATATCTCTTACGCAATAATAACAGCCAAATATGAAGAAAATGTGTTGTTTTTATAAAGAATTTCAATACCGCCACCAGGAGCGACCTACTGGCCACAAAGAGTGTCCTCTTTCGCGATCATTCAGGTTTTTCGAGTAATACCTGTTGCCGCGGCAGAACTCATCACATGCCTTGCTGTCGCTCTTGCTGCAAGTGGCTGACGAGACAAGTAATCTTCACAAACTGCTGGTGGGACTGACCTCCCGCTCCTGGCCTCATGCCTTTGAATTGATCGCCGATGACTGGCCCTACGTTGCCGCTATTACCGCGGGATTCGGCACCCAGATGGGGCTTTTTACCTATCTCCGGAGGATTATCCGCCTATTGACAGATCAACCCATTCCGGGTAAGATGCAGGTAAGGACATACCCTTATAGGGTATGTCCGGATGGCAGAGGCATATTTGGCAGAAAGGGGATTTTACAGGCATAAATACTACACAAAGTAGTACGTTTGAGCTGGTGTGGACTGTGCCATCAAATACGGTAGGAGGGATGGGCGGTGTTGTGCAGCAAAGATTGCGGGTCGGAAGCGGATGTTTTCTTCCGGACGGACAAGGTGTTTTACCCCTTATGCGCTCACTGTTATCTCAAGGACTCAAAGCTGCCCCGGGAAGTCCAGGAGCGCATTAGGGGATTTGTGGAAAGGGCGGACGGTCAAAGGAGTGATCAAAGTGGCTCCCAGTAAAAAGTATTGCGGCACCTGCCCTTGGTGTGGGTCCACCCTGGTGGGGCGTTTGACCCAAAACCGGTTCTTTTGCCAGGACTGTTTTTCGGAAATAGCCGTTGAAGAGGAATGGGTGCGCGTGTATAACATCGGGCCGGACGGGGGACTCCGGTGCCAGCGGCAGTATGCCAGCCGTGAGGGAAAAAAGAGCACTCGCCGGAGTAAAGCGGTTTAACGGGGTGATGTGGTGATGGGCAAGACGTGCGCCTGCTGTGGCCTGACATCTTACAGTATATCCGGCCTCGAATGGGTTTGCCCGTACTGTGGCAAAGAGATTACCCTGGTAAAGCCGGACGAACCAGGGCGGCAATCCGGAGTACAGGCAAAAGGGGATAAAAGGCCAGTCCGTTAATTTGCACTAACGAAAAATGTATGCTCATGTTCACCGGCAAGCCGTTCTTGACCCTTCCAGCACCCTACGGCGCACCACCTGCCCCAGTAGGTCCACCAGCATCACCAGTACCAGGATGGCGATGATCAAGGTCATCACCTCGTCGTACCGGAAGAGCTTCATGCTGATGATCAACTGGCTCCCGATCCCGCCTGCCCCTACCAGTCCAAGCACCGTTGCAGCCCGCATGTTGCACTCCCAGCGGAACAAGGTGTAGGAGAGAAAGACCGGCAGGCTGGCAGGCAGCCTGGCCATCAACAGCACCTGCAACTCGCTGGCCCCGGTGGAGCGGACCGCTTCCACCAGGCGGTGGTCGACGCTTTCAAAGATTTCCGCGTAAAGCTTGCCCAGGATGCCGGCGCTGTGAGCTGCCAGCGCCAGCACGCCGGGGAAGGGCCCGAGGCCGACCACCACCACAAAGATGAGCGCCCACATCAGTTCGGGGATCCCCCGTAAAAGATTGAGGACTCCCCGCGCGCCGAAGTACCCGGCCCAGCGCAGCCCCCAGGCGAGGGTCCCTCTGGACTGCCGGGAGAACTCCTCCCCCCGTTCCCTGAGCGCCAGTAAAGAAAGGGGAAAGCCCGCCATCACCGCCAAAAAGGTGCCCACCAGGGACATCTCCAATGTTTCGACCAGTAACCCAAGGGTGTTGAGCAGGAACTGGGGGCCAACCTGGGGAGGCCACAGCCCGTCGACGAAGCGGGCGATATTTTTGGCGTTCCCCGGTTCAAACAGGGCGCCGGGGGAGAACTGGGTTTGCCAGGCGCTAACGGCCGTGGCAACCAGGAACAGGATAGCCAGCACCATGTTTGCCAGGCCGGATTTGTATTCGAGGATCGGCCCCTCATCGCAGCGCATGACGCCGATTCTCCCCATAAATGTGCATTTCTTTGATCCCTTCCGGTTCGCCGTCGTACATAAGGCGCCCCGCTGATAAAACCAGCAGGCGGGAGCAGTGCTGCAAGGCGAAATCCACCTGGTGCAAATTCAAGAGGACAGTGGTGCCCTGCCGGGCATTCAACTCCCGCAACGATTCGAGCACCGTGGCCGCGGTCTTTACATCCACCGAGGCGATCGGCTCGTCGGCGAGCAGCAGTTCCGGCCGGGAGATTAACGCCCGGGCTAGCGCCACCCGCTGCTGCTCCCCTCCCGACAACTCGTCTGCCCGCCGGTACATTTTATCCACCATTCCCAGTTGTTTCAGCACCGCCCACACCCTTTCCCGCTCCTGGGGGAGCAAAGCGACCAGCGAGCGCACGGTTTGGGGCAGGGAATAGGTGCCAAGGCAGCCGGCCAGCACATTGTGGGCCACGCTCATGGTGGGCGCCAGGTTGTGATGCTGGTAAACAAAGGCCATCCGCCGGCGCAACCGCCGCAGGTCTTTCGTCGAAACCTGGCCCATGGGCCTGCCGAGAACCGTCAAGGACCCTGCCGTCGGCCGCAGGGCGCCGTTCAACAGCCGGAAAAAAGTGGTCTTGCCGGCGCCGCTGGGGCCCAGGATGCCTACCATTTCCCCTGCTCTGACGGTTATTGAGATGTCTCTTAAGCCGTAATGCCCTCCGGGATAGACTTTGGAGAGTTTTTGCGCCGCTACGGCAATCACAGGCATCATCACTCCCGCTCATTTTTGTAAAAGTCCCAGCCTGGCGGCCTCTTCTTCCACATAGCGATAATCGGCTGCACTGACCCTGGCATACCCTTCGGCCCGCATCAACCTCAAAAGGTCCGGATCCCGCAGGTCCAGAAAAGCATCGGTGATGTGTTCAACCAGTTCCCGGTCCAGTGATGCCCTCACCACCCAGGGGTAACCCTCGATGGGGTCCGACTGGGCCAGCACCCTGATCTTGTCCTTATCTATAATCCCCTTCTCCTCAAGGGCATACAGGATACGGTCCTCGATCCCTCCCGCGTCCACGGTACCGTTTTGCACCGCCAGGGCGGTGGCGTCGTGGCCGCCGGTATAGAGCGCCTGTTGCAAGTCGCCGGGCACCTTGATCCCGGCCCTGTCCAGCATGATGCGGGGGTACAGGGAACCGGAGGTGGAGTTGATGTCTCCGAAGGCAAAGGTTTTTTCCTTGAGGTCGGACACCCTTTCCACGGGGCTATGGGACGGCACGATGATCAGGCTGTGATACTTGGAGGTATGGGTGAAACGGTCGATCTCGGTAACAATGGGGTAGATGTCAGCCCGCCGTTTCGCCTGTACATAGGTCAACCCGCCGAAGTAGGCCAGGTCCAGCTTGTCGCTGGCTATGGCCTCCACCACGCCGGCATAGTCGGTGGCCACAAAGAGTTCCACAGGCAGGTTCAGTTTCTGGGACAGGTATGCCCGGAACGGCTCGTACTGGGCCTTAATTTTGTCGGGTGATTGGTTCGGGATTAAACCTACCCTGACGGGTTTTACCGCATTTTGACTACCGTTCCCGCCACATCCTGTCAAAAATAATGTTGGTACTAAAGCCAACATCAACAGCACTAACATCACCACAACTTTTTTTCTCGTTCCGGGGGTCATGCAATCACTCCTTGTAAATCAAAAAATCAAACCCTCTCCGGAACGATTGTACCACACCAACATTTATGGGTCCAATAAGTACTTTTTATGATAGTTTCTCTTAAACTCGAATTTTTTTTGGGGTAAGGATTGGCCTTAAACAGCAGCCAATCCTTGCCCGGCCCACAACGGGCCGCCCGAGGCAAACCTGATACCTGACTTTAAAGACAAGGGTTGCGGCAATATCACATTTTAATAACACTGTGAGCCGATTCCTATCAACATCACGGAATATTCATAAATCCTCCATTTTATCTTCACCAACTAACTTACATTAACGCCTATAATATAAATAGCGAAAGGGGGTGGCGGAAGCATGGAAGCGGCAAATGGGTATGTACCTTCCACAATTCTTAAATAATAAGCCTTGATGGCAAGAACGAAAAACAAAAAGGGGGAAATGCATAGTGTTTGATTACACCGTTACCACCGATAAAGACTTTTCCCAGGCCATTTCAGACTTGAAACAAGCCCTTAGCGACAAAAAGTTCGGCGTGCTGTGGGAACTTGATGTACCTGGCAAACTCAAAGAAAAAGGGGTGGACTACCAGGGCGAGTTCCGCATCCTGGAGGTATGCAATCCTCACCGGGCCAAAGAAGCCCTGGAAACAGAAGTACGGGTAGGATATTTTCTACCCTGTAAGGTAGTGGTTTACCGGGAGGACGGGCTGACCAAAATAGGCACGGTCCGTCCCTCGATACTGGTTGGCATGCTGGATAAAAAGCAACTGCAAGCTTTTGCCGCGGAAGTGGAAAAAGAACTGGTCACCGCCATGGATAAGGCAAAATAGACAAATTGAGAGTGTAAGCCGCTAAAATAGTTGCTCAATCCTTAATAATTGCGCGGAGCATGCTTGAGGCCGGAAAAGATTGATGAAACAAGTGGTAGATCTTGACATTAAGGTGGTGCGCCAGTTCGGCGTTGTGAATATAGCCGGTGGGAATCCGGCACGGTAAGGCCCAGCCAGCCGCCGTTATCCAGCCTTGGAGCCAAAGCCGTGAGGTGAGGGTTAAGCGTACGCATGCGAGCAGAATGTAAAGGAATGGCTTAAGGAGAACATCCATGGAAAGCCGTCCGATACAATAGAACTGCTGAACAAGAAACTGGTGGGGGATTACAGGTACTATGGCATTTCCGGCAATTACGAGGGACTTCTGAAATTCTACCGCTACATCATGATCGAGCTCTATAAGCCGCTGACGAGGCGCAGCCAGAGGGCATATCTGACGTGGAGGCGGTACAGGATGCTCCTTGCAAAGCACCCGATAGCGGAACCGAGGATACATGTGAACATCTGGCAAGCTGTGTAAGGTTTATGTGAAGAGCCCAATGCCTTAATAGGGCACGTTGGGTTCTGTGAGGGGCGTGGACGGCCTTCTCTTTGGCTCTGATAAGGGCAAACCATCCGAAAGGTTGGGACGCAAAGCCGTGGGTCTAAGGCAGTAATGACTGCTATGATTGCCAGGTTGCCGGAGAAAGACAAAAGTTAACCCTTGCTGGTGACGATTGTATCTTCGGCGAGGGTTTTTTTATAAATAAACGTTTCCCGCCCGGGCGAGCTGTACCAGACCACCGACGGCGGGGAGAAGTGGTCTGCTGTGGCCGGGGAGCGCTCCCCTTGGCCCTGCTCCGGAAAACGGGTTAGCCTTGTCTTGAACACCCATCTTTTTATTGGGTGTTCTTTATTTTTCACGGAGGTGATTACCATGTCAGACCAGGGCCAAAGCCAGTCTTGAGCAGAGGCCTCTCCGCCCTCTGGATGGCCGCGTTTGACGATACCGGGGCGTGGCAGTGGCATAGGCCTGTTGATGTTCAGATGGCTGCAACGTACGAATACTAAATTCGCTGGCGTTGAAGCCCCGGTTAGCAAGGCTGATGTTCCGTGGCTGGTTGGTACCGTATTATCGGGTGGGGTCGCGGCTCCCATTATATTGCTGTTCAGCTTGCGGAATACGCCGGCGGCTACCGCTTCCCTACTACTTAACTTTGAGGGTGCGGCTACCACCCTGATTGCCGCTCTTGTTTTCAGAGAGGCAATCGGCCGGCGTATTTGGTGGGCTATTGCGTGTCTAACAGCCGCGAGCATTCTGCTTTCGTGGGACGTGCATCAGCACAGTCACACGCCCTTTCAGCATGATCATCGTCACACCCATCATGACGATCACCATCTGCACGAGCACAGGCCGGGGGAAATTCTCCCTGGTGGCTCTCATTCGCACTTACACCAACATCGAGCCATGGAACATTCGCATCCTCACGCACCGGATATTCACCACCGGCATCAACATTAGGCCGTGGTTAGTTTCAACGAGTCAGCACCCGCGAATTGGGAGGGGGAATTCTAACGTCTGCAACGATGGGCATTTAGTGATCAAATATTGGTACAGGCAGCTCCTGAAGACCTGCCGTATATCTTCTACCACTTCTACCGCGCCGACGAGTCGTCCCGGGCACGAGCCAGCGGCGGCTCCAGGATCGCCTAGCCATCATGAAGCAACTGGTTGAGGCCCACGGAGGGAAGGTATGGGCTGAAAGTGAACTTGGGAAAGGCACTAAAGAGAAAAGAGGACCGCAAGGGTCCTCTTATTAGCGCGAAAACGATCTGGCGAAAAGGGAATACTACAGGTTATGCGCCCAAAACGCGAGCATTTTTCATGGCCGCCTATCAACCGGTCACCTTAAGTAACCGCAACCCCCGGGGCATTCAATAAGTGCTCCGGCTAATGCGGCCAGGGTATTTTTTGCCGGGAGGGGATCGTTGCTGTGGCGGTGCGAAATGGTATATAATCGGGTGTATACTGGTTGTGTATATGTGATTTCTGTATTGGTAACTGGCACTTAGGAAAGATAGGCCATAAAATGCACTAAGCAAGCAACAGTAGAGCACAAAGCTGGATAAAAAGTGGGGAGCCTGATGAGACTCGAACTGATCACACCTGAATCAGAACCTTCCAGACGGTTAAGAAAGTGGCGGTTAATCCAATTCCCACAGTTAACTATGCCGTTAATAGCGGCCTTGACCCCTGGAAACGTTGAAATCCACCACACCGATGAAATCGTGGAAGCGGTAGACTCTCTTAACCACGAACTGGGACAAGTATAATGGGAAAGTGGATGCGGTCTTCCGGCCCAAGCAAATGTCTCCCCGGGACCTGGAGCAGGGGGTAGCCTGGTTCGCAGACCAGTTCTATTCTCTTCCATCGATACTCGACCGTTTGCTTTTGAAATCCCGGGTGGGACTGTGGTGGAACCTGCCCCGCAACGCTGGCTACCGGTTGGCCCTGCTCTGGAGGGACGGAGTGAATTTTGACAGTCAAATTGCAGACAGGAATAGCGGGATCATCCCGGAAAGGAGCATCCCTAGCAACAACGCAGATGATTTTCGCTTAAACCGAACCGGGGAAAAACATAGCTTTCCACAATAGATGTGCTAAATATAAAAAAGCCGTGACTGGGAAGTAAAAGTGCAGGAGGAGTCATAACTGAAAGATTTTCAAGAGGTCGCCAACAAGAAGCCCATTAGGATAGCCGGCTGGGTGTTGTTGATACTTTATCTCTTCTTATTTGTTAGAGTGGCGTATCGCCCACAATACTTAGTCGATTACAGCCTTATCCCGTTTAAGACAATCGTCCATTATGCAACCCACGAAATGATGAACTCAGGCACACGGATCATTAATGTGTTCGGAAATGTATTAGCTTTCGTCCCCTTGGGATTCCTGGCTCCGGTTTTACTGCCGAAGATGAATGGTTTCAAACAGACCATTTATCTTTCAGCTTCGTTAAGTCTTCTAGTTGAAATAACCCAATACGTAAGCAAAATGGGCCAGTTTGACGTGGATGACATTATCCTGAACACACTGGGCGGTGCCGTAGGCGTCGCTATGGTATGGTTTGTTTTGCTTTTTCTTAGGTCCCTTCATCATTAACGCTTGTCTGCCCACTCCGGGTCCGGAAAAATGAGGTGTCTCTCCAGTTCCACCTGCACAGGGAAAGAAATTTCGGGTAAATCGCCGAAAATAAAACCGTGCATGAACGGGGTATGGGGGTGTACCGGCCGGGGAGGGTTCAGGAAGTCCAAGTAATCAATGACTACTTGCGGGACCCGCTGGTTTTCAACCAGCAGGATCGGGGTATGCTTCCCGATGTGCGCCAGCAGACTTCCCGCCACGGAAAAATACCATGGTTCCAAAGGAGCGAAAGAAAAGGCGTCCCCGGAAACCGGGTGCCGGCGGTTTGGTGGAAAGACCGCTCGTAGGGCTTTTCACTTGCTGTCTCTCCACCTGCGGATGATCTCCCGGACCGGGAGTGTCCCTCTACCGGGAACCCCTTCCGGTTGCGGGGCAGCTTATGCACTTTGTACATCCGGTGTCAAGGAGTAACCAGCCCCTTGATGTAGACGGGATCTTCTTGCAACACCTTGACATTGGGCAACTGCTCCAATTCTTGAATAACCGCCGGCGAATCGTGGTTGCCGGGCACAAACAAGTAGGGTACCGCTATGCTGCCTAACCGTTTTACCAGGAGAGCCTCCAATGGGGTGCCGTAATCAGTAAGATCACCTGTATCTACAATCGCGTCAACTGGAAACAGCGTGACAATTCTCCCAACCAGGTCCAACGCCGCCGGGTTGTTGTGGATATCAGTAACATGTAAACTGGCCGTGAATATAAGCAGCGAGCCAGCGCTTAAAACACCACAGCCCCAGTAAGTTACTGGGGCTGGCAGACGGAGGGCTGATGTTCTCATTGACATAAACTATACGTAGGATTGGGGCTGCTGCTGCGGCATTACCGCGCCAGGCAAGACCGTCCCAAACATTCTGGCTACCTGTTGAGCTTGCTGGGGGTTAGCAGGCAGCGGCTGATCCCATCCCCGCTGCTGCAGGATCTGCTGCAACCGGTCGACAATCAGAGTGTCTTCCTGGCTCATTCTCTGGTGTACCTGTTTAGCCTGGGGGTCGTTCATATTCAGGGCTGATTGCAGGTTAAGAACAGCCATATTTTTGGCCGTTGCCAGGGCATCCACCGCAATGGTGCGGTCGTCAAGTACTGGGGCCGGTTGAAACATGGGGTTACCTCCTTCAAATTGTAGGTGTAGTACCCGGCTGAGCCCCGCCTCTTTGCAGCAAATCCAACATGATGCCGTAATGGTTCTGCAAGATTTGTCGCTGTTGTTGTAGGGTCTGGGCGACCTGCGGGTCACGGGTCTGGCCGAGGTATACGCTAAGCTTGTTGATTCCAGCCTGGTGGTCCATTAGGTGATTTTTGATCAGCGCTACGTCCATTTGTGACAGCATCCATTTACACCTCCTGTTCCTGTGGAAAAAAAGGGCGAACTATATCAGGTAAAACCCCTAGTAAGGTCCTGCCAACTGCAGCAAGGCAGGTACAGTACGGGCCGGTGGCTCAGCCCGCACTGACTACCCGTGCCTTTATTGAGAACTAAGGTTTGAAGGTTCCACAGCAGGTACCGTCGGTACTGCTGACCTTTTTGCCGCCGCTCGACCTCACCTCAATGGAATTGGCGTGGCAATTCTTATTCTGATTGTGGGTGCATTCCTCTACCATGCACTTGATTGTAACTGACAAATGGGAAGGGTATGCTCCAGGTGGCCCAGAGGGTGTTGAGGCCGTTGAAACCGGTCCGCTGATTTTCATCAGACACCCTCAGTGGACTTCCCAAAACCCGCGGCAGGATATCCCCATCATGGTATTCACGTTAACCCAATGGAACTCGCTTCAACAGGACGAATTTCGAATGGGTGCAGCTCCTGTCGCACCAAGCGAACTTGGTCGCAACACCAGATACGTTTTTGCGCTGCCTGCGCGTTACAACTACGCATTTCCAATAGGATTTGAAGAAGTGGAAAAGATTTTAGCGAGTAATCCTCTTCAGGCAAACTAATGATGAACAAACGCCCTGGAACAGTGTATTACAATTGCTTGCCGATTGCATTTTGTGTTTCAGGACCTTTCCTATAGGGGTCCAGTCGAAATATTTCCTCAGTATTTTACGATGTTGTCGCTGTGGGAATACCCCGTGGTTGGAGGCTCTTTTAGGAATTTCCTGCTATCCATCATCATCGTCTGGGCTTCGCTGGTAGTTTTATACGAAATCATTAGTACCATTTCAAGAAGCTTAACTAGAAATGGGCGTCCGAAATAACAGAGAGATGCAAGCGATTTCCTTCGCCAAATGGTGAGAATATGACGTAGCTCCCGGGTTCAAATATCCTTAACTGACAAGTCCTACCCGCCCAATGACCCGCAGATCACCCAGCCTCCCAACGTAGAAAGGGGCAGCAGGCTTTCCGCCTGTACTGCCCCTACGCTTGATGGACGGTCAGTTTAAACCATTTCGAATGAAATAGATCAGTTTGTCTGGCCCTTTTCACCGATGGTGACGGTAATGTACCGGGTCTGTTTGTCGCGCCATACCAAAGCTACAACTTTTTTCCCGATGGGGGTTTTCTCGATGGCTGCCACCAGTTCTTCGGGGTTATTGATGGCTTTACGGCACTATCAGACCCTCATCCGGCTTTTAAGCCGCACCACTGAGGAATGACAATACTTATTGTCAGGGTAGAAAGTATAAGTTATAACTTTCTGCCAAACAACAACACGGGAGCAACTCCGGCAAGCCGGACCGCTATCCGGTGGTTGAGGAAATACAAGCCTTGAAACATGCCATAGATCCATTCGCTAGCTTCGAGCATTTGATTAGCGTTAAAGACCAGCACCAAGAACGTTTTTCAGTCCTACTGCAATGCGAAAAAACCACATGCTTCCCAGGGCAATGCTTAGCACGCTGGGGATTACCGGCACTATTTTGGAAACCATACTCCCCCGGCGCCCGATGAAGAACCCGGATCTGAAAAAGCTGCTGGCTACAAAACCATAACCGCACATAGCCCCGATGACTCCCAGTCCGTATAAGAGGATAAAAAATACTACCCACCAGGCGGACGGCGCGGCGGCTACCGGACCGAGCAGCATTACCCCGGCGGTTCCAACCATGCCGGTCATCATGCCTGTAACAATGGGGCCGTAGCGGAAAACCGTATTGTCCACTGAGGTGCGCTCGGCGGTAAAGTCTCCAGGAGCGCCGTGAATATGATGATGCTTCGAAACTGTCCTCCTGCGGATAAGCCGCCGGTGAATACCCCAGACGCCCAGGGCTATTAATACGACTCCGGAAAGCAACTGAAAAGTGTTTTCCAGCAAGCCGGGTACCACCGATTTCAATGTATATACCAATAACCCAACCGTCAATACGGTGGTAGTATGGCCGATACCGAAACGAGCCCCGAACAAGGCCGCGTGCAATGGGCGTGGGTCCTGGCTGACAAAATCAGTCACATCAATCACGTGGTCGGTATCAAATCCGTGAACGAAACCAAGCAGCATCGAGGTCAGGCTCAGTGCCAGATAATTCAAATTTGTCCACCTCCATTAAGGTTCTGAAAAACATCCCGTAATTTCTTGGCTCAACAAAAAACAAAAATTCCCAACCTTACGATCGGGAAAAGAAAAACCCACCTCCCATCCGCGTAAGAGTGATCTTTGATGGGAACAGGCAGGTTTCCTGGCTCGGGTTCGTCGCGGCCTTAAGCCTTCCCGGGTTTCCCCAGTGGCCAAGTTTAAGACTGCTTCCCCTCACAGTGGCGGGACCGCGCCGGATTTTCACCGGCTTCCCTATTACCCTGCTAGGCAGGCACCTGTTCCAACGCCTGATATGCTTTTGTTAGACCGCTTAATTCGCTGCCGAAGGGCGTATTCCTTCAGTAAGCAAAAAGTATTTTTCATTCCCCTCCAGGGTACGTTCCGGAGGGGCTTTGGCATCAGACAAGAACCCTCAGGGCTACCGCCGCCCGGTACATCCACACGCCTCCCACGACCACGCTTAAACCCCCAACGACGGTTCGACTGATCAACGCCAGCTTCCTTGAGGCGTCCATCAACCGTAGTACCCTGGCGACCACTATGCCGTAGGCGGTCATGAAACCGATTACCCCCACCCCATACAAAAGGATATACCCCAGAGTAGCCGGTAACGTGGGTGCGCTGGCGACGGGTCCCAGGAGCATCACAGCTGCCGAGCCCGCCAAACCCGTTGCCACCCCGGTCAGGATCGGGCCATACGAAAATATCCTGGCATCCAGGGACGAAGCGGGGTAAGCTCCATGGGTGTGGCGGTGACCGTGGTGGGAGTGGGGTTTAGCCAGTACCCGCAATCGCAGCCAGGTACGGCGCATAGCCCACAGGCCGAGGGCTACCAGCAACAACCCGGAAACCACTTCGAACCAGGTACTGAAAACCTCCGGCACGGCTTTTTTGAGCAACTGTACTGTCAGGCCTGCGGTAAGAACCGTCATGGTGTGGCCTCCCCCGAACTTGCAGGCAAAGCCCATTACCCGCCGGGTGCGTGGGTCCTGGCTGACGAAGTCGGTCATCTCCACCACGTGGTCGGGGTCCGCCCCGTGCAGCACCCCCAGCAGGACAGAGGTAGCTCCCAACAGTATTGCACTGACCAATAAACCCAACCTCCCCTAAAAAAATATAACGGAGGTAGCCCTTTTTCACCAGGGCCGATAACCTCCGTGGTTACGTCCGTCTATTTACTAATCTTTGAGAAAAGGGGGCAGGGGTCTTCCACCATCCATCGGTGGACTTCTTACACCCTATGTGGGTATATTATATTACCCCGGCGAGGTAGCCGTCAAGGTTTTGTGATTCTATTCGCGGATTTGCTTCGATGGATTACCGGTCAAGCCGTCGACTGGCCGAGGCAATGACAATCCTGCAGGAGATTTCCAAATTGCGACGAAAATAAAAGTCAGATAGAAAAGCGAAAAGTGACGGGGGAAGGGCAGTGAAGAAAAACGGTTCTGTTGTTCGCAAGTTTTCGCTGGTCAGTTTTCTGGTGATCTTTTTGCTGGCTACAGGTATTTCACTGGGGGTGTCCAGCCTGATCAAGGGACAGGTACTGGGCATCCTGGCGCAGGTTACCGCCGAGTATGTCCAGGGCCTGCTGCACAATCAGGTCAATATAGAGACCGTTTCGGAAAAGCACCATACCGAACTTTCCCGGCTGTTCCAGCAGGGTATCCTGGGCGAGAAAATCAAGGGAGTCAAGATCTGGGATGCGTCAGGGGAAATCATTTTTGCCGACGAGGAATCCCTCATCGGCCAGAGGTTTACCCTCACGGAGGATATAAGCAGGGCGCTGCAAGGGGAAGTCCTGGCTAAAGTTAAACGGCTCGACCCAGGCACCCGCGTGAAGCCGGTCAAATCCAACCGGATTCTGGAGGTGCACGCCCCCATGAAGAATTCCCAGGGGGTGATCATCGGAGCATATGAGATATACTGGGACATGGACCTGCTGTACCAGTCGGCCTCAAGGGCTTATTATATCGTGGGCTTGCTGTTCCTGCTGGGATTCGGCGTACTGTACGTGTCCTTGTACCGCTTCTTCAAGTCTGCCTCAGACACCATCGAGCAACAAAATACGTCACTGCAAACCCTGCAAGAACGCCTTGGCGAGGCTCTTACCGAAAATGAAACCACTTACCTCGGTACCGTCAAGGCTCTGCTGACGGCTCTCGACGCCAAGGACAACTACACGGCGGGGCACTCTGTACGGGTGGCTGACCTGGCCTTGCAGACGGGCAGGCAGTTGGGCTTTCCGCAAGAGAGGCTGAAGTTGTTGGAAGAGGCGGCCCTTTTTCACGATATCGGCAAGATTGGCGTCCGGGAGGATATCCTCAACAAGCCGGGCAGGTTGTCGCAGGAAGAGTTCGAAGAAGTAAAGAAACACCCGGTAATCGGGGCGCAGATTATCGGGGCGATCAATTCCCTGGCTGACCGGGCGCTGGTGCTGCGGCATCACCACGAAAGGTATGACGGGAGCGGTTATCCTGACGGTTTGTCCAAAGAAGAGATACCCCTGGAGTCCAGAATCCTCGCGGTGGCCGATACCTATGACGCCATTACCAGTCACAGGCCGTACCATCCGGCCCAGTCTCCTCTCAAGGCGATCAGCGTTTTAAAGGAGTGCAGCGGGACCCAACTGGACCCTGTGGTGGTAGAAGCCTTTTTGGCAGCAATACATCGCAAGGATAGCCGTATTTACGTGGCTGAAAAGGGTGCCAGCGCCTAGAAAGAGGCGCGCGAGGGGTCTGGCACCGGGGCGAAGGTGGGAGAAGCGTTTAGTGTTGGGGCGAGGGAAAGGAGTGATTTCCATGTGTTGTGGGGGAGGTTTCGGCCAGTACCCAGTTAGTTTCTGGATTGCTGAATTACGCGATGAGCAGTGGTTTGCCCTGCACGCTGAGAAAGTGTACCGGCAGCTTCGGGGCATTCGCGGGGTGCGGGAAGCGCATTTAGAGCCAAGTGGCGGTAAGGTGACCCTGCTTTGCGTTCCCGGGTGGACGGACAGTTCGGCGTTACGCAGCTCCATTGCACAACTGGGGTACACGGTTTTAAGGTAGGGTGGACGCTACAGTTCCATTTTGTAAGTGGGCCCGCTGCCGGTACATCAACTGCTGCGGGCTTGCATTTCAAAATTGGTCGTATGGGCAAGAAGCCCTGGGCGAAGTCTCAGCCCGGGACTTCTTGCTATGCTCCAGTACAGCCCAACATAGCCACCCATCCGACCCCACCCGGAGCGTGCCCGGAAAGGGTGGGCAGCGGCTGCGATTATCGTAGCAGCCTTTTAGGCGGCAAAAAATCGTAACTCCTTAACATCAGTGAAATCACTAGCAGGACCAGGGCAAAGGGCAACAGGGTAACCATGACTTCCACCATCGAAGGCACGTAGGGCCAGAAGCCGGTAAATACCGGCATTCCCTCCCGGAATTCCCCGATGGCGATGGGGTAGTTCCACCTCTCCACGCCTGTTCCCGGTAGCGTGAGGTTTAAGGGAAAAACGTTATACGCTGCGGGCATCAACAAAAACCGGTTGGCAAAGACACCGATGAAGAGCACCGCGCTTCCCAGCACCAGCGAGTGCATCGATCTTCTCCCCCTGGCAGTGAAGAAGTAGATCATGGTAAAGGCCAGCGATCCCACTTCTACCAGGTAGGTTACACCATAGCGCTCCAAGGTGAGGGAGAGGGGTTCCAGTTCCCCGGGTACCGCCCACCACCAGCGTGTCAGCAACTCGCTGGCTGTGAAGAAGAAGTGCACAACCAGCGCCCCCGCCACGATCAGGGCCATGGTTTTGAAGGCGCCTTGATACTGGGAAAACCGCTCTTTCCCCGCCACCAGGAGGGAGATCACCAGCACCAGGGCGGTGCCGGAGGCCACTGCCTTGGAGATGAAATCCGGGGCCAGCATGGCCGAATTCCACCAGCCGCGGGAGGCCTGGGTGGCAAAAATCCACGCCGTCACCGTGTGAATTAAAATCGCCACCGGCAGCCCAACCATCGCTATTCTCCTGGACCAGACCCCTGCGACCCGCTCCACCTCGCTGGCCGGAAGCTTTTTCGTCCAGCCGTTCAGGAAACCGCGGCCCTCTTTTTTCCAGTCGGGCAGCAATTGAAAATAGACGCTGAAAAAGGTGAGGATCATGTAGGTGGTGATGACGATCACGTCCCAGATCAAGGGAGATCTGAAATTGGGGTGCAGGATCAGGTGGTAAAGCCGGTCCACCCGGCCCATGTCGGGCAGGATCATCACCGCCGCTCCTAAAACGCTGGCGAAAGCGGAAAGAGATGCGATGCGGGTGAAAGGCTTTAACTGTTGGATATTGAAGACATAAACCGATGAGGAAACAATCAGCCCCCCGGCGGCAATCCCCACAAAGAAAGCGAAGGTGGCAATGTAGAGTCCCCAGCTAAAAGGGTTGCGCAGGTTGGTGACGATCAGGCCGCTTTTTAACTGGTATCCCCAACCCAGCAGACTTACCAACAACAGCACCAGGGCAAGCCCCAGTAGAAAGTTTCCTTTTTTCAACCTGAACACCTCCTATCGCGCCGGCTTAGTGGACGCAAGGTAAAAAACCTTGGGCAATGTACCCAGCTCTTCTAACAACCGGAAGGCTTGCCGTTCCCGCACCAGCACACTTATTTCCGAATTGGGGTCATCCAGGTCCCCGAAAATGCGCGCCCTGGCGGGACAGGCCCGCACGCAGGCGGGTAGCTGGCCTTTGTCGATGTACTGCACGCAAAAGGTGCATTTCTCCACGATCCCTTGCGGGCGGTTGGGCGTGTAGACCTGCCGTCCCTGCTGGTCGCGATGGCCGGCAGGGTAGCCATAGTCGTACTCCTGCACATATCCCGCTTTTGCCTTTTCCTTTTTTGGGTCCTGCCAGTTAAACTGGCGCACCCCGTAGGGGCAGGCGGCGATGCAGTAGCGGCAGCCGATACATCGCTGGAAGTCAACCAGGACCACACCCCGTTCATCGCTATAGGTGGCCGCCACCGGGCATACCTTCACGCAAGGCGCGTTATCACACATCTGGCAGGAGACAGGCAAAAAGTACATCTGTAGCTGGCCGTTTTGGCCGACGGCGCTTTGGTGCCAGTCGCTGCCGGGAGTAAACACCCGGTTCCACCAGTTCCCCGGCGGCTGGGAGTTGTGTTCCCGGCAGGCCACCATGCAGGTGCGGCAGCCGATGCACCTATCCAGGTCGATCACCATCCCCAGTCTCATTAAACTTCACCCACCTTTCTTACATCCACCAGGCACTCGTTCCAGGCGGTATTGGGAGCCCACATCCCCGGTACAAAGTAGACCTCGTGGGTAGGTTTGATAAAGGGATAGGTCAGCGAGTTGTAAGAGGCTCCCTCCAGGTAGCGGCTCCACCAGCCCTGTTCAAAGACAACCACTTTTTTAGCCACTCCCGGGTCCAGCACGGCGTAACCCTTGACCCAGCCGCGGTTATTGTAAATCTCCACCGGGTCTCCGTCTTTGATGCCCTTTTCCGCCGCATCCTGGGGATGTAGCCAGACCCTGGGCTGGCCGTCCTGCAGCTCGTTCATCCACAGGTTGTTGGAATGGGTGGAGTGCACCCGGTAAATGGCGTTCCTGGTGATGTAGGCAAACTGGTATTTGCCTTTGACCGTGGGGTCGAGGGCGTACTCGCTGTCCTCAAAGGGCGGCTTGTGCACGGGCAGCGTTTCGCCCAGCTCCAAAAAGATGTCCTCGTCCTTGTAAAACTCGATGCGGCCACTCTTGACAAACTGGGCCGTCTGTTCAAGACTGGCGGGCAGGCTGACGGGCGGGAACGGCTTCTTTAGCTGTACTTGCTCATAAAAGGGGATCTGCCGGTTGCCCGGTGTTCCCATCTTCAGCCGGACCGGCCCTTTTTTCAGCTGTTCCAGGGTGATCCCCTCAACGGAAGGGCCGCCCGTCTGCAGCATCAGCTCAATGGCCTTTTCCGCCGCCGCCTCCGCGTCCAGGCCGGGGAAAAAGTGCTTTTCAAACTCGGGATTCAGCCTTTTGGCCAGTTCCCTGGCAATCCAGAGCTCCGGCTTTCCTTCATACAGGGGCTTGACGGCCGGCTGCTGCAACTGCACGGGTGTACCGGGGTGGTCACCAGCTCGGTTTTTTCAAACCAGGTGACCGCCGGCAGTACCACATCACTGTAACGGCCGCTGGTGGTCATCTGGAAATCCATGGTGACGATGAATTCCAGGTCTCCCTTTTCCGCCATCCGGCGCAGGCGGTTGGCCATGTTGTGCTGGTCGAAGGGATTACCCCAACCGGTGATGAGGGCCTTGATGCCGTTCTTGGGCGCCCTGGCTTTCATCCGTTCGGTGGGGCCGTGCAGCATGTAGAGGAAAGGATACCAGTTCAGCTTGGTCCCCTCGGGTATCCACCATTTCCCTACCTTCAGCCGGATCCGGTACTGGCCGGCATAGGTGGAAATCCCCGCCCCGGGCTTGCCGATGTTGCCGGTTAGCACCGGTAAAAGCGCCAGGGCCCGGCCCTTCAGGTCGCCGTGGTACCACTGGTAATTGCTCGCCCCATAAACCACGTGCAAGGGTTTGGCGGTGGCCATCTCGCGGGCGAGGCGGGCAACCCGCTCTCTCTTGACCCCGGTGACCTGCTCCACGTACTCCGGCGTGTAGGTGCTCAATCTCTCTTTCAGCAACTGGAATACCGGTTTGGCCTTGATCCTCTGGCCGCCCGTCAACTCCACTTCTATTTCGCCTTCTATAATTACATCCAGAGGAAGTTCCAGCTTTTCCGGATGCACGGCGATGAACTGCCCGTTAAAGGCCACAAACGCCTCCCGGTACGGCGGCACCTCCGCCGGTTTGGCCAGCCCCTTGACCTCTTCCGCTTTCAGGCGTTTCCCACTGTCCAGCCGCACCAGGAGGGGCATGTCGGTAAAGGTCTTGATAAATTCCTCGTCATACAACTTTTCCTCAACTATCACCCGGGCCAGGCCCAGGGCCAGGGCCGCGTCGCTGCTGGAGTTGAGCTGGATCCAATCGTCCGCCTTGGCCGCCGTGGGGCTGTAGTTGGGGTCGAAAACCACCAGTTTTGCTCCCCTGTTCCTGGCTTCCACCAGGAAGTGGGCATCCGGCAGCCTGGTGGCCAATATGTTCGATCCAAAAACCGCCACGTACCGGGAATTGTGCCATTCCAGCGGCTCCAGTTCCTCTGTCTGCACGCCGAAGGTCATGGGCCAGAACATGGGCAGGTCCCCGTTCTGGTCATAGGGATGGTGCAGGTTCCAGCCCGCCAGGGCGGAAAGGGCGATGACCGCTCCTTTGTGCACGTGGCCGGTTCCCCCCACCTGAAAAATCACCCCGACGGATTCCGGCCCGTATTTTCCCGCTATCTCCTTTAAGCGGCCGGCGGTATAGTCCAGGGCCTCCTCCCAGGGAACCTCCTTGAACTCCCCTTTGCCCCGTTCCCCTGTTCTAATCAGCGGTTTCTTTAAACGGTCGGGACCGTAGATCAGGTTCATGTTGGAAAGCCCTTTCAGGCAGCCGCGGGGGTTATACTCCGGCTCGGGGTAATCAGCCGCCTGAATGATGGTCTTGATTTGACCGTCTTCTACCCCGGCTACCAGCCCGCAGGCGCCGGTGCAGTTAGGGGAACAGGTGGTGCGCACATACTGGAGCGCTTTGGATGGCGTGTCTTCAGCCATGGCCTGGCGGAAAAACTTAACCGTCCCGGTCGTGCCCAAAAACGCGCCCGCTGTTGCTGAAGCCTTTAAAAATTGACGCCGGCTGAACCTAAATTTCCTCTTTTGCACTTGGTTTCGCCTCCTATCTGAAAGGTGTAATGATGGGCTTCCGGCAGAGGAATTTGTTCACCTCCCTGCAAAGAAATTGTTAGTTCAAGAACAAAGCACGGCATGGTCACCCTTCTCAGGTGCCAACGGTTATTTCAGCAAAATACATGCCAAGCTAGCCCCTCCATCCCCTGGTGATAAAATTCCCCGTCCTGGCGGGGTTTTCAGGGATCCATCAGCCTGTCGCCCGGCGGCGGGTCTCTAAAAAAATATAACGGGTCTCTAGATTTCTAGAGACCCGCCAGGATATTGGCAGCGGTCTTGCCCGCCACCGGATCATGTTTTTTCCAGCCGGCAGGCGGCGACCTTGAGGAGGGGTTGAGCGGAAAAGCGGTCGGTCACCGCCGCCGTCAGGTGGTTGGCGGCCCGGCACCTCTTGGGGGCGACGGGCTCCGGCTCCCCGAAATGGAAGGGCACAAACACCTCGCCGGGGGACACCCCCTCGGTGATCCGCGCGGTAACCTCGATCTGTCCCCGCCGGGAAACAACCCGGACCAGCTCACCCTGGGCAATCTCCAGCCGGGCGGCATCGGCGGGGTGCAGCTCCACGAAAGCTTCCGGGGCCAGCCGGTTCAGCTCGGGTACGCGGCCGGTCTTGGTCCGGGTATGGTAATGCTCGATCACCCGGCCGGTGTTCAGCCAGAAGGGGTACCGGGCGTCGGGCGCCTCGGGCGGAGGGTCGTACGGCACGGCCCACAGGCGAGCCTTGCCTTCAGGGTGGTTGAAGTCCCCGAAGCCTTGCGCCGTGCCTTCCGCCGTGGCAAAGCGGCCGCCGGTGTAAAGCCGGGGGGTGCCGGGGTGATCTCCGGCCGGGCACGGCCACTGCAGGCCGCCAACCGTCGCCAGCCGCTGGTAGCTGATGCCGGACATATCGTTGGGGCGTCCCCGGGTCAGGTCTTTAAACTCATTAAAGACCTCCTCCGCCCCCCGCCACGGCAGCAGGTTCCCCGCCCCCAGCCGGTGGGCCAGTTCGCGGATAATGCTCAGGTCATCCCGCGCTTCACCGGGAGGGTTAACGGCCCGTACCACCAGGTTCACCCGCCGCTCGGAGTTGGCCATGGTCCCCGTCTTTTCCCCCCACTGGGCGCCGGGGAGAAATACGTCGGCGAAGGCGGCTGTTTCCACGGGATAGTAAACGTCCTGGACCACCAGGAACACCCTGTCCAGCAGCCGCCGCACCCGCTCCTGGTGGGGCAGGGAAACCGCCGGGTTGGTGCCGATGACCCATAGCACCTGCAACCGGCCCGCCTCGATCTCCTCCAGCATGGCGGTGATGTCGCGGGTAAACGCCGGCAGCAGATTAACCTCTACCCCCCAGGCGCGCGCCACCTGCTCCCGGTGGGCCGGGTTGGCCGGGTTGCGGAAACCGGGCAGGCTCCCGCCGCCCCCCACCTCCCGCATGCTGAGGGAAGAGGCCTGTCCCGTCAGGGAAAAAGGCGCGCAGCCCGGTCGGCCCACCTTGCCGGTCACCAGGTGCAGGGCATTGATCAGCGTGACGGCGTCGGTAGCCTGCACACTCTGGTTGACCCCCTGGCAAAACAGGGTGACGGCGGTGGGGGAGGTCCCGAACAGCCGCGCTGCCTCCACCACCTGCCCGGCAGGGACGCCGGTCAAACCGGCCACCCTTTCGGGTGGGTACTGGGCAGCCTCCCGGGCCAGGTCAGAGAAACCGTCGGTAAACCGCTGGATGTACCCCTGGTCCGTCATCCCCTCGCTGATCAGTACATGGAGCAGCCCGTAAAGCAAAGGGATATTGGTGCCGCACCGCAGTTTTAGGTGCAGGTCGGCCACCCGGGCGGGCAGCGTCAACCGCGGGTCGGCCACCACCAGGCCGGCCGCGTTTTTTTGCCGGTTACGCAGGATGCGCCGCCAGAGCTGGGGGTGCATTTCCGCCGGATTAGAGCCAAAGAGAAAAACCAGGTGGCTGGTGTCCAGGTCTTCGTAGCACCCCGGCGGCCCGTCGCTGCCGAAGGTCCGTACATACCCGGCCACGGCGGAGGCCATGCAGAGCCTGGTGTTGGCATCAATATTGGGGGTCCCCAAAAAACCCTTGGCCAGCTTGTGCAGCGCGTAATACTCTTCCAGGAGCAACTGCCCGCCATGGTAGATGCCGACGGCATCCGGGCCGCCTTCGGCCAGGGCCGCCCGCATGTGGGAGGCAACCTCCTCCATGGCTGCCGGCCAGCCGGCCTCCCGCAGCTCCGTCCCCCGCCGCACCATGGGACGGGTGGCCCGCTCCGGGTGGTGCAGCGCTTTCCACTGGTAAATCCCCTTCAGGCATAGTTTTCCCTGATTGGTAGGGTGCGCGGGGTTTCCCCGCACGGCCACCGCCTGGCCGTCTTTCACCCCCACCAGCACCCCGCACCCGGTACCACAATACCCGCAAACGGAAGAAACCCACCGGTCCACCCCGGCGCCGCCCAGGCTTTTACCCGGATCGTCGCCCAGGAGATCCTGGATGCTCCGGCGCAGCAGGATAGTGCCCATCTACCCCCGCCCCCCTTTCTCGGTAATTCCGTACTTCTTTAGCTTCTGGTAGAGGCCGGAAGGATGGATGCCCAGCAGGCGGGCAGCCTCCTGCTTGTTGCCCTCTGCGGCGATGAGAGCCTCCCGGACAGCCGCTTCCTCTGCCTGCTCCACGATATCCTTTAACTCCCGGCCCTCTCTGCGGCTGGCACCTTCCCGGAAGCGGGGCGGCAGGTGCCGCATCTCGATCACTTCTTCGCCGGGCTCCACGAAATTAAAGGCATGTTCCAACACGTTTTCCAGCTCCCGCACGTTGCCCGGCCAGGAGTAGGCGGTAAAGGCCTCCAGCACCCCGGGTGAGATCCCCTTCACGATGGGGCCGTAGCGGTTTTGCAATTGCTCCAACACCGCCGTGGCCAGGAGGTGGATATCTTCCCGCCGCTGGCGCAGCGGAGGAATGGAGAGGGTGATGACCGCCAACCGGTAGTACAGGTCCAGGCGAAACCGGCCCTCCTCCACCAGCTTTTCCAGCTCCTGGTTGGTGGCCGAAATGATCCGTACGTCCACTTTAATGGTCTTACGGCCTCCCACCCGTTCAAAGCAGCGCTCCTGGATCACCCGCAGGAGTTTAGGCTGCATGGACAGGGGCATGTCCCCGATCTCATCCAGAAAAATAGTGCCGCCGTTGGCCAGTTCAAATTTGCCCGGTTTCCCACCCCGCACCGCACCCGTGAAGGCGCCTTCCTCGTAACCGAACAGCTCCGCTTCCAGCAGGTTCTCGGGGATAGCGGTACAGTTGATCTTGATCAGCGGTTCGCCGCCGCGGGGGCCGGCCCGGTGGATGGCCTCGGCCACCAGTTCCTTTCCTGTGCCGCTCTCTCCGGTTAACAGGATGTTGGCGTCACCGCGGGCGACCCGCTCCATCATCTTTTTCAACGTTCGCATGGGAGGGCTCTCCCCGATAATCCGGTCGAAGAGGTTTCGGCTGCTGTACAGTTGTTTTAATTCTTCCCGGTAAAAGTGCAGCTTGCCTTCCAGCAACCGGAAGCCTTCGATAAAGTCCTCGAGATGCATGTTCAGGGCCTCGGCCTGGGTGATCGCCTTGCCCACCGCCCCCACTACTCTACAGTGCTCCCCCAGCACGGGGTACTCAGACACCAGCAGGTCCTGACCGCCATACACCCCCAGGCTGAAACAGGGCTTTCCCTTCTCCAGTACCTGTGGCAGCATGGTAAAGGGGATCACCTCCCGCACCGGGCGCCCGGTGGCTTCCACCGGGTCTATTCCCAACAGGTCCACGTAATTCCTGTTGAGGGTGACCACCCTACCTGCGGCGTCCACCACCACCAGCTTGAGGGGCAAGTCGTCAAGAAGTTTCTCGTAGAGGTCGAGCAAGGGTTGCCGCTGGTGAGAGCGGTCTTCCGACAGGAGGATTACCACCCCCTCCATTTCTCCGGACCCGCGGAAGGGGAAGTACTCGGTGAATACGCCCCGCCCTCCCAGTTCCAGTGTAGCGGAGACCTCCTGGCCGGTAGTCAAAACCTCGGCCAGCCTGGTTTCCGGAAAAACCTCGGTTAACTTGCGGCATCGCAGGTCATACTCGCCGTACCCCAGAAACTCGGTGGCCCGCCCATTGATGGTCATAATCAGGCCTTCCTTGTTGACAAAGACTAGACCACAACCCCGGTTAGCCAGGACAGCGGCCCAGAACTCCCAGATCTCTCGCATTCCTTCCCCTCCTCACCCCAGGGCGGCTTCATTGTACCTTTAATTATACCTGATCGGTAGGCGGGATTGTACCATCACAAAACTGGCATTAGTGGAGGGAGTTCCGGGGGCTTGATCCCCTTGGTCGGACGCCCTCAACCACTCCTATAATCCGGTATTGATCAACTCAGATTCGGCAAGTTAAAAGCCAAGCAACCAGATATGGAGAGTGTACTAATCCTAGTCTTGCCGGCACCAAAAGTAGAAACAAGTATTAAATGTGTTAATTTGGGGAAGGTATTTGGCCATGGATGGAAAATACTATTAAACAAGTTCACCGGCAGGGTGGATTTTCAAGACGAAAGGAGTGGGCTCCCAGTGCAAAAAAGACTGATCCATCAACTACTAAACCGGGCGGTGACCGGTTGCTTTGCTGTAACTTACTGGGACGGAACAACGGAACATTACGGAAAGGGTAACCCTTCCTGCCGGATCATCTTACACGGTCCTTTGGCGCCCCAAAAAGTTATCCGTGACCCGGTGATGGCTTTCGGCGAGGCTTACATGGAGGGTACCGTGGAAGTGGAAGGCGGGCTGGGCGAGGTAATCAAGCTCGCTTACCTGAACAAGGACTCGTTCCTGCAGCCGAATCGAACGGTAAAACAAGCTCTGTTCCGCTGGCAGCGGCCCAATTCATTGAAAAAACAGAAAAAGGATGTGCAGCGCCATTACGACCTGGGAAATGATTTTTTTGCCCTGTGGCTGGACGAGACCATGAGCTACTCCTGCGCGTATTTTCACTCTCCCAAAGATTCACTGCACCAGGCGCAACTCCAGAAGATCGATCACGTGCTGAAAAAACTGCAGCTCCGCCCGGGGGAAACCCTACTGGACATCGGGAGCGGCTGGGGCTGGTTAATTATCAGGGCGGCCCAGCAGTACCGGTCCAGGGCCCTGGGCATCACCCTCAGTGAACAGCAATATGAGGAGACCAGGCGAAGGATCCGGGATTTGGACCTGGGAGAACTGGTGGAGGTGGAGCTGAGGGACTACCGGACGCTGGCCGAAAGCGGCCGCACCTTCGACAAGGTGGTGAGCGTGGGCATGTTTGAGCACGTGGGAAAAGCCAACATGCCGCGATACATGGCGTCAGTCGCGAGGATGCTCGCTCCCCGGGGTATCTCGCTCCTGCATACCATTACCCACCCCAAAGAAGGTCCGGTCAACTCGTGGATTGAGAAATACATCTTTCCCGGTGGCTACATCCCGTCTCTCCGGGAGGTGGTCTGGCTGCTGCCCGAATACGACTTTCACCTGCTGGACGTGGAGAGCCTCCGCATGCACTACGCCATCACCCTGGACCGCTGGGCGGGAGGGTTTGAACAGAACGCCGAGGCGGTGCAAAAACAGTATGGCGACCGGTTCGTCCGTATGTGGCGGTTGTACCTGCAGTCGTGCGCCGCGTCCTTCCGCTACAGCGGGCTGGACGTGCATCAAATCCTTTTCTCCAGGGGATTGAATAACGATCTGCCCCTGA
>LAKY01000033.1 GCA_000987045.1 Clostridiales bacterium PH28_bin88 | reverse complement strand
CGCCAGGGCGTCCGCGCCGAGCCAGTACAACAGTTTGCCTTCGGCGAGGAGATGCTGCAGGTGGACAGCTTCCCGCTATAGATACCCGGCTGGTCAGCCGGCAGCAGGTCGATCCAGGTAGGTTCACCGGGTGACCCGCCTCCGGCCGGGCGGCTGGCCCGCAGGCTCACCCTGGCCCCTGTCACAGGGTAAGCTAGCCGGATGGTAAGCCGGTATGGCTGATGAAATATCCTCTCGCACCTGGCGGTGCGACAGTACAAAAGAAGGACCTCACGGAAAGGGGGGTGAATCGCATGCTGAGGAAAAGGTACATGCTGCGGGCGGTAGCCCACTGCGGCCAAGGGCATTAGCTCTAGGTCCTGGGTAAGACCTTAAACTGCCCTCCTCCCTTTACACTTTAGGCCCCGTTCCAGCCCGAACAGCCTGGGCCAGGAACGGGGCGCTGTTTAAGAATGTATTGAAAACAATTTACAACTAAGAACTCTGGAAGCGAAGGGCTCAGGCCTAACGCGGGTTTCCAAAGCTTATCTCAGCAAGGAGAGGGGTCTAATTGCATCGTTGGCAAAAGCTCACCGGTCGCGTGGTTGTGGGGATCGTCGTCTTACTGGCCTTTTCTTTCACTTTATGGCCGGTAGTTTATGAAGTTTTCGTGAAATCCCGGCAAAACACTTGAACCCCTAGGGGGTATGGTGTACAATGAAGTCATGCTACGTGCGGTAGTAAAAACTGGGGCCGGCTGGTGGCCCCAAAAGGAGGCGAGAGCATGGAATTCCTATCGGCTACCCAAGCCTCGATCCCAACCACGAAGAATCAGGCCACCCTGCCGTACCTGGGACAAAATGTCGACACCCGCGCATAGCCTAGAAACGTAAACTTGGGGTGGTCAGCAACGACGCGTTAACATCAATTAGACCCTGAGCCGGTGTGTTCAGGGTTTACCTTTGTCGGGGGGTATAGTGTAAAATAAAGTCATACTACATGTCGTAGTTAAACTTAAAAACACTTCTATCTATGAGGCTACCGGGCAAGGAGGTTATTTATGGATCACCCAACCATTTACGGTTACGGGCTCTGGCCGGTTGTCATTGGGAATGTTCTGTTTATGAGCTTTCTTCTGTTTTCGGTATTCAGGCCCCGGACGAAAACGGATTGGAAGAGTATAGGGGCTTTAAGCGCTTTTTTTGTCGCCCTGTTTACGGAGATGTTTGGTTTCCCTTTCACTATCTATCTCCTGTCCTCCTGGTTAGGCAAAAAATATCCGGCCGTAGACCCCTTTTCCCATAATAACGGACACCTGCTGAAGGTTTTCTTCGGCGAGTCCCCGCTAATTTCTTTTGCTGTGCATCCGGGTACTGATATTTTGCTAATCCTGGCCCTGGTCATCATCTCCGTGGGGTGGAGGAAGATTCACTCGGGCCGGGGAGAGTTAGTGACGGAGGGAATATATAAATACATTCGTCACCCTCAATACACGGGGTTTTTCCTGATTATAATCAGCTTTCTGGTCCAGTGGCCTACCCTGGTTACCTTGATCATGGCACCTGTACTGGTATGCATGTATCGCTACCTGGCAAGAAAAGAAGAACAACAACTGCTGGAGTTGTTTGGGGAAAATTACAGGCAATATATGAGGACCACAAATAGGTTTTTCCCTTCTGTTGCTAGTCTCAGGGATTGGCTGTCGACCTTATTCAGGTGATTGGGGGGACATGACCCATCCCTAGTTTTTAGATTCCTGCCGCCAGCGCCTGGGTCGAATTATTGATCAAAACCTGTTAGAATGATTACCGCCCTTTATCGCGGCCTGGGCGATGTGAATCAATCCTGTTCTCCAAGGGATTAAATAACGATCGAACCCTGATACGACAGCACCTTTAGCTCGCTCCGGCAAATTCATAATTTCTTCACACCTACGGCACACCTTCTGCACATCCTCCTGGTAACATTACAGGTGAAAGCCAAACAAAAACAAAGGAGGCGTGACTGGATGAAAAAGAAGATTGTCGTTGGTATGGTAACCTTGCTGGTGGTGGCGCTGCTGGCTCCCACAGCCTTCGCGGCCCTGACCGACCAGCAAAAAGAGGAAGTGAACAGCCTCTACCAGCAGATGTTCCAACTGAGGAAACAGATCATCGACAAGTACGTCGAGGGCGGGGAGATTACCCCCGAACAAGCCAAGGGTCTGAAAGACAACCTGGACTACATGGAGAAGTATCAACGTGAGAACGGGTACGGCTTTGGCATGATGGGGGGCGCCGGCCACTGCGGCGGCGGTTTCTCTGGGACTGACGGCCCGCAACCTGCTCCTTCCGGATACGGCTCCGGGTGGGGCATGATGGGCGGCAACGGCATGGTGTACTAGGAGAAGAGCAGGGAAAGCCCCGGGCTGAAGTTATCACCCGGGGCTTTGCTCAACGTCCAGGAAATTATGCCCTTGTGGATAATTTCCTGGACGTGGGGGTGATAAGGGCCCCCCATCCGCTCACTCCAGTTGCCCGACTTCGCCTTCCAGGCGGATAAGTCTTTCTCTTTGCCCAACCGCCTTTAATTCCAGCAGTTTGGCATTTAAGCGGGCTTCCGCCTGTTCCAGTTGTTCCAGGTCCGTTGTTAGTTGCTTGCGCGTGGCCGCCAGCCCGGCAACCTGTTCCGCGATTTCCTGGCGCCGCTTCAGGTAAGCCCGGGCGCGGCTCTCATCGGTGCCTATTGCCTCTTTTGCCAGTTGCGCCTCCAGGGCCATTTGCTGTTCTAGTTCCGCCACGCCTCTACTAGTCCCACGCGCGGGGCGGCTCAATCCGGGTCAGCCGCCGCAGGTAGCGGTACCAGGCCGGACCTGACGGCGTAGTTGGCCGCCTCCACGCGGTTGCGCAGGTGCAGTTTTTCCAGGATGTTGCGGAGGTGATTGCGCACGGTATGCTCGCTCAGGGCAAGGATGTCGGCTACCTCCTTGTTCGACAACCCCTGGGCCACCAGTGCCAGTACCTCCTGCTCACGGGGCGTCAGCTCGTTCTCGCTGCGCTGGTCCGAGTTGGCCTGGCGCGCGAACTCGGCGATAATCCGGGCGGCCATGGCCGGCGAGATGCACGCCTCGCTGCGAGCGGCGGCCTTGACCATGTCCGTCAATTCCCGCGGCCCGATCCGTTTGATCAGGTACCCCTGGGCCCCGCTCTTCAGCGCGGCGAAGAGGTTCTGCTCCTTTTCCGACACCGTCAGGATGACCACCCGCACGGCGGGCAACTCCTGGCGAATGATCCTGGTCGCGGTGATGCCGTCACAACCGGGCATGTAAATATCCAGCAGGGCCACATCGGGTACCAGCTCGCGGGCCAGTTGCAGCGCCTCCAGGCCGTCACTGGCCTCGCCGGCCACCTGGATGGAGGGGTCGCTTTCCAGCAGGCGGGCGATGCCCTTGCGCACCAGCGTGTGGTCGTCGGCCAGCAGCACGCGGATTGGTGGCATGTGGGGATACCTCCTAACTTGCCAAAATTGCCAGTACAGTCAAATGCCAAAACCCACAGGGAGTTTACGGAACCCGCTTCTATGCCAAAACTTCACCCCCCAGGGGAACGCCTACCAAAATGCGGGTGCCGTGATCACGGCTTGAACGGATTTGCAGGGAACCGCCCACGCTTTCCGCCCGCTCGCACATCATCTCCAGGCCGAAAGAACGCCGGCCCGGGCGAGGGGCTTGCGGGTCGAAGCCCTCACCGTTATCCTGGATGGTTACCCGCAGTTCACCTCCTTGCACCTCTGCCCGTACCACCACCCGGGTGGCGCGAGTATGCCTGGCCACGTTGCTGAGGGCTTCCTGGACTATATGCACCAGCTGGACCTCGGCCTCCGGCGTCAGCGATATACTTGCCATCACACCGGCATCCAGTTCGACCGGAATCCCGCTACGGGCTTTGAAATCGCGCACACAGCCGCTGATCAAGATGGGTAGGGGGTCGCCTCCTCCTCCCGCTATCCGCAGGCTGAAGATAGAATCGCGAGCCTCTTCAAAGGCTACCGAGGCTACACCGGATAACGAGCTGAGTTCAGCCCGCAGCTGCTCGGTAGACAGCTTCGGCAGTATCTCCCGCAGTAACTCCAGTTGCGAGTACAGGTAGCTCAATGACTGGGATACGCTGTCATGCAACTCCCGGGAGATCCTCTCCCGTTCCGCGTAGACCGCCAGGGTGCGGGACTGGGCCTGAGACTGTTCGTGGACCAGGGCCAGGCCCGCTAAGTTGGCCAGGCCGGCCAGCAGGGTGCGGTCTTGCTCGGAAATGCTGGATGCCGGCCCTGCCGCCAGGCAGAGATATCCCCTGGCGGCGCCTTCCCTGGAAACCTGTTCTACAAACACTTGCTGGTGCTCCTGCCGCCGGAGCAACGGGCAGAGAGGGGAGGCCGGGGCCTGGTGGGGGGCAACACACGTCCCGCCCGTGCCGGGGGTGCTGTCGTCCAGCGCCACTGTGGTTGCCACGCAACGCAACAAGCTGTCAGGGGATTCGGCCAGGCAGATGGCTCCCGCGCTGCCGCCCAGCAGTTCACGCACCCGTTCCACCACCGTGCGCAGGGCTCCTCCGCTACCGGTTCGCAGGATCTCCTGGGTGACGGCGTACAGGGCTACCGTCTCCCTTTCCCGCCGCCTGGTTTCCGCCAGGGCATCCTCCAGCTTCTCCCGCGAACCGCGCAGGCTCAGCCGCATGGCCTCAAAGGAGCGGGCCAGCATGCCGATCTCGTCATGCCGCCGCACGGCCACGGGAGTACTCAAATCTCCGGCTGCGATGCGTTCCGCCAGGGACGTCAGCCTGCGCAGCGGCTTGGTGATGGCGCCTGTGTCCCACCAGGCGTAGCCGACCACCAGGGCCAGGGCCGCCAAACCCAGGAGCAGCATCCGGCGGCGCAGTTGAAACGAGGCCGCCAGGGCTTCCTTGACTGGCTCGCCCAGGACCAGGCCCCAGCCGGTACCAGCAATGGGAGCGAAGGCCATCATATCCCGATCATCGGTTTTGCCCCGCCCATTGGTTTCCGTCACCATCAGGCGGCCCTCACGCATCGCGCCGGCGACCCAATCCGGGTGCTCGCGGCGGGTGAAGCGGAGGGCGTCCTTGGTGGAGGCCAGCACCCAACCCTGGCTGTCAATAAGTGCCGCATGGCCGCCCCGGGCCGTCCGGGGAAGGAAACCATCCAACAGACCTGTCTCCAGATCGGCGATAGCAAGCAGAGTACCCAGTTGGCCCATCTGGACACTGTAGGTAACAACGGGACGCCCCTCGCCGGTATACAGCAGGCCGGAAAGGCGGCGGTCGTCGTCAACTGTCGGGAGAGCCGCCGGCGGCGCGCCAGGCATGAGGGCCGCAAGCGGTTGTTGTTCGGGTGCCCGGGTAACCACCTCTCCCTCGGGGTCGAGCCAGACCAGCCCGTGCCGGAAAACTACCAGGCGTTTCTGCGTGTTGGGTAAAAAGCCGGCGGCAGTTGACCCGGAAGCGCCGGCCGTATAAATCAGCTCTGTTGCCAGTTGATCGATTAGTGCCTGATCCCGTTCGATGCGGGCTTGCAGGTGCTTGGCGCTGTGTTCGGTCGTACGGCTCCACTCAATTACCTGCTGGCTGGTGAGGGACGAAACAATCTGTGCGCCTTGCAGGGCCATCACCGCTAACAACAGGATCAGCCCTGCACTGGCGGAGAGCAGTATCCGCCAGCGCAGGCTCCGGCGAAGTGTTCCACCGTTCACCCGTTCCACTCCTCCAAGGATGCGAGTAATAGTTCTTGTTATTTTTTATTGTAGGATATTTTGATTGCCATGTATATAGCTCGAAAGGACTAGAGGATAGCCAATGTCTACCGGTTCAACTTGATGGATAATGGCTATTTCTACGTCCTGCCTCCTGGTTTATAGTTAGATTGCAAATTAAAACACTTAAATGGAAGGAGGTTGCAGTTGTGAGGAAATTCCTATTCTTCGTCGCGGGCCTTGTACTTGTGCTGGGGATAGCCGGTGGTGTTTTCTATGTCGCAAAGCCAGGCATCTCGGCCAAGGCGGAGGCTACTGTCACGGAGGACTCGCCTTTCGTAGCTACCAGGAAATTTTCGCCCGCACTGGTGATGGTTAAGCCCGGAGAGGAGGCTTACCCCACGATGGTCATGTTTGAGGCCGGTCAGGAGGAGATTCACCGCTGGGTGCCCAGCACCTTCGTGGCAAAAGCCGGTGACACCGTCATCCTGAGAGTGAAGAACGGCGATGTGGATTGCCAGGATGATCCCCATGGTTTTTCCATGGCCGCATTCGGCATTGACATCAAGGAAATCCCTGCCGGTTCCGAGGAGGTGATCACGATTAAACCCGACAAGCCAGGTGTGTATACCTTCACCTGCGGCGCCGAGGACTGTGCCAAGGACCACGGGGAGCAAGCCGGGCAGTTGATCGTTCTGTGATACTTCTGAATGGTAAAGGGGGCGCATAGTAATGGCTGATACGAATAAGGCTGATCCGCGGCAGGCGGGAGACCGCCATCGCAAACAAGTTTCGCGCCGCCGGTTCCTGCTTAACGCCACAGTTGCCGGGGCCGGCGCCGTGACGACGCTGCTGTTCCCCGGATTAAACCGGCAAATTCCCGGCCCCGCACTGGAAACCGAGGGCAGTCCGACACAGCTGGCCGGTGATGGATATGCCTTAATGTCGGACGCCAGCCATACCGGCAGACTGCTCCGCTGGCGCGGGGGCGTGGTCGAGGCGGCGGAAAACGCGACCAAACCAGGGCTACCACCCAATACCCATACCCGTAACGGGCCGCCCTATTCCGTGCCCGCTACCCAGCAGTGGACCATGGTCATTGACCTGGAGAAGTGCGATGGTTGTGCCGAATGCCAGGTGGCGTGCACCAGGTTCCATCGCATCCCGCCCGGGCAGGAATGGATCAAGATCTACCGGCTGCAGAACTTTGAAGAAGCCACCCCGTACTGGTTTCCCCGGGTCTGTATGCAGTGCGACGACCCGCCTTGCGTCAAGGTCTGTCCCGTTGGGGCCACCTTCAAGCGTGAAGACGGTATTGTCCTGATCGACCAGGACCGCTGCATTGGCTGTCGTTTCTGCCTGGCTGCCTGCCCGTATTCGGCCCGCTATTTTAACTGGGCCGATTCGCCGGAAACCCCGGAACAAAAGGCGGAACCCTATGACATCGAGAAAAACACGCCGCACCGCCGGGGTGTGGCGGAAAAATGCCTGTTTTGCCCGGGGCTGGTTCGCCAGGGTAAGCTGCCCTCCTGCGCCGATGCCTGCCCCATGAACGCCATCTATTTTGGCGATCGCAATGAGGACGCGGTAACCAACCGCATCGGCCAAACGTTAGGGCTATCGGCGCTGAAGGCCCAGGGGGCTTTCCGCTACCTGGAGGATCTGGGTACTGAGCCGCGAACGCTTTACCTGCCTCCACGCAAACGGAAATACCCGCCGCCACCCAAGCTTGAGCCGCTAGCGACGGTAGGAAAGGGGGACTAATCCATGGCGAATCACGGTTTAGACATGCCGGTGAATATGCCGGTGGGCCTCACCCGGAGCAGACAACAAACAACTGATGCGCTGCCGGCGGGAGCCCCCGAGTTGCTCCGGCCGGTAGTGCAAGCCGGCTCCTACTTTTATTTACTGGCAGGTGTTCTTGTGGGCACCATCGCCGTGGGACTGGGGGCTTACTTGACCCAGTTGCGTTACGGGCTGATGGTTACCGGAATGAGCAATTTCTATTCCTGGGGCCTTTACATCACTAACTTTGTCTTCTTCATCGGTGTGAGTCACGCCGGCACCCTGGTCTCGGCCATCCTGCGGGTAACCGGGGCTGAGTGGCGCCGCCCCATCACCCGCATGGCCGAGGTGATCACCGGGGTAGCGCTGTTGATCGGCGCGCCCATGGTGCTCATCGACCTGGGCCGGATTGACCGGGTCTACAACCTGGTCATCCACGGGCGGCTGCAGTCACCGCTTCTGTGGGACGTCTTTTCCGTCACCACTTACCTGGTGGGCAGCATTGTCTTCCTTTACCTGCCGCTGATCCCGGACCTGGCCAGGTGTTATCCCTACCTGAAGGACAGGTACCCGGTACGGGCGCGGATTTACAAAATCCTTTCCCTGGGCTGGCAGGGCACCCCTGAACAGGTCCGGCTCCTGGAACGGGCCATGGCCATCATGGCGGTGGTAATTATGCCGGTGGCTATTTCCGTGCACACGGTGGTATCCTTTATCTTCAGCATGACGCTCCGGGAGGGCTGGCACAGCACCATCTTCGGTCCCTACTTCGTGATCGGCGCCATCTATTCCGGGGTTGCGGCGATTATCGTCGCCATGGCGCTCTTCCGCAAGTTCTATCAACTGGAGAAGTACATTACTCCCTTGCACTTCAGGAGGCTTGGCTACCTGCTGCTGGCATCGGGTCTGGTCTACCTGTACATGACCTTCGCCGAATACCTGACCGTGTTTTACGGCAGCGAAGAGTCGGGGAGCACCCTGACGAAAGCGTTGTTTACCGGCCAGTTCAGGGGGGTATTCTGGAGCGCCATTATCCTGACATTCTCACCGCTGCTGGTGACGGCGCTGGGCCGCTGGACCGGTATCCCGGGACTTGTACTGGGAGCTGTCGTGGTAAATATTGGCATGTGGCTCAAGCGGTATATGATCATCACCCCAACCCTGGCGAACCCTTATATCCCTATCCAGAACGCACCGCCCTACGCCGGCTTTTACTGGCCAACCTGGGTTGAATGGAGCATTACAGCGGGCGCCCTGGCCGGTTTCATCCTGCTGTATGTCCTCTTTAGCAAGCTTTTCCCGATCATCTCCATCTGGGAGACGGAGGAACACACCGAGGGGAGGGAAGCGTAAATGGGAAAAATTCCGCTGCGAGTACTGTTAGTCATGATAGCAGTGATGCTGGTACTGGCTTTGGCCGGCGGAGCGGCGCTGGCCCATGGGGGGGCTAAGGAGGAGCCGGCAGCCGGGGAGCCTGTGGCTGAGGAGCACGTGGATGAAGAGCCGGCAGGGGATGAGCATGCGGACGAGGAGCCAGGCGGCGAGGAGCCCATGGCGATGCCGGGCGGGCCGCGGGCATCCACCAATCTGACCCTTTCCATTGAAAAGAACGGGGAGGAGAGTGCCCGGGCATTGGCCACCCTTACCGATCAGGACGGGCAGCCGGTCCCGGGAGCCAAGCTCACCTTTTTCCGTAAAACTACCTTTGGCCGGTTAAAGCTGGGAACTGTCTCCACCGACGGCATGGGAATCGGCTCCACCAGCGTCCCGGTTTATGCCGGCCAGGAGGTGGAGGTCACGGCCGCCTTTGCCGGCAATAAGGAACTTGCACCCGTGGAAGCAGTGGCAAGCCTGTCCTTGCCCCCGGCGCCCGCTCCCCCCCGGTCAAGGATGCTGACCCAACGTCCCGACCCGAGGTTTGTCTTTGTACTGCTGCTAGTAATCGGGGGAGTATGGACGGCATACGCGTATGTTTTCTTGCTCCTGGCCCGGATCAAGCGTGCCGGAGCGCTGGAACCGGTATAGGAGCACCCTGGCCGCCTTATCCTGGGAACCCGCCCCAGCCGGTTGTCAAGAGGCGTTACCCCTGATACAATTGAGGGTAGGTTAAGCCACTAATGGGAAAATTCTAACAAATAGTGGTCTATCCCATCCTTTTCTTCCCTTGTAATCAGTCTTTGACAGCCGGTCAAGGTGTTGGGGGTGGTCATTTGATGGAAAGCCTTCAGCCTGAACAAAACTACCGCCGCCTTAAGTGGGTTGTTTACCTGTTGACTGTGGCTGCCATCATCATGCTTGAATTCCTGCGCCACTTTCTGCTGGAAACGATAATTCTTCCCTGGGTTTCCAACCTGCTGGGCGCCTCTATCCTGATATTGGGTTCGTACTTCTTTTTTAACTATGTTTTTAAGATTATTCAACAGATTAACCGGGCTCTTTACAAACAGGCGCAAAAGATTGCGGTGCTGGAGGAGAGAGAAAGACTGGCCCGGGAAATGCATGACGGTTTGGCCCAAACCCTCGGTTACATGAACCTGCGGATTAAAAGCATCCAAAACCTTTTGGGAGAGGAAGCGGCAGAGGTTGATGAGGGGCTTGGAGAGATACGGAACGTAATCCAGGAAACTTATAACGATCTGCGCCAGACCATCTTCAACCTGAGAAACGAGTTGAAAAGCGACTGGGACTTGGAACAGGCTCTCAAGCGGTACATCAGCCTTTACCAGGAGCAAAACCTCATTCAAGTTACCCTGGAGGGTTTTGAGGACAGACCCAAGATGGATGAACTTGTTGAACTCCAGCTGTTTCGTATTCTTCAAGAAGCGTTAACCAATATCCGCAAGCATGCCGGAGCTAAACGTGCCAACCTGGTACTGGAGAAAAAGGGGCTGGGTATACAGTTGGAGGTAACTGATGATGGCAGGGGGTTTGACCTGAACGCAGTATCCAAAGCGCCAAAACACTTTGGGTTAACTATCATGAAGGAAAGGTTGCGGGAATTGGGCGGAAGTCTTGACATTATAACCACACCAGGTCAGGGTACGAAAATAGTGATTCAGGTACCCGTTTTGCACGAAGAAAACGGAGGGATCATCACTCATGCAGCCCCTTAAAATCATGCTGGTGGATGACCACACCCTTTTCCGGAGAGGGATCAAGAGTGTTCTGGCTTCATGGCCCGAGGTGGAGGTAGTGGGGGAAGCGAGCGACGGTTTGGAAGCCCAGGAAATCGCATCTGAAACAATGCCCGATGTGATCCTGATGGATATCAATATGCCTAACTGCAGCGGTCTTGAAGCCACCCGTCGCCTCAAAAAAGAGATGCCCTACGTTAAAATTGTCATCCTTACCGTATCCGACGATGACAGAGACCTTTTCGAGGCGGTCAAGGCCGGGGCGCAGGGGTATTTGTTAAAAAACCTGGAACCGGAAGAATTGAAGTCTTATTTGGCCGGGATCGCCCGTTGTGAGGCTCCCATCTCAGGGGTGATGGCCGGTAAAATTCTTGCCGAATTCGCGCGAAATTCCTTCCATGATCGTAAAGCAGCGAAGGGAGGTTACGCCAGCGATCTTTCTTCCCGGGAAAAGGAAGTTTTAAAGCTGATCAGTAAGGGATTGAGCAACAAGGAGATAGCTCAGGCCTTGTCCGTGACCGAAAATACAATTAAGAACCATCTCCGCAATATACTGGAAAAACTTCATCTGGAGAACCGCGTTCAGGCCGCGGTGTACGCTATCCAGGAAGGTCTGGTATAAAAAGTGGTACACAAAACAAATGAAAGGGAAACTAAAATAACAAAGGAGGCGTGACTGGGCAGGTCATAAATGGCTCCACCTCCACATAGCTATTAACCGTCAGTACTTTGTACTACGTGCAGTAGTAACGATTGGGTGGTGGATGCATTGACCGGTTGGGTTGGGACCTTGATGACCGGCGGCAGTCTGGTGGGGTTGCTTCCATGCTGGCAACCGGGGTGGTTACCGCTTTTAACCCCTGCATGCTGGCCATGGCTCCGGCAGCGGCGGGGTACGTGGGCGGGAATGCCGGGTCCGGCCGGCAGGGGCTGGTCCTGTCGTTGATGTGCGTATTGGGGTATGCCGGCATGCTTTCGCTTTTGGGACTCATGGCAGGTGCTCTTGGCCTGGCTCTGGTCCCGGCAGGGACATGGTCTCCCGTGTTAGGCCTGGTATATATTGCCCTGGGGGGTTACCTGCTGCTCGGCCGTCACCGGCGTAAACTAATTCCCTGGCGGCTGGCCGGCTTCTACTATTCCCCGTCTTTGCACCGGTTGGAGGTATCCATGGGGCGAGGGACCGTCCTGGGGGCGCTGGCCCTGGGTGCCGCGTTCAGCCTGATCCCTTCCCCGTGCGCCACCCCGGTGGTACTGGCTGTGCTGGGAACGGTGGCCGCTACCGGTGGGCTGTTAAAGGGCATGCTATTGTTGTTTGCCTTTGGTGTGGGCCACAGTTCGCTGTTATTTATCTTTGGGGGGTTCCTTATTAGACCGGCCGGTGAACACATCCATTAGACTCTTAATATATCGTTTCTTGTTGACATGTCAGCCGTGACGCGGTATACTTTCATTGTACTCCTGGTGGGTACTTGAAATGACCCCAAAAACTACATATCATGGATAGGCTCTTATCCAGAGTGGCGGAGGGACTGGCCCGATGAAGCCCGGCAACCTATACGAGCGGAAGCAGGAAGTTGGAGGTCGGAAGTCGGAAATACACCGATTTCGAGGACCGACGGCTAATGCTTCCCGGAGTAAAAGGTGCCAATTCCTGTAGGACCTATGGGCCCTGGCAGATGAGAGTGCAAGACCAAAAACTCTTCTATCTGCGGAAGAGTTTTTTAATTCCCACGATTTCCGACTTCTAAGCATAGGAGGGACATGCAATGAAGATCAGCACTTTACTTGTCCAGACAGGGGTGGGTTGGGACCAGAAGACTGGGGCAGTAAGCGTGCCTATCTACCAGTCAGCCACTTTCCGCCACCCAGCCCTGGGCGCCAGCACCGGCTACGACTATTCCCGCACCAAAAACCCCACCCGCCAGGTGTTGGAAGAGGCCATCGCCAGGCTGGAAGGGGGGGACCAGGGGTTCGCCTTCGCCACCGGCATGGCCGCCCTTTCTACTGTCTTGATGCTTTTCCAGCCGGGCGACCACCTGGTGGTCTCGGAAGACTTGTACGGCGGCACCTACCGGGTGCTGCAGGAGGTCTTTCGCGGTTATGGTCTCACGTGTACTTATGTGGATACCACTGACGTGAAGTGCGTCGAAGAATCACTAACGGCAGCCACCAAGGCCCTCTTGGTGGAGACGCCGACCAACCCGCTCTTGAAGGTAGCGGACTTGGCTGCCCTGGTCTCCCTGGCCCGCCAGCGCGGTCTGCTGACCATTGTGGACAATACCTTTATGACTCCGTACCTGCAGCGACCCCTGGAGTTGGGGGCGGACATCGTAGTCCACAGCGCCACCAAGTACCTGGCGGGCCATAACGATCTGGTTGCCGGGCTGGTGGTGGTCAAAAGGAAGGAACTGGGGGAAAGAGTGGGCTTTTTGCAGAACTCGGTGGGGGCGGTGCTTGGACCCCAGGATTCCTGGTTGCTCATTCGCGGCTTAAAGACCCTGGGAGTGCGGATGGACCGGCACCAGGACAACGCCGCGGCCATCGCCCGCTGGCTGGACAGTCATCCAAGGGTAACCCGGGTGTACTACCCGGGCCTCCCCACTCACCCTGGCTGCCAACTGGTCGCCCGCCAGGCCTCGGGGTTTGGTGGGATGGTATCCTTTGACGTCACCACGCCGGAACTGGCCAGGCAGGTGCTGGAACGGGTGAGGTTGATCTCCTTTGCCGAGAGCCTGGGCGGGGTGGAAACCCTGATTACTTATCCCGCCCGGCAGACTCACTGCGACATGCCACTTGAGGTCAGGGAACGACTGGGCATCAGCGACTTCCTGCTGCGGCTGTCAGTGGGGATCGAGGACGTGGAGGACTTGATTGCGGACCTGGACCAGGCATTACACGCGCTGTGATAAACTTCGCCTGAACACATCAGTCGTCGGTCTTCAGGGAGAAGGTAATGGGAGATAGTTCCACTTCCGGTTATCTCCTGACCTCCGCTGCCCGACGACTGACGACCGCATTATTCCCGTTTCTGATAGCGCTTGTCCCCAATAAGGCTAATTCAAAGGATTTTTCCCAATGCTGTGTTGAGAGGAAGGTAATCATATGCAATTCAGTACCAAATTGCTGCATCCTGGGTGCGAGACCGACCAGGTCACCGGGGCGGTGAGTGTACCCATTTACCAGGTATCCACCTTTAAACAGCCCTCGGTGGACCACCCGGGGGAATACGACTACGCCCGCTCCGGCAACCCCACCCGCCGCGCCCTGGAGGAGACCATTGCCCAGTTGGAGGGCGGGGTGAAGGGTTTCGCCTTTGCCTCCGGGATGGCCGCCATCTCTTCGGTGTTTTGCCTGTTTAACACGGGGGACCACCTGGTGGTGTGCCAGGACGTGTACGGCGGCACCTACCGGGTGCTGACGCGGCTGTTCAACCGGTTCGGCATCCAGGCCACCTTTGTCGACACTACCGACCTGGACAAGATCAGGCGGGCCATCCGGGATAATACCCGGGCTCTTTACCTGGAAACCCCCTCCAACCCGCTGATGAAGATCACCGACCTGGCCGGAGCGGTGGGCCTGGCCCGCGAACGGGGGCTTTTGACCATTGTGGACAATACCTTTATGACGCCTTACCTCCAGCGGCCCCTGGAGCTGGGGGCGGATATCGTGGTCCACAGCGCTACCAAGTTCCTGGGAGGGCACAGCGACCTGGTGGCCGGGCTGGTGGCTGTCAAGGAGGAACGGTTGGCCCGGGAGGTGGGTTTCGTCCAGAACAGCCTGGGGGCGGTGCTGGGGCCGCAGGATTCTTGGCTCCTGATGCGGGGCATGAAGACCCTCCAGGTCCGGCTGGACCGGGAGCAGGAGACCGCGGGCAAGATAGCCGAGTGGTTGGCGGGCCGCCCGGAGGTGACCCGGGTTTACTATCCGGGGCTTATTGACCATCCCGGCTACGGCCTGCACCGGCGGCAGGCCAAAGGCCCGGGGGCGGTGCTGTCCTTTGAATTGAGCACGCCGGAACTGGCCTGGCAGGTAATGGAGCGGGTGCAGTTGCCCGCCCTGGCGGTCAGCTTGGGGGCGGTGGAAAGCATCCTGTCCTACCCGGTGACCATGTCCCACGCCGCCATCCCACCGGCGGAGCGCCATGCCCTGGGAATTACCGATAGCCTCCTCCGGTTGTCAGTCGGCCTGGAGGATGCCGATGACCTGGTAGCTGACCTCGCCCAGGCTTTAGAAGCGCTTTAGAGCAAATATCTTCAGGGTATATTTTTTAGGAATTTGTTTCCTCCGGCTTCCTCCTCTCCCTGGCGTGGGGCAGTGCGCAGCCCGGAGTTGCGTGTCAACCGGGGTTGTGGGGGAGAGGAGGTGGTAGGTTATGTTTAGCAAATCGTTGCAGCGATTATCACTGGTGTTTTCCAGGTTGTCGTGGCTTTGATACGGCGTTCCGGTAACGGGGCGAAAAAAGAGGAAGGACGTTCACGCAAACGTCCTTCCTCCCGGCACAAATAACCTACCAGTGAGTTCTTGACTCCGGGTCGCACTGCCTAGCAAGGGAGGGTGTGCCATCACCTTCCCTTTGCCTTTATTATAACCTTTTTCCATTAGTTTTCAACATTGTTTTTTATCTTAGCTCAGTTTCTATTCATTACAACCACTGAACGGGCGCCGGGAATACACCTAAGTGAAACCTGCCAACCTATGATCGAGATACGTGAGTTTTCTACTTATTGTTAAGTTTTTGCTTCTGAGTGGCGAACCACCACCAGGCGAACCCCAGGGCGGCTGCGAGGGCAATGGCCAGCAGGATGTCTTCCCATCTTTCCACGTTTCTCACTCCATCTCCCGGTTGTCTTTGCTGCCCGGGCCTTCTCCGGAGCCGGGACGGCGGGCGGGCTGTGGCGCCAGTCCCGGCACTGCCCGCGGCCGGCGGGCCTCTTTTCGCCTGAAGTCCCGGTACGGGTCGAACCGTTTTAGACGGAGGGCGTTGGTTACTACCGAAACCGAACTGAAGGCCATGGCAGCCCCTGCCAGCACCGGGGAGAGAAAGCCGGAGGCCGCGACCGGGATGCCCAGGGTGTTGTAAATCAGCGCCCAAAAAAGGTTCTGCTTGATGTTTTTCATGGTGGCACGGCTGAGTTTGATGCTGGCGGCGATCCCTCGCAAGTCCCCCCGCATCAGGGTGATGTCCGCCGCCTCCATGGCCACGTCGGTGCCCGTACCGATGGCCATCCCCAGGTCGGCGGTGGCCAGGGCGGGCGCGTCGTTGATGCCGTCTCCCACCATCCCCACCACCAGGCCCCGCTTCCTGAGCCTCTGCACTTCCTCCGCCTTGTCCTCAGGCAGCACCTCCGCCAGCACGTTCCGCCTGTCTATGCCCACCTGGTGGGCGATGGCCTCGGCGGTGCGCCGGTTGTCCCCGGTGATCATGATAGTCTGGATGCCCATCCGCTTAAGCTCGGCGATAGCCTCGGCGGAGTGCTCTTTTACCGTATCCGCCACCGCGACGATACCTGCGGGCCTGCCGTCCACCGCTGCCAGCATGGCCGTTTTCCCCTCGTTTTCCAGCCCCTCGATGCGCTCCCCGAACCCTTCCAAGGGGATATCGTTTTCCGCCATCAGCTTGCGGGTGCCTAGCAGCACCCGGCGACCGGCCACTGTGCCAACCACCCCGCGGCCGGGGATGGCCTCAAAGTCCTTCGGCTCATCCAGTTCCAGTCCCCGTTTTTTGGCTCCCTCCACAATGGCCTGACCGAGAGGGTGTTCGGAGTGGCGTTCGACCGATGCCACCAGCCGCAGCAATTCCCGCTCATCCGTATCCCCGCCGGCCGGCGCCACGTCGGTCACCTCCGGCTTTCCTTTGGTGATAGTGCCGGTCTTGTCCAGCACCACTGTTTGCAGCCGGTAGGCCTTTTCCAGGTGTTCTCCGCCCTTAATGAGGATGCCGTTTTCCGCACCCCGGCCGGTGCCGACCATGATGGAGGTGGGGGTGGCCAGGCCAAGGGCGCAGGGACAGGCGATCACCAGCACAGCAGTGAAGTTGATCAGCGCCCGCGCCAGGTCGCCGGGTGCCACCCAAAAGTACCATACTAAAAAGGTGAGCACAGCTACCGCTACCACCGCCGGGACAAAGTACCCGGAGATGACGTCCGCCAGCCGCTGGATGGGCGCCTTGGAGCCCTGGGCCTCTTCCACGATCTTGATGATCTGGGCCAGGGCGGTCTCTGCCCCCACCTTGGTGGCGCGGAACTTGAAGGCCCCCTGCTTGTTGATGGTCGCCCCAATGACCTCGTCTCCCACCTTCTTGTCCACGGGAATGCTCTCTCCGGTCAGCATGGATTCGTCCACGGTAGAAAACCCCTCGATAATCACCCCGTCCACCGGCACTTTTTCTCCCGGCCGGACGATCACGGTGTCGCCCACCTGTACCTCCTCCACCGGGATATCCATTTCCCGGCCGTCCCGCACCACCCGGGCGGTTTTAGCCTGCAGACCCATCAGTTTCTTGATGGCCTCCGAGGTGCGGCCCTTGGCAACGGATTCCAAGAGCTTCCCCAGGATGATCAGGGTGATGATGATGGCGGCTGTCTCGTAGTAGACGTGGCCCCGGATGAAAAAGGTGGTGGCCACACTGTAAAAGTAAGCCGCGGAGGTGCCCATGGCAATCAACACGTCCATATTGGCGGTGCCGTGGCGCAGGTTCTGGTAGGCACCCCGGTAAAACTGCCAGCCGGCGACAAACTGGACGGGAGTGGCCACAGCGAACTGGAATACCTTGTTGTTGACAATGGGTGGCACGCGGAGGTTGAATAGCTCACCGAACATGTATGCTATCAGGGGAAGGGAAAGCACGGCTGAAAGAACCAGCAGGCGGGTCTGCCGCCGGGTTTCCCGCTGGCGCTCCATTTTTTCCGCGTCCTCGTCGAACCTCTTTTCCCCGGCGTCCGCCTGGTAGCCGAGATCGGCCACAGCCTGTTGGAAACCCGCCACCGATACCTGGGAGGGATCGAACTCCACTGTCGCCCGCTCCATGGCGAAGTTGACGCTGGCCCGGAACACGCCCTCCAGTCCCGCCAGCTTCTTCTCCACCTTGGCGGCGCAGGAGGCGCAGGTCATGCCGCTGATTTTGAGGTCCACCCGCTGGGTACCCAGATGATACCCCAGGTCCTCGATCACCTGAAAGAACCTGTCCGGCCCCACCACGGCGGGGTCGTACTCCACCGCGGCTTTTTCCACGGCGAAGTTAACTGTCGCAGACCGGACTCCGTCCAGTTTTTGCAGGCTCTTTTCGATCTTGGCCGCACAGGATGCGCAGTCCATGCCGCGGATCTTAAAGGTAAGTTTACTGATCTCGCTCCCCATCAATTAAAAACCTCCCGCCCGGATTTAAATGCGCTAGAAGCGGTGAAAAGTTAGGGCGCAGGTTGCCGCATCGCTTCTGACAGTATAATGGTGGTAATACGGTATACCCTATACATGCAATTACTGGGGGTTCCTGTTTGTGAATTCTTTGTGAAGGTTGTTGACGTATTATCCGGCCGGTTGTAGATTGGTTTTAAACGTTCAAACAGTTATTCGGAGGTGACAGCGTTTTGGATAACACCAAAGCTTGCGACCAGACAGAGGTAATCAAACGCAGGTACAACCGTACCGCTCTTTACTACGACTGGATGGACCGGATGATTGATCCGTCTCTACGCAGGAAAACCCTGGCCTACGCTCAAGGGAAGGTGCTGGAAGTGGGGGTGGGGACCGGGAAGAACCTGGCTTATTACCCGGAAGGCTGTGAGGTGACGGGCATCGACTTCAGCCCGGGCATGCTCGCCAGGGCGAGGAAAAAGGTCCACCTGGCCAAGGCGCCGGTAACCTTGATCGAAATGGATGCCCAGCACATGGACTTTCCGGACGATGCCTTCGACACGGTGGTGGCCACCTGCGTCTTTTGTTCAGTCCCCGATCCCGTCAAAGGGCTGATGGAGGTGCGGCGGGTCTGTAAGCCCGGCGGCCGGATCATCCTGCTGGAGCACGTCAGGAGCGAGAACCCGGTATTGGGGAAATTGATGGACCTCTTTAATCCCGTTTCCCTTCACCTGGTGGGCTCAAACATTAACCGGCGCACAGTGGAAAACGTGCGGAAAGCGGGGATTAACCCCACCCACATTGAGGACAGGTTCGGCAAAATCCTGAAGCTCATCGTAGCAACTCCATGTTAAACATGTGAATAGGCTGCTTCATTTGACCCGGTATCAACCGGGTTATTTTTATTTAAGCCCGGAGAGGCGGAAAAACGTGTTGACATATACCCCCTATGGGTATATAATTACCTCAGATACCAGACAAGGGTATTCTTTGGGATTAGCACTCAGGAAGGAAGGGGAACCTATGGGAGACGCGCATGAAAACAGCTTGGTGCAGGTTTCGCTGCCTGTGGAAGGGATGAGCTGTGCAGCCTGTGTCGCCAAGGTAGAAAAAGCCTTGGGGAACGTGACAGGCATCCGGGAGGCCAAGGTTAACCTGGTCTCCGGCAAGGCAGCTGTAAAGTTCGACCCGCACAAGACCAACGTGGCGCAAATGGCGCAGGTGGTCAGCGAACTGGGCTACCAGGTGCCGCGGGAAGAGGTATTGCTGACGGTGCGGGGGATGAGCTGCGCCGCCTGCGTGGCGAAGGTAGAAAAGGCAGTGGGCGGCATGGCGGGGGTGACCCGGGTGGTGGTCAACCTGCCGGCAGAGTCCGCCAAGGTGGAATTTTACCCGGGAACGGTCACCAAGGCGGATATTAAAAAGGTAATCAAGGAACTGGGTTACGAAGCAGCCGAGAAACTGGAAGGGCAGGCTGCCCTGGACCGGGAGCGGGAGGCCAGGCAGAAGGAGATCGCCTTCCAAAAACGTAACATGTGGATCGCGTGGCCGCTGGCCGCGCTGGTGATGCTGGGCATGTTCCGGGACGTGTGGATCTTCCCGCTGTTCGTGCCCGAGTTCCTGGGTAACACCATTGTCTTGTGGATCCTGACCACGCCGGTGGTATTCATCCCCGGCTGGCAGTTCTTCACTCATAGCTGGAACGGGCTGAAGCGGGGCGCCACTGACATGAACCTCTTGTACGCCACCGGGATCGGCGCCGCCTACATCATTGCCACCATCAACAGCCTGTGGCCCGACGCCGGGTTTGGCGGCAAGGGTGCCACCTTCTTTGAATCAGCGGCCCTGCTGACCGCGTTTATTGTGCTGGGCCGATACCTGGAAGCACTGACCCGCGGCCGCACTTCCGACGCCATCAGGAAGCTGATGAGCCTGCAGGCAAAGGTGGCCCGGGTGATCAGGGACGGCCAGGAGATGGAGATCGCTGCCGACGAGGTGGAAATCGGTGATGTGGTAGTAGTCCGCCCCGGGGAAAGCATCCCTGTGGACGGCCGGGTAATTGATGGCTATTCCGCCGTGGATGAATCCATGCTGACCGGGGAGAGCATCCCGGTGGAAAAGAAGGCGGGCGACGAGGTCATCGGCGCCACTATCAACAAGACCGGTTCCTTCAAGTTCGAAGCCACCAAGGTGGGCAAGGATACCGCCCTGGCCCAGATCATCAAGCTGGTGGAGGATGCCCAGGCGTCCAAGGCGCCTATCCAGAAGCTGGCGGACTTTGTCGCCGGCCACTTCATCGCGGGTGTGCACGTGCTGGCGCTGGTGGTGTTCGCCTTCTGGTTCTTCTACGGGTATGAACGCTTCTTCCTGCCGGACAGCCGCTTCATCCTGTCCCCGTACAGCCTGGCGGAGATCGGGGTATTCGGGTTCAGCCTGCTGCTGTCGGTGACCACACTGGTTATCTCCTGCCCCTGCGCATTGGGCCTGGCTACCCCCAGCGCCATGATGGCGGGTACCGGTAAAGGAGCGGAAAACGGCATCCTGTTCAAGGGCGCCGACGCGGTGGAGGCCACCTCCAAACTGCAGGCCATCGTCTTCGATAAGACCGGCACCCTCACCAAGGGGCAGCCCTCCCTCACCGACGTGGTGGTGGCGGACGGATTTACCCGCCATGAGGTGTTGAACCTGGCGGCGGCGGCGGAAAAGAACTCAGAGCACCCCCTGGGTGAGGCCATCGTGCGGGGAGCCCAGGATGAGGGCATCCAGGTGGAGGATGCCCAGGAGTTCAACGCCATTCCCGGTCACGGCATCGAGGCAACTTTCCGCAGCCGGCAGGTGCTGCTGGGCAACCGGAGGCTGATGCAGCAGCGGGGGGTTGACTTCTCCGGGCTGCTGGCCAGCGCCGAGAAGATGGAACACGAGGGTAAGACCGCCATGCTGGTGGCGGTGGACGGCAAGGCCGCCGGTGTGGTGGCGGTGGCCGACACTCTGAAGGAAAACTCCAAGGAGGCTGTGGCCCGGTTGCAGCGCCGGGGCATTAAAGTGGCCATGATCACCGGGGATAACCGCCGGACAGCCGAAGCCATCGCCCGCCAAGTGGGCATTGACTGGGTACTGGCGGAAGTGCTGCCCCAGGATAAAGCCAATGAAGTGAAGAAGTTACAGGAGCAGGGTCTTAGGGTGGCCATGGTGGGCGACGGTATCAACGACGCCCCGGCGCTGGCCCAGGCCGACGTGGGGCTTGCCATCGGCAGCGGTACCGACGTGGCCAAGGAGACCGGGGACATCATCCTGATCAAGAGCGATATCCGTGACGTGGTGTCGGCCATCGAGGTGGCGAAGGCCACCATGGGCAAGGTACACCAAAACCTGTTCTGGGCGTTTATCTACAATACTCTAGGCATTCCCGTGGCGGCGGGTATCTTTTACCCCCTAACCGGCCTGATCGTGAGCCCCGAACTCGCCGCTTTCTTCATGGCTATCAGTTCCGTGTCTGTAACGATGAACACCCTGCTGTTGAAGCGGTTTGTACCGTCCATGAAGAGAACGGAACAGGAACACGGTGGCCGTCCGGTAACCGCGACCCAGGCGGCGTAGAAAGCCGCCTCGTTGCAGCCGGCCGCCACCGGCCGGTAGACAGAGGTTGGGCCGCTGTGATCAATCACCCGGGGTAATTCTTGGGTTCCTATCCGGAAATGCTATTCAGGAAACAAGAAGCGAGTGGAAGAAGCAGATGCATCTTGCCTCCAGCTTCTTGCACCATCAGAAAGTATAACTTTCTGTGGCATAAGTGCAACTAAGGCTTCCGCCTGCGCCAAAGGCTTGTACCACAGGCATAAGGGCGACTAAGCCCATAAATGGGCAAGTCTTCTTTAGCGCAAGCCAAGTTTTCTTTAGAAAGGAGGAGCGTTAATGGAACAAAAAGCTGCCCGTGCCAGCGCCGCCGTCTATACCGGGTTGTCCCTTGTCCTGGTTGCGATATTTCTCTTGCTTACCCCGGGCCAAGAATATACTCCGGTGGCCCGTTACGGCGGAGCGGTCTGGGTCTTCATCCTCAGTATGATTATTTTCATGCCCATTGTCATCCCCTACGTGAAGAAGTACCAAGGTTAGAAGTGACCAGGCTTTAGCAAGCAGCTTACCCGCCACCGAGTACCAGCAACTAGTCACCTGTCACCAGTCACTAAAAAGGAGGTGATATGAGCATGGATACTACCGTGATTAACGTGGAAGGGATGACCTGCAACCACTGCAAGATGTCTGTGGAGAAGGCACTGACCAACCTGGCGGGAGTGAACAAGGCCGAGGTCAACCTGGCGGCCAAAAACGTCACTGTAACCTTTGAGCCCGGGAAAGTAGACATAACGGCAATGAAAAACGCCATCACCAGGGCGGGGTACGAGGTCGAGTAATTCACTTTCAGGGCGGTGATTCACCGCCCTTATGCCATTCTCATATTCTGCAAGGCAGTTTTGGCTCCTTTAGCAGTCATTTGACATATTTGCTACTATTGACTGTAGTAGACGCCCGTGATATGATGATTTTGCATGAAAACGCCTGTCCGTTTGTATTTCGGAGAGGGAGGAGAAGCTCGGTTGAAGAGAAGCATGATCACAATTTTAGTGCTCCTGGTCTTTATTACTCTTTTTGTGGTTTCGATACTGAAAAACCCACCGGCTCCTCAAGAGATGGAGGAACACTCCTTTGCTCCGCGGGTCTCTTCGACGGCCATGGTTTAACTTTTTTTGGCACGGGCTGAGGAGATAAAGAAAACTTGGCTTGCGCTATAGAAGACTTGCCCATTTATGGGCATAGTCGCACTTATGCCTGTGGTGCAAGCCTTTGGCGCAGGCGGAAGCCTTAGTTGCACTTATGCTATCAGAAAGTTACATCTTATACTTTCGGATAGTGCAAAAAATTGGACGACCGGCAGGATTTCGGCTAGCGGCAGAGAAATAGTTAGGGACTTTCGATCCTAGTTACCAGTACTCCATATCACAATTTCCGTTTGCGAAACCGGCTGCTACTCGACACTGCCAAAGGGGGAAGTGGATGGAAGGGTAACGGGCTTTTTTCTTTCGGGTACTTATGTGAAATACATTACAAAAAATGCCTGGTGTATATGATAAAGTAAGGAGGAACATAATGCGCAAGCGAGTCCTGATATCCCGGATCCTTTCTTTTATGCTATCCGTACTGCTGTTGTTTACCCTTGTGCCGGCAGCTTTTGCCGAGGGTGAGACCATGACGATGGAGGAGCTTTACTTCTCTGTCTGGCCTGAGTACGATACCCCGGACGTTCTGGTCATTTATTCCGGTACTTTTGTCAATAATACCGGCAAGGACTTCCAGGGAGAAATCCGTTATAACATGCCCAAAGGCGCCAAGGTGAACATGGTATGCGAGACTGAAAAGGGCATGGTATGCCAGAAGTACGTGGTGGAAACGAGCAACCCTGAGTACGACCAGGTGGTGTGGAAACCTTCCCGGGTTATCAAACCAGGTGAGAAGTTCCCGGTGATGTTTGAATATAACTATAACACCTTCAGCGCTCCCGGGGAGCGGAAGTTCACCGCCTTGTTCCAGCCTACCTTTCCGGTAACCGACCTCTCGGTGGAGGTTAAGGAGCCGAAGAACGCCTCTGGTTTGCGGTTGAGCCCGGCCAGCACCGCCACCCAGCAGGATGGTGAGGGGTTCAACAATTATTACTACCGGTACGAAAACGTCAAACCCGGGGACAAGATACCTTTCGAGGTCACTTACACCCGGAATGAGACCAAACCTTCCGTGGAAAAGGCTACCGGCGCCGGTACTGCTCAGCCCGCGTCTACGTCCGGTGGCTCCTCCTTAAATTCTACGGTGGTAATCCTGCTGGTTGCCTTCCTGGCCATGTTGGGGATTTTCATGGTGTACGCCATGCGGAGCAACCAGGGAGGTGGAAGCCGGAACCGGTCCGGAAACCAGAAATCACGCTCCCACAACCGCCAAGTGGCAGCTGCCCAGGCGGAAACAAAAAATCAGCGTGGTAAAGGCAGCCGCAGCCAGGCGGTGCAGGAGGAAAAGAAGAAGATCCGCAAAATGCTTCTAGACGGCAAGATCAGCGAAGAAACCTACCGCCAACTGCTGGCGGAACTGGACGAGGAGTAGCCCCACGATGGACTAGTCACTAGTCACTAGTCACCAGTCACTAGTCACTAAAATGGGAGGTGTACCCGTGAAGCAAAGTCACAAAATCACTATCGGTGTCATCGTGGTGGTAGCGGCTATTGGTTTCCTGTTCATTTCGGGGTTTGGGGGAAATACGGGCTACCAGAAGACCATTACCGAGATCCTGACCGAAGGGCCCCAGTTGGAAGGGAGATACCTTTTGGTGGAAGGCTCCCTGGTACCCGGGACGCTGAAGTGGGACGGGCAGAAGATTGAATTGAGCTTTGCTGTCACCGATGGCCAGAGCAAGATGCCGGTAGTTTACAACGATGTGGCTCCCGACAACATGGATAATCCGGAGGCTCAGATTATCCTGAAGGGCAAGTACAACGCCAATTCGGGCACCTTCCTGGCGGACAAGGTGGAAACCCGCTGCCCGTCCAAGTACGAGGCGCTGGAAGAGGAGCAAGCCATCAAGGAACAGACCATCGAGAAACAATAAGCACCGGTTTCAGTCTCATAGTGCTTAAGGAATGAACATCATCATGGGTTGCCATGGCCTCTGGCGGTCACAGTTCGGCGCTGGCCGCCGGGGGTTATCAATTGCCTGGCGTAACTTAAGGAGGTAAAGTAATGGCCGATATTGGTTACTTAGCGATCATCCTCTCCCTGGCCATCAGTATCTATTCCCTGGCGGGCTTCGTGGTGGGGCTTAAAACCGGCAACGAACGCATCATGAGAAGCGCCAAGGGGGGAGTCCTGGCCATCGCCTTTCTGGTAACGGTGGCGTCCTTGATCCTGATTTATTTCCTGGTAACCTCGGACTTCTCCATCAAGTACGTTTACGAGTACACCAGCAAGGGCCTGCCGACCTTCTACAAATTCTCTGCCTTCTGGGCGGGGAACGCCGGTTCCATGCTGCTTTGGATGTGGATTTTGGGGATCTACGCCGCCGTGGTGGCTTTTTCCCGGCGCAATGAAAACGACCCCTCCATTCCTTACGTGAATATTATCCTGTTGATCAACAGTCTCTTCTTCCTGTTGATGCTGACCTTTATTGCCAACCCCTTTGCCCGGACAGGCCTTGGCTACGTTCCCGCGGAAGGGCGGGGCCTCAACCCCTTGTTGCAGAACCCGGGGATGGTGTTCCACCCGGTAACCCTTTACCTGGGTTACGTAGGATTTGCCATTCCCTATGCCTTTGCCATGGCTGCCTTAATTATCAAAAAGGCGGATGATTCGTGGATCCGGGTTACCCGGCGCTGGTCGGTGGTAGCATGGATGTTCCTTACCCTGGGTAACCTGTACGGCGGCCAGTGGGCCTACGTGGAACTGGGGTGGGGCGGGTACTGGGGATGGGACCCGGTGGAAAACGCCTCCTTTATCCCCTGGCTAACAGGTACCGCCTTCATTCACTCGGTGATGATCCAGGAACGGAAGGAAATGTTAAAGGCCTGGAACATCTCCCTGATCATCATTACCTACCTGCTGACCCTGTTCGGTACGTACCTGGTGCGCAGCGGCGTGCTGGTTTCGGTGCACGCCTTCGGTGACACGCAACTGGGTTACTATTTCTTCACCTTTATCATCATCATGATGGTGGCTTCTCTCTACTTGATGATCGATCGTATCAATCTGCTCAAGGAAGGGCGCGAGTTTGAGTCCTATATCTCCCGGGAGAGCAGTTTCTTGCTCAACAACCTGCTGCTGGTGGGTTCCGCCTTCGCGGTATTCTGGGGGACCATCTTCCCGCTGGTATCCGAGGCGGTGCGGGGTGTCAAGGTAACGGTGAGCGTACCCTTCTTTAACCAGGTCAACGCTCCCATCCTGTTGGGCATGCTGCTTGTCATGGGGGTCTGCCCGCTGATCGCCTGGCAAAAGTCATCCTTAAAGAACCTGCGGGACAACTTCCTGTGGTCGATGGTGCTGGCGGTGGTGACGGGCGTGGCCATGTACCTGTTGCTGCCTGTCAAGCGTTTTGCGCCAATTTTGGGTGAAACCGTCTCTCTCTTTGTCCTCTTTACCATCATTCAGGAATTTGTGCGCGGCACCCGGGTGCGCCGCAAGATGACCGGCGAGGGGTATGGCACCGCCTTCTGGCGGCTGGTCACCCGTAACCGCCGGCGCTACGGGGGGTATATCGTGCACCTGGGCATCGTGCTGATGGCTATCGGGATCATCGCCTCCCATGCGTATAAACAGGAGATCACCAGGACAGTAACGGCGGGTGAAAAGATTACCCTGGGTAAGTACACTACCACCTTTAACGGCTTGATGCAGCGGGAAGAGGGCGAAAACGTCATCGTTTACGCTGACATGCCGGTGTCCAAGGACGGCAAGAATATCGGCGCCGTTATGCCGGAGAAGGTGTTCTACGAGTTATGGGACCAACCCTCCACCGAGGTGGGCATCCTGGGTAGCCTGACGGAGGATTTCTATGTGATCCTTTCCACCTGGGATAAAAACGGCACGGAGGCCACCTTCAAGGTAATCATCAACCCCATGGTGGCATGGGTTTGGATCGGCGGTTACATCCTGGTCATTGGGACTGTTTTTGCGGTCTGGCCCGGCCGCGGCAGCCAGCTGGGACCCAAGTACACAAGGAGTGTGGAACGCCATGCCAGGGCTTAGAAGAAGCGTGATCGGATTGGCCCTCGGGCTGCTGCTCATGGCCTCGCCGGTGGCCTGGGGGCAAACCGGGGTGGTGGATGAGGCCCTTTTCAAGGAGATCGAGAAAAATCTGATGTGCACCGACGGGTGCGGCATGTACCTGGTTGCGTGCGACAACGCCACTGCCGAGAAAATGCGGGCGGAGATCCGGGAAAAACTGGCGGAGGGGGCCACCGCCGACCAGATCTACAAGTACATGATCAGCATTTACGGGGAAGAGGTAATGGCGGCCCCGCCACCGGACAATCCCTTGAATATTACCGCCTGGGTATTGCCCTTTATTGGCATCCTGGCCGGGGGGCTGGTGATTTACATGGCCCTGGACAAGTGGGTATTCTACCGGCACCGGAAGACCGGGGACGAAGAAAGCCTTGAAACGGCAGACCTGGCGGAATACGAGGAGATTCTGGATGCGGAGATTAAAAAGTACTACTAGTCACCAATGTGGGGAGGGTTAATATTGGATATAACGGCCTTGCTGCTGGGTACGGTGGTAGTGGGGGTTGCGGTCTACTTGATCGCCATGCCGCTGGTGCAACCGGTGGAAGAAAGCCTGGTACCCGAGGTGGACCTGGATGAACTGGACCCTATAGAAAAGGAAAAGGAATCCGTCTTTACTACCCTGGGTGAAATCGAGTTTGATTACCAGATGAAGAAGCTCTCCGAGGATGACTACCAGTCCCTGCAGAACGTTTACCGGCGCCAGGCGGTGTCCATACTCAAGGAAGAGGAAGGTGTTCTCAAGGCGGGTGCGCCGGTGTTAGAAAAAGCCGCGGTAATCTCCGACATTGAAAAAGAGATCGAGGCGGAAATCGAGGCTGAGGTTCGCCGGTTGCGACAGCAAAAGAAGGACCGTTAAGGGCTCCTCGCAGCACCGCTACTTAACGAAAGAGGTGAGAGAGTGCAACCTGAGCTAAAAAGGAAAACGTCGTTATTCTTGGTGTTTTTCCTACTCAGCCTGCTGGTGACGGTGGGCACGGTGCAGGCCGCTCCGGAAGAAACAATTTCTGTGAGCATGCACCACTACATCCTGCAGCCCGGATCCAAGGGTATGCTGGACGTAAAAGAAATTGTGGTTGTTAACAACCAGGGAGCGGAGATAGCTGCAGGCGCAGGTAAAGTTAAGTTTGTCCTGCCTGAAGGTTACCAGGACCTGATTTTCGCCGGTGGTACCGAACAACTGGTAGAGGCCAAGGGTCAGGAACTGGTGGTGACCGCGGCTGTGCCAAAAGGAGAGAGTACTTACCGGTTTGGTTACCTGCTGCCGGCAGGTGCGGCACCCCATTTTATCCTGAAACACCGCCTGCCGTATCCTACCGAAACCCTTTTCGTGCTGACGCCCTTGCAGGGGGTTAGTGTGAGCAGTACCAAGTTGGTGGATGGCGGGGTATCCCAGGAGCAGCAGGCCAGGATCTACATGGCTGACAACCTGCCCGCCGGTGAACAGGTGGACATGGTCGTCACCCTCGGGGCAGGAGCCGCCGCCGGGGGGGTCACCCAGCCTCCTCCTAACCCCAAGTTCCATAACCCTGGACATATCCGCCTGTGGTACCAGTCGCCCTTTAAGGGAATTAACGCTCATCTATTTATGGTGATGGTGATCGGTGTTCCCCTAGCGGGGCTAATCTACTACGTCTTCAAGAGACGCCAGATGGGGGATGCCTTGAAGGCAAAGGGGGATCCCGAGGAGGAAATGTTCCACCGGTTGATGGCCAGGGAAAAAGTCCTGCTGCAAAAGATCGGTGAATTGGATGAAAAACGGGCCAACCAGGAAGTTGACGAGGATACCTACCGGCAACTGAGGGAGGCCTACAAGAAAAAGCTGGTCAACGTGAAGGCCCAACTGAAGGAGTTCACCGGATAGGGGGCGCTCATCATTATCAAGGCCCACCAGATCGTTAAACAGATCGGAAATAAGACCATCTTGCGAGGGATTGACCTGGAACTGGGGTCGGGAGAGTTCATGGCCGTCCTTGGTCCCAACGGCGCGGGTAAGACCACGCTGTTGAAGGTGCTGTCCCTTCTGGTAAAACCTACCCGGGGCCAGGTGGTGATCAACGGAGTCAACGCGGGGGAGAACCCCCTTAGGCTCCGGCGCGACATCGGTGTGGTTTCGCATAACACCTTCCTGTACGGTAACCTGACGGCCTATGAAAACCTACTTTTTTACGGGCGCCTGTATGACGTGACCAATCTCCGGGAGCGGATTCACCAGGTAATCCGGGAGGTAGGGCTGCAATACGCCCTGGCAGACCCGGTACGCACATTTTCCCGGGGGATGCAGCAGCGGTTGGCCATTGCCAGGGCGATCCTCCACGATCCAACGGTGCTGTTTTTAGACGAGCCCTATACGGGCCTCGACCAGCACGCCATGGAGATCCTGAATGATGTGCTCAAGGGCTTGCGCAACCAAAGGCGTACCATTTTCCTGATTACCCATAACTTTGACCAGGGACTGGAACTGAGCGACCAGGTGATCATCATGGTCAAGGGCCGGCTGGCTTACCATGCCAGGACCGCAGACATCAACGTGCGGGACTTCAAGCGGATCTACCTGCAGCATGTGGAGGGAGCCTAATGGGTTTTCTGGGTAAAATCGCCAACTTGGTATGGAAGGACCTGGTGACGGAGTTCAGGACCAAGGAAATGATCAGTTCCATGTTCATTTTCGCCTTCCTGGTCATCCTGATTTTTGCCTTCGCCTTCACCCCTACCAGGGAGACTACCAGGGAGGTTTTTCCGGGGATCATCTGGCTGGGATTTACCTTTGCCGGCATCTTGGGGTTGAACCGTTCTTTCTCGGGTGAAAAGGATAACGATGCGCTGCTGGGCTTGATGCTGGCGCCCGTGGACCGGACCGCCATTTACTTCGGCAAGGTGATCAGCAACCTGGTGTTTATGGGGGCGATGGAGATCATTTCCCTGCCCCTGTTTTTCATCTTGTTCAGTTTCCGCCTGGAGGGGTCGTTGTGGCTCCTGTTGCTGGTGATCATGCTGGGGACCCTGGGGTTTATTACCGTCGGTACCTTGCTGGCGGCGCTTTCGGCCAACACCAGGACCAGCGAGATCCTACTGCCGTTGATCGTCTTTCCCATTGTCATCCCGGTGATCATCGCCGCGGTGAAGTCTACCGGTATTCTGTTGATGGGGATGCCCCCGGGCGAAGTGCAACTAATCGCGGATTTCTGGCGTTGGATTAAACTCCTGGCGGTTTTTGACGTCGTTTTTCTGGTGGTACCTTTTGTACTCTTTGAGTACGTATTGGAGGTGTAAATCAGGCATGGAAGTAAAAGGTCTGAGCAGGTACCATAACGCTCTCGGGTGGCTTTCCGCTGTGCTGATGCTGGTGTCCCTTTATGCCATCTTTCAGTATGCCCCCCTTGAGAAGACCATGCGGGAGGTCCAGAAGATCTTCTACATTCACGTGGGGGCAGCATGGAACGCGTTCCTGGCTTTTTTCGTGGTGTTCGTCGCCAGCATCCTGTACCTGCGAACCCGTGATCGAAAGTGGGACACCCTGGCTGCGGCCTCCGCGGAGGTTGGGGTGTTGTTCACTACCCTGGTGTTGATTACCGGCCCTATTTGGGCCAGGAGTGCTTGGAATACCTGGTGGACATGGGAGGCCAGGCTTACTACGACTCTGGTGCTTTGGTTTATCTACATGGCTTATTTCTTGGTCCGGGCTGGGGTTGCCGAGCCTGTACGCCGGTCGGTGCTGTCCGCGGTCTTCGGAATTATCGGTTTTCTGGATGTGCCTATCGTATATATCGCTGTGAAATTATGGGGTTACCATCCGCTGGTTTTCGGTAAAGAAGGGGGCGGGTTACACCCGAAGATGTTGCACGCACTGATTGTCACTGTATTCGCTTTTACCGCCCTTTATGTTTACTTGATGCAGAAAGGGGTTGCCCTGGAGAATACCCGGCTGGCTCTGCAGGACCTCAAGGACCGCCTGCGGGAGAAATTCGATCAGTAGGAGGGGTTAAGGATGGACCGGTTGGATTATGTTTGGCTCGCTTACGGGGTTACCTGGCTGGCAATCTTCGGCTACACTTTGATGTTAGGGCAGCGGCAGCGTAGGCTGTCCCATGAGGTAGCCCTCTTGCGGGATGCCATCACCGGTAAGAAAGGCAAGTAACGAGTTGTAAACCTGTATGGAAGGAGAAAGACGGTCTATGAATCGCAAACTAAGGGCCTTCCTTTTTGTTACAGCCATACTGGGCGTACTGGTAGGGGCGTTGTTCCTTCCCACCTTGCGGCCGGTGGACATGAAAGACATGCAGGCCGGGGCGGATCAGCACTCCGGCATGGCCGGGGAACAGGAAATGGAGATGGTGCCCCGGGAGCTGGCGGGGCTTAAACTCCAGCACGAAATGAGCGGTGAAGAGGCCGTTCAAGATATCAGCAAGCTCCACGGGACGAATATCGAGGTGGTTAACGGGTATATCGCCCAGTACAGCGACGGGCGGCGGGAGGCTATTCTCTGGATATCCGAATCGAAAGACGAGGCCGACGCCAAGCTGCTGCTGGAAGCCATGGACACCAAGATGCCCCAGAGCCCGGTGTTCGGTAACCACCGCACGGAAGAGAGGGACGGCAGGACCTACCATTACGTGGATGGTGCCGGGATGCAAAACTACTACTGGCAGCAGGACCACATCGTGGTTTGGATCGGGGTTAGAGGCACTTCGGAGGATACGCAGGCGGTACTGGCAGATACCATTAAGGCCCTGGAGCAGCACTAAATCAGTGGTCAGCTGACCACTACTTATTACCAGTGAGATACCCCCTTGCGCCATAGTATAATGGGGTGAGGAGAGCTAAGACAAGCCCCACCCCGGGGCGCATGCAAGGGGGAGACCTATGCCCGTGTGGAGTGAGTGTGTACGCCGGGCCAAGGCCTACTTTCAGTTTGGGCTGAATACCGCCCTGGTGGTTGGCCTGGTGGCAGTTTCTTTAACCTTCCGGTATCCCGGCAAGCACAAGTCCATTATTTACGCCGTATTCCGGGATGTTGCCAAGCAGAATATGGTGTTGCGCACCTTTAGCTGGCCCACGGTTCAAAGCCCGCGCTTCCTGCTCCGGTACCGGCCGGAGGATGCGGATGTGGCCCGGCTGGTGTTGGAGACAGCCGAGGAGGCTTATCAACCGGTAGTGGATATGCTGGGGTACGCCCCTCCCGAACCGGTACCCGTGGTGGTATACCCGGACCGGCAGTCCATGGGAAGGAGTTTTGGCTGGGACGCTGATCAAGGGGCGATGGGGGTTTACTGGGCCGGCGTGATCCGGGTACTGTCGCCTGGCGACTGGACGGGGGCGTCCGATCTATCGGCAATGGCTCGTACCTTCAAGAAATCCGGCCCCATGGTCCACGAGTTCGCCCACCTGGTGGTGGACTACCGTACCGGCGGCAACTATCCCCGTTGGTTTACCGAGGGGGTAGCCCAGTACGTTGAACGGGAGATCACCGGCTTTCAGTTCTCTGTCCCAGGGAATCCCGGTGAAGAGAAGTGGTACCCACTGGAAAGAATGGACGGTGAATTCGACTATCTTCCTGATCAGGGCCTGGCCTACCGGCAGTCGTTGGCCATGGTTGATTATATGATAGACCTGGGGGGGTTCAACGCAGTGCTGAAACTCGTGGAACACCTGGGTCAAGGCAATAGTATGGAACAGGCTATGAATAAGGTTTTCGGTTTGGGCCTGGGTGATTTTTCGGCTGCGTTTGAAGGTTGGGCAGTCTGGGCATTTAGTGCATCTTAAACCCTCCGTCGCCCTTGTGGCTGTTTAAGACGTAAGGGGACGAAAGGTATGATGCTTATAGAGGAAACTTATTAGTTTAACTACTATTGTACGTAGTAAGACGGAAGGTATATAATGGAGTAACGGGAAGAACGAGAAAGGGGGATGGACTCGTGACGGTTAAGCAGTATATTGGGGAGTTCAGGCCCTCCAAGAGGGGACTGGGGAAGGTACTGGGTCACCTGGAGGCGGCTGTGATGGAGATTATGTGGCGGCAGGGTGAAGCCTCTGTACGGGATGTGTACGAGGTATTACTCAGGGAGCGGGAGATTGCCTATACTACGGTGATGACCATCATGAGCCGCCTGGCGGATAAAAACATTTTACAGAAAGAAAAAAAAGGTCTGGCTTATGTCTACCGCCCCGCTTGCAGCCGGGATGACTTCGCACGTAGTGTGGTGACTGAGGTCATCGACGGCTTGCTGGAGGACTATGCGGAGGTGGCGTTTTCCCACTTTGTTAACCGGATGTGTGAAGAAGACGAGATAAAGATCTTAGAACTCGAGCGGATCATCCAAGAAAGGCAGCGGAGAGGAGACCGGTAGGCCATGGCCCAGGTGGCATCGGCGTTACATACCTATATCACGTACGCCCTACTGGGCAGCGGTTTGGCCTACTTCCTGGCTGTCCTCCTCGTGCGCGCGCTCAGGGTTGACGAGCCCATCACCCGTACCCGGCTGATGTACCTTTGTCTAGGCGTTCCGCTAGTGGCCTACCTTTTGCTCCATGGCTTATTGCCCGGCCTGGGACTTTTTAAGGCTACCACACCCGGTCAGGCGTCTGTCCGGGGGATTGTGGGGGTAGCCTGCCAGTTGGGGTACTGGGGCTCGAAGTTGCTTTTCCCATTCCTGGCTACTGTTTTGGGACTGGTGTTGGCCAGGATCCTCCTGCAGGCTCTGGCGGTGCGCCAGGTGGTAGCCAGGTACGGTTGGGCTCCTGTTGAACGATACCCCCTCCTGCAAGACGTGTTGTCTTCTGTCTGCCCCCGCATGGGGGTAGCTGTTCCCCGGGTGGTGGTTATCCCCCAAATTCACTGGGTTTGTTACACCTTTGGTACCCTCCGGCCGGTACTGGTAATGTCGGAAGGGGCTTTGGCGCTGCTGCAGGAGGAGGAACTGGAGGCAGTGGTGGCCCATGAAGCAGCCCATATCCGCCGCCGGGATGCCTTTACTTGCGGCATGGCCGCCATGTTACGTGATATGATGTTTTTTACGCCGGTTGCCCACTGGTCCTATGGGGTTTTACTGCAGGAAAAGGAAAAGGCGGCGGACGACCTGGCGGTAAAGGTGACAGAAAAACCAGTGACTTACGGATCTACCTTGATCAAGGTGTGGCGCCAGACCTGCTGCGGCCAACCCCGCAGGCGGCCATGGCGACTCGTAGCGGATCCCTGCTCCCATTTTCTGTGGGAATCCGGCAGTATCAGTTCAAGAGTGGCCCGCATCCTGGAACCGCCTCGGAAGCGCCGCTCGTCGTTCCGGTCCCAAGTAATGCTTTTGACTATTTTATTAGTAGTAACATTTGCCCTTTCCTTTGCATGCTAGTCTAAGGAGGTAACAGGATGAGCGCAACAAGCAGAAAGCGAGAAGAATTCCTGAGCGGGGAATCCCGGTACCGGGGCCCTAACAGGGTTATATTTCTGGTATTCGCCCTGGTGGCAGTGGTGGGAATTGCCTGGTTTGTGCTGGCTACAAGGAACGACGCGGAGGTCCCACGGCGGTGGGAGGGCGGCAATTATAACGTGGGGAGGACGTTTAACTACAAGAATCAGGTCATCAGCATGACCGACATTGAAAACAAGACGGAAAACGGCAAGATCCTGATCCCCTTGGACAAGGTTGTTGAAAGCAAGATCATCTATACCGAAACCAAGTACGAGTTAAACGGGGTTCCCAAAGCTTTGACGGCCATGGTGACACCTGTCGGGCGCCTGATCGTGTCCCTGGCCATGTGTGAGCCCTGCCGGTCCCAGCGGTTCCATATCAACGAAAATATCCTGGTGTGTGATACATGCGGTACCCGTTGGCTGCTTAATGACCTGCGCGGCCTGTCCGGGGGCTGCCCGGAATACCCGCCTGAAGAGCTGCCCTACGAGGTGAAGGACGGGACCATTTACGTGCCGGAAGATATTGTCCGCGACTGGAAGCCCCGGATCTAGGCGGCGCTGTGATAAACTTAGAGGTGATTGCCCTTGCGACTTGACAGCATTGCCATGAATAGCCTGCGCCGGAGAAAAGTCAAAATGCTCTTCCTGGTGCTGGGCATCGTCGTTGCCATGGGGACGGTGGTGACCCTTTACTCCATTACCACCGCCATGAACCGGGAACTGGCTGATACCTTTGACGAGATCGGCGCTAACATCATGATAGTTCCCAAGGAAGACGACACCTTTTCCTACGGCGGGGTTACATTGCCCGGCGCCGGAGGCGGTGCCGCGTTAGCCAATGATGACATTATCGCCATCAACACCATCAAGAACCGGGAGAACATTGCCCTGGTGGCTCCTAAACTCCTTGGCCTTCTGGAGTATCAACAGGACAAGCTAATGGTGGTGGGGGTGGATTTCCCCTACGAGTTGAAACTAAAGAGATGGTGGCAGTGGCAGGGCAACAAACCAACGGCGGTGGACGACTTGTTGATAGGCGCTCACGTGGCTGAGAATTACGGGCTGAAGCCTGGAGACCTGATGCGACTGCAGGGTCGCCAATTCAAGGTGGCGGCCGTGCTGGCGGAGCAGGGAACAGAAGAAGACGGCCTCGTGTTCATGCACCTGTTGAAGGCTCAGGAGCTTACCGGGCAATCCAACCGGCTAAGTTTTATCGAGGTGGCGGCGTACTGTACCACTTGCCCCATCGAAGAGATCGTGCGGCAAATCACCGAAAAGCTCCCCCATGCCCGGGTCACGGCCCTGGCTGAAGCTGTCAAGGCCCGGCAGGAGGTCATTGATCGCTTTACCGGTTTTACCTATGCGGTGTCCGCTGTCATAGTGCTGATTGGCGCCCTGGTAGTGATGCTGACCATGATGTCCTCGGTTACCGAGCGGACCAGGGAGATTGGCATCTACCGGGCTATGGGATACCGTAGGAGTCACGTATTTGAGATTGTCTTAACAGAGGCGGTGATCGTGGGCCTGGTGGGTGGAGTGCTGGGTTATTTGCTGGGTATGCTGGCTGCCCAGGCCCTGGGACCGGGTATTGCCCAGATGAAGATTAGCATTCCCTGGAATCCCTTGCTGGGTGGGGTAGTGGTGATAGCCGCTACCGGTCTGGGCGTGCTGGCCAGCGCTTATCCCGCAACCCAGGCGGCGAAGCTTGACCCGGCAGAAGCACTGCGGTTCATCTGAGCGCTGTGATAAACTTCGCCTAGCTGCGTCAGCCGGGTCTGTCCGGCTGCTCACGTACGATACCGAGTACGCTCCGCGCCGTCCAGCCCCGGCTTCCTTGCTATGCTCGTTTCTGACAGCGCTCAAGCACTTAGTGAATGTTGTACCCGATTTGCAGACGGTTATAAGACTTCTAGGGAGTTGATGGGTTGTGAGCCTGATTGAAGTGAAGAACGTAGGGAAAGTGTATGACAGCGGTGAGGGCCAGGTAGTAGCCCTGGAGGATATTAACGTCTCTATCGAGGAAGGTGACTTTGTGGCTTTGATGGGGCCGTCCGGTTCCGGCAAGAGTACCCTTCTCAGCATCCTGGGGGCTTTGAACCCGCCCACTTCAGGGGAAGTGCTGATCGATAAAATCCCCATCTTCCAGCTTTCCAGCGAGAGGCGCGCGGATTTTCGGAGCGCCTATATCGGTTTTGTTTTTCAACAGTTCCAACTCATCCCCTACCTGACCGCGGTGGAAAACGTAATGCTGCCGCTGGCCATCCTCAAATACTCTCACCAGGAGCAGATGGAAAAGGCAAGGACGGTGCTGGACCGGGTAGGGCTGGGAAATAAGCTGCACCGTTTACCGAACCAGCTTTCCGGGGGGGAGCAGGAGCGGGTGGCCATTGCCCGCGCCATTGTCAACCAGCCCCCGATCGTGTTTGCCGATGAGCCTACAGGAGCGCTGGATACCAAGACTGGGGAGGAGATCATGCGGCTGTTCCAGTCACTGAACGATGAGGGGCTTACCATTATCATGGTGACCCACAACCTGGAAACCATCAGATATGTCAAGCGAACGATCCATATCCGTGACGGTCGGTTGGTGCCTGCCGGGACCATTGATACCATTCCACCAGCGCCGGATAAGGCCGAGCTTGCCCAGGCCGGGTACTAAAGCTTGTCACGGAATCATCACTAACATTGGGGTGAAGAGATGCGCCTTTCGGATATTGCCGTGAACAACCTGAAAGTCCGCCGGGCCAAGATGCTGTTCCTGGTGCTGGGAATGGTCGTCGGTATTGGCACCATTGTTACGCTGTTCTCCATCACCTACGCCATGCGACAGCAGGTACAGGGCCAGTTTGAAGCCATGGGGACCAGGGTGGTGGTCTCCCCCTTCACTCAGAAGCTTTCCCTGTCTTATAACGGGATCACGGTGGCTTCCGGTGTTTCGTTCCAGGCGGAAGAACTCCCGGCCTCCGTCATGGAGGCGATCGAGTCCATCCCCTCCGGGCAGGAACTCAAGGTGGTGGCTCCCAAACTCTTAAACATTACCCCGGTGGAATCCCGGCAGGTCCTGGTAGCCGGTGTGGAGTTTCCGGAAGAGTATAAGCTGCACCCTTACTGGCGGCCACAGGGAAGGGAACCTTCCGGGCCGCGGGAACTGCTGCTGGGTTTCGTGACGGCGGCCAAGGCCGGCAAAAGCCCGGGGGATGTGATCGACATCGACGGGGAGTCATTTACTGTAGCCGGGATACTGAACGAGACCGGCGGCCCTGAGGACCGCCTGGTTTTCATGGACCTGCAGCAGGCCAGGTTAACCTTTAACCGCCCGTCAGGGTTCAGCTTTATCGAACTGGTGCTTCCCAGGGCCGGAACCGGACAGGCGGACCAAAACACCAGGGTGCCGGGTGAAGCCATACTGGGCCAGTTGAAAGAAGCCCTTCCTGATGCCAAGATCTCGGTGGTCAAGGATGAGGGAGAGGCCAGGCGTGAGGTTGTTGACCGCTTTGCCAAGTTTTCCTTCCTGGTTACCGCGGTGGTTTTTGGCATCGGCGTCCTGATTATCGGGACCACCATGATGTCATCGGTGAACGAACGAACCCGGGAAATCGGCATCTTCCGGGCCATTGGTTTCCGCCGGAGCCACATCATGCGCATCATCCTGACGGAAGCTGCTTTAGTCAGCGCCGCGGGGGGAGTTGCCGGTTACCTGGCGGGTATGGGCACCGCCATGCTGGTGGCGCCGTTGATCGCCCAGATTCAGGTGAGTATCCGGTGGAACCCTTTCCTGGCGGTCGGTGTGGTATTGCTTTCGATAGTTACAGGTTTATCAGCCAGCCTGTACCCCGCCATCCGGGCAGCTAGGCTGGATCCGACGGAGGCTTTCCGGTTTATCTAGTACCAACAGAAAGTAAACTTTCTGTTGGCATGGTGCAACTAAGGCTTCCGCACCTAGAAATTGGGTATTCCTTTGTGGCGGCATAAGTGCAACTNNTTTCTATACCTGCGCCCGAGGGGCTTGCACCAAAGGCATAAGGGCGACTAAGCCCATAAATGGGCAAGTCTTCTATAGCGCAAGCCAAGTTTTCTTTAAAGCGCTGTGATAAACTTCGCCTTCACACAATCTTCACAGGTTCACCACAAAACCACCACATTTTCCTGCTAAAATCTCCTTAAACGATACCCTGCGGGGGTAAAAAAGAAAGGGGACAAACCGGTGAACCGCTGGGCAATGATACTTGGGTGTATAGCCGTGATTGGAGTGGCATTTTACCTGTTTGCCAACGGTAACGGCGGGAGTCTTTTTTATTTAATGTTTCTGATTTGCCCGCTGATGCATATCTTTATGATGCGGGGACACGGCCACGGGGGAAACTCGACCCATGGCGGCAGCTGCCATGGCGGTGGTGACCGGGAAGCAAATAAGACGGGGGCGTCATTACCGGAAGCTGAAAAACGGTAATTACGCTGAGCGAAAAAATGGACTAAAAAGGTGTAAACTGGCAGGACTTAGACTGGTGGAGGTAGAATAAAATTGATATTAGCTCGCTTCCAGGCGCGCTGATACACTTCCTAAACCCCACAAAGGGAAGGAGGCATTCTGGATGCTACGGAAACAGTACATGCTCCGCCCGGTAGCCCACTGCGAAAAAGGCTGCAGTAGTTAGTCCCGGGCACGACGCAAAACTGCCCACCGGATCGTGAGGTTACTACCTCGATACCGCCCCCGGCATGGATACCCCGGGGGCGGTAAAATTTTTGCGCCGAAGTTCCGCCTGCTTCGGACTTCGCGCTGCCCCACACGGCGGGAGAGGAGAGAGCCGGAGGAACTAGCGATATTTAACCGGTTGACGGAGATACCCGGAGGAGGTATAATGATGCTGTAATACTACGATTTGTCGTAAAGATCTCATTGCTGTAAGTATGAAAGGAGATTGGACATGCAGCGTATCCTGTTTCACTTGGGCCCAATTCACGTAAACACCTTTGGCTTGATGATCGCCCTGGGGTTTTTAGCCGCACTTTGGGTGGCCCGGCGGGAGGCCACGCGTAAGGGGATCGGTGAAGAGCGGGTGACCGACTTCGCCATTTATGCCCTGCTGGCGGGGATCGTTGGCGCCCGGCTGGGCTATGTTTTCTTTTACGCACCCCAGTATTACCTCCGGAATCCGCTGGAGATCCTGTTCATCCACCAGGGAGGCATGTCCATTCACGGGGCGGTTATCGGCGGTGTGCTGGTGGGGATTTGGTACGTGCGCAAGCACAAACTTTCCTTTTGGAAGCTGGCGGACACCCTGGCGCCCTCCCTGGTACTGGGTGAGGCCATCGGGCGGATCGGCTGCGACATCTTCGGCAAGCCCATGGCCACTGCCTTTCCCTGGGGAGTGACAGTAAACGGGCAGCTCTTGCACCCGGCCCAGGTCTACGAGTTCCTGCTGGATTACCTGGTGTTTTTCCTGCTCTGGAGGAAGCGGCAGCACATCAAGTATGACGGCCAGTTGTTCCTCACCTACGTGATTCTCTACGCAGGCGTCCGGGGGATAGTGGAATTCTTCCGTACCAACCCAGTGGTCTACGGGCCTGTTTCCATCGCCCATGTCCTCAGCCTGGCCTTTATCATGATTGGTTTGATAGCCATGGTATTGATCAGGCAGAGGGGCCAAATCTCTTCCGGGGCGACAGCTTACGGCTCACTTGCTGTAAGGGAAAATCTCTGGGTGCAGGTGCTGGTGCTGGCAGGATTGATTGCCGCATCCCTCGGCTTGTACTACGGTTTCCCCATCTGAGTCAGTAATTCAGAGGTCGGAAATCGGGTGTCGGAAGTCAAAGACTTTCCCAATAAACTCCGTAATCTGCTAGCGGGTTTCAGCTTCGGCCGCAACCCGTTTTTTGTCTTGGTAGGCAGTTCGACCGAGACTGCATAGATTTCTGAGGTATGCTTTACACTATGGTGGAATATAGGATCAGTAAGCTGCGAGGAGGTTTTCGGCGTGCCGGAAGCGGGATATGACGAACGGCTGCAGGGAGCGGTGGAATCCGCCCTGGCTGACCGGATGCGGGCAAGTTCCTTTGACATCCGGGTGAACGTAAGGGATGGGGTGGTGCAACTTTACGGTTTTGTGGACGTTCTGGCAGAAAAAGACCGGGCTGAGGAAATTATCAGAACCCTCCCTGGTGTGAAAAGAGTGGAGAACAGCTTAACAGTGGCAATGGACGGAGGCGTCACCGACGATCAGATCACAGGCGAAATAGAAAAGCGGTTGGCCGAGTTTCCGGATAACGTACTTAAACGGGTGCAGGTAAATACCAGAGACGGAGTGGTGTTGCTGCAAGGAGAAGTCCATTCCCTGGCGGAAAAGCACGCCTGCATCCGTGCCGCGCAGGGGGTGGCCGGGGCCAAGGACGTGCGCGCTCAGATGCGGGTAGGTGGCCGGCCGGTGGATGACGCCGGGATCACCAACGCCGTGGAACTGGCCCTTTCCAGGGACCCAAGGGTGGACGCCAGGCAAGTCAACACCAGTACCCGCAAAGGAGTAGTCACCCTGACGGGGCGCGTGGACAGCCCGGAAGCGATCACGGCGGCAGTGAGGACAGCGGCCACAGTCCCGGGAGTCAGAAGCATCGACAACCAACTGGTACCCCTTCACGGATCGAAAGACCCGGACATCAGCAGGACCAACCTGCTGCGCCGCCACCTGGACGAGGATCCCCGGGTGAGCCCGGCGCAGGTAAGAGCCTTTGTGATCGGTGACACCGCTTACCTGGGGGGAGAGGTTTACAACATTGAAGCCAAGGAAGCGGCCGAACAGGTAGCCCGCAAAATAGACGGTGTCAGGGCCGTAAGCAATGATATCTTTGTGGCCGAGCACTAACGAGTTGGTGACTGGTGACTAGTGGCCTCGGTCCAGGCTAGAGCTTCGCCCCCCACGACGGTGGCACAATTTTCGAGCTATCACTAGCCACCCGGCAACCGGTTATTAATAGGGGCATGCACGTTGCCACATTGTTCAGCCACGGAAGTGCGCAGCCCTGCTTACCTCGTACTGGTCCCGTCTAGTCACTAGCAACTAGTAACTGGCTTGCAGGAAATAAGTCATGGTAACCGAATATAGCAATTAGCGGGGAACAATTCCGGTGGTCCCATTTCTGGCGGGTAGCCGGTGCAGTTTGAGAGGAGAGATTACGTCCGTGAGTTATTTTGACCGGGGCTACCACGAACCTCGGCGACCCAGCTATATCTTCTATATAGTCCTGGCCCTGGTAAGCGCCGTTATCGGCGGCCTGGTGGTGATGGCCCTGGGGCCGTCGTGGCTGGCCCAGCGAGTGCCGCCCCAACTGGCTCCCGACCAGCGGCAGGGAGCCGACCAGCGCAGCCTGCCTCCATTACCGGGGGTGGACCCGGCCGATTCACCGGTAGTGGCTATCGCGGAGCGAGTCGGGCCGGCAGTGGTGGGGATCACCAGTTTCACCGGTAGAGGTACTTTCAGCCGCGCGGAGGTTGCCTCCGGTTCAGGCGTGGTCATCGACAGCAAGAACGGGTACATCGCTACTAATTACCATGTGGTGGAGGGGGCGCGGGAGATCCAGGTAATCCTGGATGAAAAGCGTTTTTCAAAGGCGACCCTGGTGGGTGCCGATCCCGAGACCGACCTGGCGGTGTTACAGACCGAGGTGGCAGACCTCCCGCAGGCTGCCCTGGGCGATTCCGCCGACCTGCGGGTGGGCGAGATGGCGGTGGCCATCGGAAATCCCCTGGGACGGGAATTTGCCCGTACTGTCACGGTCGGGGTGATCAGCGCTCTTGACCGGGAGATCTCCGTTGAGAGCCGGGCCGGGGGCGAGGTAACCCTGAGAGTAATCCAGACTGACGCGGCCATCAACCCCGGGAACAGCGGCGGAGCACTGGTGAACGCCAGGGGAGAAGTGATCGGCATCAACAGCGTGAAGATTGCCAAGGCTGGCGTTGAAGGAATGGGCTTTGCCATTCCCATCAGCGATGCCCGCCCGATCATCGAGCAGCTCATCCGGCAGGGCTACGTCAAGCGGCCCTTTATCGGTATCTTTAATTTCTCTGACGTGAGCCCCGAGGAGGCGGAGTGGTACAAGCTGCCGGTAGGATTGTACGTGGGCGGTGTCGTTCCCGGCGGCCCCGCGGCCAAAGCCGGGATGCGGCCTGAGGACGTGATTGTGGCGATTGATAATCAGAGCATTGAAACCTTTAACGACCTGCAGACAATTCTCGCCAAGTACCAGGTAGGGGATCAGGTCAAGATCACCGTGGTACGGGATGGCAAGCGATTGAACCTGAGTATCACCCTGGGGGAAAAACCACGCAGGTAACTTCTCGGAGGTGGGCGGATGTACGTGGTATGCGAGCAACACCTGGAACGGGCGATTGATGAATTCGTGGAGGTGTACGACAGCCCGCCGGACCTTTACCTGCTGGATAAAGTGTCATTCACCGACTGGACTGCCCCTTCTACCTGCGATTTCTGTACCGTTCCGCCCAAGTACCTGGTAGTCTGATAAAGAAAACTGGCTTGCGCCAAGCCTTTGGCGCAGGCGGAAGCCTTAGCTCCACTTATACCTACAGAAAGTTATACTTTCTGTAGGTATAATCAAAACCGGGCGACCCACCGTCAACAAATGCGGGAGGGTCGCCGGACTTTAGGCTCAAAACTAAAAAGGGATTTTAAAAAGCGACTGGAGTTTTTCTTTGGCTTGTTTCGCTGTGATGTTGCCGTTTTTGAGTTCAGTTCCGATCTGGATCAGCACTTCACCGATCAGGGGTTCCAGATGATCGCCCGGGATCAGGTCTTTCAACCAGCGGGCGAAGATTTTGAAGTCTCCCCTGGTTAAAAGTGCTCCCAAAATTGTACCTATCACCAGCGTTATCAAAGAGACCAGATTAACATCATCCAACTTGATCCCCCCTCAAGGTATTTTATGCGTCGAAAAAAGGGCGGGTTACCGGTATGCCGGTTAAGGGGTGCCAGGCATGCGTATTAAACTTGTAGCGGTCGGAAAAATCAAAGAAAGATACCTGGCGGCGGGTGTGGCCGAATACCTGAAGCGCCTGCAGCCTTTCTCGCGGGTGGAGGTGGTGGAGGTACCGGATGAAAGGCTGCCCGGCCAACCTGTTCCCGCCCTGGAGGAGGCGGTGAAAGACAAAGAAGGGGAGCGCCTGCTGGCGCATGTCCGTGACAGCTCTTACACGGTAGCCCTGATCCCGGAAGGACAAATGTTGTCCTCAGAGGACCTCGCCGCCCTGCTGGACAAATTGGCCGTATCGGGAAAAAGCGATCTCACCTTCATCATCGGCGGTACCCTCGGCCTTTCCCAACGGGTATTACAGCGGGCGGACCTCCTCCTCTCCCTTTCCCCCATGACTTTCCCCCACCAGATGGTCCGCATGATCCTCCTGGAGCAGCTCTACCGCGCCTTCAAAATCTCCCGCGGCGAACCGTACCACCGCTAAGGGAGAATATTGAACATTTTGGACTGAGGACGGGCCGGTGAAAGGTTTTGCTTTACATCAGGTTTTTATGATTCGGAAAATATGCTACAATATAAGCGAAAGGGGATATGAAGGGGGGATGGACAGTGTCTCAAAGGGTTAAGGCTAATATCAACGCGCATGTGCTGGCCTGGGCCAGACAAACAGCGGGCTACGACTTGGAGGAAGCAGCCCGTAAGATCGGCGTTAACCCGGAAAAACTGCAGGCCTGGGAAGCCGGAGAGGACAAGCCGACCTTGCGTCAACTAAGGATGGCCGCTAAGGTATACAGGCGTCCTTCTGCCTTGTTTTACCGTTCTACGACTCCGGCGGAGCCTCCCACAATTCCTGATTTCCGACTTCTTCCTGCCGTTGATATGAAATACACACCCACGTTGCTGTATGAAATCCGCCGGGCTTTTGAGCGAAGAGCCATTGCCTTGGAACTGACTGCTCAACTAGGAGAAGCTCCCAGCGTCTTTCCCCTTGAAGCCGATATGTCCGAATCCCCCGAGAGTCTAGCTTTTCGAATTCGGCAAGCCCTCGGTATCAACCTTGCCACCCAGATTTCCTGGCGGGATCAGCAGACCGCTCTCCGGTTCTGGATTTCGGCGGTTGAAAGTCTGGGGGTGCTTGTATTCCATGTAAGAAATGTGGAATTGTCGCAGATGCGGGGCTTTTCTATTAGTGAACGTCCCTTCCCCGTCGTGGGTATCAATGGCAAGGATTCGCCCCGCGGGAGAATGTTTACCCTGCTTCACGAACTGGTCCACATTGTGCTGCAAAACGGAGGCCTTTGCGACTTGCATGAATTGGAGTCTAAGACTGATGCATCCATCGAAGCATACTGCAACCGGGTGGCCGGTGAAGTTTTAGTCCCCAGGGACGCCCTGCTTCGTGAAGAAACCGTAGTTAAAAACGCCGGTAACTATGTTTGGGAAGACTGGCAACTCAGGCATCTTGCTAACCAGTTCATGGTAAGCCAGGAAGTGATCCTACGGCGATTGCTGACTTTCGGGAAGACTACAAGATCCTTTTATAATTTGAAACGCGAAGAGTACGAGGAGATTTACCAGCGTGGAAGGGCAGAACGGAGCGGACCTGTCCCCTACTTCCGCGTTGTTCTGCGTGATAACGGACCCGCTTTCACCAGCCTAGTCTTGTCCGCCTACCACAATGAGGTAATCAGTTCGAGGGACCTATCCAATTTCTTGGGAGGGATCAAGCTCGACCACGTTGGACGCATTGAACATGCCTTAATAGGTGGTGAAGGGGGCGTTGAGGCTTAGTGTATTGCATTGACACCAGCGCTCTGCTTCACGGCTGGCGCAGAGACTATCCCCCTGATGTGTTCCACTCCCTTTGGGACCAGCTAGACGAACTGGTCCGACAACAAAAACTCTTTTCCTCTGTAGAAGTCTTATTTGAACTGGAACGAGGTGGGGACGACATTTATAGGTGGGCAAAAGAACGGGAACACATTTTCCTGGAAGCTGATGAGGAAGTTCAAAAAGTGATTGGGACTATCGTGGACAACTTCCCCTTATTTGTGCCCCCGGATAGCCCTGATGGAATCTGGGCTGATGCTTACGTGGTTGCTTTTGGTGCGGCAAAGAAATGGATGGTTGTAACCGGTGAAAAACCAGTCGGCCCGGGAGCGAGAAGGATCAAAATACCCAATGTCTGTCAGGCGATGGGAGTTGAATGTATTGACTTCCTCCAGTTAATTCGCAAAGAGGGCTGGCGGTTTTAACTGGTTCGGTGGTGTATTTTGCATTCGTCGAAAACCCCTTGCGGTACATGATCGCAAGGGGTTTTTCTGTGTCAATCTCGATGCACCGAAGTAGCCGGCGGCGTGCTCGGACTCCGGATTATAATAACATGGGTAGAGCAAATTATGAACCCTGACAATATGTTGCTAATCATGGTAACCTGTTGGCAGGCTGACTATAACTTGGAAAGAAAGATGAGAACTCAAAAACATGAAAGTAAAACTTGGGCGGCTGGTTTACATCCAGATCGGATACCAGGTTAAGGGGACGGTCGTCTCCAGGGCCGTCGACACCCATCTGCTTATCCAAGTGGTCGGCGCATTAATGCTGCTTGAGGGAATGACGGTGCGGGAAGGAATGGGTGCGGAGGCGGTGCTACAGGACATTAGCCCGGCGGAACGATTAGAGGAGATGCGGCATGAGTCATATTAAGACCGTTAGGTGGAGTTCCTCGTTTGTTCGGCATTTTGTCACACTTTCGCCATAATAAAAGGCTATGATACCTACAGATGGGTAAAACGGTTGGATGCACGGATGGACAGCATTGAATTTTTATTCAACATGAACTGCCAGAGAATAATACAGGGGGTATCAGCATGAGTAAGCAAGCGCGACCACACCCGGCAGCAATGTCTGGGCGAAGCAAACCCGGGCAGCAGAACCTGGCACTGGCGATGCTTGGCCTCTTACTGGTTGTTTTTGTTACAGTGATGTGGTTTGCCTTAGCTAAACGACAGCAAGAGGCGGCGGGTTACCAGGGAGGATCTGGCGTTCCGGGGGAAGCGGCGGCACAAATCGACCTGTTGATCAGGGAAGTTAACAACCTGCAGACAATCCTGCAAAAAGAATCCACCAACAGGGAGGCCTTGGTTAGCCTGGCGAATGCCCAGTATGACCTGGGGGTGATCTACCTCTTCGAGTTGCAGCAGGAGCCGGAGGGAACCGGTTGGCTTTACCGGGCGGTAGAAAGCTACCAAAAGGCGCTGGAAATGGATCCTCGGAACACCGGGGCCAGGGTTGACATGGCCACGGCCGCTTTTTACACCGGCGAGTATGATCTGGCCCGGGATAATTTCGAGCAGGCCATCGCCCAGGATCCAACGTATGCCAATGCCCGCTTCAATTACGGTATTTTCCTGTTCCATACGGCAGGGGACTACGAGGCAGCCATTGCTCAGTGGGAAGAGGTGCTGAAGCTGGATGTTGATAATGATACCCTTGAAGCCACCCGGCAGTTCCTGGAGCAGGCCAAGGAACTATCAGCACAGTAAAGAAAACTTGACTTGTGCCGAGCTTTAGCGAAGGCAGAAGTCATAGTTGCACTTATACCAACAGAAAGTAATACTTTCTGTTGGTATAAAGAAAGGAAAAGAAGAAACATCAGTGGGCTGCGGGTTACGGGAAGGCGACAAAGCCCGGGATAAGCGTAATAGACAACCAGCCAGCTAATGTCAAGTGGGGTGATCGAAAAATGTTGGCGCTGGCCCACGCGGGTAGAGTTGGAGTAACAAGCAAATTGGGGAAAGGTTCAAGTTCACAATTTACCTTCGACCGCTAGGATGCTCTGGCGGTCAGTTGCGTTTTCCCTCGCGGTTAGCAGGAGAAACGCGATTAAGAAGGAATTGAACACTTAGCTATTGCGTTTGCAGGCAGGGGAGAACAGCAATGTGCCTGATTATATTTGCCTACGATTGTCACCCGGACTATTTGCTAATTCTTGCCGCCAACCGGGATGAATACTATGGGCGGCCGGCGGAGCGGGCGCATTTTTGGGTAGAGCACCCGTACATATTGGCAGGCAGGGATTTGGAACAGTCGGGTACCTGGCTCGGTATTACCCGGCATGGCCGGTTTGCGGCCCTTACCAACTTTCGCGACCCGGGTTCAACCAAAGCAAATGCCCGGTCCCGGGGGCTGCTGGTGAGGGAATACCTCACCTCTCTCGGTGAACCGTCCGGATTTATAGCGGAGGTGGATCGGGCGAGGGATGAGTATAACGGGTTTAATTTGTTGCTCATGGAGGGGGCATCCATGTGGCATTATTCTAACCGGTCAGGAAGCCTTGAAAAGGTTATTCCCGGTATCCATGGGTTGAGCAATCACCTGTTAGACACGCCCTGGCCCAAGGTTGTCAAGGGGAAAGATGCCCTGCGCCGGAGCATCGAAGGGGGCGCCGGGGTTTCAGCGGACAGGCTGTTTGACCTCCTCTCCGGCCGGGAGCAGGCCAGAGACGAGGAGCTTCCTCGCACCGGGGTCACCCTGGAGTGGGAAAGGCTGCTCTCTTCAGCCTTTATCCAGAGCGAAATCTATGGTACACGCGCCAGCACTGTGCTATTGATTGAACGGAGTGGCCGCGTGCGGTTTTACGAGCGATCATTCGGCGGCGGCGGCAGGCGATTGGGCGGCGATGTCTTCTATGACTTCAACCTGGCGGATAACCTTTAGGGAAAGCGCTTTTGAACCTTAAGCTGAGATTTAGCCTTTGTATTTTTGGTAAAAATCATAGCCTGTGGTACAATCGGGGGAGACACTCAAAGGAGGAATGGTTGTGAAAAAAGCGGTTATCGAAATGGACAAAGGTCAAGTGGTTATCGAGATGTTCGAAAAAGAAGCGCCGGGAACGGTAGCAAATTTTGAGAAGCTGATCAATCGAGGGTTTTACAACGGGCTTACGTTTCACCGGGTGATCAAAGGCTTTGTAGCCCAGGGCGGTTGTCCCAACGGCAACGGTACCGGCGGGCCGGGGGATACCATTCCCTGCGAGACCAAGGGAAACCCTCACANNAATACCGGCGGCAGCCAGTTTTTCATCGTATACGAACCCCAACCCCACCTGGACGGCGCACACACCGTTTTCGGCAAAGTTATTGAAGGTATGGATGTGGTTGACCAAATCCATCAGGGGGATAAAATGAAAACGGTGACCATTGTCGAGGAATAATTACCCGATTACAAAAGACCAGGAGGGCTATCCTGACCGGTCGATATTCTTCCATGGGAGATGGGTGACCATGCTGGAGCGGGCGCAAGAATTGTTGCGGAAATACTACGGCTATCCCACGTTTAAAGCCGGGCAGGCCAAGGTGATCACCAGCATATTGCAGGGGAACGACACGCTGGCCATCATGCCTACAGGTGCCGGCAAGTCGGTATGTTTCCAGATTCCCGCCCTGTGGTTTACCGGCGTGACACTGGTAATCTCGCCCCTGATCTCGCTGATGAAAGACCAGGTCGACGGGCTCAACAGTCTTGGCATCGCGGCCACTTTCATCAATAGTTCCCTGGACAGTGCCGAGGCGGCAAGGAGAATTGGCAATGCGGGGCGTGGAGCATACAAACTCCTTTATGTGGCCCCCGAGAGGCTGGAAACAGAACGGTTCTGCCGGTTGATCGAGACTCTGGAAGTTTCTTTTGTGGCAATCGATGAAGCCCATTGTGTTTCCCAATGGGGTCATGATTTTCGGCCCAGCTACCGGGCCATTGCCCCGTTCATCAACGGGCTCCCCCGGCGGCCTGTCATCGGCGCTTTTACGGCTACCGCCACGGAAGAAATCAAAAGAGACATTGTTAACCTGTTAACGCTAACCGCGCCAAATATCTATGTAACCGGCTTTAACCGGGAGAATCTTTCCCTGGAAGTGGCCCGCGGTGTAAACAAGAAAGATTTTGTATTGAAATATGTGAAAGCGAATCAAGGCCGGTCCGGGATTATCTATGCCGCTACCAGAAAAGAAGTGGACAATCTTTATGATTTTTTGCAGGCCCACGGGTACTTGTGCGGCAAGTATCACGCAGGCTTGAGTGAAGCAGAGAGGAAAAATAACCACGAGGCCTTTATCCATGATGATAAACCGGTGATGGTGGCCACTAACGCTTTTGGCATGGGCATTGACAAGTCCAATGTTCGGTATGTCCTTCACTACAACATGCCGAAAAACATGGAGGCCTACTACCAGGAGGCAGGCCGTGCCGGCCGCGATGGGGAGCGTAGTGAATGTATCCTGTTGTTTGCTCCGCAAGATATTCTACTCCAAAAATACCTGATTGAACAAACTACCCTGTCACCGGACAGAAAAGCCAACGAGTATAAAAAGCTGCAAGCAGTGGTTGACTACTGTCATACGCCGCGCTGCCTGCGAAAATACATCCTGGAATACTTTGGTGAAGAAGACGTGCCCGCGGAGTGCGGAAACTGCGGCAATTGTAACGACGATAGCGAGATGACCGATATCACCATCGAAGCGCAAAAGATATTTTCCTGCATTATTCGCACCAGAGAACGCTATGGCGCCTCGTTGATTGCCGAGGTTTTGAAAGGATCAAGAAGCAAAAAAGTGTTACAATTAGGCTTTGACCGCCTGTCTACACACGGGCTACTGCAGGATTATACCCTGCAGGAAATCAGAGACCTGATCAACCTGTTAATTGCCGAGGATTACCTGAAACTCACTGAAGGGGAGTATCCTGTGGTCAAACTGGGCCGGAAAGGCCTGGCCGTCCTGAAAAACCGGGAAAAGGTTTGGCAAAAGAGGACCGAGAGAAAACCGGAAGCCCCTGTGGACTCTTCTTTGTTTGAAGCGCTGCGCAAGTTACGGAAGGAGATTGCCGGGAGAGAAAAGGTCCCACCCTATGTTGTGTTTGCCGACAGTACGTTACGTGAGTTGAGCGAATGCCGCCCTACGGATGAACGAGCCATGCTGTCAGTCAAGGGTGTGGGCGAAATCAAATTTTCGAGGTACGGCGCCGAGTTTTTACAGGTAATCCGGCAGTATGTCATCGGCCAGGGCGAAGAACAGCCCCGGGATGACCCGGGTGAAAATGTCATTCCTGACAACGCCGCCGACGTTCCCAGCCATGTAGTGAGTTTACATATGTATCGCGAGGGAGCGTCCCTGGCCGAAATAGCCCAAAAGAGAAACCTGAAGGTGGTGACCGTCCAGGACCACCTCGTCCGTTGCGGCCTGGAAGGCTATGATGTTCAATGGGATTCATTGATTCCGCCCCAATATGAAGAGCTTATTCTGGCAAAGGCCGGCCAACTGGGTACGGGAAAATTAAAGCCTCTGAAAGAAGCCCTGCCTGACGAAGTGGATTATATCGCGATTAAGGCCGTGTTGTGTAAACATAAATTAATCAGTAAAGGGAGGAATCCACTGGAAAAAGTTGTATTATAGTAATACTACGACGGGTGATGGGAGGAGTTAACCGGGATGAAGGGATGCTTAAAAATGCGGGAGCCGGTCAACACATGGACACATTTTGCAACCTTTATCGCAGCCATTGTGGGTTTGGTGTTCCTCGTGATCATGACCAGACATAATGTCTCGAAGCTGATCACGATGACCGTCTACGGCAGCAGCGTCATTGCGTTGTTTGGGGCGAGTTCTTTGTATCACTGGGTAAGGGCGATACCGCGGCAGGTCTTGATCCTGAAAAAAATGGATCACATCGCCATTTACCTCTTAATTGCGGGTTCTTACACACCGGTGTTTTTTTACGGTCTGGCCGGAACATGGAAATGGGCCATGCTGATCGCGATCTGGACCTTGACCATTACCGGCATCCTCCTGAAGATATGGTTCATCCACCTCCCGCGCTACGTCTCAACCGCTTTCTACGTGACCCTGGGCTGGATTGCCCTGGTCCCTTTTGTCCAACTGATTGACAATCTCCCGCTGGGTGCAATCCTGATGATGGTCCTTGGCGGCGTTGCCTATACCCTCGGAGCGATTATCTATGCCACCAAGTGCTTCAACTTTTTCCCTAACAGGTTCGGTTTTCACGAGATTTTTCACCTGTTCGTGATGGCCGGGAGTATCACTCACTTTGTCATGATGCTGGTGTATATTGTGCCGATTTAGGGGTGGCGCCGGGGCGGCTTCGGCCCCAAGAACTGGTAGTAGTTGCACTCGATGCGGCCGTTGTACAGCTTTCGCTTCTTATCGGAGCGCCGCCCAAACAGCTTCTCGAAGTTGTGGTGGGCGGTAAGCACATAGAATGACCAGGTATCCAGGGCCTTGAAGACCCGGCCCATCTCCTGGTAAAGGCGTTCGACGGCGGGGAGTTCTTCCAGTCGCTGGCCGTAAGGCGGGTTGCAGATGATGTAGCCGTACTTCTGCTGTGTCCGCAGTTCGGCCACCGGCATTTGCTGCCAGTGGATGTGCCCATCCACCCCGGCCTGGCGGGCGTGGTAACGGGCTAGGCTCAAGACCTCCTTGTCCACATCCGTCCCCCGGATCTGTAAGACCGGTTGGAGGCGCACCAGGTCTTCCGCCTCCTGCCGCGCCGCCTGCCACAAACGGGCGGGGATGACCGGCCATTTCTCGGCGGCAAATTCACGCTTCAAGCCCGGCGCCCGGTTGAGGCCGATCAGGGCCGCCTCAATGGGGATGGTGCCTGAACCACAGAAGGGATCGATCAGCAGCCGGTCCGGGAACCAGTGGGCCAGGCTGATCATGGCAGCGGCCAGGGTCTCCTTGAGGGGGGCCGCACTGGCCAATTTGCGGTAGCCGCGCTTGTGCAGGCCCGCGCCGCTGGTATCAATAGTGAGGGTGGCCACGTCTTTCAATAGGGCTACCTCGATGGTATAGCGGGGACCGGTTTCTTCAAACCATTGCCTGCGGTACCGGCGTTTCATGCTCTCGACCACCGCTTTTTTGACGATGGCCTGGCAATCAGGCACACTGAACAGTTTTGACCTGATGGATTTACCCTCCACGGGGAAGTTGGCGTCTTCGGGGATCCAGTCCGGCCAGGGTAGAGCCTTGGTTTTTTCGAAAAGCTCTTCAAAGGAAGTAGCCGGGAATTCTCCCATCTTGACCAGCACCCGGTCCGCGCTTCGTAGCCACAGGTTGGCCCGGCAAATGGCACTCTCATCGGCTTTGAAGGTCACCTTGCCGTTATCTACCGTTACCTCATCATATCCCAGGTCCCTGACCTCTCGCGCCACCACCGCCTCCAACCCGAAGGTCGCCGTAGCAATCAATTCAATTGCCGCCATTCTTCTGCATCCCACCTGCCATTATTTCTTTGGTTGGCCCGGACACCCGTCCCCATTCTCTGATTATCGCAGACTACCTTGCCATCATGCAAGCCCGGCTGGTAAAATGATCATCATAACGATTCGAGGAGGTAAGGAACATTATTAAGATAGCCCTAATTGCCGATGACCTGACTGGGGCTAATGATTCGGGAGCCCAGTTTATCCATCACGGCTTCCGGGCCAGCGTCCTCTTTACCGGCCAGCCGGCTACGGCGGATGCCGATGTGGTGGTGGTGGACACCGACACCCGGTGGCGCCCGGCGGAGGAGGCGTACGCCAGGACCCGCCGGGCCGCGGAACAACTGGCGACCGCTAATCCGTCCCTGGTGTACAAGAAGATCGACTCCACACTGCGGGGAAACCTGGGTGCCGAGATCGATGCGGTGATGGACGCCTTTCACCTGCAGGTCGCTCTGATTGCGCCCGCGTTTCCCCGTACCGGGAGGACCACGCTGGATGGCAGCCAGTACCTCAACGGGGTTCCCGTCAACGAGACGGAAATTGGCCGGGATCCCAAGACGCCGGTAACGACGGCGGTAATCAAGGAGTTACTTGCCGCCCAGTCCCGGCGCCCGGTGGCCAGCGTTACCCTGGCGCGGTTGCGAGATGCCGGCGCGGTAGAACTTGTCCGTGACCTGGTAGATGCAGGTGCCGCGCTGATCGTCTGTGACGCCACGGAGGAGGAGGATCTGCGGCGGGTAGCGGCAGCCGGGCGGGAGCTGGCGGTCATGCCCCTTTGGGTGGGTTCCGCCGGTCTGGCTGATGTGCTGCCGGCCGTTCTCGGGTTCACTCCTGCCCGGGCAGCCGCCGCGATCTCCATGGGGCTGGGGAGTGGCCCGGTGCTGTTGGTGGTGGGCAGCGTCAGTTCCGTATCGCGGCGACAACTGGCCCAAGTGCTGGGACGCCAGGGGGTCACCGGGGTAGCCGCGGATGCCCTGTCGCTGGTATCCGGGGGAGCGGCGGGAGAGGCGGAAGTGGCCCGCTGCGTGGCTGAGGGTGTGGGGGCCTTGCGCGGCGGGCAGGACCTGGCTTTGTACTCCTCTGTGGACGATGAGGCGGTTGCTCGCGCCCAGGCGGTGGGCCGGGAGCAGGGGCTGACCCCCAAGGACACCAGTGAGCGGGTAGCAGCGGGGCTGGCGTTGATAGCTGAACGGGTCTGCAGGGAAGTAACTCCGGGAGGTTTGGTGCTGACGGGCGGCGACACGGCGTTAGCGGTTTGCCGGGCCTTGGGAGCAACAGGCATTGACCTGGTGCGGGAGGTGGAACCGGGTATCCCCCTGGGGAGAATGGTAGGCCCCCGGGCTTACGGGGCGGTTACCAAGGCCGGAGCCTTTGGCACCGATCAGGCTTTGATGCTGGCTGTTGACGCCCTGAAGGGACCCGGCCGCTAATGACGGAACGTGTAAACAGGCGCTACTATTTACCCTTCTACTAATTCGTTAACGGGTACGTCTCTTTCGCTTTCCGGTAAAACGTCTGAAGATATGTGGGCGGTCTGGTTGCCGGGATTCAAGTGTTCTATCCATACCGGTGTTCCATTATACAGCACTTCAATGGTTTCGGGGGAAGCCAGTATTTCCTGTGCCCTTTCGTATTTCATTCACGAACACCTCCTGGGTTAGTCTAGACCATATTTTTTGTTGGGTATCCCAGTCTTATGCACTTTGGCAGCCCTCGAAGATGATTCCAATAACATATGGCAGATTTGCGGCGCTTGGCCGAATAAATGCCGCTATGTTTGTCAAACTAGACTGGGACCAATCAGGTCAGGGAAAGGAGGCTGGTTATGACCAGGCGGCCTGAACCCAGTAAAAAGAAAAAGGGCGATGGTGCCAATGAAACCCATGTCCCGGGTGTAACCGGTAAAACGGACTTCCTGCAAAAGGCCATCGAACAGGCCCGGGAGCGGGACAGGAATCGTCCCAAATAACGCCAACAGCCGAGAACCCTCGGCTGCCTTTTTTTCTTCGAGTGAATAACGGAACAAAACCTGGTCGAAGCACGTCAAATTAAGAAACAGCTCGGCTGACGGTTTGGGTGGCAGGTAGCCGATACCAGCGCGTAGAATACATACATTCTCAAAATAGCTTGGTAGATCGTCGGCGGAGGAAGGGGTAGGGTAATGCTTCTATTGCGGCAACTGCCGGAGGGTTTGACCCAGGTGAGGATGGCCACAACATGGCTGGGGCGGCCCCTGATGTTCTGTCATGCCTACCTGGTGGACGGCCTGCTGGTGGACTGCGGCCACCCGCTCGTCGCGCCGGAGTTTGAGCAGTGGGCCGAGGGCGCAGATATCGGGAAAGCGGTGATAACCCACCATCACGAAGACCATGCGGGTAATGCGGCGGTACTGAACCGGATGGGCATCACCCCCTCAGCTCACCCGCTGGCGGCTTCGTGGTTAGCGGCGCCGCCTAGACTACTTTTTTACGAGCGGGTGATCTGGGGTCAACCCCCGCCGGCAGCGGTAAAACCCCTGGGCGAGCAGGTGGCAACCCCTCGCTACCTGTTCAGGGTGCTGCATACTCCTGGTCACACCGGGGACCACGTAGCCTTACTGGAGGAGAGCCGGGGATGGCTCTTTAGCGGTGATCTTTTTTTGGGCGACAGGCTGCTTTACCTGCGGCGTGAGGAGGATGCCAGGCAGATTCTGAGTTCTCTCCTGGCAGTCTTGCAGTATGATTTTGACACCGTCTTTTGCGCTCACCGGGGACGGGTACCCCAGGGCCGGAAGCTGTTGGCCAGGAAGTATGAGTTTTTGCACGAGAAGTGGCAGGAGGCCTGCGAGTTGAGCAGGCAGGGCAAGTCCGACCGGGAAATTACCCGCCGCCTGCTGGGACGGGAAGGTTTGATGACCTGGGCGACCGCCTGGGACTTGTCCAAAAGGCAGTTGGTGCGATCGCTTTTGAGCGAGAAGTGACCTGGTTTATGACTAAAAGTTCCAAAGAAAACACGGAGGATTTCTTGACGGATCCATAGAAGATTCCGCTTCGTTTTGCCTTCTTTGCTGAAAAGCGCTTGGGTTGAGGAAGAGGGGCGGAAAGAGAAAATCCTCTGAAAGAGAGGCACATGGGATTGAGGGAGAGTTTAAGGGAGGTTGCGGGGAGGCGCTTTTGGGCCCGCAGCAAATCGCTGTTAGCGGCGCTGGCATTGTTCCTGCTGGTGCCGGCACTGGCGGCGCCCAGAGGGGTTAACTACTGGATGCGGGCTACCCGGGACTGGTTCGACGTGATCGTGGTGGGTGGGGAGCCTGAAGGAGTGGCGGCGGCGGTGGCGGCTGCCAGGAGCGGCGCCTGGACCCTGCTGGTGGAACCGCGGGACGGCCTGGGCGGCCTGATGACTTACGGCATGCTGAACTCCATCGACATGAACTGGGGACCGGACGGCAGCATTGTCACTAAGGGCATCTTTCAGGAGTTCCTGGACGGGGTGCAAGGCGATTCCTTTGATGTAGCCCGGGCCCGGCGGGTATTTAATCGTTTGGTCAGGAGGGAATGGCGCCTGGTCACTCTGCTGGAGACGGAAGTGCTGGGACCGGTGCTTTCCCGCGAGGCGAACACCATCTTGGGGATCCGGGTGAGGCAGGACGGCCGGGAGCGGACCATCCTGGGGGCGCGGGTGGTTGACGCCACCCAGGACGCCGACATAGCCGCGGCCAGCGGGGTGCCGTATACCATAAACGCCGAAGACCGAGGGCTCAAGGGCGGGATGGCGGCTACCCTGGTGCTGCACGTAGGCGGCGTGGACTGGCAAGAGGTGATCAGGGCTGTCAAGAACGACGGCGATCCCGAGACCGGGTTCACCAAGACCTCCGTATGGGGGTTTAAAGAAATGCTGGGGTACAAGAGTTCTACTCCCCGGATCCGGGTGCGGGCCCCCAACATCGGCCTGCAGCAGGACGGGACGGTGCTCATCAACGCGGTGCAGGTGTTTTATGTGGACGGGTTGGACCCCGCCTCCCGCGCCGAGGCCATGGAGCTGGTGAAAGCGGAAGCCCCGCGGATTGTGGACTACATGCGGGATAAACTACCGGGCTTCGGGCAGGCCTTCTTCATCGGCACCGCGCCGGAACTTTACATACGAGAGAGCAGGCACATCCTGGGCGAGTACCAGCTCACCATCAACGATGTGCTGGAAAACAGGGACTTCCCCGACCGCATCGGTTTCGGCTCCTACCCGGTGGACATCCAGGCTACCGGCCCGGATAACTGGGGATGGGCGGTAGGCCGCCCGGCCATGTACAGCATTCCCTTCCGCAGTTTGGTCCCATTGAAGGTGGACAACCTGCTGGTGGTGGGACGGGCCGCATCCTTTACCTCCCTTGCGGCGGGCAGTGCCCGGGTGATCCCGGTGGGCATGGTCTCCGGCCAGGCGGCAGGGGTTGCTGCCGCCTACAGCCTGCGGGAGGGAATCACCCTCAGGGAGTTGGCTTTAAACCCCGATCACGTCAGCCGCCTGCAGGAACGGTTGAAAGCCCAGGGGGCTTACTTGAAGCCTTTTACACTAAGCCATCCCCTGGAAGGCCACTGGGCTATCGACGCGGTGCGGGTGCTGCGACCCCTGGGGATTATTTCAGCCGGGTATAAAAACGACTACCAGTTGGACCAGTTTGTCTCGCCTAAATCGTTCCTGAATCTGACGTGGGAGGCCTTCAAGCGGCGGGGCTATGACCGGCTGCCCGAGCGGCGCCTCCTGGAGGAATTGCTGGCGGGAGAAACAGTCACGCCGCGCCAGGCGGTGTTGGTACTGCAGGCTATATTGGATTCCGGCCAACAGGTTGCCGGAGGTGAGAAGGAGGAACTGCCATCCTGGCTGGGTGAGGCCAGCCGGGCGCACCTGGGCGACGGGGAAAAACTCACCCGGGCCCTGGCATACTCCCTGGTGGCGGATGCCCTGACAACCGCCGGGCTGGCGCAAGGGCCCCCGGAAAGCGTTATCCGGGTAAATGCGGTTCCCCAGTCCTCCCTCCTGTAGATAATAATTACAACCAGTTGACAGGTAGAAAGAGGCTGTTCGATGCGTAAGTTTACCCTGATGATATTGGCAATTTTCCTTACTGCCGGAAGTCTGTTGACCATGGGCGCCGCCCCTGCGGAGAGGCAGGTGCGGGTTTACCTGGATGGGCAGTTGTTGCCCCTGGACCCGCCCGCGGTTTTTTCCCAGGGACGGGTGCTGGTGCCTCTCCGTGGGGTGTTCGAGCCCCTGGGGGCCAGGGTGCTGTGGGTACAAACAGACAACCGGGTGATTATCAGCAGTCCCTTCCGGTCCGTCAGCCTGACCGTGGGGCAGCGGGCAGCCCGGGTGGACGGCCGGCAGGTTTCCCTGGAAGTGGCGCCCCAGATTATCGCCAACCGGGTGCACGTCCCCTTGAGGTTCGTGGGAGAGGCGCTGGGGGCTCATGTGGACTGGGAGCAGGCTAGCCGGGTGGTCCGGATTTCCTCGCCCCGGGCTCAACCGGAAATTCCACCCCCGGCCCTGCCATCGGGGGACCCCGGTCCCGGTCCCTATGACATCATCGTGGTGGGCGGGGAACCGGAGGGAGTCGCGGCGGCGGTGGCGGCGGCACGCAGCGGGGCAAAGGTGCTGCTGGTGGAGAAACGGGACGGCCTGGGCGGTTTGATGACTTACGGCATGCTGAACAGCATCGACATGAACCACGGCCCCCAGGGTGAACTCCTCACCCGCGGCGTTTTCTCGGAGTTCCTTGCCGGGGTTGGCGGGGATTCCTTCGATGTGGAACAGGCCAGGGGGGTTTTCACCCGCCTGGTGGTAAACGAGCCCAATATCAGCCTGCTGCTGAACGCTGCCTTTGAGGGGGCTTTTCTTAACGAGAAAGGAGATACCATTACCGGTGTCCGGGTGCGGCGCCAGGGGCAGGTCAAAACGTACCATGCCTTGCGGGTGATCGATGCCACCCAGGACGCGGATGTGGCGGCTGCCGCCGGGGTGCCGTACACTGTTGGGGCGGAAGACCGCGGGCTGAAGGTGTCCATGACCCCCACCCTGGTGTTCCACGTGGGGGGAGTGGACTGGGAGACCATGGCCAAAGCCCTGAAGCAGGACGGGGACCCGGGGACAGGGGCCAATCATGTGTCCGCCTGGGGTTTCTGGCCGGAAATGTCCCAGTACCGGCCCCAGAACCCCCGGACCCGGGTAAGGGCGCTCAACATCGGCAAGCAGAACGACGGCTCTGTGCTCATCAACGCCCTCCAGATCTTTGGCGTGGACGGGCTGGATCCCGCTTCCCTGGCGGAGGCCATGGAGGTGGCGCGGGCGGAGGTGCCCCATATCGTGGACTTCATGCGGGAAAAGGTACCGGGGTTTAACCGCGCTTACCTGGTGGGTACCGCCCCGGAACTTTACGTGCGAGAAACGCGCCACATCAAGGGCGAGTACACTTTAACCATCAACGACGTGCTGGAAAACCGGGATTTTCCTGACCGGGTTGCCCACGGGTCCTACCCCGTGGACATCCAGGCCACTGGCACCCACGACTGGGGGTTCGCCATGGGCAAACCCTCCCGGTACAGCGTCCCTTACCGCAGCCTGGTCCCGCTGAAGATAGAAAACCTGCTGGTTGTGGGGAGGTCCGCCTCCTTTACCTCGCTGGCGGCGGGCAGCGCCCGGGTGATTCCCATCGGGATGGCCACCGGCCAGGCGGCAGGGGTGGCGGCGGCCTATACGATCCGGCAGGGGATCACCCCCCGGGAGCTGGCCTACCGCCCGGCCGGTACCCAGGAGGTACAAGAGCTGCTGGTCCAGCAGGGAGCCTACCTGGAACCCTTTGCTATTCCCAACCCCCTGGCCGGTCACTGGGCCTACCCCTACCTGCGGGTGCTGCGTCCCCTGGGGGTGGTGCTGGGGGGTTACGAAAACGACTGGCGGCTGGATGAGGTGATGCCCGCCGAGTCCTTTGTATACTTGTTAAGCAGTACTTACGAAAGGACGGCTCCGGGGATGGTCAACAAGACGGCGCTGGCCCGGATGATTGATAAAAAACCCCTGGACAAAGCCGGGGCGTTAAGGATGCTCCTTACAGTCCGCGGGGTGGAGGAGGATAGTTTATCCCGGGATGACCAGGGCCTTTACGGGTACTTCCTGGACAGGGGCTGGCTGAGCCCTGCTGTCCAGGCTCTCATGGCTGCCGAGGGTCCGGTCACCCGGGGGCTGGCTTATGCCCTGGCGGTGGAGACCTTCTCCCAGTTGGGCCTGCTCGAACCGCCCGGTTTGGAAGTGGGAAGTGAGAAGTGAGACGCCGGAAAATAAAAAGACCCAGGTTCAGTACAATATACCGGAGCCCGCGCCGGGAAGGAAACCCGAGCGCAAGCCGGCGAGCTATTGGCAAGGTAGAAAGCGCTAAGGAGGAGAAGGGTCATGCGGGGAACTTCAGAGCAGGTGTACTATACCAGGATGCCTTCCCCCCTGGGGGACATCCTGGTGGCCTCCTCGGAGGTGGGGGTGTGCCGCATCGCCATCCCCAACGAACGGGAAGAGGACTTTTTTGCCTGGATCGGCCAGGTTTTTGGCCACGAACAGGCGGTGGTGTCGGACGAGCATAACCGGCCGGTGGTGGAGCAACTGCAGGAATACCTGGATGGACGACGCCGGGAATTCGAACTTCCCCTGGACCTGCGGGGTACTTCCTTCCAGCGCCGGGTATGGGGTGAACTGTTGCGTATTCCGTACGGAGGGCTGTGTTCTTACCAGGACGTAGCGGTAGCTGTTGGCTCACCCCGGGGCTGCCGGGCGGTGGGGGGCGCAGTGGGTAAGAACCCGCTGCCTATTATCGTTCCCTGCCACCGGGTGATCGGCAAGGACGGCTCTCTCACCGGCTTTGGCTGCGGGCTGGACACCAAGCGTTTTCTCCTGCGGCTGGAGGGTTCATTATGGGAGCATCATAATTAGCACTTGACGCAAATGAGACATAAAGACATGGGGACGGTTCCCCTGAAAAGACATGGGGACGGTTCCCCTGTCTGTGCAAGACATGCAAGACATGGGGACGGTTCCCCTGTCTGCGACGGCAAGATACTCCTTAAAGCCTATACAGAAGAAGGCTCGCCAGTAGGAGATTGACAGAGAAAGGAGTATGGAGAAATGGGGAATGCACTGGCTCCCACCGCCGTGCTGCTGGTTTTACTGCAGCTCCTGTTTCCGTATCTGGTGCCGCCGGACATGGTTTACAACTACCGGGTGGACTTCGACCTGATCAAAAACCGTCCCGCCAATATAGACGTCGTGCTGGAACAGGTTAAAAAGGAGATCATTAACGAGGGTCTGACGGACTACGTGATCATCCTGGGGGATTCCGTCGCCTACAGCGGTCCGGGCGGGCCGGAAGAATCCCTGGCGTATTACATGGAACTTGTTCCCAAGGATCGCCCGGTGCGGGTCTTTAACCTGGCCGTACCGGCCATGCAGACCGGGGACATCTATGTGATGCTGTTGAAGCTAAAGGAGATGGGGATCCCCACCCCCAACCTGATCATCAACCTGATTTACGCCGGCTTTGTCCCCAGGACGCCCTACCCGTCTATCGTGATGTGGCTGGAGGACGAATTGCGCCAGCTGGATCCCGAAGCCTACGCCAAGGTCAAACACCAACTGGACGCCGCCCGCATCCCCAAGCCCGATGCCGCGGCAACCGTGGCTTTGGAAAAAAGAGTGAACGATTACCTGGAAAAAGAACTCCTCGCCGGCATCGCTCCGGTCCGCTACCGGGATTTCCTGGTGGATTACGCCCAGAGAAAGACCGGTACCAAGAAAACCGACGAGAAAGGGGATACCCGTCCCTGGACGGAAAAGCCTTTCCTGAAAGAGTTGATGCAGCAGTGGGAGTACCAGAACGCCTTTTCCGACGTACCGTTTCCCATGGACGATACCAGCTACCAGGTTTACTTCCTGGACAGGATCATCGAGTTGACCAAGGACCAGAACACCCTCTTCTTCCTGGCGGCGGTAAACCAGAAACTGATGGAGGGGAACGTGCGGAAGCCGGGCTACCAGGCGAACCTGAAACTGGTGGACCGGTACTTCGCGGGTAAACCGGTGAAGTTCCTGAACCTGGAGCACGAGTTTCCCGATCACCTCTTTGCCGACCAGATCCACCTGATTCCCGAGGGGTACTCCCGGCTTGCCCAAATCCTGTGGGAGAACCTGGAGCCCTTAAAGACCGTTCCTCCGGTTCCGGGGCTCAAGCTGCCCTGGTCGGTCGTCGGTTGTCGGTCGTCAGTCGTCAGGGAGTAGGAAGCGGGACATTTCGGTCGCCCCTCGTCAGGGAACAGAAAAGCCAACAACTTTTGATTCTGCTTGGGCAGTAGGGGAGGGATACCTTGTGCTGTTCCATACGCCCGCTTTTGTGACACTGTTAATCATCACGCTACTCTTCTATTATGCCCTGCCCAAGGGGAGGCTGGCCACCCTGGCCATCGCCAATATGCTGTTCTACGGCATCGCCAGCCCGCCTTTCCTGCTGCTGTTTCTCGGCATGAGCATCGTCACTTACCTGGCGGGACTGGCCGTCAATCACCGGCACGGGCGCGCTTTCATCGGGTTGGGGATTGCCCTGAACGCATTGAACCTCTTGACATTTAAATACGCGACCTTTCTTTACCAAAACCTTGTCGCTCTCGTAGGGCTGAACCTTCCTCAGGTGGAGGGAGTCCTGGCGAGAATTGTGCTGCCCATCGGGATCTCCTTCTATACCTTCCAGCTGATCGCGTATCTCGTCGACGTGCAGCGGGGGAAGGTGCCCCCGTGCCGTTCTCTCCTGGCTTTCTGGGTGTTTATCGGGCTGTTTCCCCAGGTGGTCGCCGGGCCCATTATGCGGGCTGGGGACCTGTTGCCCCAAGTGTTTGAAACCCCCACCCGGCGGTTCTCCTTTGAGCGGTTCCGGCTGGGCATCTACCTGATTCTATGGGGGTTCTTCAAGAAAATGGTCCTGGCGGACAGCATCGCCCCCATGGTGGACCGGATGTACGCTGACCCGTCTCTTACCGGCGCCGGGGCATGGCTGGCCACCTACCTGTTCGCTTTTCAGATTTACTATGACTTCTCGGCGTACAGCGACCTGGCGGTGGGCATTGGTTCTTTAATGGGCTTTAGCCTCAATCAAAACTTCTTCACTCCCTACATTAGCAAAAACCCGGGCGAGTTCTGGCAGCGCTGGCACGTTACCCTTTCCAGCTGGATCAGGGACTATGTCTACATCCCGTTAGGGGGATCCCGCAAGGGGAGGATGGCGCAGTACCGGAATATGATAGCTGCCATGGCTTTCTCCGGGTTGTGGCACGGTGCGGCCTGGACCTTTGTGGCATGGGGCATCTATCACGGTGTCCTGGGTGCGCTGAATAGGGCCACTGCTTCCCTCTTCCATCAGTTTACCCACCCGGTGTTTAATCTCGCCCGGCGCTTTATCTACTTCCACCTGGTAGTGATCGGCTGGGTCTTTTTCCGGTCAGCCAATTTCAGTCAGGCCTTGTACCTGCTCAAAGAGATGTTAAAATTCCCGAGGATCGGGGATATTGGCATGACTTTTGCAGTGGTGCCCTTAGTGTACCTGCTCCATGTGCTTGAGTACTTTGCCCGTAAGGACGGGGCCAGGAGTGTCACCGCCTGGCGGAGAATACCCTCCCTGATGAGAGGGGTCTGCTACGTGACCGTCGTCCTCATCCTGGTCTTCTTCATGCGGGGAGAACAGAACTCCTTCATCTACTTCAGGTTTTGAGGCTGGGATACTTTCCGGACCGGTTGTACCCTAGTTCACCATGTGAAAATAATGATACTTGACATCTAACTTTCATGTCCTGAAACATGTATACTGTAGAAACAAACCCCGAGTAAGGAGTGGGATTATAAATCGGAAAGGGGGGTAGTCGGTTAGTGCCAGTTATATTATAATTATACATTAAGGATAAATTTCTT
>LAKY01000047.1 GCA_000987045.1 Clostridiales bacterium PH28_bin88 | reverse complement strand
GGGGATGGTTTCCTGCTGCAATAATTCATCAGATGTCGCGATGTTTATGCGGAACAAGGGCTCTAATCCTGCCTCTTAGACTATACTTACAACTGATGGCTGCCAGTGTTACATGTAATCAGGAAGTTCCCCTGTCTGCTTGATGTGCTGATATATTTTCACCAGTTCCTTCCTTGGTTCCATACCTTGTTCCAAGGCAGCCTCGTATTCCCGTATCCAGAGACTCGGGCGGAATTCAGCCTAGCCGGCGCAAACGGGGCAACGGATGGCGCCGTCCCTGGTCATGTGGACCACGGAAAAGGGCTCCCGACACTGGGGGCAGTAGGGCAATTCCAGCTGGTTGGCGGCCAGGTTATAATACAATTCCAGTGAAGCGGTGTGGGTTCTGTGCTGTAAGTTGAGGAGGATTTTAACTTTGGGTAAGACGTAAACAGCCACGCTTTCCAGGTGGGCCTCCACTGAGACATGGAATTTGTTGCGCAGGTCCTCCAGGCGCATTCGATAATCGGCCTCTGTGGCAGCCAGTTTCTGCTCCAGTTTCTCTCTCCTGGGGTCACCGGCCGCCAGCTTGGCCGTGCGTTTGATGATTTCCTCCCTGGTACCCGTATAGTACGTTTGGAGCCGTTTTTCTTCAACTCCCAGGTAGCCGGTCATCCGCCTCCAGAAGGCGGTCAAATCTTTGTCGATGACCATCGGCAAGCCCTCCTTGGCTAGCTCATAGGCCCTGGCGTAGCCGCAGTGGGAACCGGGAGGCGCTTTTGCCAAGGCTTCACCGGTTTCCGCGAAGAAAATTCCTTTCAGCCAAGGTATTTGATAGCTGACGTCATTACCGGCCAGTGTATCAATCAAAACGGGATAACCGGCTTCTTGTTTTTCGTCCGACAAAAAGCGGACGGCAAAGTTAAATCTCACGTATTCACACTGCAGGAGGCTGGTGGAGAGTAATGAGGGTCGGCGGCAGTTGAGGAAGTCCATTTTTTTCTCCACCCGTTCCAGCATCCCTGGAGGGATGGCCAGGTGTTCCGGCGCCGCATACTTTTTGGTCGCCTTTCCTAGGGTTTTACCCAGGTTGATCGCTCTGTCCAGCAGCGGGCTGCCAAAAGTGACGAATTCAGCGCCAGGGTTTTCGGTGGCCACTTCGTAGTCGAAGGCCAGCAAAACATGGGCGGGTACTTCCAGGGCCGCCGCAGTCTCGGCCGGCAATAGAGCTTCTACCAGAGCAAAACCCGGTGTCTCTGCCACCGCACCGTTTAAGTCCAGCAGGTCCAGCAGGTAACGTTGCAGGTCAAAGGGTTTTTGAACATCAGCCTGTGACAGCGCCATGATTTCTACCCCATCCTTCCCGCAGGTACTTAGCCGAAGATTTCTTCTTCAGCCTGGCGCACCTTCAGATACTGGTCTTTGGACCGGGCAAGGGCATCGCCCAGATCCGCCAGTTTTTGGTCCAGCTCAGCCTGGGAAGCCGAACCGGCCCAGATTTCCATGAGTAAGTCTTCAAAATCCCGGCCCTCGGTGATGTCCCCCAGGATCATGTCCAGTTCCCCTACGACCAGTTCAAAGAGATTGATCTTGGAGTCGAGCAGGTTGAGGATCTGTTCCTCGATGGTGTTGGCGGCGGCCAGATTATAGATGTGTACATGGTGCTGCTGGCCGATGCGGTGGATGCGGCCGATCCGCTGCTCGATGCGCATGGGGTTCCAGGGCAGGTCAAAGTTAATCATGGTGTGACAGAACTGCAGGTTTCTGCCCTCACCGCCGGACTCGGTACTAAGTAAAACCGGAACGTCTCGGGCAAATTGCTGGATAGCAGCCTCCTTTTCCAGCCTTCGCATTTGGCCGTGGAACACGACCGCCGCAATTCCCGCCTCGTGGCACAGCTTAGCCAGCGCATCCAGGGTATGGGTAAACCCGGTGAATACAATCACTTTGTCGTTTCGAAGCGCCTGCAGCAGCCGGATCAACGCATCTCCCTTGGAAAAATTCCGGATTTCACTGCCGAGGCCCAATAAATCCCACAACTGTTTCTGGTTGTCGGGGTCCTTGGTGCTGTCCGCCAGCTTTCGCAGGGTGGGTATCACCGCGTGGGGGCTGCTGCCCACTTCCCGTTGCAGGGTTTTCAATGTCATTTGCGTATTGCCCAGTGCGGCACTGGCAGCATACTGCGTGCGGACGTAGTCCGTCACCCCCTTGTAGAGGGCTGTCTCGGTCGGGGAAAGTGCTACCTGGATGGTATCGGCCGATCGCTTGGGTAAGGAGATGCCTACAGAACTACGCTTGTTCCGGATCATCACCTCCCGGGTAAGCATGCGCAGCCGCTCTACATTTTTGGGTTGCATCCGGTTACCCCTGGTGATGAAGTTGCGAGTGAATGAAGCTGCTGTTTCCAGTTGACCGGGTCGCAGCAGGGTAATCAGGTTGTACAGTTCCTCCAAGTCGTTTTGTACCGGGGTAGCGGTCAGCAACAGGATGTACTTTTTCTGCAGCTGGTTGACAAGGGTCCAGTTGAGAGTGGAACGGTTGCGGCAGCGATGGGCCTCGTCCACAACCACAATGTCAAAGAACATTTCCATCACCCTTGACCGGTGGGGTTCCCGCTTGACAGTGTCAATTGAAGCGATAATCCGGTCGAAGGCTTGCCATGGATGGGGGTGGCCCTGGAATTTGGGGTCATCAAACAGCACAAAGTCCAGGTTGAATTTGGAGCGGAATTCTTCCGCCCACTGCTCAACCAGGGGAGAAGGGCAAAGTACCAGCGCTTTACGGGCCAGTCCCCGCAACAGGTACTCCGTGACCACCAGGCCGGCTTCAATGGTTTTCCCCAGGCCTACCTCGTCGCACAGCAGGGCGCGTCCCCGCATTCGTTGGAGGACATCCTTAACCGCCTTGATCTGGTACTCGAAAGGTACGGCATTACGGACCACATTGAGGGACATGAGGGTATTAAACCCGGGGTTGGCGGAAAGGAGTACAGCCCGCTGGTGCACGAATTCAGCCAGGGGTCCCGCCCACTCCCCGCGTTCCATGGCGGCTTTAATATCAACCCACGGGGTGTCGTCAAAAGAGACGGTGGGAGGCGCATGGAATTCGCCGTTTGTGAGCGCGGGATCTTGAAGTAAACCAGAGATTACAGCGGGCGGTGACTGAGTTGTCTCCGGCGCCAAATCGGAAGAGGCGTCTTGACTCGTGAACCCGGGCCTGTCAACAGGCCTTTTTGCTTGTTTTGGTTTGCCTGGTTTTTTTACGGGCTTTCGGTCCGGAGTCTGGGCAAGATGCTTTTTAGCAGCCGTTTGCGCACGTTCTCTCTTGCGCATCTCGACTTGAAGGGCCGGCTGTCTTCCGCGGCCAGACACGGTGGCCGGTACACGGGATGGCGATAACCGGTCCTGGTTTTGCGGATCATCTGGAGTGAAGATGAGAAAGTAGTTTTTTCGATCGATCACAACTTGAACCAGCAACTCGCTAGTATCGAACAACGCAAAAAACTCCTTGAGGTACGGCCCGTAGAGCGCGTCATACTGGTTATGCAACTCTGCCGCGACAGTCCGCCCGTCATGGGACCTCAGGGTCAGCGGCATCACCAGTGGCCTTCGGGGCAGCACCTGGCGCAGGTACGCGTTCAGCGGAACGATCCCCGCATTGAGCAATGAAGGGTTCCTCAAAATGAAGGGGCTCCCTGATGGGAACATACGGGTGCCGGGCATTTGACTACCTCCGTAACGGCGCTTTTCAAACTGCCATTCTATCCGTTCCTCTATTCTACAGTTATTTGAACTATTCCTTCAGATAGGCGTCCAGCGCCTTCCTTGGCCTAGGTTTCCAGGAAACCAAAATTCGCGTTTTACGTCTCGTCCTTTAACAGGCGGATGTAAGAAATTTTGGCGCGAACAGAATTATACATCCTTTCGTCCGAGGTCCAGAACTCGCAGTTGCGCAGTTCAGCCAGGGCCAGGTAATGACTGTCGTAGACCACGGGTAATCCCAAATCCCTGGCCAGTTCCCATGCCCGCTTTCGCTGGCCTGGCTCGTGTATTGTTTTTACCGGTATGGCCTGCAGGGCTTCAAAGGCGGCATCGGCTTGTTCCGGTGTAATCCTGTCAGCGCCACTAGCCAAGGATGCTTTTTTACGAATCACACTATCCACTTCAACCGGGTAAAATACCGGGGCGATTAGCTTGACTCCTTCCTCCTGCCACTTTGCAAACAGGGCCTCAGCAAGATCGCTGTCTGTCTCATTCAATACCAACTTTAGAATCAAACAAGCGTCTACGCATACCTCTTTAACTTTCTCTTTCACCGGTTAGCCCTCTCAACACGGATCTGCTTCAACAATTCAACACTGTCACCGGTTTTTGGCATCATCACCCGTACCGACCGGCATTTGGCAAGCCACTCATGATCAGTGGCAGTGTTTCTCGCATTTTTTCCGAATTGTTGCAGTGCTTCCGCTGAGATGCGCACTTGCCGGCCATAGCGCATTGCCGCAAGGTCGCCCTCCAGTACCCACCGCCTGACAGTCCTCTCGCTTACCTTGAGCATTTTCGCCACTTCTTTAGGTGTATAAACCAATTCGCTCATTAACTTAGCACCTCTTTCTCCAATCTGCCGGCTACTCACGTTCGAGGTTGATATAGCTTGACACTTCCAATGGCCATTGTTCTCGTGTCCATTATACGCCGTTTTGGCCGCTTATGTCAAAATCATTGCTCTTATGATCAAGTGACTGGCTTACACGGAAAAATTTCTGGAGGAGTCCGAGAACCGGCGGGTTATCCTGGAAGCTATGCATTCCCTGAAACCAATGTACCACGCAGTTGTTTACCTCAAGTACTACGGCGACCTCACCTTCGAGGAAAAAAGACATGGGGAAAGACATGGGGACGGTTCCTTCTGTCTGCAATTAAAGTTGAGGTTGGGGAAGCAAGGCGGTGTGGAAAATAGGGCTAGAGCAATTTGGGCAAATATACAAGGTACTAAGGCTTAGTTAAGTTTCTTTGGAAGCAGTCACGATGATGCTTAACACTTTTAGTCGAGAAAAGTATTTATTGATCTGATAGCATGAAATGTGTATAATATGGTTAGAATGTTACTACAAGGAGTTGATACCATGCAGATTAAACCGTCCGCAAACATCCGGCAGAATTACAACGAAATTGCGGCTTTGTGCAAGTCCACCGGAGAGCCTGTGTATCTTACAAAAAATGGCGAAGGCGATCTTGTGGTCATGGATATAGAGGCGTTTACCCGCCGCGAGAAAATGCTGAAGCTAAGGGAAGAGCTGCTGGCTGTTGAGGAAGACCGTCTGGCCGGCCGCATGGGATGCACGCCGGATGAACTGGACAGCTATTTAGACAGCATTATTGACGAGGTGGAGCATGGAAAAGACGCCTCAATATAAGATCATAGTTTCCGACCGTTCCCGTCAGATGCTGGCAAGCCATGTCCGGTTTATGGCGCAAAAAAGTCCTTCCGCTGCCCGCGTAGTAAAAAATAAACTAATGGACGCCATCCGCTCCCTCAAAGTAATGCCGGAGCGTTTTCCGTTTCTGGAGGCGGAATTTATTCCGCCGAATAAGTATCACAAGATGTTAGTAGAAAAATGGTATCTGATTTTGTATCAGATCAAGGACCAGAGGGTGTATGTTGACTATATCGTGGATTGCAGGCAGGATTATGGATGGCTCATACGCTAAAACAGAATATTTTTTGATGTGAAAAAGTGCTGAAAAAGGCTGGGAGTAATAGGAAGTATTAGTATTCCTTGTCAGGCGGGGCACAGGATGCGGTACGTATTTTGGCTAAAAGACGAATCGCTCCAAAGCACGGAAACCCGCATCCGGGGTTAAAAATAGATAAGTCCGGAAGCAAGGGGACGGGAAAACGAGAAAACAGTCCTCTTGCTTCCGTATGACAAGCCGGAGGCTGGCCGTTAAAAAGGGCTGCCGGTCCACAGGGCCGGCAGCGGGTGAGCATGTGCTTCAGCTTGTCTCAGGGTTAGGGGTGCTACAGGCGTTTGAGCAGGAAAGTCAACTACCTGGCCTTGCCTTTTTGCACGGCGATTTGCAGCATTTGTTCCTTTTTGTTTTTAGGCGGAACGTAGATGGTGCTGCGCCGCACCAGGACAATCGCCTCTTGCTTGCACCCACGGATACAGGCGCCGCATCCCAGGCAGCGATCCTCATTTACCACCGCCGTTTTACTGCGCTTGTCCCCCGGGGTCAACTCGGCCACCGCTACGGCCTTGACATGGCACCTTTTGACACAGGTCCCGCAGCCGGTGCATTTTTGCGGGTCCACGCGGGGGATGAAGTTACTAGGATGAACTGATTGCATGTGATGTTCGTTGATGGCGCGCAGCACGCCGCAGCAGCAACCACAGCAATGGCAAAGATAGGCCGGATTGTTTTGTACGTTGTCCGCCAGGTGCACCAGCCCCAGTTGCTCGGTCCGGTCGAGGACCCGGAGCAATTCGTCCGTCGTAGCCGGCCGGGCGAAACCCCGCCGGACCAGCCACTCAGCCGCGGCCCCCAGCGATGTGCAGACGTCTTCAATGGGGGCATCACAGTTTTTACCCAGGTGCTGGGCCTGGTGGCGGCAGTAACACATGGTCAGGGAGCCACCTCCGGCATCCCTGATCATTTCCGAGGCCTTTTCGTAGCTCAAAACCTCGGTTTCCACCTCTCCTGGCATCAGGCTCTCGTACGCCCAGGTCTGAAACAGCTTGGTGGGGGCGCCGAAGAATTCCTCGGGAACTCCCGCCTGGTGGTGGTAAGCCTCGAACAGCTCGGCCAGTTCTTGCATGGGCACGCGGTCGGTGACCCTCATGAAAGTGTACTCCATAAAGCCGATGACCATGGGTGACAGCATATAGTACCTGGAGCCCTTCCGCTGAATGTCGATGACCAGCCCCTTGCCGGCCATATCGTCCAGGTGCTTTTCCAGGGCGGCTGCCTCGATGCCGGTGGCAGCCGACAGTTGGTCGATCCTACAGGCCTGCAGGGGAAATTTGCTGCCGATTTCGGCCTGGGTTTCTGTGTACAGGCGGTAGAGGATTTCCATCAGGGTCTGGTTGAAGGGCGCCCCCACAGGATTTTGATCCAGCCTTTGGGCGAGGGCCAGGTAAACCTTGTTTTTGGCAATACCCAAGTGTCCCATACACTCTGCCTCCTTGGACTTTTATTAGCCCGTTCCAAACCGGCCCTGGTCCCGGTATGGTCCGGGTGCACTTTTATCAAGACCTTAACGCCTGTTCGTGGGCCAGGAGAGCGGCGCCCAGGGCGCCCACCAACTGGGGTTCCGGCGGGACGACAATCGTGGTCCCCAGTTTGCCTTCCAGGGCCTTGACGATCCCCCTGTTTTTCGCCACCCCTCCGGTCATGGCCACCGTCTCCCGCACCCCTATCCGGAGGGCCAAACCGGCAACTCGCTCGGCAACGGCTTCGTGCAAACTGCTGATGATGTCCTCTTTAGCATGGCCAGCGGCAATCAGGGAAACGACTTCCGATTCGGCAAATACGGTACAGGTGCTGCTGATGGATACCTGCTTAGTGGAGCCCGCTCCCAGGGCTCCCATGTCTTCCATCTGCACTTCCAGCACCTGGGCCATTACCTCCAGGAAACGACCTGTCCCGGCGGCGCACTTGTCATTCATCATAAAGTCATCCACCTCGCCCCTGCCGTTAATCCGGATCACCTTGCTGTCCTGCCCCCCGATATCGATGACCGTCCGCGTCTCCGGATGCATGTAATGGGCTCCCAGGGCGTGGCAGGTGATCTCGGTAATTTGCCGGTGCGCCAGCGGGATGCTGAATCGCCCGTAACCCGTCCCCACCACGAAACACAGCCGCTCCCGCTTTTCCCCCGCCATTGTCAGAGCTTCGTCCAGCGCCCTCTCGGCTGCGGCTTTTGGATCGGCTCCTGTCCGGATAATGCTGGATCCGGTTACCTGCCGGTTGCGCAGGATGACCGCGTCGGTGGAAAGCGAACCCACGTCAATCCCCGCGACCATGATTTCGCCCATCCCGTCTCTGCCTCCTTGACCTACGGGGCCGGTTACCGGCCGGCCCGCATGCTTAGAACCTCCAAAAAAGCGTCGATCCTGGTTCTGGTGGGGCCCTCCGCCATTTGACGGGGATCGGTCATGTCCGCCTCCAGCACCAGCACGGGCAGGCCGGTGCGCTGCCGGAACTCGTCGGCGATCACCAGTTGGCCAAGAGAATAGGTCTTGCAGCTGCGGTTGGAATGCATCACCAGGCCGTCCGCCTGGTACTTTTCGGCCATCTCGGTCAACAGCGACAAGCGGGTCGCCAACCCTACGTTCAGTAGTGCCGTGACATAATTTTCAGCCATGCTGCCCAGGATATCGCTCCCACTGAATTCGTAACGCCCCCAGGCGTCGGTATAGCTCTCGCCCACAAACACCGCTCCCTGCTGGTGAAAGTATTCATACAGCGGGAAGTTGTGCCAGATGGCGATATTGTCCCAGAGCATGCGGTATCGCTCCGGCTCCGCCACCCCCTGCTTCCCGATGGTCCTTTCCCTCAGTTCTTCCACCAGATGCTCCAGGAAGTCGATACAGGCCCGGGTGCCCCGCAGCGTTACGATAGGAAACATGCCGGTAAACATGTCCGGAGCGCTGATGGGGCTGGGACGGTGGGCGCGGAAAGCCTGTACCTGGCGCCACAGCCGGACCGCCCGGTTGGCCTTCTCCACCGTTTCATCCAGTTTTGCGGGCTCCAGGGCGCGGCCGGTGACCCCCTCAAGGAAACCGATCATCTCCTGAAGCTGTGCTCTTACATAGTCCAGCGCATGCGGAGCCGGACCGTCTCCGGCAAAGGGAGTGTCCAGGATAAACAACGGGCGCCGATGGTGCCGGGCGGCTACCTCCCACCATTTGACCACGGTATTGCAGATATTCCGGGTGGCTACCAAGAGGTCCGGTGCGGGCAATCCTCCCAAGGGGCCGGTGCTTCCCAGCATGGAACCGATATTGCACCGGGCGTAGGAACACAGGTCTCGGGAGTAGCCAGCGTTTTCAGCGATCTCGCAAAGGGCTGTTGAAGCCTTGCGGGTCCCGCACATGGTGCCGTAGTTTTCCGGAAAGACCGGGATGATGTCCATGGCGTAAAACGGTTCGACAGGCGTGCCGCTGGTGATCCACGCCACCGGGCGTCCCGTAACTTTGGCGGCAAAGGCTTCATGGTAGTAGCGCGCACCTAATTCCTTTAGTTCAGCGTCTACCCGCAGGCGCCGGCTGCCGTCGCTCATGAGCTTGCACCTCCGATCATCTCAATGAAGGCACCAATCCGGGTTTTCAACTGGCCTCCCGCCGCTGTCCCGGCTTCCACCTCCACCAGCAGGGACGGGATGCCCGCGGCGCCCAGCCTTTCCTTGATGTAGGGGTAATCAAAGGCGTGGGACTCGCAAAACTTCTGCAAGATGAAAACGGCTCCCGCGGCATTACGGTTTTTTGCCTCCTCCAACAGGTACCGCACCCGCTGTTCGGCAGGGTACTTGGCTGCACACGGCACCCGGTGAAGATACCGTTCAGCCAGGGCAACCATCACATCGGTCCCATCGTTGATGGGCACCTGGCCCTGCACATACCGCGAAGCAGTGCAGAGGTCGTCCCCTACCACCAGCCCTCCCGCCTCCTCAATGAGGTCCGGCACTTCCAGGCTGTCCAGCATGCTGCCGCTCAGGACAACCCGCGCCCGGTTCAGCAAGGCTCCGGGGCTACCGGCGCGGCCCTGAAGCGTGCCTGCCAGCCGGTCAAGCAGGGCTTCGTTCTTTTCGTGGTCACGGACAAAGGTGCTGGCTGCCACTGCCAGCGCCTCCCTCCCCGTCAGGCCGGGATAGCCGCCCCGGTGGTCCAGCACCACCCGCAACAAGTCCCGGATCCGGTTGACCGCAGCCGTTGCCCGCGTCACGTCCGCGTCAGTGACCGGCTGCCCAGAAAAATCCCGGAGACTCTGGCGGAAGGCCTGCAGTTCAGCGTACAGGTACCTGCCGGCATCCCGGGAGTCGAGGCGGGTGGGGAGATTAAGAAAATAAAAATAGTCAAAGAGTTTTTTCCCGCGGCAAATCTCCGCGACCGCCCGGAGGGAATCGCAGGTGTACGGAAATACGATCCCGTCCAGGTAGTTGAAGAACCCGTTTTTCAGTTGTTCCCAGCAGGCACGGGCAAAGGAGCAGGTGAAGGCCTGCAGGTCGCGGTCCGCACTGGAGGTACCGCCGGTGGCGCCGAAGATCCTCACGGGATGGCAGCCGGCGGCAATGATCAACTCTACCGGCGTGTAGGAACACAGGTAGCCAATGAGCGGCCGGCCGGTCTCCTGTTTTACTTGCCTGGCTTCCTGATCCATGTTGGCCAGCACCTGAAGGCTTTCTTCCACCAGGTCACGGCTGTCTTGCTCACACATTTTTTCACCTTCTTTCCGTCTTTGGCATCATTTCGCGCACATTTTTCTTCAAGCAAGATCCATACCTGGTAACATCCCGCGCCACGAGCCGGCATGCCTCTCCACCCTGCTATTTACTGTCCTCTCAAATAGGTGCCAAAGATGCAACGCCCGGTGCGGCAACACACCTTCAGGTCAACCCCGGCAGGCTCTCGGCGCTCACTAGCGCTGGTCAAGATAGACGGCAGTGTTTGGCTATAGAAAAATAGACAATAGAACCGTCCCTATGTCTTTTAGAAAAATAGACAATAGAACCGTCCCTATGTCTTTCTATGTCTTTCTTCGGTTTTAACCTGGATAGCCGTTAAGCCGGAGACGGCTCCGGCTTAACGGCTATGGCTGCCAATGGTTGCGTTAACAGGTATACCCCTCGGCTTCCAGGACCTTGGCGGCGATGCGGCGGCGGGCTGCCACGCCGTCCACCGGGGTGTAGCGGGCCAGTTTCTTCAGGGCGGCCAGTTGGGTGCGCAGCTCGTCGCCGGAGGCCATGGCGGCCAGGGCTTCCCTGGCCCAGGTTTCCATTTTGGGGATGGTGTCGTTGAAGTAGCTCCGCACCATGTCCACCTTGAGGCTGGCCTTTTCCTCGCCTTCCCGCTGGATGGCTTTGAGGGTGCGGGCCAGGGCGCTTTCCATGGCGAAGACCTCGATGACCATGTCGGCCAGCATGCCCAGGATCTCCTGTTCCCGCTCCAGCTTCTCCATGTACTTCTGGGCCGCGGCGCCGGCGACCAGGAGGAACACCTTCTTCATGTTCTCCAGCACTTTTTGCTGCTCGGCCAGCGGAGCCCCGTCGCTCTCACCCATGGCCGGCATCATGGTGAGGAGGTCCCTGGCCAGCTTCTGGGCGGCGGGGAGGAGGGGAAGCTGTCCCTTCATGGCCCGGCGCAACAGGGTGCCGGGGATGATCAGGCGGTTGATCTCGTTGGTGCCCTCGAAGATGCGGTTGATGCGGGAGTCGCGGTAGATCTGCTCCACCGGGTACTCCTGGCTGTAACCGTACCCGCCGAAGATCTGCACCGCCTCGTCGGCCGCCATATCCAGGGTTTCGGAGCCGTATACCTTGTTGATGGAGCATTCCACGGCGTACTCCTCGATGCCCTTGGCGGTCTCCTGGCCAGTGTGGCCCACCTGGGCCAGCATGTCGTCGATGAGGCCGCCGGTGCGGTAGACCATGCTCTCCGTCACAAAGGTGGCGGTGTTTATGCGAGCCAGCTTCTCCTGGATGAGCCCGAACTTGGCGATAGGCAGGCCGAACTGCTGCCGTTCCAGGGCGTACCTGGCGCTATGCTTCAGGGCCAGTTTGGCGGTGCCCAGGCAGCCCGCCGCCAGTTTAAACCGGCCGATATTCAGGATGTTGAAGGCCACCACGTGGCCCTTGCCGATCTCGAACAGCACGTTTTCCACCGGCACCCTGGCGTTTTCGAAAATCAGGCTGCGGGTAGAGGACCCCTTAATGCCCATCTTCTTTTCCTCGGGACCTATGGAAAAGCCCTCGGTATCCCTGTCCACGATGAAGGCGGTGAACTTGTCGCCGTCCACCTTGGCATAGGTGATAAACACATCCGCATAGCCGGCGTTGGTGATGAACTGCTTGGTGCCGTTCAGGATGTAGTACTTGCCGTCCTCGCTCAAGACCGCCTTGGTCTTGGCCGCCAGGGCGTCGGAGCCGGAGCCGGGTTCGGTGAGGGCGTAGGCCGCCAGCTTCTTACCGGTGGCCAGGGCTGGCAGGTACCGGGCCTTCTGCTCGTCGTTGCCGAAGAACACGATGGGCAGGGTACCGATGCCCGTGTGGGCGCCGTGGCTGATGATGAAAGAGCCGCCGGCCACCAGGTTCTCGGCGATTACGATGGAGGTGATCTTGTCCAGTTCCATCCCCCCGTAGGTCTCGGGGATGTCGTTACTTAACAGCCCCAATTCTCCGGCCTTGCGGAGCAGTTCCGGCGCCAGCCCTTCCTTTTGCTCTTCCAGTTCGGCCATGTGGGGGGCAACTTCGCCCATGGCGAAGTCCGCCGCGGTGGCGGCGATCATCCGGTGTTCTTCGGTGAAGTCCTCCGGGGTGAACACTTCCAGAGGGTTGACAGGTTCCAGCAAAAACATCGCGCCCTTGGACACGGTTATCCTCTCCTCTCAGTGTATCTAAAAGTCACTTTTTCCCGACTTATCAGGTAGTAAAGCGTTGGCAGAAACAAGAGGCAGGAAGAAAATGAAGCAGGAAGCAGGGGCAATTAGCAGAGCTTTCCCCAGAGTTCTTGCTTCCTGCGTCTTGCCTCTAGCTTCTTGTACTATCACAGCGCTCTAAACACTTTCAAAGACCCCGGCGGCTCCCATCCCTCCGCCGATACACATGCTGACCAGGCCGTAGCGGGCAGCCCGGCGCCGCATTTCATGCAGCAGGGTGACGGTGAGCTTGGCCCCGGTGCAGCCCAGGGGGTGCCCCAGGGCGATGGCCCCGCCGTGGACGTTGACCCTTTCCGGGTCCAGTTCCAGCTGCCGCATCACCGCCAATGCCTGGGCGGCGAAGGCCTCGTTCAATTCCACCAGGTCGATGTCGTCCTTGTGGACCCCCGCCAACTGCAGGGCCTTGGGAATGGCCACCACCGGGCCGATACCCATCACATCCGGGTCCACCCCACCCACGGCGAAGGAGCGGAAAACCGCCATGGGCTTAAGACCCAGCTCCCGGGCCCGGTCTGCCGCCATCACCACCACCGCCGCGGCCCCGTCGCTGGTCTGGGAGGAGTTGCCGGCGGTAACGGTGCCCCGGGCGTGGAAAGCGGGTTTCAGGCCCGCCAGCGCCTCCAGGGTGGTGTCCGGCCGTACGCCCTCGTCTGTGTCAAATACCGTCTCCTTTTTGATAACCCCCTTGCCTTCCTGCCAGTCATGCCGGGTAATGGTGAGGGGGAGGATTTCTTCTTTGAAAGTCCCTTCCCGCACAGCCCGGGCCGCCTTCTGGTGGCTGGCCAGGGCGAACCGGTCCTGGTCCTCCCGGGTAACGCTATAGCGCTCCGCCACCTTTTCCGCCGTAAGGCCCATGGACAGGTAGGATTCCGGCAGGTGCTCCATCAGGTAGGGGTTGGGGGTGAGCTTGTTGCCCCCCAGCGGGACCATGCTCATGCTCTCTACCCCGCCGGCCACCACCACCCGCGCCATGCCGGTCATGATGGCCTGGGCGGCCAGGGCAATGGACTGCAGCCCGGAGGAGCAGAAACGGTTGATGGTCTGGCCCGGCACGCTTACCGGCAGCCCCGCCCGGAGGACGATCATCCGGCCCACGTTCATACCCTGTTCGCCCTCGGGAAAGGCGCAGCCCATGATCACGTCGTCGATCTCCGCAGGGTCCAAGCCCGGCGCCCGGTTGATGACCTCTTTAACCACCGCTGCAGCCATGTCCTCCGGGCGGGTGTCCTTCAGCGCGCCCCTGGGGGCCTTGCCCACCGCGGTCCTTACTGCGGCAACGATAACCGCCTCTTGCATATCCACCCCTCCTTAGTTCCTCAATGGTTTGCCGGTCGCCAGCATGTGCTGGATCCGCTGCTGGGTCCTGAGTTCGCCCAGCAGGCTCAAGAAGTTCTCCCGCTCCAGGTCCAGGATATACTGCTCCGTGACCACGGTACCCGGGGATACGTCCCCACCGCTTAGTACCCTGGCGATCTTCCTGGCGATGTGGGCGTCATAATCGCTGATGTACCCGCCCTGGTGCAGGGTGTAGACCATCAGGTCCAGCCCTGCGTAGCCCTGGCGCCCCAGCACCCGTACCTTGGCTGGCTGCGGGGGCTTGAATCCCTCCCTGGCGATGGCCAGTACCGCCTGTTTCGCCTCGTAAATCACCCTGTCGGGGTTGATGGTGATCCCGTCGGTAGTCCGCAGGTACCCGAGCCGCTGGGCGTCCGGCCCGCTGGTGGACACCTTGGCGGTGGCAATGTTCTCAAAGGCCCTGGCCACAAAGGACGTAGGATCGATGTTCAGGGGCACCTGGGAACCGGGCTGGGACGGGATGCGCTCCATCGCCCGGAGGAGCATCTCCTTGGTCCCCCCGCCGGCGGGCAATAGCCCCACGCCTACTTCTACCAGGCCCATGTAGGTCTCGGCGCTGGCCTGCACCCGGTGAGCGGCCAGCACCATCTCGCACCCGCCTCCCAGCGCCATCTGGAAAGGCGCTGCCACCACGGGTTTGGGGCAGTGCTTGAGGGCCATGGCAGCACCCTGGAACTGCCGCACCATCATATCCAGGTCTTCCCAGTTATCGTCCTGGGCCTCCAGGAGGATCAGCACCAGGTTGGCGCCTACCGAAAAGTTCTTGCCGTGGTTGCCGAGGACCAGCCCGGCAAAGTTTTTGCTGACCTCCTCCACGCTGTACCGGATCATTTCAACGATGTCGCTGCCGATGGCGTTGCTTTTTGAGTGGAACTCCAGGCAGGCCACCCCGTCGCCCAGGTCCACCAGGCTGGCGCCGGCGTTGCTCTTCACCACCCGCCGCTGTTCTTTCAGGTCGGGAAGGAAGATCACGTCAGGAACATGGGAAAGGGCTTGATATTCCCCGCTCTCCTGGTCGAAATACCAGGTCTTGCCTCCCTCTTTCCGGTAGAAAGACTTGTATCCTTTGGCCAGCAACTTTTCCACCAGGGGTGGAATGGTTTCACCCTCCTGGCGCATGCGGGCCACAGACTCCTCCACGCCGATGGCGTCCCATGCCTCGAAGGGACCCAACTCCCAGTTGAAGCCCCACTTCATGCCCCGGTCAATGTTGACGATGTCGTCGGCAATCTCCGGTACCCGGGCGGCGGAGTACAGCAGGGTCTTCTTCATGATCTTCCAGGCAAACTTGCCCGCCGGGTCTTGGGCATACACCAGTCCCTTCAGCCGCTTGGGCAGGTCTTCCACCGCCTTGGCCGCCTCCAGGGACGGGAATTTGGCCTTCTGCTGCGGCCGGTATTCCAGGGTGCGGTAGTCCAGGGACAGTACCTCTTTCCCCTGCTCAGACTTGACCTTCTTGTAGAAGCCCTGGCCGGACTTATCACCCAGCCAGCGGTTTTTCAGCATCTCCTCCAGGAACTCCGGGGTTAGAAATTCCCGCTTTTCCCCGGGGTCGGCTAGGCTGTCGCGCACGTTTCGGGCCACGTGCATGAAGGTATCCAGGCCCACCAGGTCGGCGGTGCGGTAGGTGGCGCTCTTGGGCCGTCCCATAGCAGGCCCGGTGATGGCGTCCACTTGCTCTACCGTCAGCCCGTCCTCCACCATGGCGTTGATGGTGGCCACCATACCGTAAACACCGATACGATTGGCCACAAAATTGGGCGTATCCTTGGCCAGTACCACCCCTTTACCCAGCACCCGGTGGCCGAAGCCCATCATGAACTCCACCACCTCGGGGAGGGTGTCCCGGCCGGGGATCACCTCCAGTAATCTCATGTACCTGGGGGGATTAAAGAAGTGGGTGCCTAAAAAGTGCCGGCGGAAGTCTTCCGACCTCCCCTCCGCCATGGCATTGATGGAAATCCCGGAGGTGTTGGAACTGACAATCGTCCCCGGACGACGATACGCCTCCAGTTTTTGAAACAAGTCTCTTTTCACGTCGAGCCGTTCCACCACTACCTCGATGATCCAGTCTACCTCAGAAGCCCAGGACAGGTTGTCCTCCAAGTTGCCCACGCTCACCAGGTCGGCGTTTTCAGGCACGTAAAAAGCCGCCGGCCTGGCTTTCAGGGCGCCTTCCTTACCCCGCGCCGCCAGGCGGTTTCGCACCACCGGGTTTTCCAGGGTCAACCCCTTCCACTTTTCTTCCTCCGTCAGTTCTCCCGGAACGATGTCCAGGAGGTAGGTGGGAATGCCTACATTTGCCAGGTGGGCGGCAATCGTGCTTCCCATCACCCCTGACCCAAGCACCATGGCTTTACTGATGTCCCGTCTCACTCTAAACCCCCCTTGAATGCATTACCCCAATCTATGCGCCTATTGCCGCCGCAAAACCAGGGCCGCGTTTAGCCGCGTTAAATACTTACAGCGTCCTGTGCGGGTTTATGTATGTCAATTTCGTTCAGGCACACCCCTCCTTCCGCTGTTGTCACTTTTGTCTCGATTGTTGCCGGAATAGTTCCTCAATTCTGCTCCATAGTGAATGAACATTCACTCATTCTTGATCCTATTATAGGAAACATGCATGCAGGGTGTCAACGGATTTTTGTTAAATCGGTTTGAGGAATTTTTTAATGTTTCTAGAAAAAGCAGAAGGAGCTTTGGTTGCAGCGTCGAATTGCTGTTTGAAAAAATCTGAAGCCGTCCGAGGTGTCGGGAAAATGAACTGGAGCCCAAGTGGGATGGTAGCGGCAATCATACTGGCATTTTTCGTCCCGGAGTTCTTTAACCTGCCCAGGAAGCGGTTGTTCCAGTTGGTTCTTTGCAGTCTCGCCGCGTTATTGTGGCTGGGTCGTAGGTACTGGTGGTAAAAGTGATAAAAGCGGAGCGGGACAAACCCGCTCCGCTTTTATGATCCGAATCGAATTACACATTTTCTTTACACCCTTTTGCCCGGCTTTTGCACGTTTCTGAATAAAATACCGTTGCTGTTTTCCGGTTGCCGGCACCCGGCGCATCTGGGGCGTTCCCGGCAAACCAGTGTATCAAGCCTTTTCTGCACCGCCTGCCGTTCCTTTTCCAGAACGTACAGGTACATGAGACTCATGACAATACACCTTCTTCACATTTTTACACCCGGCCTCAACTTAGTTGGCTTATGCCAACCGGCGGGTCTGCTTCCGCAGGCACATGCGGAGGAGCAATAACTCCAGGTTGACTTTCTGCTGAGGGGATAAACCCTTGGACAGTATCTCCCTGTTCCTGTTCAGGTTTTTGGCAGACATTTACGCATCCTCCTCTCCGTCATTGGACCTGGCTTCCCTGATTATCTCCAACAGCCGCCAGGGGGAAATGCCTTTCTCTATGACAACCTCCGCAGGGGGGATATTAATTTTCTTTCCGCTGCTTCCATTGAAACTGGCCAGGAAAACCACCTGTGAGGGAATACCCTTGCGCCGCATCTCCAGAGCTGCTTCATAACCGTTGATTCCGGGCATGTTGACATCCATCAGTACCAGGTCCGGTTTAAGTACCCCGGCCAATTCCACGGCCATATACCCGTCCCCCGCCTCGCCCACCACCTCAAAGTCGGGCGTCAGTTCCAGTACCGCCTTTAAACCCTGGCGGGTGTGGATGTGGTCGTCCACCACCAGGACGCGCGTTCTCCGGATCACCCCTAATCCCTTCTTTCAAATATTGGATAACACCTGCCACGCAGGAGACTGCTTATTTCCTGTATCCTTTATGGTACTGCAATTTCAAAGGCTTCGCATGCGGCAAGGGCGGTAATCTTGATAACTAAAAAAGCCTGACACGAGTTCAGTCTCTAGTAGGAGGAAGTTTGTACTCCTAAAGTCCTAACTTACCGGGTATCCTGCTCCTGGACGAAGAGACCTTGGTTAAGACCAGGATGCTTGACACCGGGTACCAGGGACTTTAGGATTAAGTCAGGGAAATGGACCAGGCTTAGCACCATGACTCAGAAGGAGGTGCCCAGGGTGATCATCGGGCTGGACGTGGGCGGCACCCATGTGGATGCCGTATTACTGAAAGACAACCGGGTACTCCGGCAGGCTAAAGCACCCACGGGAACAGGAGACCTATTAAGACCCATTCACACCGCCCTGGACAGTTTGCTGGCGGGGATCGCCCCCCGGGTGGTGAAGCAAGTGAACCTGAGTACCACTGTCTGCACCAATGCCATCGTGGAGGGTAAGGTGGCAGCGGTGGGGATGCTGTTGGAAAGCGGCCCGGGTGTAGACCCCTCCCATCTGGCCTGTAGCGAGGCCACCTACTTTCTTTCAGGAGCAGTGGATCACCGGGGCAGGGAAACCGCCCCGGTGGACCACCGGGAAGTGGAACAGGCTGCCCGGGAACTCCAAAAGAAGGGGATCCGGCACGTAGGGGTGGTGGGCAAGTTCTCTGCCCGCAACCCGGATCACGAATTGGAAATCGGACGATACCTAACAAACCGGTTCACGAAGGTCACCCTGGGCCATACCCTTTCGGGGAGACTGAATTTCCCCCGCCGGGTATATTCCACCTACCTGAACGTGGCGGTATCGGACGTTTACGCCGGATTTGCGGCAGCTGTCCGGTCCTCTTTCCACCAAAAAGGGCTGACCGCACCGGTGCACATCCTGAAAGCCGACGGGGGCACCCTCACGCTGGATGCCTCCCTGGCCAGCCCGGTAGAGACCATCCTGTCCGGGCCGGCGGCCAGCATCATGGGAGTGCTTGCCCTGTGCGCGATCGCCTCCGACGCGGTGGTGCTGGACATTGGGGGAACCACCACCGATATCGCCCTCCTGGCAGACGGGGTACCCCTCCTGGAACCCAGGGGAATCCGCATCGGCTCTTATCCTACCCTGGTGCGGGCCCTACTTGCCCGGCCGGTGGGGGTGGGGGGTGACAGCCGGGTACAGGTAATAGACGGCCGGCTGCAGGTAGGCCCGCACCGGGAAGGGCCGGCCGTGGCGCTGGGCGGCCTCGCCCCTACCCCCACGGACGCGCTGGTCGCCCTGGGAATGGTGGACCTGGGAAACAGGGAATTGGCCTTGCACGCAATGGCCGGTCTGGGGAAAATAATGGGGTTGGACGCGCCGGCGGCTGCCCGCCGGGTGTTCCAGGAGACGGTGGACCTGATTACCAAAGGGATCGGAGAAACCATCACGGATGTTAACTCCCGGCCGGCATATACCGTACGGGAGGTGCTGATGGGCCGTACCATCCAACCTACCCGGGTGATCGTGATCGGCGGCCCGGCGGAGGCGATGGCCCCAGCCCTGGGTGAGCGCCTGCGCCTGCCGGTGATGGTACCCCCGTATTCAGGAGTGGCCAACGCGGTAGGAGCGGCAGCCAGCAAGACCACCGCGGAACTGACCCTGCTGGCTGACACCGCCAGGGGCATCCTGACAGTACCCGAGGAGGGATTGACGGAAAAGGCGCCGGCGGGATTCAGCCTGGGCCAGGCCCGAACCAGGGCGCTGGAACTCTTGAAGCACCGGGCGGTAAGAATGGGCGCCGGCCCGGAGGGGCTGGAGCTGGAGATCCTGGAGGAGCAGTCTTTTAATATGGTGCGCGGCTTTTCCACTGCCGGCAAGGATATCAGGGTAAAGGCCCAGGTAAAACCCGGAGTGCAGGCGAAATTGACTGTGGGAGGTGAGGAGAGGTGTTAAAGGCGGTAAACCGGCTGGGAATCATCTTCTTCCCTGCCTTTGATTGGGCCATCAGCCCCACCCACCCCGAGCGGGAAGAGCGGCTCTTGTACACCCAGGACCAGGTTTGGGAAGAGGGGATCCTGGATATTGAGGGGATCACGGAATACCGCCCCGCGCTGGCTGCCAACGCGGACGTGTCCCGGGTGCACATTTGCGTGCCCGACGTGGAAAGCCGGGTCACCCAGTCTCACCTCATCGCCGCCGGCTCCGCCATGGCGCTGGGCGATGCCTGGGCCAGCAAAGAAGTGGACAAGGCTTTTGCCATCGTGCGGCCGCCCGGGCACCACGCCATGCGGGTGGTGCACGGCTCCAGGGGTTTCTGCACCATTAACATCGAGGCGGTGATGATCGAGCACTTGCGGGACAAATACGGGGTTAAACGGGTGGCCGTCGTGGATACCGACTGCCACCACGGCGACGGCACCCAGGACATCTACTGGCACGATCCCAACACCCTGTTTATCTCCCTGCACCAGGACGGTCGCACCCTGTACCCGGGCAGCGGGTTCCCGGAAGAGTTAGGCGGCCCCAACGCTCTGGGGTACACCTTGAACGTGCCCCTGCCTCCCGGCACTTCCGACGATGGCTTCCTCTACGCCCTGGAGCACCTGGTGATGCCGGTGCTGGCGGAATTCAAACCCGACCTGATTGTAAACTCGGCCGGCCAGGACAACCACTATACCGACCCTCTCACCAACATGGGGTTTTCCGCGCAGGGATATGCCCGGCTAAACGACATCCTGAGCCCGGACATCGCGGTACTGGAAGGGGGATACTCCATCGAGGGAGCCCTGCCCTATGTCAACGTGGGTATCCTGCTGGCCATGGCCGGCCTGGACTACAGCCGCGTCAAGGAACCGGATTTTGACCCTGCCTTGCTCAGGCAGTCCGGGGAAGTGACCGGGTATGTCAAGAAATTGTGCGCGGCCGTATACGAGCGGTGGAAAAACCGGGAAGAAACCCGGCGGCAGGAGGTAAAAGGGAAGGAGTTCAGTGAACGGCGCCGGGGCGTCTACTATGACACCGACGGCATCCGCGAGGAGCAGCGGGAACGCACCAGGGTATGCGAAAAGTGCGGCGGCTGGACGGAACTGCACTCCTCCGCGGACACGGGAGAGCGGCTGACCGCTGTCTTGATTCCTAAATTCGCCTGCCCCCGGTGCGCAACGGAGGGTCGCCAGGCCTTTAACGCTCTAAAAAAGAACGGCCGGAGGCTTTACCTCCAGGACCGCGCAAAAGGGAAATTGATCAACTCATGAGTTACCATTACATTACTCGACTTCCACCAGTTTCTCCCGGATGGCGTAGACGGCGGCCTGGGTGCGGTCGGCCAGGTCCAGTTTGTGGAGGATGTTGCTGACGTGGGTTTTTACGGTCTTTTCGCTCAGGAAGAGGGCATCGGCGATTTCCCGGTTATTCATTCCCCTGGCAACCATCCTCAGCACTTCCATCTCCCGGGGGGTGAGTTCCTCCACCGGTTTGGGATCGCTGGCCCGTGCGGTCAATTCTTTTAAGACAAGCTGGGATACCCGGGGATGTAACTGAGGTTCGCCGCGGTAGGCCCCCCGGATAGTCTCCACCAGGTCCGCCGGCCGGATGTCCTTCATCTGGAAGCCGATGGCCCCCGCGCGAATGGCCTCTACCGCCCGTTTGTCTTCAACAAAACTTGTCAAGACAATCACCTTGCCATTCCCCATCCACCTGCTGTACTTTAACCTCCTCCTGTATAAATGTTTGGGCATGGGGTCTTATCAATACAAAAATCAGGTGCCTTGCAGGCACCCTCCTTCAACTGGTTCATGATTAAAGCTTCCATTGTTATTATCGCACTTTGAGAGGCACGGTGAAGTGGAAACTGCTCCCTTCCCCAAAAAGGCTCTCTACCCAGATCCGGCCGCCGTGGGCCTCCACAAACCCTTTGGCAATGGCGAGTCCCAGCCCGGCCCCCCCTTCGGCCCTGTTCCGGGTCTTGTCCGATTTGTAAAACCGGTCAAAAATGCGGGAGAGATCCTCAGGTCTGATGCCGCTCCCCGTATCAGTTACCTGAACATGCAGATTTTCACCTTCCTCCTCCGCTGAAAGCCTGATGGTTCCGCCCTCCGGGGTATGCCGCAGGGCATTGGCCAGGAGGTTAAGTGTTACCTGTGCGATACGGTCGGGATCGATATAAGCGGGCGGTAGAACAGAGGAGACTTGCACCTCCAATTTTACACCCTTTGATGCCGCCTCGCCGGATAACATAGTGGTAACCTTGGCCACCAGTTCTGTAAAGTTTACCCTTTGGCGCCGCAAGGGCAGCTTACCTGCCTCCGCCAGGCTTAGTTCTTGCAGGTCTGAGACCAGCCGGGACATCCGGAGCACCTCATCGTGCAAGGAAGCGATAACCACCGGGGTGGGCTCCACCACTTCCTCCTGCATAGACTCCAGGTTACCTCTAAGAATAGCCAGGGGTGTACGTAGTTCGTGGGCTACGTCCGCCACCAAGTTCTGGCGGATCCGCTCGTTTCGTTCCAGGCTGTCCGCCATGGCATTAAAGGCCTCCGACAACTGGCCGATTTCATCATTAGAGGATATTTTCACGCGGTGAGTGAGGTCCTGGCCGGCCAGGCGGGCAGCCGCGGCAGATAGCTGCAGCAGGGAAGATGTTATCCGGCGGGAGAAGGCAATCCCCAATCCCGCCGCCAAGACCGCAGCCGCCAGGCCGCCCCATATCACCGCCCACACCACCGAACGGTAGAACTCCTGCTCCAGGGTGATTAGTTCGTAGTGCACTCCGGTAGTAAGCAGCATATACCCAACCGTCTGCCCAGCGTATTTGATCGGCACCGCTTCCGCCAGGGCAGCCTGTTCCATAACAGTCCCCACAGTTAGCCCCTCAGAATCACCCACAACCCGTCCTCCTGCGTCAGCCAGTTCCACCCGCTCACCGGATAGTCGACGGCCGGGTCCACCGCCCCATCCCCGGCCTCCTCGGGCAGGCGCCAAAAGCGACTGGACCCCCGCCCAACTCCCGTTCTGGGCGTAGTAGGCTTGAAAGACGGTTCCCCACTGTCCGGTCCTGGCCTCCCGCTGCTGATCTACGTACGTATCAAACAGCTTTTTTGTAGCCAGACTGGCGGTCAGGGCTACCAGGGTGGTAGCGACCAGGGCTACCACCACCATGATCACCATTAGTTTTCCCCGCAGTTTCATCTCCACCTTGACCCCCGTGTTTCCGGCTTACCGCCACTACCTGGAACGAAACTTGTACCCGATGCCGAATACCGTCAAGATAAAGGCTGGATTGGCCGGATCCTCCTCGATCTTCCGCCGGAGATTGCTGATATGGGTATCCACCGACCGTTCATAACCCGCGTATGTCTCCCCCAGAGCAGCGTCCAGCAGTTGCATCCGGCTGAAGGCCCGCCCCGGGTGGCGAGCCAGCACCGCCAGCAGGGCAAACTCGGTGGGTGTCAGTTCCACTTCTCTTCCTGCCACAGTGACCTCACGCCGGGCAAAATCAACCTTCAGGTCACCTACATTAATCACTTCTTCAAGAAGGCTCTCCTGGTTTAAGCCGGTACGACGCAAAACCACCCGGATCCGGGCCGCTAACTCCCGCAGGCTGAAAGGTTTGGTAATGTAGTCGTCAGCCCCAAGCTCCAGGCCGAGAAGTTTGTCCACTTCCTCCGCCTTGGCGGTAAGCATAATGATAGGGACCTGCGATTCCCTGCGCAACTGGCGGCAAACATCCAACCCATTTATACCCGGCAGCATCACATCCAAGACGATGAGGTCGGGCTGTAAGCGGCGCGCCAGATCGAGGCCTTCTGTTCCGCTGGCCGCGGTAGTCACCTTGTACCCTTCGTTGCCCAGGTAGGTTGCCACCATTTGCAGGATTTTCGGCTCGTCTTCCACCACCAGAATTTGGCGCACAGACAGCCCTCCTTCGGTAAGCCACTAAGTTCTTTGCCGGGTGGTAGTGATCCACTCCCGCAGCTTTTCGGGCGAAAACTCTTCCGTTTCTTTTTCGATATCCTTGATAGGAGTCTCAGGAGAAAGGTCAGGGGGCAAGTGGAAGACCCGGTAAACCTCTTCCTCGGAAAGACCGTATGCGTCCATTATCGCCTGCAGAGTCATCCAACCCTTGATGTCGCCGGCATCTTTTCCACTGGGAGTAATAGGATTACCTTGCAAGTCGTACTTTCCCGATACCGACCAGTACCCTACTGCCTGTGCTCCTTCGATTACCCCGAGAAAAAGGACCAGTACCAGGGCAATATACACCAACTTGTTAACTCGCATTCGAGCCGGCCCCCTCTCCGATGGTACTAACATGTTTACCTTCAGTCAACCACTTAATCTGCGGCAGCCGTGCGGTCCTCAGGTCCAGAGCGCCCTCCCGGGGACAAACCTCTAAACAGGAGAGGCAGTTATGGCACTCGCTGGAAGTCACCCTTGCGGTGCTCCTGAGTTCCACGTCCATGGGGCATGCCCGGCTGCACAGCCCGCAATTCGTACACAAATCCTGGTGGCGGGTTACCTTAATCATGCTCAACCGCCCAATCAAGCCAATGGCTGCCCCCAGGGGGCAGGCGTAACGGCACCAAGGTCTTTCAACGAATAACGATAATGCCACAATCAGGATGAGAATGTACAGCCCCAGGCCGGCTTCCGTTTCATAAATCTTGATGAGGGCGGCATAAGGATCCCAGCCGCGGAAGACCATGGTCCCGAAGCTGATGGTCCCCACCATTAAGTAAGCCAGCACCAGGTACTTACCATACCTGGCTACCCGGTCTACCCGCCGGAGGAAGGAGGCGTGTTTTTTGCTCCGCTCCCGCATCAACGCCACGAACGGCATGCGTGCCAGCCAACGACCAGGTTTTCGCACCCACTCCTGCAGGGTGCCAAAGGGACACACCCAGCCGCAAAAGGCTGATTTGGCTACCAGCACCGTGGCCATCAGCGCCAGGAAGGTTACCAGGTTGGAAAGATGAGTACGGGGAAGAAACTTCCCTCCTGTAGTGATAAACGAATAGAAGGTTTCTAGGCCCCCCATGGCGCAATACGCTTCCGCTGAAGGTACTGCGGCCTCCGCGCTTTCCCCAAGTAAGGCCGCCCTGACTACCAATTGGGCGATAAAGGCCAGGAATGCTGCCTGCACCAGGTAGCGCAGCCATAGGATGACCGGCATTTTTGCTTTGATATTTTTTGCTTTCATTTGATGAAAATCCTCCTGTGCCGCCATAATTTTTACGGGGGAGTATTGCTACCCCCCCAAAAAAATCTTTTTCACTCGTAATGCTTTGGTGCGGCCGGGGTGTTTAGCAATCGTTTACAGGTTACAGTTCCTGAGACGCCTGCGTTCCGAAGCCCCGCTGCATGACACGGTCCCCACGGCCCCGGCCGAAAGCCTGGCCGGCAGTGGCCCAGGGCGGCCCCACGGTTGTGCGGTTGAGGTTTGTTTCGATTCGGGTCTGCATGGTCTCGTTACACAGATCGGCTTGTTCTTGGGTCATCCTACCGTCTTCCACCAGTTGGGCCAAGTTATCCTGGCGCACTGCCACTACTTTGTCTACCAGCTGGCGCTCGTTGACGCCTACTGCTTCGGCAATATCCACCATGGACTTGCCTTCCTGCCGCTGGGTAATCACCTGCTCCCGCTCCAACCCGAGGAAGTCGGCGATTATCGCCAGCATCCCGCCCTGAACCCTGCCCAGCCCCATCCGCAACCCGTTCCACGGGCCGACACCTGAGGTGGCATCAGCGGCAAAGGCGGGTACGGCGGTCAACAGCATTCCCATGGTTAACAGCAGGGATACCGTGACCAGAAATCTCTTCTTACGCATTCCTAACTCCTCCTTTTTTGGCCGGCAGTTTTTTTAACCGGCCCTTCGAGATTCATGATACCCGCCACATGCCAAAAACTAATGGGGAAGATGTTAAGAAGTTATCAAGATTGAAAAAAGCGCCGAAGCGCTTTTATCATGTACTGTGGACGGAACCGTCACCTGCTCCCGCTACGCCTCCCAGGCATGCCATGGCCAGGGAAACAAGTTTGCCCTGGGTGGTGTCCGCCCGGGAGTTCATTACCGCCGGTACGCGGGCTCCCACCACTACCCCGGCCATCACCCCGTGGGCAAAGTAGATGATGGACTTGCCGAGGATATTGCCCGCCTCGATATCCGGTACCAGCAGCAGGTCCGCCTTACCGGCCACCGGGCTGTCCAGCCCTTTGAGGCGGGCGGCCTTCTCGCTGACCGCGATGTCCAGGGGTATCGGGCCGTCTACTACCGCACCGGGGAACTCGCCTGCCCGGGCCATCTCCACCAGGGCCTGAGCCTCCACCGTCACCGGCATTTTGGGGCTCACCACTTCATTGGCTGAAAGGATGGCCACTTTGGGTTCGGTAATACCGAGGCGATGGAGGAAGTCAATGGCGTTAAGCAGGATCTGCTTTTTCTGCTCCAGGTCCGGCGCAATGTTAATTCCGCCGTCCGTCAGAAACAACAACCTGTCGAAACCCGGTATCTCGTAGGCGGCCAGGTGACTGACTATCCGGCCGGTACGGAGGCCGTACTCCCCGGACAACATGGCCCTCATAAAATCCGAGCTGTTGACCTTTCCCTTCATCAGGACGTCAGCTTTACCCTCTCCTATCAGCCGCGCGGCGGTGTGGGCGGCGGCGGTGAGGTCGGGCTCGTGAATTACCTCCAGGCGAGCCGGGTCGAGCCCCACATCCAAAACCATCTTGGTGATCTTTGGCCCGTCGCCCACCAGCACAGGGTGGATGAGGTCCTGCCGGAGCGCCTCTTTCACCGCTTTCAGGATCAAGGGGTCGGCCGCCGCTGCCACACTCAGCCGGGTCTTAGGGATTTGCTTGCAGGTTTTCAATAACTGCTGAAAGCCGGCCAACGACATGGCGCCACCGCCTTAGCTGTAGTTTTTGGTCTCTTCCTCACCCCTCAGTACCCGCAACGCGCCCTGGGCCAGGGAGGGAAGCTCTTCCTCGCCGGGAACCACTACCACCGGAGCAATAAACTTAACCCGGCGAATGATGCGGTCTGTGAGATAGCGCGCATAAGCCATCCCCCCGGTAAGTACCACCCGGTCCACCTCACCCGCCAGCACCGTTGCCATGGCGCCGATCTCCTTGGCGACCTGGTAGGCCATGGCGTCCAGCACCAGGGCAGCCTGGTCATCTCCTGCCTCTGCGCGTGCCACCGCTTCTTGCATGTCTTTGGTCCCCAGGTAGGCAAACATGCCTCCCGACCCGATAACTTTGGCCATCATTTGATCTGCGGTGTACTTGCCGGAGTAGCACAGGCGCACCAGTTCCGCCGCCGGCAACCCTCCGGTCCGCTCCGGGGAAAAGGGCCCCTCGTTTAAAGCGTTGTTCACGTCCACCATCCGGCCCCGGCGGTGGGGTGAGACGGAGATCCCGCTTCCCAGGTGGGCTAATACCAGGTTGACCTCCTCGTACTTCCTGCCCATCTCGCGGGCCACCTTTCTGGCCACCGCCTTCATGTTGAGGGCATGAGACTGGCTCTTGCGCGGCAGTTCCGGCAGGCCGGACAGGCGGGCCACCTCATCCATTTCGTCCACGGAGACCGGGTCAACGATAAATGCCGGGATGTTTAGCCGTTCAGCCAGGCGAAAGGCGATAATGGCCCCCAGGTTGGAGGCATGCTCTCCCCGGGTCGCGGCTGTCAGGTCTTCCACCATGGCCAGGTTGACCCGGTAGGTCCCTCCTGCCAAGGGTTTCAGGAGGCCGCCCCTTCCCACTACCGCCGAGAGGGAATCAAGACTCACCCCGGCCTGTTCCACCGCCCGGGTAACCAGGTTCAGGCGAAACTCAAACTGGTCGGCAACCCGTGGAAAGACGGCCAGTTCTTCGTGGCTGTGGCGGACCGTTTCTAGGAGCATGGGTTCCTCTCCCTGGAACACCCCGAACTTGGTGGAGGTGTTGCCGGGGTTGATGGTCAAGACGCGAAAATCCTTTTTCAATACCTGTCCCTCCAGTTACTGCGAATGCTGCTGCTCTTCTCATCTATTACTGTTCTTTCTCATAGGGGGTTAACACGTTTGGCGCGGTAAAACAGCCAGACCTTTAGGTTTATTCTACGGCACTAAACATATTCCTTTACTTAATTAAACCAAATTTCTTTTTTTAACATTAATCTTTAACATAATTAAAGGCCCCGGAGTGGGGCCTTTCTACTAGCTTGCTGTCTTGGGCTGGTGTACTTTCAACGCGCCGTAAACGCACCTGCTGAGAGGGGTCGGCACTCCCACCTGGTCGCCCAGGCGTGCTACCGCACCGCAAAGGGCATCGATCTCCAGCCGCTTGCCCTTCTCCAGGTCCTGGAGCAGGGAGGACTTGGCGGAATCCGGCCAGTTCTTGCTCATTTCCAGGGTCTGTGCCACCGCGTTATCCGGTAAATTGACACCCAGGCCCCGGGCTACCAGGTAGCATTCTTCCAGCAATCCCGCGTAAAGTTCCCAGGCTTCGGGGGTATCCCGGACCGGGCCGATAGGCATCCTGGTCAGGGCGGTGATGCTGCTGAAGGCGGAAATGAAAAGGAACTTGCTCCACAGGGGTACCCGGATATCCTCCGCCAGGGTGGTTGGGATGCCTGCCTTCTCCAGCACCGCCAGGATGGCCCTCGCTCGCCCGGTAATCCCCCCGGGCAGTTCACCGAAGATGATGTCCCGCTTGGGACCGTTATGCTTGACCAGACCGGGTTCGGGCACGTCCGCCGGGATATAGCAAAGCCCCCCCAGCACCTTGTCCGGCCCGATTACCCGCCCGAGTACTTCCTCATTGGTCACCCCGTTTTGCAGGGACAACACCACCGCCTGCGGCCCCATCATGGGCAGCATCTGCCGGGCTGCGCCCTCTGTGTCGAAAGACTTCACCGTAAACAGCACCAGGTCCACCGGGCCCACCTCGGCCGGATCATCCGTGGCCTGCACAGGTATTGAAAAATCACCATGGGGGCTCTCAACCCGGAGCCCTTTTTCCCGCATGGCTTGCAAGTGAGGACCCCGCGCAACGAACCACACATCTTCCCCCGCCCGCGCCAGCAAGCCACCAAAATACGACCCGATAGCGCCGGCACCCATCACCGCGATCTTCAAAACTATCCCTCCTGCGTTGTCATCCCCGCGACCGGAAACGGGTACAGTCGTTAATAAACTACCACCCTTATTCTAATCCATTGCCCTTCCTTGGGCAACCCTGTAAGTGGCCAGTGGCCAGTGGTCAGCAGATAGGGCTTAATAAGGCCAAAGAAGAATACCAAGAACTAGCAACTGATGGCTAGCAACTGGCCACTAACGAAGAAGCCCCACCCGCTGAGTGAGGCTTCTTGTTCCCGTTTTGTTTACCTCCAGTATCCGGCCGGGCCACCGAAGCCGCCCATCATGCCGCGGCTGAAGCCACCACCGAAACCGCCCATCATACCGCCACGGAAACCGCCGCCAAAGCCGCCACCCAGGCAGGCTCCGGGTCCCCAGCCGTAGCCATACTGGCCGCGGTACTGGTTCCGGGCGTCAATACCTTCCAACATGTACGTTGCCTGGTCCTTGGTAATCAAGCCGGCATCCAGGTACTTTTGCACCACTTGTTTCTGCAGGTCGGCCATTTGCTGGTAGATGCCGTCCAACTGCTTTTGCTGCTCATCGGTCAGCGCCGCAAACGCGCTGGGCGCGGCGAACGCCACCAGCAACCCTGCAACCAACAACAACGCTACAACCTTCTTCATGTTTTCGCCTCCCTAAAATTTTTTTGGGGTTCTCGCCTACTTATGCGCAGCGGTCCACCCTCTTTAGGGGGGTGAAATTGTGAAGAAAGCGTGAAGAATCCATGAAAATCATATTTAAAACCCTTGCACCTTTACTCCCCAAGGAGATTTCTATCGTTATAGCCTGTATGTAAAATGGCTTTAGTCTGTTTGTAATATCCCTTGCCTTTTCTGGGCATTAAGGGCGCTCTTCCTCTTGCCTTCCGCGGTCTTAGGTCCGGTTGACTTTTTCGCGTTTAGCCTGTTGGCCCTGATCTGTGCCTCGGAAGGACTACAGTCGCCCGGCTTTCCCCTGCTTATCCTTGTACATTTCCTCATCCGCCGCCTGCAATAGACCGGAATAATCACCGCAAGCGTAGCTGAGACCGATGCTAAGGCGTACTGAGAAGGGGAACCTCCCTTCGCTGTTTATGCGTTCAAGGGCTTCCCGGATTCGTTTTATAGCGCGCCTTGCCTCACCCAGTTCGGTTTCAGGAAAGGCCACCACGATCTCGTCCCCACCGTATCTTCCTGCCAAGTCCACCTGCCGCAGCGTTTGCCGCAGTACCTCCCCCACCGCAGCCAGCACTGCGTCGCCCATCTGGTGCCCGTAGATATCATTGATCCGCTTCAGGTCGTCCAGATCCATCATGGCGACGGTAACGGGCCGGTGGTAACGCTGTGCCCTCTCTATTTCCTTCCGGTACAGGCTCTCGAAAAACTGCCGGTTGTACAGGCCTGTAAGGAAATCCCGCTGGCTCATTTCTTCGATCTTTTCTTTGGCACGCTTGATCTCCTGGAAGTTGCGGGCGTTGTTGATGGCCACCGCCGCCTGGGCAGCAAAGACGCCCAGGAGGGCGATCTCGTCCGGGGTATACTCCCGCACCTCGGAGGTACAGGCTTCCAGGATACCGAGCACCTCGTCGCTCAATACGATGGGAACGCAGATCATGGAGCGGAGTCCCAGAGAAACGGCCGTTTCCCGGTACAAGGTCATGGAGTCGGTACTCAAGTCTTTAACCACCTGGATCTGCCGGGTTTGCCATGCCCTGCCCACAATTCCCTCGCCCTCTTTAAAGCGCAGGCTCTTGATCGCGTCCTCCGGCAAACCGCGGACGATGGCCCAGGAGAGTTCATCCTCATCCACCAGTCCTACCTCACACGAGGACGCCTGCAGCGCCTGCATCGTTTTTTCCGCCAGGGCCCGCAGAATCTCCTGCGGGTCCAGGGTGGAGTTGAAGGCTGCGGTAAGCTCATACAGCACCCTGGCCTGGCGCTCGCGCTCCTGTAATTCCTGGTAGAGGCGCTGGTTGTCCAGGGTGATGGCCAACTGGACGGCAATGGGCTCCAGCATGGTCAGGTGGTGCTCGGAATAGGAACCGGGATGCTTGCTGTCCAGGAACAATATACCCACCAGTTTGCCCTTGGAAAAGATGGGTATCCTGATTACTGACCTGATGCCCTCCCGGTAAAGCCGGACGTCTTCAGAAAATTGCCTGTCTTCCGCCAGGTCTTCTTCGATGTGAGGTACGCGGTGCTTGAGCACCCACTCCTCCGCCGAGCCCGGCAGGACGCGCATCAACCCGCTGGGCATCCCTTGCCACTCCCCGGCAAAGGTAAGCACCTGCATCATCCCCTGCTCCTGCAGCAGGATCACCCCGATACGGTCCAGGGGAATCAGTTTCCGGACCTCATTGGTAAATACTTGCCATACCTGGTTCATATCCAGGCTGGAACTGATCAGGTGGTTAATTTTGATGAGCGCGGTGGTCGTGGCGCTCAGGCGTGCCAGCTCCCGGTTCCAGCGGAGGATTTCCTCTTCCGACCGTTTCCGTTCACTGGTATCCCGGGCAACTGCCTGGACCGCCTTCCGGCCCTGGTAGTTGATGATGGAAGCGCTGACCTCGACGGGAATCAACTGGCCAAGCTTATCAGTAACCGAGGTTTCGAATACCCCGTTCCCCGCCAGTTCAATAGACCGGATGCGTTGAGCCGCCGGTCCCGCGCCGTCCACCGCCAGGTCCTGCATCCGCAAGTACAGCAGTTCCTCCCGGCTGTAACCCAGCATCTCGCACGCCCGCCGGTTAGCCTCCAGGAACCTGCCATTCATGTCATGGACAAAAATAGCGTCGTTCGCGCTTTCAAAGAGGAGCCGGTACCGTTCCTCCGAGGTCCGCAGTAATTCCGCCATTTTCCCGTCTTGCTTATTGTCTTTTCCCTCGGCACTCATAAAGTCACCCTCAGAAAGAAAATGGATACCTATTTTACCCCTCTTTTCCAGTATATCCGACGCCAGGTGTCTTGTCTATCGGTTTAACAGGGTAGAAAGCAAAGACAAAGAGGCCGCAGGTCACTCCCGCGGTACACTTCCGCCACTCCTCAAGAGCCGTGAAACCTTACTGTTTACTATAGCGCTTAAATCCTGGCACGAAGAACAAAAACATTTCATGCCATTCGGCATTTACCGGAAGACACGACTATTCGGCCAACTTGGCTGCCGATTCCCTTTCCGCCGCTGCTTCGGTCCTGGAAAGATAATTCTCGGGGTGTAGTTTTTTGTCCCGGTCGATGTGATTGGACGGGAACAGGTTGTAACCCGGGTCCACCCTCTGCCGGTATACATAATAGATGATGACCAGTACCCCCAGCAACACCAGTACACCACCGAAGATCACGTTCCTTCACCTCCAATAATTGCTCGTTTTATCATTATATTCGACGCACCTTTCGTAGTTCCTGTTTTAGAGGGAAAAGAAAAGTTCCCCGGAACCCGTCCGGAGAACTCTGTTTTGGTTAACCCACGTCTTCCATCATCACCGGCTCTACCAGCGTAAATCCCGGCTTGAGTACCTTGATGCGTTCAATCCGGGGGTCTTCCGTCCCCTGCAAATCGGCGTGTTCTTGTTTTAACACTGTGACGTAGTCGATGATCTCGCGGGTAATACGTTCACCAGGACAGACCAGCGGGATACCCGGCGGGTAAGCCATGATGCTCTCGGCACTGATTGCACCCTCCGCGTCCTGTAAGTCTATCACCTTGGTCTCGCTATAGAAGGCATCCCGCGGGAGCATCACCATCTCGGGGATGGCGGGCAACGGGGGGCAATACTTGATCACGTTCTTGAGCGACCGCTGGTTGGCAATATCCCGCAGGCAGTCCACCAGGTAACCCACCGTCCCCCGGTCGTCGGCAATGGTTAGAAGAAAAATGACGTTGTACAGGTCGGACAGCTCCACCTGCAGGTTGTACTTCCGGCGCAAGATGCTTTCCAATTCGTAACCCGAAAGCCCCAAACCCTGAACATTGAGAGTTATTTTGGTGGGATCGAGGGCAATGCAGCCCGGAGCCCCTACCACGTTTTCATCCAGCAGGTCATACCCTTCAATGCCGGCAATCTCCAGCCTAACCCGTTGGGCCAATTCCAGGGTCCGTTGTACCATTTCCCGTCCCTGCAGGGCCATTTGCTTGCGAGCCACGTCCAGGGAAGCCAGCAGCACGTAGGACGGGCTGGTGGTCTGGGTGATATTCAGGACCGCTTTCACCCGCTGCGGGCTAACAAATCCTTCCTTCAGCAGCAGGAAGGAACTCTGGGTCATGGACCCGGTCAGTTTATGGGTAGAAGCGGCGGAAAGGTCCGCTCCCGCTTCCATTGCTGAAACCGGTAGCCCCTCATGGAAACCGAAATGAGCGCCATGGGCCTCGTCCACAATCACCGGTACCCGGTAACGGTGGGCTACCTCCACGATCCCCGCCAGGTCGGAAGCTGCACCGTAGTAAGTGGGGTTGATGACAAAAACCGCCTTCGCGTCCGGGTATTCCCGCAAAGCGCGCTCCACCTTTTCCGGGGTGATCCCCATGGAAATGCCGAAATCCCGGTTAATCTCAGGGTCCAGGTAAACCGGGTTGGCCCCGCTTAAAATGATGCCGCCGATAGCCGATTTATGGGCGTTCCGGGGAAGGATTATTTTGTCCCCCGGCTCACAGACCGCCATGATCATGGCCTGAATGCCGCAGGTGGTCCCGTTGACCAGGAAATATGCGTGATCAGCGCCGAAGGCCTGCGCAGCCAGTTCCTGAGCTTCCCGGATTACCCCCAAAGGGTTCAGAATGTTATCCAGGTCAGGCATACAAGTCAAATCCATAGCCAACACGTTTTCCCCTACATATTCCTTGAACTCAGGTAGGCCGCGGCCCTGTTTATGCCCGGGTACATGGAAAGGAACGATTCCGGATGAAACGTATTTTTTCACGGCGTCAAACAAGGGCGTGCGTCGCTGCATGTCTTGGTACATCTGGGCCAACCTCCTCTCAGGGCCATTTTTTACAATGAATATATTACACCATAAACGCATAAAAATTTCAATACATCCGGTTTCCTCCCCCGAAAAAATCTCAAATGGAAAGATATGCTTGGCAATGCAAAACAGCCCCGCCCGGTAGTGTACCGGCAGGGCTCTTAGCTGTCACCTTATTTTAAAAGCTTATTCCCTGGTTGCCGCCACATCGCTTTCCAGGTCTCCGTTTACGTCTACAAACCGGTCTTTAAGCTTGGCCATCACGTCCGGCATGGTGGTATACTCCATCTCGTCCAGCGGCAGGCGGTGGGGTTCAAAGGGGCCCAGTTGTCTCAGGTAGTCGGCCAGCTTGTTTGCCTTGCGCCGGGCCTCGTCGTACGATGGATCGGCGAAGAAGTCCTGGGGCCCGACCAGCTTACCGTTAGCCAACTGGAAGCCCAGGGCCACCACGCGGGGAGGACCGTCAAAGCGGGTAGGATTGGACTGGGCCACGGAAACCGGCATCAGGGGACCGTGATGAGACCCTCTCATCCAGCCGGCTACCAGGTGGGGGGTTGCAAAGGGCTCCAGGGCTTCGCCCACCGCCGGCAGGCCGCTCTGGCAGCGGACGATACAAACCGGGTCGTCCTTACCCACGTAGCGGCCAGCCATCAGGTTCAACCGCTGGGTGCTGGAGGTAGCGGCAATCTCCCCGGTGGTGCGGGAGTAAACAGACTTGATGCAGTAACGGCCCGGAGCACCGATGAAGATCAGCAGGTCGTACAACTCCTCGGGCAGGTTGAAAAGCACTTTCTTGTTCTCAATCAGGTCGTGTACCTCAAAGGCAAAACCGGCGTGCATTTTCGGATCGATGACCAGCCCGATGGTGTTGAAAGGGTCGGCAAACATCTTATACAGCGGCAGGTTCCAGGCGCCGGGTTCCGTTTTGTCCGCCATGAAGATGATCACCGGTTCACTCTTGCGCTCCTCGAACTCCATTTCCGCCACGCCCGGCCCCATCCCCTTGATGTTGCCGGAAAAGGCATCGGACAGCAGGTCCTGGCCGGCGCCGTACAGCTTCAGTTCTTTGGAAACCTCGGTACAGCTCAGGAATGTCTCCCACGCCAGCTTGTGGATCTTGTCGTCATCCACACCCCGGCGGTGGGTCATGCAAAGGTTGATGTCATCGCCCACGTGAGTGACATGGAAATCTACCAGGAGGTCACTGGCCGCAAGGCACTCTCCCGCTTTTGCCAGTAACCTGGGATGCACGCTGGAATGCCCCACAAACCCCCCGATATCGGCCTTGATCACCGTGAGCGTAATTTTGTTGCCCAAGATAGCACCCTCCCTTTACCAAATGGATTCTGTTATACTATATGCATGTTGTTTCGATATAGGATAACTGATTTCCTGCAGTATCAGGGTAAAAAATATCTCTTTGATGGAATTGAGGTGGTACAAATAAAGAAAACTTGGCTTGCGCTAAAGAAGACTTGCCCATTTATGGGCTTAGTCGCACTTATGCCTGTGGTGCAAGCCTTCAGGCGCAGGCGGAAGCCTTAGTTGCACTTGCCACAGAAAGTTATACTTTCTGATGGTAATAAAAAATCGCTCCTGAAGGCAAGCGATGAAGAAGTATTACCCTAATTATCCGCCAGAACTGTGCCATCTTTTTTTAATGAGCATTTTCGGAGCCCCCCAGGGCGGGGATCATCCAGGTGGGAACATCCCAGTATTTAGGCGGGGTACCTGGCACCGGTTTCCGGAGCGGCGGGGAAAGGAAAAACACCGCCAGCATCAACAGTACCACCAAAAAGGCCAACACCACCAGGACCCAAAAGTTTACGATCCGGGTACGCATACGCCCACCTCCGCTCCTATTATGCGGTCCGGAGGTGAGGGCTATACGTTGTGTCCTGCCTCCTGCCTCCTGGATGATGGAGCCCTTTGCAGCATGACCACCGCACTCACCACCACCAGGATCCCCAGCACCTGCCACCCCTCCATGGTTTCTCCCAGGAGCAGGTAGGCAAGTACCGCCGCAACCACCGGCTCCAGGGTGGCGGTAATGCTGGCACGACTCGCCTCAAGCCGCTTCAGGCCCATGATGTAGCTACTGTTGGCTGCCACGGTACAAATCAGAGCCAGCGCCCCCAGTCTGATCCAGACTTCCGGTGGGTGACCTTCCGCGAAAAGGCGCCACGGCCGGCTGGCAGCCAACAGAAACAAGGCGCCGAAACCCTGGGAATAAAGAACTACCGTCCAGGGATGGTACCTGGCCAGGCCCTTCTTGCCAAAAATGCTGAACAGGGCATAGGTTAAGCCCGCACCCAGGCCGGCGGCGATCCCCGGGCCGTTAAGCCGGAGGGCGCCGGCGTCATACCCCTTGACAACCAAAAAACACCCGGCCAAAGTGAACAAAAGGCAGGCGGCTTTGGCTCCGGTAAAGGCCTCCCCCAGGAAATAATAAGAAAACACCGCCACAAAGGCCGGCGCGGTGTAAAGGAGAACGACGGCGGTGGCCACGGTGGTTTTTTGGATTGCGGACAAATAGGCGAAGTTGTATACGGCCACGCTAACCAGGCCATAGAGGACAAAGAAGCCCATATCCCGTTTCTCGACAACCAGCAGCCTCCTGTTATAGCCTGCTGCCAGCGCCACCATAGCCAGAAACGTGAACCCAGCCCGGGCAGTGGACACTGTCAGCGGGTCCAACCCCTGCTGGAACAGGCCCTTACCGATAACGCCGATTGAACCCCACAGGGCCGCCGCCAGGCCTACCAGCAGGTACCCAACACTCATTTCTTTCAATCCTGCTCCTGGGACCGTTCCTGTCTTAAAAGCGCTTTTCATACCCGGTTTAACTCCTCCACTTTCCAGGCATTTACCTGGCGCAACGTATGATCAGGTTTAAACAATAACGGCCCTGACCACCAAGGGTACCAGGGCCGCTGTAAACATGCTTAGCCCATATGGCGTTCAAGTTTCTTGATCCGTTCCTCATGGTCAAGGAAGATATCCTTCGCGTAACCGGACAGGGTACGCAGCTCATTTTCTAGTTTGGTCTGCCGGGAATTCAACACCGTCATCATGGATTTCAAGCCTGCCTGCCCGGTTTTCAGTTCATCCACATCGTTTTCCAGTTTATCCATCCTGTTTTCCAGTACCGTCTGTCCCTCCGCCAGGGTCTTAAACATGTCCCTGATCTCCTCCAGGATGACGCCAAACTGGTTACTGTCCACACCCTCTCCTCCCTCAACACGAATCCCACGCCTATCCGTGATCAAAGCTCCGTTGATCACTTATTTCTTGACAACGTGCTATACTGACGAAAGCAAAAAACTAACATTTGCAGAGAAGCATGATTATGGAAAATAGCAGT
>LAKY01000032.1 GCA_000987045.1 Clostridiales bacterium PH28_bin88 | reverse complement strand
AGTCCGGTTATACTATGACTTAATTTTGTTCCTCCATGCCCATACGCCTTGGCTATTGCTCCAGCAAAAAGACGCTTTGTTTTCTCATCAACCAATCCCTGTAGAGAATTCCATAGGGCTTTCAGATGAATATATTCCTCGTTAGGTACATTGAGCATCGGCAATATCTCCTTTGATTGCAGTTTCTCAATGTATCATAACATATTGGTTTGCGGTTGTCCAGTAGCTACTACATATTTACATTTATTGGCGCTTATTGCTTGCAAACCCCTAAGCCTTCAACACTGATGTACTGTACCCCCGGGCTACATTTACCTCCGAGCAGCTTGACCACGCGCCAGAGTTCAAATAACTTGTTTGGGGTGGACGGTCAGGCAGCACCACGCCGCACACCCCTTGATGGAGCAGCAACTTCTGGCTTTATTATAACTGATTTCCCATATATTGATAATCTCTTTTTTGGATGAGATACTTGCATGTGGTAGGAAAAGACAAGGATTGCTTCGTATGGGGTAGGTCCAACTCCAAGAAGGTTTGCTTTTAACAGATTGAGCCTCCGGACAGGCAGGAAAAATTCGCCTTAACAGAGAATCCGGTTGTAGAAGGTATATCAAACGGCTGAACGGGTGCTGGTAGATAAGCTGGTCGTAGGCAAAACTAAGGATGGGAAATGACCGAAGTATGAACTGAATAGTAAGGACTTCAAGCTGTGGGTTGCGAAAGATGTTGTAGTGAACCTTTACGGAATCCGATAGACAACTCTGGCTGACCTAACCTGGAGGAAATATCAAGAAACGAGGTTGAAATGAACATGAACGCGGATCAATACTTCATGGAGCACCGGGAAGAGCACCTGTCCCAGTTGGGTGAGTTCCTGCGGATTCCCAGCATTAGCGCCCTCTCCGCCCACAAGGACGACATGCGGCGCGCTGCCCGGTGGCTGGAGGCGGAGTTGCACCGGATCGGTATGGAGGGGGTTGCCATCATGGAGACGGGCGGCCACCCCGCTGTCTATGCGGAACGCTTGGACCAACCGGGTAAGCCGACTGCCCTTATTTACGGCCACTACGACGTGCAGCCGGTTGACCCTGTGGACCTGTGGGAGACTCCGCCCTTTGAGCCATCCATCAGGGACGGCAAGCTTTACGCCCGCGGCGCCCATGACAACAAGGGCCAGATCTTTATGCACCTCAAGGTGATTGAGGTAATTTTAAAGTTCAACGGAAAGTTTCCTCTCAACGTGAAAATCCTAATTGAAGGTGAGGAGGAGATTGGCTCCGGCAACCTGACCCGTTTGCTGAACGAGCGCAAGGAACTCCTGAAGGCTGACGTGGTGGTCATCTCTGACACCAGTCTCTATGCCCGCGGTGTACCGTCACTTACATACGCTGTGCGGGGGCTGGCCGCGATGGAGGTTCATGTGGCCGGCGCCAATGGCGACCTCCACTCAGGCACCTACGGCGGCGCGGCGCCCAACGCGGTCCACGCTCTCGTCAGTATGCTGGCCTCGCTGCGTCAAGTTGACGGCCGGATCGCCGTCGAGGGCTTCTATGATCAGGTCCGGGAACTGACCCGGGAGGAGAAGGGCTCCTTTGACTCTCTCGAGTTTGACGAGGAGTCGCTAAAACGGGAGTTGGGTGTAAACGCTCTACCCGGAGAACCAGGTTTCTCAGTGCTTGAGCGCCTGTGGGCCCGCCCAACGCTGGAGATTAACGGGATCTGGGGCGGCTTCCAGGATGAGGGTACCAAGACCGTCATCCCAGCCCGGGCTGGCGCCAAGATCACCTGCCGGCTGGTTCCCGACCAGGAACCGGACAAGGTGCTGGATGCAATAAAGTCCCACCTTGCGAAAGTCTGTCCTCCAGGTGCAACCGTCTCGTTCAAACGGGAGCCGGGTAATGCCCTGGCCTGCATTACTCCCATTGACCACCCCGCCATCCGGGCGGCCCAGGCGGCCCTCACGGAGGTCTACGGTAAGGAGGCCAAGTTTATCAGGGCGGGCGGTTCCATTCCGGTAGTGGGCATCTTCGCTTCGGTGCTGAACGCGCCATCTGTGATGATGGGGTTTGGCTTGAACGACGAGAACATCCATGCCCCCAACGAGCACTTCAACCTGGAGAACTTTGACCTGGGGCTGCGGGCACTGTACACTTACTGGTACCAGCTTGCCGCTTTGTTATAGCAGTGGAAAACCACAGTAGGGGACCTTTCTTCCCACAATGGGAGCGAATGCAACATATACTTGGAGCAATGTTAGTCTGGCGAACTACTTCCAAATGATAGGGTAGAGCAGGCGTGGTTTAGCTCTGATTTGAAAGATTACCCAAAATCAGTGTATGGCGCATGCAGGATTCTGCTCAAGATTGTCGAAATTAACAAACATGAAAGAAGAAAGAGATATTTAACCTCCGGTCCAAAGGGGGAGTTCTATGGCCAAAAAACCGTTCCAGGAGTCGGTACAGTCGATTGAGCGAGCCTTTGCGGTCCTGGAGGCTCTTTGCCGGGAGGAAGAACTGGGGATTACCCAGTTAAGCCACTCCCTGGGAATGGGCAAGAGCACGGTTTTCCGGTTGCTGTCCACGCTGGAATTGATGGGCCTGGTGAGGCAAGGCAATAGCGGCAAGTACTCGGTGACCCTCAAGCTGTTTGAAATGGGCAGCCAGGTGGTTAACCGGACCGGGATCCGGAAGATGGCGGCTCCTTATCTGGAAAAACTCTTTGCGAGCTGCAACGAGACTGTCAACCTCGCCGTACTGGACAATCACGAGGTTATCTACATCGAACGGTGGGAAAGCCGTGAACCCCTGCGGATCGGCCTTGACGTTGGTAAAAGGGTACCCGCTTACTGCAGCGGGCTGGGGAAAGCTATTTTGGCCAACCTGTCTGTCGAGGAATTGGAGAGGGTTTTAAAGGCAACAACGTTCAGGCGCTATACTCCCAATACCATCACCGACCCGTTCCTGCTGAGACACGAACTGGCCCGGGTGAAGGAACAGGGTTATGCCATCGACAACGCGGAGTATTTTGAAGGTATCTTCTGCCTGGGATCACCCGTCTTTTCCCATCTTGGGAGAGTGGTGGCCGCTATCAGTATAGCTGCCCCGGGAGTCCGCATGACAGGCAACACCCTCCAGTCGCTGATCCCGCGGGTGCGGGAAACAGCGGGTAAGATTTCCGAACAGCTCGGTTACCGGGCTTATTTAAATGATCATTTATCGGAAAGAGCGTTCCGGTAAGCGGAACAAAACACCGTTTTTAGGGTTGTCCGGGTGGAAGGAATTTTTTTTTGGGGCCTAAGAAGGAACACCCTTTCCGGAAAGCGGAACAAAATTGGGGTGAACCCATGCGGGGCGATCCGGCTCGCTGGGGAAGCATATAGTAAAGAAAACTTGGCTTGCGGCAAGCCTTTGGCGCAGGCGGAAGCCTTAGTTGCACTTATGCCACAGAAAGTTATACTTTCTGATGGTGAAAAAAGGAGGGGCCTCAGTAATGCCTAAAAAGAAGGTCAACGTAATCCAGTTGAAGGAAATGAAGCAGGCAGGGCAGAAGTTTCACATGGTCACCGCTTACGACTATCCCACCGCCATGCTGGTGGACAAGTCGGAAGTCGAATTGATCCTGGTGGGTGACTCCCTGGGCATGACGGTGCTGGGCTACAGCAACACCGTACCGGTAACCATGGAAGAGATGCTGCATCACATCAAGGCGGTGGTGCGGGGCGCTCCCAATACCTTTATCGTCGGAGACATGCCTTTTGGCTCGTATAACGAGAGCAAAGAGCAGGCTATCCGCAACGCCACCCGCATTATGAAGGAAGGCGGCGCCGACTGTGTCAAGCTGGAAGGCGGCCAGGAAGTAGCCGAGATCGTTCAGGCCATCGTGAAGGCCGGGATTCCTGTGATGGGCCATATCGGTCTTACTCCCCAGACGGTTTCCCAGTTGGGCGGGTTCAAGGTTCAGGGCAAAGACGCCGAAGGTGCGCGGAAGCTGATTGACGATGCCAAGAGTCTTGAACAGGCCGGTGCCTTTTCTGTGGTGGTGGAGTGCGTTCCCACCCCTATCAGCAAATTGATTACCGAGAAGGTCAGTATCCCAACCCTGGGCATTGGTGCCGGGATCGAGTGCGACGCCCAGGTGCTGGTCTTCCACGACATGATGGGCTTATTCGAAAGGTTTACCCCCAAGTTTGTCAAGCAGTACGCCAACCTTTCCCCGGTAATCGTGGATGCTCTAAACACCTGGGTGAAAGAAGTGCGCGCCGGCGAGTTCCCCGAGGAGAAACACAGCTTCACCTTTAAAGCGGAAGGCCTGGACAGGTTGTATTAATACCGGCGAAGTTTATCACAGCGCTTAGGGGGGTGGTAGGGTGAAAGTAGCAGTAATCGGATCCGGCGCTATGGGCTGCCTCTATGGCGGCTACCTTGCCAGGCTGGGAGTGGATGTATGGCTTTACGACGTCTGGCCCGAGCACGTCCGGGCAATGAATGATCTTGGTCTGACCATTGTGGATCAGGACGGAGAACACGTCATCCCGGTAAAGGCCACTCTTGATGTGGCGGAGATCGGGATAGCAGACCTGGTGATTATCTTTGTCAAGTCCACTCAAACCGCCCGGGCGGTGGAGCAGGTCCGGGACTGTATCGGTCCCGCGACCCTGGTGCTGACCCTGCAAAATGGCCTGGGTAATATTGAAGCCATTGCTGCCCACGTGGACAGTGAGCGGGTGCTGGCTGGCGTTACCTCCCAGGGATGCACCTTGCTGGGCCCCGGAAAGATTCGCCATGCCGGCGTGGGTAAGACCCATATCGGGCCGGTTGCCGGCACCGCCCCCGCGGGAATGGAAGAGGTTGTGAGGATATTTAACGAAGCGGGGCTGGAAACCGAAGTCTCTCACAACGCTGTAGGGATGATCTGGACCAAGCTGGTGACCAACGTGGGGGTGAACGCCCTGACCGCCATCACCGGCTTGCAGAACGGCGACCTGTTGAAATACCCCGAACTGGTGGAGATTATGGATGCTGCTGTCTCGGAGGTAGAACAGGTGGCGGCCGCCAAGGGCATCATGCTGGAGGTGGACAACCCGAAAGAACATGTCCACAGCGTGTGCCGGGCCACGGCGGCCAACCGCTCTTCAATGCTGCAGGACGTTTCGAACAGGCGGCAAACCGAAATCGTCTCCATCAACGGGGCCATTGTTCGCGAGGCGGAAAGGCTCAACATCAATGTACCTTATAACCGGGTTCTTGCCAACCTGGTTAAGGTAATAGAAAAAACTTATTAAGGAGGGCATCTATGAAGAAGGTTCTGGTTGTGGCGCTGGTTTTGGTTTTGGTGGCCGGTTTGATCACGGGTTGCGGCGGTGGCGGCAAGCAGCCCGCCGGCGATGCCGGGAAGCAGCCAGATGCGGGCAAGAAGGAACCGCTGGTGCTGAAGGCCGGGCACTCGGTGGCTGAAACCCACCCGTATCACCTGGGACTGGTCAAGTTCAAGGAACTGGTGGAACAGTACACTAACGGTGAAGTCCAGTTGCAGATTTTCGCTAACTCTTCCCTGGGCGCGGAAAGGGAACTGGTTGAAGGTATGCAGATCGGCAGCGTAGACGTGGTGCTGTCTTCCACCGGCCCCATCGGTGGCTTCGCTCCTCTGATGGGTGTGGTGGACCTGCCGTTCCTGTTCCGTGACGAGCAGCACGCCTACAAAGTTCTGGACGGCCCCATCGGCGACAAACTCATGGGTGAACTGGAAAAAGCCGGAATTATCGGTTTGGCCTTCTGGGAAAACGGTTTCCGCAACGTTACCAACAATAAGCGGGAAGTCAAGAAGCCGGAAGACTTGAAAGGCTTAAAACTGCGTACCATGGAGAACCCGGTGCACATGGCCGCCTTCAAGCAGCTAGGTGCTGACCCCACTCCCATGGCCTTCTCAGAGCTGTTCACCGCGCTGCAAACCGGCGCCATGGACGGCCAGGAAAACCCGATCCCGATTATTTACAATAACCGTTTGTACGAAGTGCAGAAGTACCTGTCCCTTACCGGACACTTCTACTCTCCGTCCCCGCTGATGATCAGCAAGCTGACATGGGACAAGCTGAGCAACGAGCAAAAAGAAGCGTTCAAGAAGGCTGGCAAGGAAGCGGGCGCCTATGAGCGCAATCTCATTGCCCAGCAGACTGCCGAGCAGGTAGACAAGCTGAAGGAAAAGGGCATGGTAGTGACCGAAGTGGACAAGAGCCTCTTCCTGGAAGCAACCAAACCAGTGTACCAGCAGTTTGAAAGCAAGTTCGGCAAGGACCTGATTGACCAGATCATCAACACCAAGTAAAGTAATTGCGAAAACCCAAGCGAGGTCTTACAATAGTGGGCGGGAAGCCATCCCGCCCACTATCTGCAAGAGAGGTGAAAAAATGCAGACGATTGTCAAGGGTATCGATCAGATCAACCGTGTGGTCACCTGGGTGGTCGTGATCCTCTTGGCCACCATGTCAGTAGTGGTGTTTGCCCAGGTGATCTACCGGTTTGTGCTGGAAGCCCCCCTGACCTGGTCGGAGGAGGTGGCCAGGTACCTGATGGTCTGGATAACCTTCCTGGGGGCCAGCCTGGGAGTGCGCAATAAAGCCCTGATCGGGATGGAAGTGGCGGTGGGTCTTTTACCCCCGGTGCTGAAACGGGCAGCGATCAACCTGGTATCGTTGATTACGTTTTGTTTCTTGCTGGTGGTGCTCTACTACGGGATTAAGATGACCGGAGTCACCGCCAGGCAGTTCTCACCGGCGATGCAGATACCCATGTCATGGCCCTACTTGGCTGTGCCGGTGGGGGCGGTACTGATGCTGATGAATACCGTGGCGGTAAATCTAGAGCGATGGGGGGGGCAGCGTTAATGGGAGTTTTCCTGTTTGTGGGGTTGATAGTATTCTTCTTGCTGAACGTGCCCATCGCCTTTTCCCTGGGGGCTTCCTCCACGCTGGCCCTGATCGTCCAGGGCAAGGTGCCGTTGACCCTGATTGCCCAGCGGATGTTTGCCTCCGTTGACTCCTTCCCCCTGATGGCCATCCCCTTCTTCATCCTGGCAGGGAACTTGATGGAAAACGGCGGTATTTCCCGCCGGCTGATCCGGTTTGCCACCTGCCTGGTGGGACGGATCACCGGTGGGCTGGCGCTGGTGACAGTAGCGACCTGCATGTTTTTTGCCGCTATTTCCGGTTCCAGCGCGGCCACGGCGGCGGCCATCGGTTCCATCCTCATCCCGGCGATGGTCAAGCGGGGTTACGGCATCAACTTCGCCTCGGCTACTGTGGCCTCCTCCGGTGAACTGGGGGTCATTATCCCGCCCAGCATCCCCATGGTACTGTTTGGCGTGATGGCCGAGCAGTCCATCGGCACCATCTTTATTGCCGGGATCATGCCCGGGGTCCTGATTGCCGGCACTCTGATGCTTGTCGCCTATTTCATTTCCAGGAAGAACGGCTACGTGGGCTCTGAGCGGGCTTCCTTGAGAGAAACCTGGGTGGCTTTCAAAGACGCGATCCTGGCGCTTTTGATGCCGCTAATTATCCTTGGCGGTATTTACGGCGGGGTATTCACTCCCACGGAGGCGGCGGTGGTGGCGGTATTCTACGGGTTGATCGTAGGTTTATTCATCTACCGGGAGATCAAGGTGAAAGACCTGAAAGATATCCTGGCTTCTTCCGCGATCACGACCTCGATAATCATGATCATCATCGCCAACGCGTCGCTGTTTGGATGGATCATGACCCGGGAAAGGGTGCCGCAGATGATCGCCGAAACCTTTATGTCTATTTCCACCAACCCACTCGTTTACCTGCTCCTGGTCAACATCCTGTTGCTGTTCGTGGGCACCATGTTTGAAACCTCGGCGGCGTTGATCATCCTGACCCCATTGCTGTTCCCCATTGCGGTGCAACTGGGTATTCACCCCATCCACTTCGGGCTGGTGATGATCGTCAACCTGGCGGTGGGGATGGTGACACCACCCCTGGGCATCAACCTGTTCGTTACCTGTAATATCGCCAAGATACGCATCGAGGACATGGCCAGGATGCTGGTCCCCTACCTGGCGGTCCTGGTATTGGACATTTTCATTATTACCTACGTTCCCCAGATCACCCTGTGGCTGCCCACGATGCTGGGACTCTTCAAGTAGGTGTGCTGGTATGGAATTGAATATTCCGGGAGACGGCTCTTGGCTGTTATACACGCCAGGAGCCGTGCTGCTCATGGCACGGGAGTTTCATGCTGTAAAACACCCCGGCATGGGGTGAATTAATTTAGGATTTTGGAGTGAAGTCAAATGAAAAGGTATGAAATCGCACTGATCCCCGGAGACGGGATTGGGCCGGAGGTGGCCCGGGAAGGGGTCAAGGCGCTGGAGGCTGTCGCCCGGGTGCACGGCGGGTTGTCATTCCGGTTTACCGAATTCCCGTGGAACTGCGCCTACTACCTGGAACACGGGGTGATGATGCCGGCCGACGCCCTGGATGTATTGAAGAACTACCACTGTATTTTCCTGGGCGCCATCGGGCACCCCGCGGTACCCGACCATGTTTCCGTCTGGGACCTGATCCTTAAGATCCGCCGTGGTTTCCAGCAGTATGTAAACTTGCGGCCGGTAAAACTGTTGCGCGGGTTAAGCAGCCCTTTAAGGGAAAAAGGCCCGGAGGACATCGACTTCATTGTCCTCCGTGAGAACACGGAGGGTGAATACTCCAACATGGGCGGGAGGCTGCACCAGGGAACCCCTTACGAAATGGCGGTACAGAACTCGGTCTTTACCCGTTTCGGGGTGGAGCGGGTGGTCCGCTACGCCTACCGTCTGGCTGCGTCCCGCCCTAAAAAGAAACTCACCGGGGCCACCAAGTCCAACGGGATTAACTTCGCCATGCCGTTCTGGGACGAGGTGTTCAAGGAGATTGGGCAGGAATTTCCTGAGGTTGCCGCCAACCTGAGCCACATCGACGCCCTTGCTTCCTTTTTTGTCAGCAGGCCCGAAACCTTCGACGTGGTAGTGGCTTCCAACCTCTTCGGAGACATCCTCACCGACCTGGGAGGGGCTATCGCCGGCGGGCTGGGGATGGCTCCGTCGGGAAATATCAACCCCGAGGGAACCTACCCCTCCATGTTTGAGCCGGTGCACGGATCGGCGCCGGATATCGCCGGGAAGGGGATCGCCAATCCTGTCGGCCAGATCTGGAGCGCCAGCCTGATGCTGGACCACCTGGGAGAGCCTGAACTGGCCAAGCTGGTCCTGGACAGCATCGAAAATGTCCTGGTTGCCGGCGAGGTACGCACCCCGGACCTGGGCGGTAAGGCGACCACGGCCGAGATGGGCGACGCCATCTGCCGGGCTGTTCTTAGCGAAAGCGAGTTGAGATAATTAACCCGGTTTGGTCAGCAGCATGCAGGCTAGTCGCCAGTCACTAGCAACTACAAGGAGGCGGGAAGAATGCGTAACGCTTTTGGTTTTGCCATCGCCGGAGAGATGGTCTTTGGCAACGGGTCTGTAAACAAGCTTGGTTCAATTGTCAAGAAACTGGGCGGGTCGCGGGTACTGGTAGTGACCGACCCGGGGCTGGCCAAGGCGGGCCTCTTGGCTACGGTTGAAGGGTTGTTAAAGGACGCCGGGGTGGGAGTTGTCTCCTACGACCGGGCGGAACCCGAACCGCGGGTGGCCAGGGCCGTCGAGGGCTACCAGGAAGTAAAGGGAGAAAAGTGCGACCTGGTGGTGGGCCTGGGGGGCGGAAGTTCCATGGACATCGCCAAAACCCTGGCCCTCCTTTTAACCCACGGCGGGGAGCCGGCTGATTACTTCGGAGAATCCAAAGTGCCCGGTCCGGTACTGCCTTTGGTCGCTATTCCCACCACAGCCGGGACCGGGTCGGAGATCACCCCCTCGGCGGTGCTTACCGATGAGGTCAATAACGTCAAAGTCGGGATCTCCGATAACTACCTGCGCCCCCGGGTGGCGCTGGTGGACCCGCTCCTCACCCTGGAACTGCCGCCGGCCATTACCGCTTCCACCGGCATGGACGCGCTTTGTCACGCGGTGGAGGCGTTCACCGGCATTGATTATAGATACCTCCCCATCAAACCCGATGAGGAAGTGCTGTACCACGGGTCCAACCAGCTGACCAATACCCTGGCCCGGGAGGCCATCAGGCTGATTGGCGGGAGCCTCAGGACAGCCGTGGACCAGGGGCGGAACGTGGAAGCCCGCCACGATATGGCCCTGGGAAGCGTGACCGCTGCCCTGGCCTATTCCAACTCGGGGGTGGGTGCCGCCCATGCCCTGGCCTACCCGGTAGGCGCCCTGACCCACGCTCCGCACGGGGTGCTCTGCGGCCTGCTGCTGCCCCATGTGATGCAGTACAACCTGCCGGTACGGATGGAAAAGCTTGCCGAGATAGCGGTACTGTTGGGAGAGAATACGGCGGGACTGTCACGTCAGGAAGCCGCCCAGAAGGGCGTGGACGCCGTCAAGTCCCTGATCCGGGATATCAAGATGACCTCCCGCCTGCGCGATCTGGGGGTTACCGGGGAGGATATTCCCGGGTTGGCGGAGAAGACCATGGGGGTAACCCGGCTGCTGCGGAACAATCCCCGGCGGGCTAGCGTGGAGGGCATGGCCGAAATCCTGACCAGTGCCCTGTAATAATGGAGGTTGAAGAAGATGGAAATCCTCAGGGTGAACATGCATGAGAGAAGCATCCGGCGGGAACCTCTCGCCGGTGCTGACGTGCTGTTGGGGAACCGGGGCCTCATCGGCAAGGTCCTGTTAAAGGAGGTTCCTCCCACGTGCCATCCCCTTGGCCCGGAAAACAAGCTGATTATCGCTGCCGGGCCCCTGGCCGGGACGCCTTTAAGCAGTTCCGCCCGGCTATCGGTGGGCGCCAAGAGCCCGCTGACCGGTGGGGCCAAGGAAAGCAACGCGGGAGGGGTCGGAGGTGAACAACTGGCCCTGTTAGGGATCAGGGCGGTGATCGTAGAAGGTCAGCCGGCGCCCGGAGAGCAATTCGTCCTTTACCTGGCCCCGGGAAAGGCCGAGCTGCATCCTGCCTCAGATTACAAGGGCCTCGGCAATTACGCCTTGCGGGAGCGGCTGGCTGAACGGTACGGCGCCCGCACCGCCAGTATCGCCATCGGTCCTGCCGGTGAACACCTGCTGGCGGTGGCCGGGGTGTTTGTCAATGACGCCGACGGTACGCCCAGCCGGGCCTGCGGGCGGGGCGGGATGGGAGCGGTGATGGGTTCCAAAGGGCTCAAAGCCGTGGTGGTTGATCCCCCGGCAGCGGACCGGGGTAAGACAAAGGGGATACCCATCGCCCGGCCGGACGAGTTCCGGGCGGCTGTCCGGGCTTTCCACGGCGCTTTACGGGAAACTCCCCAGACCGCCGTATCATACCCGCGGTATGGTACCGCCGGTGCCATGGCAACTGTTAACGCTCTGGGAGGCCTGCCTACCAGGAACTTCAGCCTGGGCAGGTTCGACGATGCGGAGAGAATTGACGGGGACGCGCTCCGGCAGTTGATTTTGGACCGGGGCGGGGAGGGTAAGACCACCCACAGCTGCATGACCAACTGCATGATCCGCTGTTCCAACGTGTTCCCCGGGCCGGACGGCCGGGCGGCGGTATCGCCCCTGGAGTACGAGTCCCTGGGACTCCTGGGTTCCAACCTCTGTATCGGCGACCTGGACGCCATTGCCCGGCTGAACTACCTCTGTAATGACATCGGCGCCGATGTCATCGAGGTGGGGGCCGCCCTGGGGGTGGCCATGGAGGCCGGGGTGCTGGGATTTGGCGATGCCGGGATGGCAGCCCAACTGATTGAGACCATCGGCGAGGCTACCTTGCTGGGCAGGGTGCTGGGCCAGGGTGCTGTCACGACGGGAAGGGTCCTGGGCGTGACCCGTGTTCCCTCCGTTAAGGGACAATCCCTGGCAGCCCACGAACCCCGGGCGATCAAGGGCATGACCGTCACCTACTCCATGTCGCCCATGGGTGGTGACCATACCGCTGGGGTGACGGTAAGGGCGCCGGTAAACCACCACTCTCCCCAGGGACAGATGGAGCTGTCCCGGAACGTTCAGGTTAACATAGCAGCGTACGATACCCTGGGCATGTGCATGTTTGTTGTTCCGGCGGTAGGCCAAAAGCCCCAACTGATGGTGGACGTGCTGAACGCCGCTTACGGGCTGGAGCTGATGCCGGGGTTCATCGCGGACCTGGGCAAGGAAGTGATCAAGCGTGAACGGGCCTTTAACCTGGCTGCCGGCCTGACCCGCGCCCATGACCGGTTGCCCGATTTCTTCCGGCAGGAGAAACTTCCGCCCTTTGACCTGGTCGCGGACATCACCGAAGCCGACCTGGATCGGTTCTGGGATCCCGAGTTCTGGGGCGCCATGCCGCAGGTGGGGGATTCGTAAACATCTTTGTTGATCCTGCCATATGATGTTAAAGGAAACGCATATGGGAGGGAAGACGATGGACAACATTGAACTGGAAGATCTTAGCCCTTTCTTTAAAGCAAGAGGATTGGGAAGGATCCTGCTCATCATTCTCCTTTTCCTTTTCATTATTGGAAAGATATAAAGCCACCGTACTCTGGCAAAATACCCCATCTGGAAAGCAAAAAGATTTATGTCCCAACATATGTCCGGATATAATGGGCTTACCCTGCTTCGGGGTAAGCCTGAATTATTTTTACAAGAAGAGCGGGTTTGAGGGAGGTAGGAGGATTATTTGCCCCGGCAGCGAAACAATCATCGGGGTGGTTTGCTGGATGGTGGACTTATTGGCTACCTTAAAGGAAGTTGAATACGAGGCTGGATCCTGCCAGAAATGCGGCCTTTATCAAGGACGGCACTCCGTTGTGTTTGGGGATGGCAACCCGGCCTCTCCCCTGATGCTGGTAGGAGAAGGCCCGGGCGCCCAGGAAGACCAACAGGGTATACCTTTTGTAGGGCCCGCGGGCCGGCTCCTGGACCGCATCCTCGACGCGGCGGAAATCGGCCGTTCTAATGTATATATCTGCAACGTGGTGAAGTGCCGTCCCCAGAACATGAGATCCGCGAGCGGCGGCTACATAGGGGGCAACTCCAACCGGCCGCCCAACGGTGAGGAAATCAAGGCCTGTTTACCCTGGTTGGAGGCCCAAATAGCCTTGATTCAGCCCAAAATTATTGTTTGCCTGGGTTCCATCTCAGCCAAGACCCTGATAGAACCAAATTTTTCCATTATCGCCGGCAGGGGGAAGTGGGTAGAAAAGCATGGGGTCAAAATCATGCCCACCTTTCACCCGTCGGCCCTGTTGAGGGATCCCTCCAAGAAACGGCCTGCATGGGATGACTTCCAGCGGGTGCGGGATGCCTACCGGGAGATCACTGGAGCGGTTGGTCCGGATAATTAGCGGGAATAATAAGCTGGATGGAAGCGGCAGCATAGATTAGAGGTGTGAAGCCGGTGTATGTGATCCAAATCCCCACCCCGGAGTCGATGCGCCACCTGGGCGCCCGCGTGGGTGGCTTACTGCTCCCGGGAGACGTGGTTTGCCTGGCCGGGGACCTGGGAGCCGGGAAGACCACCCTGGCCCAGGGCATCGCCGTGGGGCTGGGAGTGGAGGGACCGGTAACCAGCCCGACATTTACCATTATCCACGAATACAGGGGCCGGATACCTTTTTACCACGTGGATGCCTACCGGTTGGAAAGACCTGAAGAGTTAGAGGACCTGGGGTTAGAGGAATACATCTTCGGAGACGGGGTTACGGTCATCGAGTGGGCAGATAGGGTCACTTCCCTATTACCGGACAATTACCTGGAGGTTAGCATCCAACCCCTGCAAGGAGAAGGCCGGTTGGTAACCGTTAAGGCGGTGGGCACGGGTCCGGAAAAGTTGGTCGAGGAGCTGGAAAAGGAATGCGAGTACTAGGTCTGGACAGTGCCACCAATGTGGCGGGGATCGCCATCGTGGATCAAGAGCGCCTGGTGGCGGAGTTTTTTCTCAACACCGGAAAAACCCACTCCCAGCGGCTGATGCCCATGCTAGCCCGCCTTTTGGCGGAAGCGGACCTGACCCTGGCAGACCTGGACGGTCTGGCTGTAGCTATCGGGCCGGGATCCTTCACGGGATTACGGATTGGCCTGGCTACCGTCAAAGGCCTGGCTCAGGTCACCGGGCTGCCCCTGGTGGGGGTTCCCACGCTGGACGGGCTGGCTTGGAATGCCGCCGGTGTGCGGGGAATCATCTGCCCGGTGCTGAACGCCCGTAAACAGGAGGTTTATACCGCCCTCTATCAATGGAAGGATGAAGAGTTAAATCGTCTCACCGGCTACCTTGCCATCAGCCCGGAGCAGCTAACCGGCATGCTGGCGCAGCAGGAGGGGCCGGTTACCCTTTTGGGCGACGGTGTTCCGGTCTACGGCGACACTTTTACAAGGCATCTGGGGGAAAGGGTAAGGTACGCTCCCAAGACCCATGTTCTGCCACGGGCGGCGCAGGTGGCGGAACTGGGCCTCAGGCTGCTGGGCAAGGGACACGCCGACGACCTGCATGCCTTGAAACCAATCTACATCCGCCCTTCTGAAGCGGAAGCCAGGTGGGCCCAGCGGCAACGAGAGTCGGGAGGAACTTAACAGGAGGCAAGAGGCAGGAGGCAAGAGGCAGGAAGCAAGAAGCAGGAAAAGGGGAAGGAATTGCGAAGCCAATTCCGACAAGCAATCTTGCCTCCGGCCTCCTGTTCCCTGCTTCTGGTAAATCACAGCGCTTAATCGCCATGAAAAATTACTTCTATCTCGATTTACTATAAAGTATAAAGCGCTTTCTGAAGGTGAAGTTGTTGGACTATACGATAGACCGCATGCAGGAAAAAGACCTGGAGCAGGTGCTGGAAATAGAAAAATTGTCTTTCCCCACCCCGTGGTCCCGAAACTCCTTTTTGAGCGAATTACGGGAAAACGAGTTTGCCCACTACTTCGTCTGCCGGGTCGACGGCCGGGTAATGGGGTATGCGGGGATGTGGATCATCCTGGACGAAGCCCACATCACCAACGTGGCGGTACATCCCCAGTACCGGGGCAAGGGTTTTGGCCACCTGCTTTTGGCGGAACTCATGCGCCAATCCCTGCTGCGGGGGTCGGACCGCATCACCTTGGAGGTGCGTAAGTCCAACCAGGCTGCCCAGCGGGTGTACGAGCACATGGGCTTTCGTGCCACCGGTGTCCGCAAGGGCTACTATACCGATACCGGCGAGGACGCCATTATCATGTGGAAAATCCTTTAGAGTTTTTTCACATTACAGGTGTGGTAATATGTTGTTGCCAAGCGTTATCTTTATTATAATGCTGCATATAGGTGTCATATTTAAAGCAACAGGTTTGGGGCCTCAGCCGGAGCAGTAGTCTGTATTTTTGGGGAGTGAGTGTGGGTGCACGTAATCATTATGGGAGCAGGGAAAGTCGGCTTTAACATCGCGCAAATTCTTTCCCGGGAAAATCATGACGTGGTTGTAGTGGAGAACGATCCTGAGCGGTGCCAGGTAGTGGAGGATAACCTGGACGTTCAGACCATCCGGGGTAACGGGGCCAGCCTGAGCGTGTTAGAAGAAGCAAAGATCCGGGAAGCAGAACTTTTAATTGCCGTCACCGAACTGGACGAGTTGAACATGGTTGCATGCCTTTTGGCCAAGTCGTTGGGGGTACCCCGTACTGTCGCCCGGGTTCGCAACCCGGAATACGTGGATACGGGGGCGCTGGCTTGTACCAATTCATTGGGAATTGACCTGATTATCAACCCGGAAAGAGTGGCGGCAAAGCATATCGCGGAATTAGTGGACGTGCCTGAAGCCCTTAACGTGGAGTACTACGCTGAAGGCAAGGTCATGCTGGTGGAGCTTCCTATCACCGCTGACGCTCCGGTAGTGAACAAGAAACTGAAGGAGTTGAAGTTTTCCAACCCCTATCTAATCGCGGCCATAATCAGGAACGGGAACATGATTGTACCCCGGGGAGATGACAGGTTGCTTTCCGGGGATCAAGTATTTGTGGTGGCGGAAACCCGGGTAATGAAAACAGTGGAAAGGCTGCTGGGACGCGAAAGAAGGAGAATTCAATCAGTGTTTATTCTCGGGGGCGGGCGCCTGGGCTTTTACCTGGCCACACTGCTGGAGAAAAAAGGTGTTAAAGTAAAAATGTTGGAAAAAAACCTGCAAAAGTGCCGGGGTATTTCCGAACAACTCTCCAGGACCATGGTTCTTCATGGTGACGGGACGGATATCCAACTGTTAGAGCAAGAAGATGCGGGAAAAGTTGACTTGTTTGTGGCGGTGACCGGTGACGACAAGGTAAACCTGTTGGTTTCCCTGCTGGCCAAAGAACTGGGCGCCAAGAAAACGATTGCCCAGATCCAGCGCTCGGATTATGTTCCCCTGGTGGAAAAGATCGGGATAGATGTGGCCATCAGCCCGCGGACCCTTACCGCGGGAGCAATTCTCAAGTATATCCGGCGCGGAGACATAGTGTCGGTGAGTCTCCTCGACGGGGCCAAGGCAGAGACCATGGAGATTATTGTCCCACAACGCGCCGACATAATCAATCGAACTCTTACCAGCCTCAAATTTCCCGGGAACGCCCTTATTGGGGCGGTGGTCAGGGAGGGCAAGGTGATCATTCCTTCCGGTTCAGATATATTGCTGCCCGGCGACCACGTGATTGTGTTTGCGCTGCCTGAGGCGGTTTCTAAAGTAGAGCGGTTCTTCGCGGCAATGTAGGGGGTAGCCATGCGCATCGACACTATTTGCAAAGCACTCGCCCGGTTGTTGATGATTGTAGGTGTTTCCATGCTGCTCCCGGCGATCTGGGCTGTTTACTTCAAAGAACAAGATCTGTGGGTGTACCTGTTTTCCGCCTTTGCTACAGTGGGGTCCGGGATAATCCTCTTTCGCATTGTCCCGGGTAGTGACGAGGTTCGACCGCGAGAAGGCTTTGCGATTGTTGCTCTGGGGTGGTTGGTTGCTTCTCTGTTTGGCTCGGTGCCTTACCTTTTGACGGGTACCTTCGATAGTTTCATAGACGCGTTTTTTGAAACCGTTTCCGGATTCACCACCACCGGGTCCACTGTACTGACCGACATCGAAGTGGTCTCACGCTCAACCCTGGTTTGGCGCAGTCTAACCCAGTGGCTCGGCGGAATGGGAATCGTGGTATTGTTTGTGGCGATCCTTTCTCAAATGGGCGCCGGCGCGGTACAGATGTTTAAGGCGGAGTCGCCCGGCCCGGTACCGGAAAAGATTAAGCCCCGTATCCGGGAAACGGCTAAAATCCTGTGGCTCACATACCTGCTAATCAGCCTGGCAGAGATGCTGCTCTTGTGGGTGGCGGGCATGTCGCTATTCGATGCCATGAATCACACCTTCACCACCATGGCGACCGGCGGCTACTCCACCAGGAATGCCAGCGTCGGCTTTTATACCAGCCCATGGATCCAGTGGATCATTATTGTCTTTATGTTTCTGGCCGGCGCCAATTTCGCCCTTTATTACCAGTGCCTGAGAGGGAAAAATCTTGCCTGTTTTTGGCGAAATGAAGAGTTCCGGCTCTATCTTTTCCTTGTGCTGGGTGCGACGGCATTGACCCTTTTTTATGTTTACGGTCAAGTAGCCGGCGGGTTTGAAGCTGCCTTGCGGGCTTCCGCCTTTCAGGTAGTTTCTATGATAACTACTACCGGGTATGCCACTGCGGATTTCGACAAGTGGCCCCTACTGGTAAAAACCCTGCTGGTTATCCTGATGTTTGTCGGCGGGTGTGCCGGGTCCACCGGAGGCGCCATCAAGGTTGGGCGGGTGCTGGTGCTGTTAAAGCAGTCGGTGGTGGAGTTGAAACGGATGGTCCACCCCAGGGCCATATTACCGCTGTTGATCAACCAGAAACCAATGCCTAGTGACGTAGTTATCAGCATCCTCCAGTTTTTTTTCCTCTATACAGGTATTTCCTCTTTAGGATGGCTTGCCATGTCGGCGTATGGGATGGACCTGGTGAGCGGTTTTACCGCGGTGGCGGCAACTCTGGGTAATGTAGGGCCGGGCTTGGGGACAGTAGGACCCGCGGCCAACTTTGCCCATCTCCCCGCAGGGGCAAAGGTGATCCTCAGTGTGCTGATGCTGGTGGGGAGGTTGGAAGTGTACACGGTTTTGGTGTTGCTCGCACCACAAACGTGGCGTAAATAATTTAAAGACCTGTTACCGAAGAGATCACGGCCGGCAGCCTGACCAGCAAATCCGAGAGTTGTTGGGATAAGTTTCGCAGTCTCGTCGTGTTTGGGCGGTCGGAAATCAACTGGTCGTATACTTCGGCGACCAGGCGATTTAGCCTTTCCCGCTCTTCTTCAGGCAGTTGGCCTGTTTCTTTGGCGATGTCGGCCCGGCAAAGGAGCATTTCCAGTAACACTGCTTCATCAGGGTAGTTGGCCAGGGCCACAAAGTTTTCTTTCCCCGGGGCCTTGTATTTCGTAACGGCCGTCCCTGGGGAATGGCAGCGCTCAACCCTTCCGGCGGCGGACTCAAGGGTTGCCTTGGCCGCTGCCAGCCCCTCCTGAAAGGCCCGCACCACTTCCTTCTTGTCGCAGCAGTAGGAGTTTTCCGGGTTAGGCCTGGGCTGGAAACGGATCTTTTTGAATTCCGCCGCCTCGGCAGAGCCCTCCCCGAAAATCTTTTCAAGACACTTTTGAGTTTCCAGGTGCCAATCCACAAACAGGAAGCTATGGCGGGAAAGATCCCTCAGGGCATCCGTGGACTTCATTTTTTGCAATAACAGGTATTTGGCCAACCGCGGGTGCATGCTTTTCACCTCAAAGCTATTTATTGGATAACCTTCATTAGATTTTCAATGCCCTTCTTCGTCCCCAGCACGACCATTATATCGTCGGGGTGGATGGCAGCGTCCGCGCCCGGGGAAACCGTCACCTGGTCCCCATTTTTCAGGGCCAGTACATTGATGCCGTACTTGGCCCGCAGGTTGAGTTTTCCCAGGGTCTGGTTGCCGATGCGGGGGGTGGCCACCACCTCTAGAATGCTGTACTCCGGGGAAAGCTGAATCTGGTCCAAGAGGTTGGTGGACACCAGGTTATGAGCCAGGCGCACCCCCATATCCCTTTCGGGGTAGACCACCTTGTCCGCTCCTACCTTGGCCAGCACCTTCCCGTGGAGTTCGTTCTGGGCCTTGGCGACAATGCACCTGACCCCCTGTTCCTTCAACATGACGGTGACCAGGATATTGGCTTGGATGTCCGTACCGATGGCTACCACCACGGTATCGAAGTTCCGGATGCCAAGGGACTTAAGGACCTCCTCGTTATGGGCGTCAGCCTGGATAGCCTGGGTGACGCGACCGGTTAACTCCTGCACCTTGGCCTCACAATTATCAACCGCCAGTACGTCATGGCCCATCTGGTAAAGGGTTTTGGCCACGCTTGCCCCGAACCTTCCCAGCCCGATCACCGCGAACTGTTTTTTCAAGGATGGTCACTCCTATCCAACACTGATCTTATCTTCAGGAAACTTGATGTTGGTCTTCCGGTGATTATTGCCCAGGGCCAGGGCCAGGGTGAGCGGCCCCAGGCGCCCGGTAAACATTGTTATAATGACCACAATCTTACCCGCCAGGGTTAGCTGGCCGGTGAGCCCCATGGATAACCCCACTGTGCCGAAGGCCGAGGTGGCCTCGAAGAGGCTGGGCAGCAAGGGAGTTCCCTCCGTGATGGTGAGGGCCAGCGTCGAGACGATTACGACCGTTAATGAAATAAAGAAGATGGTCATGGCCTTTCGCACCAGTTGTCCGGCTACCCGCCGCTGGAAGGCGTTAATGTTTTCCTCGCCCATGACAATACACCGTACCATCAGCACAATGGCGGCGAAGGTGGTGGTCTTGATCCCCCCCCCGGTGGAACCCGGGGAAGCCCCGATGAACATCAGCAGTATGATGATGAACAGGGTGGGTACCCTCAAGCTCGCTATATCGATGGTATTAAATCCGGCGGTACGCGCGGTAGCCGATTGGAAAAAGGAAGCGAGCCACTTAGTGCCGCCGTTTAAGGACCCCAGGGTCTGGGGGTTCCCGTATTCCAGGCTGTACACCAGCAACACGCCTGCCACGAGGAGCCCAGCAGTGGTGGTCAGAACCACCTTGCTGTGCAGCGACAGGGCGGAAAACCGCCGGTGCTGCACCAGATCCAGGGACACGGCGAATCCCAGGCCACCCAGGATAAACAACGATGCCACCACCAGGGAGACGAAATAGTCCGAGGTATAGGCCGTCAGGCTAGTGAAATTGCCCATCAGGTCAAATCCGGCGTTGTTAAAGGCGGATACGGCGTGAAAAACACCCATATAGAAGCCCCTGCTCCAGCCCATTTCTCCGGACAGGCGGGCGGCCAGCAGCACCGCCCCCAATCCTTCCACAAGGAAGGTGGCCATGGCGATGTAACGTACCATGCGGATAATGCCTTCCACCGAGTTCTGGTTTAACGCCTCCTGGAGGATCAGCCTCTCGCGAAAGTAGATCCGCCTGCCCGCCAGCACCGCGAAAAGGGTGCCGAAGGTCATGAAACCCAAGCCGCCAACCTTGATTAACAGGAGGATCACTACCTGGCCAAAGGTGGTAAAGGTTGTGCCGGTGTCTACTACCACCAACCCGGTTACACACACCGCCGAAGTAGCGGTAAAAAGGGCGTCGATGACGGGTAGCCCCCGGCCGTCAACGGTGGCGGTCGGCAGGGAAAGTAAAAAGGCGCCTAGGAGAATGGTAAGGGCGAAACCCGTCACCAGCACCTGCGGCGGACTAAGTCTATTGGTAATTAAGGGAAACACCTCCCACAAAAAGAAAACACCAGGCGATAGCGCGCCTGGAACTGGCGAATTTAAATAAGCATACACCGCAACTGGAGGTGTATACTCGCCGCTCCTTCCACGCTTACGAGGTTAGCTGACGGATTCGGGCCGAAAGAGTGGCCCTACTTACCATCCCGGTAAGACTCACCCCCAAAAAAGTGGGTCCCCCGCTTCCAAACAGGAATTCAGCGCCTGTTAAGTTTCATGTTATATGGGCAATTGTACCCTCAGCAGAGGAGAAAGTAAATCCGCGTTTATTCTTGAATTTGGACTCTACTCCTCCCCTGCAGGCGTACAGGCTTACCGCGTAATCCGGGCACAGGCGCAACAAGCCTGTTTCACGCTAGCTTCAGTTCCCTTAGACAAACCAGCACGCCGCTAACGCGCTGACATCAACGATGGAATTAGCGCATTCGATAGAAGATTGGTCCGGGGCTTCACGGGGGTTACAGCCCGCGAGTCCTGGAGTGTTTTTCACCATTGTTGTGTTATAATATGGGCGAGGTGAATACAGGTGCCAGCATTGAAGTGTACTATTTTAGCCCTTGAGACCAGTTGTGACGAGACCTCCGCCGCGGTGGTGGCGGACGGGTACCGGGTAAAATCCAATATTATTTCTTCCCAGGTACCTACCCACCAGAAGTTTGGGGGGGTGGTACCGGAGATCGCTTCCCGCAAACACCTGGAAAATATCACCGTGGTAATCCAACGGGCTATGGATGCAGCGGGGGTTACCTTTGGTGACCTGGATGCCATCGCGGTTACTTATGGTCCCGGCCTGGTAGGAGCGCTCCTGGTAGGGGTGTCTGCCGCCAAGGCGATGGCCTATGCCCTGCGGGTGCCCCTGCTGGGAGTGCACCACCTGGTTGGGCACATCTACGCCAATTTTCTGGAAGACCCCGGGCTTACTCCACCGCTGGTATGCCTGGTGGTGTCGGGGGGACATACCAGCATCTTGTACATGGCCGGGCATGGGGAGATGCGGGTGATGGGGCGCACCCGGGACGACGCCGCCGGCGAGGCCTTTGACAAGGTGGCTCGCGCCATGGGCCTGGGCTACCCCGGGGGTCCCGCGGTGGAAAAACTCGCCCTGGAGGGCAATCCCCTTGCAATCGATTTTCCACGGGCATGGCTGGAAGAGGACAGCCTGGACTTTAGTTTTAGCGGCCTTAAATCGGCGGTATTAAACCTCCTGAACCGGGCGTGCCAGGCGGGAGAGGAATTGAACCTTGCCGACGTGGCGGCCGGTTTCCAGCAGGCGGTAGTAGAGGTGCTGGTGGAGAAGACAGTCCGGGCCGCCCGGCAGGTAAATGCTCCCCGTATTATCCTGGCGGGAGGGGTGGCAGCCAACAACTCCCTGCGCAGGCTGCTCACAGCCAGGGCGGGGCAGGAGGGGCTTGCGGTAGGTTATCCCTCACCAATCCTGTGTACCGACAACGCCGCCATGATCGCCTGTGCCGGGTATTTCAAGTACCTGAAGGGTGAATACGCCTCCCTAGATCTGAACGCGGTCCCGAACCTACCGCTGGAAGTGCTGTGATAAACTTCGCATAGCTGCGTCAACTCAGTCGTCGGTCGTCAGGGAGCAGGTAGCGGGATATAGTTCCTGTTCTCTAGTGCTCCTGACTCCCGCTGCCCGACGACTGACGACCGAATTATGCTCGTTCTGACAGCCCTTCCTACAGCGCTGTGACTCACTTCCCATGCGGTCCTAGGACCTCAGACCCCTGGAACAGGTGTTTTGTGGACGAAAAGGCTGTGGATAATGGGGATAAAACTGTTAATAACTTAGAAATCCGGGACTTGTCCAGTGTGGAAAACGATTTGGCACACCCTTTCAAAAGGGCTGTGGAACTTGTGGATATCTCCCGCGGCCCCATACAGGAGAAGGAATAGGACTGTGGAAATCTGTGTTGATAACGTGAGCGTAACACCGTGTGCAATACATTATAAATAAAGCGCTGTCAGTAACAGGAGGCGAGAGGAGGTGAAGCAAGAAGCAGGAGCGGAGGGAAGGAATTGGGGAGCCAATTCCAACTGGCAATCTTGCCTCCTGCGTCTTGCCCCCGGCCTCTTGGAGCGAAGTTTTTCACAGCGCTTTTAGGAGTGAGCGAATGGCGCGGGTACTTCCAGCCCCGGAAACAATAGTGCTGCGGGCTGTCCAGGACTATAACATCCTTCCCCTTACCTCCCGGTGCAATGTCAGGTGTATATTCTGCAGCCACTGCCAGAACCCGCCGGAGGTAGAGGTGTATTCCCTGCCGCCCCGAACCCGGGAGCAGGTGCGGCGGAGCATGGAATTCCTGGACGGGGAACGGAAAATTGTCATCGGGGAGTCTGCCACCCGCATTATGGAAGGAGAGCCTCTCACTCACCCCGAAGTGTTACCCATTTTACAAGAGGTGCGGGAGCGCTTCCCCACCACCGCTATTCAACTGACTACCAACGGCTCCCTGTTAACCGCCCGGTTGGCGGCCGAACTGGCCCAACTGCAGCCTTTGGAAATCAACCTTTCCCTCAACAGTGCCGATCCAGGGACCCGCGCCTACTTGATGGGGGAACGAGAGGGTGTCCGGGCTGTCGCCGCCCCTACCCGGCTGGCAGAAGCAGGCATCGCCTTCCATGGCAGCGTGGTCGCTATACCCTGGTTGGTAGGGTGGGAGGAACTGCGGCAGACGGTGCTATTCCTGGCACGTAACGGAGCGCGGACGGTGAGGGTGTTCATGCCGGGTTTTACCAGGCTGGCGCCGCCGGAATTGCGTTTTCCGCCGGAACTGTGGGAAGAACTGGATCAAGCGGTGCGGGAACTGGCCGGAGAAACTCCGGTGCCGGTTACACTGGAACCCCCGCGCCTGCAAGACCTGGCTGCGGTGATAGAGGGAGTAATCCCGGGCTCTCCCGCGGCACGGGAAGGCATCAGGCGGGGCGACACCATACTGCAGGTGGCGGGGGAACAGGTAACGTCCCGGGTTGACGCTTTCTACCGGACACGGCGCTGGGGCAATCCCCGGCTGATGGTGCAGCGGGGCAGCGAAAAAATAGAAGCCGTCATCCAAAAGGGGGCGGGGGAAACCTCCGGCCTGGTGCTGGCCTACGACCTGGACCCCGGCTTGCCTGCACTGGTAGAGCGGGAAGCCCGCCGGCGCAGGGCCCGGCGGGTGTTGCTCTTGTGTTCCCAACTCGGGGAAACGGTGCTCGGGTTGGCTCTGAAACCGCTGGGCGATGAAGGGCTGGAATTATTCCTGCACCCGGTCCCCAGCCGATTCTTTGGCGGTTCCATTATGGCCGCGGGCCTGCTGGTGGTCAGCGATTTCCTGGCGGCCTTCCAAGAGTTCCAGGCACGCCACCCGGTAATCCAACCTGACCTGGTGCTGCTGCCTGCCATTGCCTTTGACCGCCAGGTAAGGGACCTGACCGGCCGCTCCATGCTGGACCTGCAGGAAGCGGCGGGCTGCCCGGTCTCCGCTCTGTAGCTCCGATGAACCCCGAAGAAGAAACCAGCATAACCTTCATCCAGCCCTTTAAGATTAAACTATAGCAAATGGAAGGAGTAACCTTTAAAAGATAGAACTTATAATCAAGAAGAAGTGGGAACGTAACCGGACCCATTGCATGGGGTGCGAGGGCGGTATGCACACGGGTATGGGTTACCCTCGTTCGGAACAAAGGGTGGTCCAAATGAGTAAACTGGCCCAAATAGAAGATTTCGCCCAGCAGGTGGCCGAGGCTATTTCCGCCGTATTACAACTGGAAGTAGCGATGATCGATGAGCATCTTCGCCTTTGCGTGGGAACCGGGGTCTACCGGCATAAACGCCACATGGTGTTTGATCCCAACTCCGGCAGCGCACTGGTGATCCGGCAGGGGCGGCCGGTGTTTATCCGCACCCCGCGAGAAGATCCGGTGTGCCAGGATTGCGGGCAGAGGCTGGAGTGCCCGGACCTGGCGGACCTGTGTTACCCTATAATTCTGGATGGTCAAGCAGTGGCAAATATTGCCCTGGTGGCATTAACCGATCGGCAGCAGCAAAGCCTGTTGGAAAACGAACATAAGCTGCTCCCCTTTTTGGAGAAAATGGCGGGCCTGATAGCCCATGCCGTTCACGCCACAACCATGACCCAGCGGGTTTCGGGGCTAATGGAGCAGTTAGAGGCGGTGGTCAATTCGGTTAACGAGGGCATCCTTTACCTGAGCCGCCAAGGGGAAGTAATGTACGCTAATCGCTCTGCCGCTCTTTTGCTCAGGCGGGACCCGCAACAACTGGTGGGGGAGCCCATCGAAAGGCTTTTCGACGGGGGCCGGGAGGTCCTTGAAGCGCTGTCCAGCAGGTATCCGGTAGAAAAAGAACTGTTTGCCACCGGCACCGGTGGCGCGCTGCAGTTTTACGGGACCGTCACCCCCCTGATTTCCAACCGGCAGGAACCCGGCCTGGTGATTTCTTTCAGGGACATAACGGTGGTGCCGAACATGGTGCGCAACTTTATCAGTAGGGAACGGCGGTTCACCTTTGCTGATATTCATGGCACCAGTTCAGCCCTCACCGCCATCAAGCTGAGGGCCATGCAAATAGCGCGGGGAGATTCCTCGGTAGTTATCCTGGGTGAAAGCGGGACCGGCAAGGAACTGTTTGCCCGCGCCATTCATTTTGACAGCCCGAGAGGGGGCGGCCCTTTTGTCAGCATTAACTGTGGAGCCATCCCCGAAGGCCTGTTGGAAAGCGAGTTGTTCGGCTACGAAGAAGGGGCTTTTACCGGCGCCCGCAAGGGGGGGAAGCCGGGGCGCTTTGAATTGGCGAATAACGGCACTATCTTCCTGGATGAGATTGGTGATATGCCGCTGCATCTGCAGGTCAAGCTGCTGCGGGTGCTGGAAGAAAGACAGGTGGACCGGATTGGTGGAACCCGCCCGATCAGTGTCAATGTCAGGTTTATAGCAGCCACAAACCGGAATCTTGAGGAGTTGGTTAAAAGAGGAGAGTTTAGAGAGGACTTATACTACCGGTTGAATGTAATTCCCCTAAGGATCCCGTCTCTTAGGGACAGGCCGGAGGATATTGAGGTTTATTTAGACTATTTCATTGAAAAGTACAACCACCTTTTAAAAAAAGAAATCCGTGGGTTTTCTGCAAACGTACTCAAGCGGCTCAAGGCGTATCCCTGGCCGGGTAACGTCCGGGAGCTGGAGAACATGGTGGAATACACCATGAACATCGCCGCCGGCCCGGTTATCGATTTGGCTGACCTACCGGAGCGGTTTGCCGAGGGGGAGGACCAGGAAGGATTCCGCGGCATCGAGGAAGCCGAACGAAGGCTGATTGAGGAGGCTTTAAAACGGTTTGGTACGGATACCCGGGCCAAGGAAAAGGCGGCGCGGCATTTGGGTATTAGCCGCTCTACCTTATACCGCAAGCTCAAGCGCTATAACCAGAACCGATGAACCTCTTTTCATTAGATTTCCCAAAATGAGAAAATTGGTTTAAAAATGGGAAAAGCCTGTCCTGTAAGGTCAAGGCTTTTTTATTTGGGTTCTAACAGTAATTCTTGATGTCAACATGAAATTCACCAGGTGCTTTCAAGCCAGTATCTATCGTGCCCAGTGCGTGGAATGGTTTTTGCTAATTATAAAAACTTTACATCAGCGTAAACGGCTTCCTAACGGGGGAGACAGCTCAGAACAAAATGCTGAAAGGAGAGATCGTGTTGCAACAAGATGTGATGGAGGAAAAATACCGTCAAAAGTTTCCTCGCTCCAGGAAATTGTATGAGGCTGCCAAAACAATGATTCCCGATGGAATCGCTCATGACATCCGTTACTCCGAGCCTTTCCCGGTTTACATCACCCATGCCGCCGGGGCCCATAAATGGGACGTGGACGGGAACGAGTACATCGATTACTTCGGGGGCCACGGAGCCCTCCTGCTGGGGCACCAGCACCCCCAGGTGGTCGAAGCGGTAGTGGAACAGGCTAGAAAAGGCACGCATTTCGGCGCCAGTCATCCCCTGGAAGTGGAATGGGCCCGGCTGGTGACAAGCATGGTTCCCGGCGCCGACCTGGTGCGCTTTACCTCTTCGGGAACCGAGGCCACGCTGCTGGCGCTGCGGTTAGCCCGGGCTTTTACCGGTCGGGAAAGGATAGTCAAGCTGGACGCCCATTTCCATGGGTGGCACGACACGGTGGTGCCGGGTGGTGACTCCGCGCGTTCCCCCGGTGTTCCCCGGGGTACGCTGGATTGCGTCAAGCTTTGCCCGCCGAACGATGCCGAGGCCCTCGAGGCCGCCCTGGCCGGAGAGCCTACCGCGGCGGTGATCCTGGAGCCCAGCGGGGCCAGCTTCGGCCGGGTGCCCGTAAGGCCGGGCTTTCCGGCGGAAGCCCGTGAACTGGCTACCAGATTTGGGGCTGTGCTGATCTTCGATGAGGTGATTACCGGATTCCGGCTTGCTCCCGGTGGAGCTCAGGAGTATTATGGCGTTAAGGCGGATTTGGTGACCATGGGAAAAATCGTCTCGGGCGGCCTGCCGGGGGGAGCAGTCGCCGGCAGGGACGACATCATGGGCCTGTTGGAGATGAAGCGGGGCTTGGGGAAGGTCTCTCATCCTGGCACGTTTAACGGGAATCCCTTGTCGGCGGCAGCGGGCGTGGCGGCCCTGAAGATAATCGCCACCGGAGAGCCGATTTCCGCCGCCAATGCGAAGAATGCTGACCTGATTGAAGGGTTTAACCGGGTGATCGCCGCCAAGGGAATTGACTGGTGCGCCTACGGCCATGCTTCCATTTTCCAGATCGCCATGAACTGTGATTGCCCAAAGAAGAGCGACTGTGACCGGACGGTTTGTACCTACGACTGGCTGAAACTCCGCAACCACGATCGGCCCAAGGAACTAAAGCTGAGGCGGAACATGCTGTTAAACGGTGTCGATTTTGTGGGGAGCGGAGGCTGGGTATCGGCGGTACACAGCGACAAGGATATCGAGGATACCATAGCGGCCTTTCAATTATCGCTGGATCAGATGTAAGAGTACGCTTAACAAGGGAGGGTGCATAGCAATGCCGGTGATCAAGCTTGTAGAGGAACACGAAGCAACCGGGTTGGCCAAGGAGATCTTTGAAGAAATGAAGCGAGTGCGGGGTTGGGATGCCGTTCCTCCCATCTGGAGGGCCATGGCGGTAAATCCCGAGTACCTGGCGGCCAACTGGCAAAGGTACAAGACCATTATGCTTTCCGGCACACTGGATCTTAAAACCAAAGAGGCGGTCGCCCTGGCGGTATCCATGGTCAACCGTTGCAGTTACTGCATCGACAGCCATTCCATGGCGCTGAGGAAACTGGGGTTTACCGACGAGCAACTGGTGGAGCTTGCTGCGGTGGTGGATTTCTTTAGCGGTACTAACGTCTTTTCCAGCGGCCTGAAGATAGAGTTCGGGTCGTAGTTTCCAACCGCGGGGGAAAGAAGTGTGATCGTGGGAGTGCCCGGGGATGGCGGGACTTCTGCTAAGAGGTGGTGATAGGGACAAGCGGAAGTAAGAACATTTGAACCAGTGGGAAAAATCTGGTAAAGCAATTAAATTGAAGCAGGAATAGCCGTAACTTAGTCGAATTAGCATGTACCTCTAAATCATTATCTGAGCAAAGGGGAGGTTATTGATTTGCGTATCAAGAAGGTTATCAGGGGACTAGCGGTTTTGTCTGTCGTTTCCTTATTGGTATTCCTGGCTGGTTGCGGGGGAGGAGAAAAACCCCAAAGCAGCGGGGGCGCACAACAGAAGCAGGAAGAAAAGGTCATTAAAATGGGTGTACTGGCTCCCTTGACGGGCAACATTGCCACCTTCGGCCAGGAACAGAAAAACGCGGTGGAGATGAGGGTCAAGGAGATTAATGACGCCGGGGGCATCTTGGGGTACAAAATCAAGCTGTTCGTGGAAGATGATGAGAACAAGCCGGAAATGGCGGCTACCGTGACACAGAAGTTGATCAACGAGGGCGTCAGCGTCATTATCGGCGGGATGTCCAGTTCTTCCACCATGTCAGCGGCCCCCATCGCCCAACGGGCCAAGGTGCTGATGATTTCACCGTGGTCGACTAACCCCAAGGCGACCTCCGCGGGCAACTACATCTTCAGGGCCTGCTTTAGTGACGATTTCCAGGGGGCGGTCCAGGCCCGGTATGCGGTAGAAAAATTAGGCGCCAAACGGATTGCCCAGCTATTGGACGTCAGTAACGACGGCTCCAAGGGGCAGGGCGAGGTTTTCCAGAAGGTCGCTAAAGAGCTGGGCGCGGAAATGGTAGCGGTAGAAAGTTTCAGCGGCGGCGACAAGGACTTTAAAGCGCAACTGACCAAAATTAAAGGCCAAAACCCTCAACTGCTTGATCTCCCCAGCTATTACGCTGAAGACGCCCTGATCGCCAAGCAAGCCCGGGAACTGGGCCTGAACATCCCATTGCTGGGCGGTGACGGGAACGATTCTGCAGACCTTTTCACGATCGGCGGCTCCGCCATCGAGGGGTTTGTGATTACCAACCACTACTCGTCGGACGACCCGCGCCCGGAGGTGCAGGAATTCAGGAAGAAATATGAAAGCACTTATAAAGCGGTGCCCGGTGCCGGGGCTGCCCTCTCGTACGACGCGGTAACCCTTTACAAACTGGCGGTAGAAAAGGCGGGGGTGGTAGAAAATGAGAAGGTGCGGGACGCGTTGGAGGGGCTTAAAGACGTCAACCTGATCACCGCGCCCAAATTCTCGTTTGACGCCAACCGGAATGGCGTTAAAGGGGCCGCCATTCTGGAAGCCAAGGGTGGTAAATGGGTATTCAAGGATTACGTCAACCCTTAATTCGCGGCATTCGGTAAGCGGTAGGCGCCCTCTCTGGGCGCCTACCGAACAATTTATGGGAGGGGAAAGCAATGGACATTCTACTGCAGCAGGTTTTAAACGCGATCCAGTTGGGCAGCGTCTACGCCCTGATCGCACTCGGGTACACCATGGTGTACGGGGTGCTAAAACTGATTAATTTTGCCCACGGCGATATTTACATGATCGGGGCTTACCTGGGGTACTACGCAGCGACCCTCTTCCATTTCTCCTTCCTGCCGGCCCTGGCGATGGCGATGGTTGGGGCTGCGGCGGCCGGCATCATTATCGAGCGCATCGCCTACCGGCCGCTCCGTACCGCGCCCCGCCTTTCCGCGCTGATCACCGCCATCGGCGTTTCCCTGGCGCTGGAAAACGGCACGAGGGCCGTCATCGGGCCGCAGTACCGCCCATATCCCGCCATCATTGCCAAGAAGACATTCACCCTGGCGGGGGTAAGTTTCACCAATGTAATTGTAGTGGTGCTGGTCACGGCAGTGGTGCTGATGATCCTCCTCAACTACCTGGTCAGCCGGACTATGATCGGCAAGGCAATGCGGGCAGTTTCTTTTGATAAGGAGGCCACTCTTTTGATGGGGGTGGATATCAACAGGATCGTTACCTACACCTTTGCGGTGGGTTCCGCTTCGGCCGCAGCCGCGGGAGTGATGGTGGGGATGGTCTGGCCCATGATCGACCCGTATATGGGGTTAGTGCCGGGGATCAAGGCCTTCGTCGCCGCGGTATTAGGGGGGATTGGCAGTGTGCCGGGGGCCATGCTGGGCGGGTACATCCTGGGCGGCGTGGAAACGGCGGCAGCAGCCTTCCTGCCTTCTTCCTTCCGTGATACCGTCGCCTTCGGAATACTGGTATTGCTTCTCCTGTTCAAGCCCACCGGGCTGTTTGGGGTAGGCAACGTGGAAAGGGTGTAGGTTGGAAGTATGAACGCACGAATGAAGCCCCAAAACGCGGCCGGCCCAGTTTTCGCGCTGTCCTGGCTGGCCTTTATCCTCTTACCGGTCTTGCTGGTCTACGGGTTGCAGGCGGCCGGGATTGTCCGCGCTTACCATTACCAGGTGCTCATCAACATGGGTGTTAATGTAATCCTGGCTGTCAGCCTCAACCTGGTTAACGGGTTTAACGGGCAGTTCTCCATTGGCCATGCCGGGTTCATGGGAGTGGGGGCCTATTCCGCGGCGGTCCTTACCAGCAAGGCGATGACGATGCCTTTCCTTCCAGCCACCATGATCGGCGGGCTGGCCACCGGCCTGCTGGCGTATCTGGTAGGCATTCCCGCCTTCCGCACCCGCAGCGATTACCTGGCGGTCATTACGCTGGCGTTTAACATGATTGTGGTTAACCTGCTGCAAAACTTTGACTACGTGGGCGGGTCCCGCGGCCTGCCGGGAATTATGCCCTATACCAACTTCGCCTGGGTATGGGGGTGGGTGGTGATGACGGTAGTGGTGATCCGCAACCTGATCCTTTCCGCTCACGGTAAAGCCGTCATTGCCATCAGGGAAAATGAAGTGGCGGCGGAACTGGGCGGAATAAACCTCCGTTATTACAAGCTGCTGGCTTTCAGCATCGCCGCGTTTTTCGCGGGTGTCGCGGGCAGCATGAGCGCCCACCTGTTACAGTTTGCCGCCCCCCAAAACTTCAACATTTTCCGGTCTTTTGATATTTTAGTAATGATTTACCTTGGAGGTATCGGGAGTATTACCGGGGCCATGGGAGGGGCCATATTGTGGACGCTGCTGTTGGAACTGCTGCGGCCGCTGGGTGTGTGGCGCCTGGTGGTAGGCCCGGTGCTGCTGGTTATATTGATGATTGGGCGTCCCAAGGGCTTGATGGGTACAGTGGAAGCCGGTTTCATCATCCAGCGTGCCAAAAGGAAGGAGGAAAAATCCCATGCAGCCCCGGCCTGATCAATCTTCCAACCCCGCCAAGGCGGGGGCACTGGTTCTAAAAGATGTTACCCAGATGTTCGGGGGCCTGAAGGCCATCTCGGAGATGAATCTGTATGTACCGGAAGGGGAATTGCATGGCATCATCGGTCCCAACGGAGCGGGCAAAACCACTGTTTTTAACCTGATCACCGGTGTCTACAAGCCTACCCGGGGGCAGATTCTGTTCTACGGGCAGGACATCACCGGGAAAAAGCCCTGGGAAATAGCCAGGAGTGGAATCAGCAGGACCTTTCAGACCATCCGCCTTTACGGTGAAATGACTGTCCTGGATAACGTGCGCATGGGGGCCTGCTTCCGCACGGGGTACGGTGTCGTGAGTTCAATTACGCGATTAGGAGGCTTCTATGCCGAAGAGCGCCGCCTCAACCAGCAGGCCCTCCAGCTTTTGGAGCTGTTTAACCTGGACAACCGGGCCTGCGACCTGGCAGGCGGTTTGCCCTACGGCCAGCAAAGGCGCCTGGAAATCTGCCGCGCGCTGGCCGCGGGGCCGAAGGTACTGCTCATGGACGAGCCGGCCGCCGGGATGAACCCGCAGGAAGTGACCGAACTGATGGAACTCATTGACCGGGTCCACAGGGAACTCAATTTAACCATTATCCTGATCGAGCACCACATGAAGGTGGTGATGGGTCTCTGCCGCCGCATCGCGGTGATGGACTTTGGCAACGTGATTGCCGAAGGCAGCCCGGAGGAAATCCAGGACAATCCCAGGGTTATTGAGGCCTATCTGGGTAAGGAAGGGGTGGAAGCCATTGCTGCAAGTTGATAATTTGCGGGTTTCCTATGGCCCCATCCAGGCGATAAAGGGTCTCAGCCTATCGGTCAATCGCGGAGAAATTGTGGCTTTAATTGGGGCCAACGGCGCCGGCAAATCCACAGTCCTTCGCACCATCTCCGGCTTGGTCCGGCCAGTTTCAGGCAAGATTATCTTTTTGGGCGAGGATATCACCAGCTTACCAGCCAACAAGATCGTCCAGCGCGGCATTGTCCATGTCCCGGAAGGGCGCAGGATCTTTGCCAATCTTTCGGTGATGGAGAACCTGGAATTGGCTGCTTTCTTACGGATGCGCCGGGACCGCAAAGGGGTGGTGGCGGACTTCGAGAGGGTGTTTGCCTTGTTCCCTCGCTTGAAGGAGCGGAGCAAGCAAAGGGCGGGCACTTTGAGCGGCGGTGAACAGCAAATGCTGGCTATCGGGCGGGCTTTGGTTACCCGGGGGCAAATGATGCTGTTGGATGAACCCTCCATGGGGCTGGCTCCCATCCTTGTGCAGGAGATTTTTAGAGTGATCATGGAAATCAAAAAACAGGGAATGACTATTCTACTGGTGGAACAAAACGCTTTCGCGGCATTAAAGATAGCCGACCGGGCATACGTGTTGCAGACCGGGGAAGCGGTGCTGCAGGGTGAGGCCAGGGAACTGCTGCAAAAGGAAGAGGTGCGCAAGGCCTATTTGGGTGGGTAGTTGCTTGTTTCAGGCCTTGTTTTTGGATTTTGCACAGGGTAAAATAAAATCTGGAGAAAGCTAAACCAACAAGACATTCCAGATACCGCATCAACTAAGTAGAAGGGATGAGTATCGGTGAGGGAAAACCGGGTAAAAAAGCTGTTGGCCCAGGGCCAACCGGTGATAGGATCATTTATATCGGTCAACTGCCCTGATGTGGTCGAAGTCATGGGACTGGCGGGATTTGACTTTTTGGTGCTGGATCTGGAGCACGGTCCCATGTGTCCATGGAATCCTGTATAAATTTAATCCGGGCGGCGGAGCTGCGTGATGTCGTGCCGGTCATTCGAGTTTCAGACGGCAGCCCTTCTTCCATTTTACATTCGCTGGACATAGGAGCATATGGGATCCATGTTCCCATGATCAATACCGCTGAAGAGGCTGCCGGGGTAATTAAAGCCGCCAAGTATTATCCCATAGGGGAGCGAGGGGCGATGCTGCCTCGAGCGTCGGATTACGGCACGGTGAGCGCCGCGGAGTATTTCTCATGGAGTAACCGGGAGACCCTGATGGTGGTGCACTGTGAAAGCTACCAGGCTGCGGAAAACCTGCCTGAAATCTTGAAAACGGATGGGGTGGACGTGGTATTCGTTGGTCCCTTTGACCTGTCCGTGTCCATGGGCTTCCCGGGCCAGGCAAACCACCCGGAAGTGCAGGCAACCATAGACCGGTGCTTGCGCCTGGCCAGGGAAGCAGGTGTAACGGCGGGAATATACGCAGCAGACGGGGAAGAGGCTGCTCGGCGAATCCATCAAGGGTTCCGGTATGTGGCTGTCGGCTTGGATTTGTGGCTGTTAAGGCGCGCGTGCCAGGAAGAACTCCGAAAAGTGAAAGCTTAGATGGTGTTCCCACTTTACAGGGGTGGCATGATTTAACAGCCACCCCTGTAAACTGTTTCTCGCGTACAAGAGATACAGTTTAAATAGTTAATGGTTCTTCTTTCAGGGTAAGGGCCCGGTAACCTTGCAGCAAGTCCTCCGTGACCCGCCCAGGTTTTCCATGGTTGATGGGGATTCCGTCCACTTTCACCAGCGGCATCACCTCCATCAAGGAGTTGGTTAAAAAGGCTTCTTCGGCAGCCAGGAGGTTCTTCATGGCATACTCTCCCTCTATCGCCTGGTACCCCATGGCTGCGGCCAGGTCTATCACCGTTTTCCGGGTAATACCGGAAAGCAGGCCACAGGTGACGGCGGGCGTATGGATAATCCCGTCCCTTACAAAAAAGAGATTGCTTATAGCCCCTTCCGCCAACCGGTGGTTTGTATTGAGAAAAAGCGCCTCTTGAGCCCCCGCCCCGCGAGCTTCCTCGAGGGCCAGCAGGCTGTCCATGTAGTTCAAGGTCTTGTGGTACACCAGGGGAGAGGTGGGGTTTCTTCTGACAGGAGAGGTCACGGCGGAAAAACCCTGTTCGTAGTGCCCGGGAAGATAGGTTAATTGGCGTGAAGTAATGAATAACCCGGGAGGAATACCCCGGTGGAAGTCACCCCTGGTAATGGTTAGGCGCAAGGCGACATTGCTCATTTCGCTTTCGGCCACGTATTTTCCGGCTAAATTCACCAGGTCATCAAGGGATAGACCAGTGCCTATTCCCAGTTGATCGCAGGACGAAAGCAGGCGCTGCAGGTGAGCCTTCAGGACAAAGATTCTCCCGCCGTACACCCGCATGGTCTCAAACAAACCGTAACCGTAAAGCAAACCGTGATCCCAACAGGATACCTGGGGTTCCTTGCAAATTACCAGGTTTCCGTCAACCACCTTCCCGGCCGGCGCGCTGTTGGTCACTGCGCAACAAACCTCCCATTCAGGGCCCTGATCAGGGCCTTTGCTTTGTCCAGCGTTTCCTGGTACTCTTTCTCTGGGACGGAATCGGCCACGATTCCCCCGCCCACCTGGAAATAAACCTTGTTATCCTTAACCATGATTGTCCGGATGACGATGTTCAGGTCCGCGTTCCCATCAAACCCAAGGTAACCGATAGAGCCGGTATAAATGTTCCTCTTGGTGGGCTCCAGTTCCTCGATGATCTCCATGGACCGTATTTTGGGGGCTCCGGTGATGGAACCGCCGGGGAAAGAGGCCTTTAACAGGTCGATAACATCTTTGTCCGCTCTGAGCTTACCTTTGATGGTAGCCACCAGGTGGTAGACGGTGGCATACTCCTCCAGGGCGAACAGCTCGGTAACCTGCACGCTGCCGGGCACACACACGCGCCCCAGGTCGTTTCTTTCCAGGTCCACGATCATCACCAGTTCGGCCCGGTCCTTAACACTGTTTACAAGCTCGTCGCGTAGAGACCTGTCCTCTTCGGGGGTCTTGCCCCGGGGGCGCGTCCCCTTGATGGGCCTGGTTTCCACAATGCCGCCGGTCAGCCTGAGGAACCTTTCCGGGGAGCTGCTGACCACCACCACGTCACGGAAGTTCAGGAAGGAGGCAAAGGGCGCCGGGTTAATGTCCCGCAACCGCCTGTAAAGTCCGACAGGGTCCCCCGCAAATTCCCCGGCAAACCGTTGGGAGAGATTGACCTGGTAGATATCCCCGGCGTAAATGTAGTCGATAGCCCGCTGGACAGCCTTGCAGTAAGCTTCCCCGGTAAAGTTCGACGCAAGCGGAACAGCTTCCTGCGGCGGGTCCGGGAGTGTTACACCGGCGGAGGAGGTGGTTTCGATCCTCTGCTTTAGAGCGTTTATTTTCTCTTCCGCGTTTTGCAACGCTCTTAGCTGGTCCGTTTCCGGCAAGCCAGTAGCAGCGACAAATATCCGGTTTTCCCGGTGGTCGCAAACTATCACCGAGTCGTAAAAACCCAGCAGGCAGTCGGGAATTCCCACATCGTCAGGGTTAATGGAAGGCAGTCGCTCGATTTGCAGGTTCAGGTCATAGCCGAAATACCCCACTACCCCGCCAACAAAGGGCAGGGACGTGGGGTCCTCGATTTGATACCTTTGATAGTAGTCCCTCAGAAGATCCAGCGGGTTTCCATGCAACTCCATCCGCTCTCTCTCGCGGAGAATTTGCACGTCCTGCCCTTTGCTTTTAAAAACAAGAAACGGCCTGCTGCCGATGAAAGAATACCGGCCCAGTTTTTCATGATCCATCCCGCTGTCCAGGAAGAAGCTATAGGGCTCGTCCTTGAAAAGCAGGAAGATTTCAAAAGCGCTGAGGGAGGTCTCAACAGGCTGAATCAAGACCTTGTTAGCTTGTCGCATGGGTTAACTCCCGCTGCTCCTTATTAAATTCCCTGGCGATCTGGATAAAGTTTTTCAGCAGTTCTTTACCGCCTTCGGTGAGGATAGCTTCGGGATGGAACTGTACTCCCTCCACCGGGTATTGCCTGTGCCTTATCCCCATCACCTCTCCGTCCTCACTCCACGAAGTTACTTCCAGGCAAGGGGGAATGCTCGCCGGACCCAGGCTGAGGGAGTGGTACCTGCAAACGGTCAGAGGGTTCTTCAGACCGCGATAAATGGTTTTTCCGTCATGGGTAATTAAAGAGACCTTCCCGTGCACAGGTTTTTGGGCACGGATCACCTCCGCCCCAAAGACCTGCCCGATAGCCTGGTGCCCAAGACAAACTCCCAACAGCGGGATTCTCCCCTGGAACTCGCGTATTACCTGCAAGGAAATCCCGGCCTCGTTGGGGGTACATGGTCCGGGGGAGATAACCAGCATCTCGGGCCGCAGGCGGTAAATATCGCTAATGCTGAGATCGTCATTACGAAAGGTTTGTACCTCTTCGTTCATTTCCGTAATGTACTGGACCAGGTTATACGTGAAGGAGTCGTAATTATCGATCATCAGGATCATACTATTACCGCCTCATATAAGTATTGGAGGAAGCGCTCCTGCTCGGTTCGGGCGTAATTATAGCATGATTCATTAAGGGTTACAATAATCGTCCTGCAAACTGTTTCCTTCAGCTCATGATTATTGACAGCAAGGATTTAATGGGCTACGATATCCATAAAATTTGTCGAAAGGCGTAAGTATGCAGAAGGTAAGGAATATGAACGCCAAGGGGGCGAAAACGTGACCAAAAGCTTCAGCTACAACGGTTTTAATTTCGCGTTTGGGCAAAAGACCTATGTAATGGGCATCCTGAACGTAACCCCCGACTCATTTTCCGACGGCGGCATCCACTATACCCTGGACCGGGCCGTTGCCAGGGCCAGGGAAATGGTTGAGGAGGGGGCTGACATCATTGATATAGGCGGTGAGTCCACCCGCCCCTCGGCAGACCCCGTTCCCCCGGATGAAGAGATTGGCCGGGTTATCCCTGTCCTGGAACGGCTCGTAAATGAGGTGGACGTCCCCATATCGGTGGATACTTACAAGAGCGATCTGGCCAGGATGGCTTTGGAGCGCGGAGCTACCATCATCAACGATATCAGCGGGCTGAGAGCGGACCCACGCATGGCCGGCGTTGTAGCAGACTTCGGCTGCCCGGTGGTGGTAATGCATATTAAAGGAACCCCGAAAAACATGCAGGACAACCCTACCTATGTGGATGTGGTAGGTGAAATAATTGAATACCTGAGAGGTTCAATTGATCTGGCCCTTCAGGCGGGGTTGCCGGGAGAAAAGATCATTGTCGACCCCGGTATTGGTTTCGGCAAGACCACAGCACACAACCTGGAAATAATGAGGCGTTTGGAGGAGTTTAGAGCCCTGGAGCAACCCCTTTTAATCGGAACCTCCAGGAAATCCTTCATCGGGAATATTTTAAATCTGCCGGTGGAAGAAAGGTTGTATGGTACCGCCGCCACGGTGGCCATTGCCATTGCCAACGGTGCGGACATAGTCAGGGTGCATGACGTCCGGGCAATGAAGCAGGTGGCCCAGATGACGGACGCCATGGTGAGGTGGAATCATGACAGATAGAATTACCCTGAAAGGCATGGCCTTTTACGGGTATCACGGGGTATTGCGGGAAGAAAAGTCCCTGGGGCAGCGGTTTTTGGTGGACGTTACGGTTTACCTGGACCTGGCGCCTGCCGGCGAATCGGACAACCTGTTAAAAGGCGTTGATTATGCCGAAATCTATCATACCGTCAAGATACTGGTGGAAGGTGAAAGGTTCGACCTGATTGAGGCGCTGGCCGAGCGAATAGCCGCGGAGGTCTTGACCGGATTCCCCCGGGTGGACCAGGTGACAGTAACGGTCACCAAGCCGGAAGTGCCCATTCCGGGAATCCTGGAGGGAGTCCAAGTGGAGGTAACGAGGAGGCGTTCACGATGACCAGGGTGTTTTTGGGCCTGGGTTCCAACATCGAGCCTAGAGAAGAACACATCCGGCGGGCGGTGCTGATGATCAAGAACCACCCCCGCATCACTCTTCTCAAGTGTTCATCCCTCTACCATACCGAGCCTGTGGGCTACAAGGAACAGGACTGGTTTTTGAACGCGGTGGTTTCCTGCGACACCAGCCTGGGACCGCTGGCACTGCTGCAAGAAACAAAGAAGATGGAAGCCGGGTTGATGCGGGAGCGAACGGTACGCTGGGGACCCCGTACCATCGATATCGATCTCGTCCTGTACGGGCAGGAAGAGATCAGTTTGCCGGAACTGGTGGTGCCCCACCCGAGAGGCTTTCAAAGAGCCTTCGTATTGGTGCCGCTGGCCGAAATAACCGGCGATCAGGTTTACCGCGGGAAAACCCCCCGGGAGTTGCTCTCGGAACTGGGGGAACACGAAACGGTGGAGTATTACGGTCAACTACATATTGAAGATTAAACGGCGGGAGGGAACGATGTGTTTGATGTAAAGAAGATCGAACAAGCCGTAACAATGCTCCTGGAGGCCATCGGGGAGGACCCCGCCAGGGAGGGGCTGGTGGACACCCCGAAAAGGGTGGCCAGGATGTACCAGGACGTTTTCAGCGGGCTGGAGAAGGACCCGGCCGAAGACTTTAATGTACTGTATTCGGAAGAGCACGAAGAACTGGTGTTGATCAAGGACATCCCTTTCTACTCCATGTGCGAGCATCACCTGCTGCCTTTTTTCGGCAAAGCCCACGTGGGGTATATCCCCCGCAAGGGCCAGGTAGTGGGGCTGAGCAAGCTGGCGCGGGGCATAGATACCTTGGCCAAGCGGCCGCAACTGCAGGAGCGCCTGACCAAGCAGATTGCGGACGCCATTATGAAACACGTGAAGGCGCGAGGGGTCATCGTGGTGGTGGAGGCGGAGCACATGTGTATGACCATGCGCGGGGTCAAAAAGCCCGGTTCCTACACCGTCACCTCAGCGGTCCGCGGTGTGCTCCACGATGACGAGGCCTTGAGGGCAGAGGCCCTTTCACTCATCAAGTCCTAGACATGAAGCTGCAAATTTACAAATAAACCATTTACTCACACAGACATGCACAGACATGGGGACCACAGACATGGGGACGGTTCCGGTGTCCGAAAGACATGGAAAGACATGGGGACGGTTCTGGTGTCCGGTAGAAGCGGTAAGCGTGTTGCACCCAAGGAAAACATCACCACGAAGACATGGGGACGGTTCCGGTGTCCGGTAGAAGCGGCAAGCGTGTTGCACCCAAGGAAAACATCACCAGAGCCGAAGTAGCGGTGATTGTGCGGAGGCTGCTGCAAGGATTGGCCTACACAGACATGGGGACGGTTCCGGTGTCCGGTAGAAGCGGCAAGCGTGTTGCATCCAAGGAAAACATCACCAGAGCCGAAGTAGCGGTGATTGTGCGGAGGCTGCTGCAAGGATTGGCCTACAGCGGTGGGCTTGACATTTCACCAATGTAATTTATACTAAAGCTGTATACACATACATTAACCGGGAGGGGTTAACGATGGCGGTTCGTACCCAAATCTATTTGCCGGAGGACCTATACCAGCGCCTGCGGGCTAGGGCGTCTGCTACGGGAAAATCTATGGCCGAACAGATCAGGGAATCCCTTGAACTGTACTTGACGGAAAGCGAAGCCGCAACGCCCAAGCCGGAGGATCCCATCTGGCAGCTTGCCGGGCGTACCACGAGTGTGGATGGGGATTTGTCCGAAAACCATGATAGGTACCTTTACGGAAAGGACCAAAAAAAGTGAGAAGACCACTCTTTGTGGACACTTCGGGATGGTGCGCCCTTTATGATTGCGGTGATTTCCGGCACCCGGAGGCTGTTGAACTCTGGCATGCTCTGGCGAAAACTACAGGGCTGCTTTACACCACCGACTACGTAGTGGATGAAACCATCACACTGTTGCGGGTACGCGTAGGCCACTCTCCGGCCGTGGAATTCGGGAAGATTGTTCAAAGCAGCAAAGTGATCAGGATAATACCGATTTCCGCTGAAAGGTGGCAAAGGGCATGGGACCTGTTTGTTCGGTATAAGGATAAAGAGTTCTCCTTTACGGATTGTACCAGCTTTGCCGTCATGAGCGAGTTGAAGCTGCTGGAAGCCCTGGCTTTTGACCACCACTTCACCCAAATGGGTTTCACCACAGTACCTTGAAGACTATCGCAGGTTATCCGCGACGCATTTTAGAACCCTGGGTATGAGCTGTCACAGCCGGAAATTGAGCCTCTCGCCTAGAATGTTAGAAGCGATCTGGCAAAAATGTTTAAAAGTTTTTTCGTCCAAGTCCTCTGTTTTTGCCAAGCAGGTCCTAACCCCCAGGGATCTGAAAGGAATGAGCCTAAAATAACTATCAGCGTTTAGGCTTTTTATCAAGCCGGCAATTCCCCTTATTTCCTCCTCGGAGTCGGTAAAACCCCGCACAACAACCGTCCTAATCTCGTACAGAAGCTTCCTGTCCGATGCATAAGCCATGTTTTGCAGGATTAGCGTATTGTCTACACCAGTAAGCCGGAGGTGTTTTTCCTTATCGAGCGCTTTTAAGTCAAACATGAAACCATCCGTTACTTCACAGAGCTTGATAAAAACATCCTTCTCGACGTATCCGTTTGTATCTATAACCTAAGTTTGGCGACATATATTTCCAATGCTAAATATATCAAGGGTTTGAGGGGTTACCCTTAAATAATGTAGTAGCGAAACACAAATTCGTAGTCCTGAAAAGCTCGCCATCAGTGGTTTTTTGACACATTATTACCAATTCGCTACTACAGTTCTTGTCTATTAGCCTCGAAAGCCTTGTGTATCAAGACTTGGTAATTTTTTACGCCAAACTTGAGCTATAAAGCAGGTAAGACGGGTATTGCTTTTGACCATTTCAAAGAGCTTGTAAATAAACTCATGTTGTAGTGTACACTCCCCACCCGACAGGGTAATACCATCAATAAAATCTTCGTTTGCCTTGATCATCTCACACAGCGAACTAACATCCTTTTCAAAACTTTTCGGAGAGGAGTAGAACGGGCATGTCCTGATACACCGGTCACATCCCCTGCAGAGCCGTTCGTTATAGATGATTCGTCCATCCTTTGTTACCAGGGCTCACCTCCAGGGCTGTCCTGACTGCCAGCTTTGCAAAATCAACCGGCGTTTCTTCGGAATACTTTAACGATATGTTGGGTACCGCCTTTTCGAGTTCGGTCTCAAGGTTGAGGATCAGCCTGCCCACTCGTGTATCTTTCGGACCTATGTTCATGTGCACAAAAGCGTCAGGTAGTGTTCTGTCGATGTGGACAAGGAACATTTTCAACAGCTTCTCTGCTTCGGCTTCGCTTACCGTATCCATAAAAGGTTCTAGCAGCTCATCTACCTGCCCCAGATATACCGGGTAGCCTGTAATGGAAGGAACATAGCGGTAAATGACCAGCAGAGCGTTTACCGCTTCGTAAAGGTCCGACGGCGCCTTTAGATTCAGGTATTCACTACCGTTTTTCATAAATATCGCATAGTCCGGCAGGATATACCTCGGCCGGTAAGGCGCGTGACCTTCGAAGATATCACAGATAATTCTTTTATTCAAATAGTCGTGGGATTTCTGGCGAATATCCAAATAAGGCAAAGTGTTTTCCGCTTCGTATGCCAGTTGGCTTCTCTTCTGGTGATAGTCCAGCTTAGTATCCCGAATGATTTCCATAAACCTGTTCATAATACCACCTCAGTCTCCGACGTAGGTCTCCACCATGCTACCGGCCCGGCCTTCCCTCCGTAACCATTCCTTATTTGTTCCCAGACTTCCAGCTCTACGGACGCCATTGCCCTTCTCGGTTTTTCCATGAGATTTATGCAAAACAACGCTTCCGGTATCGATTTTACCACAAAAACCCTCTATTAGCTTTTGATAGATTGTTTATATCCGAGCATACCATACATAAGGAACAAAATTGCCTCATTATGTTCAAATGGAGATATGATCACAAAACAAATACTCACCGGTACGGAAGAATACAATTTGTACTATGAGCATGCAATTTCTCCGCCAAAAGGAGAAAAGATCCTCGGGAAGGGTGAAGCGGCAGCTTTGACTTTAGCAAAAGCGTATGGGGGATTGATTGCCAGCAATAATTTGAAAGATATAAGCAAATACATAGAAAAATATAAGTTAGACCACATTACTACCGGTGACATATTGATAGCTGCCTTAAATGCCGGTTTCATTGATGAGAATACCGGAAATCAAATATGGAGCGGTATGCTCGCAAAACGCAGGCTTCTACCGGCAGCTTCCTTTTCACATTATCTCAAAATGGTTTAATAACGGTATAGTATCCTCTGTAATAATGAAAATACAAATTGTAACCCTACCTGTAGTTGTGTAATACAGCAAACCAAGCAGGAGATGAGGCCATATTGTAGCCCAAAAGAGCAAGAGGGAATGGTAAAAGCGGAAGTTTTTATAGCAAAACGGAAGCATAAGAACCGTTGCTTCTCACCTTTGCTTCTTCGTTTGCTTCTTCAGGCCGGGCATCACTCCAGTGCTAGGGATTGATACTTGCGACTTTTTACGGTAAAATAGTTACGGAACCGTAACTGAAGGAGTGATACGGATGGGAGAGCTAACTGAACGGATGGAGATCCGGCTCGACTATGAGCGGATGCAGTTGCTTAAGAAAGAATCCCGGGAGCGGGGGGTATCCATGGCGGAAATTGTGCGGGAGGCAATCGACGCCAGGTACCGGGCAACCCGGGATGATAAATTGCGGGCCGCTGAAGAACTGTTTCAGGTCGAAGCCCCTGTGGATGACTGGGAGGAGATGAAACGGCAAATTGAGGAGGCCCGCAGGGGATGAGGGTATTTATTGATACCAATATACCCATGTACGCTGCGGGCACAGCACATCCCTATCGGGAACCGTGCAGGAACATCATCAAGGCCATCACCTCCGGTTCAGTGGACGCCGCGACCGACGCCGAGGTGTTCCAGGAGATCCTCTACCGTTACCTGCATATTAACCGGCGGGAACAGGGCCTAATGATATTTGACAAGTTTCAGACGCTGATGGGTGACGGTATCATGCCGGTGACCATGCGTGATGTCGGATTGGCCAGGGAATTGGTTGTCGCATATCCGGCCTTAAGCCCCCGGGACCTAATTCACGTGGCCGTGATGATCCATCACGAGATCAGGCATATCCTCTCTACCGACCGGAATTTTGATACAGTTAAAGGGATTATGCGCATCGATCCTTCCGAATTTAAATAACCGAGTTGGTATAACATCCCGTCACAATAAACCACACAATAAACCATGTTATAAAAATAAAGAGACCGGGCAGGTCTCTTTTTAAGCGGTGTTACATCGGGTGCTTTTGAAGTTGTAGACTTCCCAGCATTTCGTCGTAAAGGTCGGTGCGGCGGTCCCGCGGGTAGTCGTTCAGGCGGCTCCAGATCTTCGAACTGCGGGGTTTCACCAGGTTGACCTCTTTCACCAGCACCTCTTCCTGGTCGATGGTGGCGGAGAAGGCCAGCGGCCAACCGGCCGGGCCGGCGATCATGCTGCGGCCAAGAAACTCCATTTCCCGTTCCTTGCCCACGCGGTCCGCCACCGCCACATACACCTGGTTGGTGTGGGCCGCCGTCATGGTCAGGTAATTGCCCAGGCAGTAGTTTTGCGCGTCCCAGTTTTGACCGGCCGGGGCCGGCGTCCAGTTGCTGGGGGAACAGATGATGTCGGCCCCCTGAAGCATCAGCAGGCGGGCGGTTTCGGGAAACCACAAGTCATAGCAAATCAGGATGCCTACCCGCCCGAAAGGCAGCTGGAACACCGGCAGTCCCAGGTTTCCCGGCTCGTAGTAGAGTTTTTCCTCGGCGAACAGGTGGGTCTTGCGGTAAACGCCCACCAAGCCCTCGGGGCCTACCAGCACGGCGGAATTGTAGAAGCAGATGCCGTCCTTTTCCACCATCCCGGCCACGATGTACGCATCCTTCTCCCTGGCTTTTGCCGCCCACTGCGCCACCGTCCACCCGCCGTCAACGGGTTCCGCCACTTCCTTAACTTCCTGCCTGTTATTGAAAACGTAGCCGGTGTTGCAGCACTCGGGGAGGATGATCAGTTTTGCTCCCCTGGCCGCTGCCTCGTCGATGAGTTCCAGGGTCCGCCGCACGTTTTCCTGGACAGCCCCCAGGCGGGGACGGGTCTGGACGACGGCGACCCCCACCACACTTTCCTTGCCCTTGATTCTTTCATTTTTCCATTCCATGGCGGCACCTTCCTTTGCTCTGTTAAAGACTGTAATTCTCCGGCTTGTGCCTTTTCCCTGCCGTTGACACCAGCTTCCAGGAAACTTTGTGGATATACAACATGATGCCCCGGGCGAGATTATAGTTTCTTGCTAAATGCCTATAATAGCATAGGAATAATTCAGAAAGGCGGTGATGTTGAAGAGTGTCTGTAACGGTTACGGTGGAGGTGGATGCCGGGCTGATCGAAAGCCCCGGCTACCCCAACGGGTTATTAACGGTTTCAGTCCCGGGAGGGACCGACCTTTCCGGGCTCAGGGACCAGTTGAAGCTCCCGGAAACCTTTGGCGTTGCGCTGGTAAACGGGAAGTCGCAGGACCATGGTTATATCCTCCAGGAGGGGGACCGGGTCGATTTTCTTCCCCGGTTGGGAATTGCGGACAACGAAGCCGCCGGCATCCTGGAAAATGTCGTCCAGCAGTTACCTCAAAATAAAGGATAAATCTTCGGCGGTAAAGAAAACTTGGCTTGCGCCAAGCCTTTAGGCGCAGGCGGAAGCCTTAGTTGCACTTATGCCACAGAAAGTTATACTTTCTGATGGTATTAAAAAGCACCCTTGCCGGTGCTTTTTCCCTTCCCACTGATTCAGTTGCCAACCTATTTTTCAGGGTGGGTTGACAGGAGCATGACGGGTGGAGCAGAATGTTGATGTGGACGCCAGTGGAGAAAGGGGATCTGACGGAGATGGAACTGGAACAATGCCTGAATTTCTTGCTTACCAAGGCGCAACAGGCGGTGCATCAACTCTTTAAAGCAGAGTTGGCTCCCCATGGGGTTACTCCCGGCCAGTACGCGGTGCTAAGATGCCTCTGGGACGAAAACGGGCAAACGGCCAAGCAACTGGCCGACCGGCTCTCCCTGGACGGCTCTACCATGACCGGCCTCCTGGACCGGATGGAACAAAAGGGCCTGATCGAAAAACAGCCGGACCCCAAAGACCGGCGAGCCCTGCAAGTGGTGCTGACGGATAAGGGCAGACAGCTTGAAGGCCCTCTTACCGGGGCCATTGCCGAGGCTAACCGGAAAGTCATGCGAGGCCTGGATGAGGCCCAAGGCGAGGCTCTAAAGCAGTTACTGAGGGACATGGGAGAGACGCGATAAAATACTTGGTATACAAATTAATGGTTGACAAACTATTAAATTTACGTAAAATTGTAATTAAAGGAAAACGTGTTGGTCGTGTAACAGGAAACGGGGTCACATAGCCACAAGGAGAAAAAAGAAAGGAGAGAGGAGCCATGTTAAAGTTCACCGAACAGCAGGAAATGTTGAGGAAAGTTGTGCGGGACTTTGTGGAGAAGGAAATCGCGCCCATTGCCGACAGGATCGATGAGGAGGACACTTTTCCTGTTGAGTTGTTGCGCAAGATGGCCCAGCTAGGTTTCAACGGCGTATTTGTGCCCACCCAGTACGGCGGCGCCGGCCTGGGCCACACCGAGCGGGCCATCATCCTGGAAGAGATCGCCCGCTACTCGGCCGGTTTCGCCATGTCCCTGATGACTCACCACCTGGCCGTTTACGCCCTTCTGACATGGGGTAACGAAGAGCAGAAGAAGAAATACCTTCCCAGGCTGTGTTCCGGGGCCATTGGAGGCCTGTCCGTGACCGAACCGGGGGGTGGGTCCGACTTTGCGGGTCAAAAGTCTACCGGCGAACTGGTGGACGGCCAGTGGATCTTGAACGGCCGCAAGTGCTTCATCACCAACTCCCACTGCGCCGATATCGACATTGTAACCGTCAGGACCGGAGAGGACGAAAAGGGTCGTCCCCGGATTTCCGCCATTCTAATCGATGAAAACACGCCTGGCCACGGTCCTGGACGTAAGGAGAAAAAGACCGGCCTCCGGGGTTCGATCATGGGTGAGGTAATCCTAAATAACGTTAAGGTGCCTGAGGAAAATCTTGTAGGTAAGGTCGGAGACGGGACCAAGATCGCGCTGGGTACCATCGGTGAAGTGGGACGGGCCGGTATGGCGGCCATCAGCGTGGGCATTTTGCGTGCTTGCCTCGAGGATTCCGTGAAGTTTGCCAAGGAGCGGATCATCTATGGTAAACCCCTGGCCAAGCTGCCGAACATCCAGTTCATTATCGCCCAGAACCGTACCGAGTACGAGGCCGGCCGGTTAATGACCTACAACGCCATGGGGATGAAGGATGCCGGGATACCGTGCGGGCCCGAGGTGGCCATGGCTAAATTCTTTACCACCGAGGCGGCAGTCAACGCGGCCAAGCGGACTACCGACCTGATGGGCGGTTATGGTGTCGTTTCCGACTACCCGGTCGGCCGCTACCTGCGAGACGCGGTGGCAACCATTCCGTCAGGCGGTACCTCCCACATCATGCAGGTTATCGTGGCGGGCAACGAGTTGAACAAGTAGGGGGACAATCATGAATATTGCCGTATGTGTCAAGCCGGTCCCTGATCCCAGCGCCTATGACAAGATTACCATCGATCCCGCTACGAAACTGCTTGTCCGTAAAGGGATCCCCATGGTAATTAACCCCGTGGACAAAAACGCCATTGAGGCGGCCTTGCGGTTAAAAGAAACCCATGGAGGCAGCGTGGTGCTGGTCAGTATGGCTCCGCCGGACACCAGGGAGGTCCTCAAAGAGGGGCTGGCCATGGGAGCCGACGCGGTTTATCTTTTAAGCGACCGTGCCTTTGCCGGCGCCGATACCCTGGCGACTGTCAGGGTGCTGGCAGCTGGGTTGAAGAAGATTGGGAGTTTCGACCTGGTTTTTACCGGGTCGGAAAGCGCCGACGGCGGGACCACCCACGTACCCTCCCAGTTGGGCGAGATGCTGGGTATTTCCCACCTGACCAACCTCCTTTCTTTGACTGTGGAAGGGGATGCCCTGATGTTGAAGACCAAGATTGAGAACGGCTATATGGAGTTCGAGGGACGCCTGCCGATGGTATTGGGCGTCGCCAGGGACATCAATACCCCGCGTTACACTTCGCTGATGGGGGTTGTGATGGCCCAGAACAAGCCCTTTACGGTCTGGGGGCTTGAGGACCTGGAACTCGACCCGGGTACCACCGGGCTTGCCGGCTCCCCGACTCAACCGGGAGATCTGCATGTTCCTCAGATAGGCCGCAAGGCCGAGATGCTGGAGGGTGAGCCTGCCGACGTGGCCCAAAAAATCATGGGTATCCTGCGTGTTGCCGGTGTGCTGAGCTAGGAAAGGGGGCGAGGGGTTTGCAAAAAAGTAAGGGTGCAGTATGGGTGGTAGCCGAGCAAATCGAGGGCAAGCTGGCGGAAGCCTCCTTTGAACTCCTGGGAAAGGCCGGGGAACTGGCTGCGCAGGGAGGAGGTGCGGGGGTAGTATCCGTGGTCATGGGCAGCGGTATCGGGGCGCTGGCGGAAGAACTTATTCCCTACGGGGCGGACCGGGTGCTGGTGATTGACCACCCGCGCCTTACGCTCTACCAGAACGATACCTATGCCGCGGTGTTGGAGGATCTGATCCGGAGAGAGTTGCCCGAGATCGTGCTGTTCAGTGCGTCATACTGCGGCAGCGAATTATCCGCCACCGTAGCGGCTAAATTGGGGACCGGCCTCGCGGCCCACTGTGTGGACCTGCATATCAACGAACAGGGGGAATTTGTTCAGGTGGTTCCGGCCTTCGGCGGGCGGGTGCTGGGAGACATCCTGTGCCCCAACCACCGTCCCCAGATGGCCAGCGTCAAACCAGGGCTCTTCGCCAAGCCGGCAAAGGACGCCACCCGCATTGGTGAGGTGGTCAAAGAAACAGCGGCGGTGCTGGACGGTTTTAGTTCGCCCTTGAAGGCCCTCCGGGTGGTGCAAGAGCCCCCGCCGGGCCTGCCCCTGGAGCAGGCCGATGTAGTGGTGGCCGGCGGCTGGGGTGTCGGCAGCGCGGAGACCTGGCAGCTCCTGGAGGAACTTGCCAGCGAGTTGGGCGGCGCTGTTGGATGTACCAGGCCCGCCCTGGACGAGGGGTGGACCGAGGGTGAGCACACCATGATCGGCACCAGCGGCAAAACGGTGCGACCTCGCCTCTACATCGGGTTCGGGATCTCCGGAGCCGCCCACCATGTCGTAGGAATGAAGGACAGCGGCGTGGTGATCAGCGTGAATAACGACTCCCAGGCGCCCATCTTCCACGTGTCCGATTACGGGGTAGTGGCGGATCTCAAGAAGATCTTGCCGCCGTTACTGGAGGAAATAAAGACACACAAGGATAGTGGGACATAACACTTGCTAAAAGAGTGAACCGTTGAGGGTCACTCTTTTTCACTCTTGGGCTAAAAATTTTTTTGACTAAGCAGGAATTATCCGATGATTGCAGAAATATGTATTTACTATAATACGGTACAATGTACGATAATGCCGGACAAAGGGGCCGAGGGTATGCCAAGACATCAATTGACTACCTCTCAGAAGACAGCAAACACTATCCAGTCCATCGACAGGGCGATAAATGTCCTTGAGTGTTTTACAAGCGGCCGTCATGAACTGGGGGTTACCGAGATCAGCAAACTGCTGGAGCTGCACAAGAGTACCGTTCACGGTATCTTGACTACCCTTGAATACCGCAGGTACCTGGAGCAGAATCCCGAGACCGGCAAATACAAGCTGGGCTTAAAATTATTTGAGTTGGGGAATCTGGTGCAGGACGGAATGGACCTAAAAGTAGTCGCCGGGCCTTTTCTACAGCGCCTGGTCGAGGAGCACGGCGAGACCGTCCACCTGGTGATCATGGATCAGGGAGAAGCTGTCTACATCGACAAGCGGGACAGCCATCAGTCGATGCGCATGGTTTCCCAGGTAGGTAAGCGGCTGCCCTGCCACTGCACCGGGGTAGGCAAGACGCTGTTGGCTTTCCTGCCGGAAGAGCAACTGGAAGCGGTGATCCGAGAGAAAGGGCTGGCTAGATTCACCGGTAATACCATTACTGAGCCGGCTGCGTTGAAAGAACACCTCCGGGAGGTGCGCCAGCGGGGATATGCCATTGATGACCAGGAGATTACCGAGGGGCTCACCTGTGTGGCGGCTCCCATCCGGAACCATACCGGCAATGTGGTAGCCGCCATGAGTGTGGCCGGCCCCAGTATCCGGATGGGGAGGGAGAAGATTGGCGGAATTATTATAAGTGTTACCAAAGCGGCGGAAGAACTATCGGAGAAGCTGGGATACGTCAAGTAAACAGTTTTAACTTCAAAAAACGATATTTTTTTATGAATTAATCAGAACGCTGTACGATAATGTCAAACAAGTGGCGTCTTATCTGCTAAACCCCTTGTGGGAGGTGATAGACCGCGTCCTGGATACCTTAAAAGCCTTAACAATCAAGAAGGGAGGAAAGATTGGTGAAAGTAGTTACTCTAGCACCCCGCGTAGATACTGAAAAGTGTACGGGGTGCAAGACCTGTGAAAGGGTCTGCCCGGTGTTGGCCATCAAGGTGGTGGACAGGGTTTCGGTGGTGGATGAAGAAAGGTGCCGGGGATGTGCCAACTGTGAACAGCGATGCCCGGAGTACGCCCTCACCATGGTTAAGAGGGAAAATCCCATTACCGTCAAAACCGATGTGGAGAAGGTGCCTTACGAGGAAATTATCAATTTGTGTTTGAAGGCCAAGTTAAATCCCGAACAATTGGTATGTTACTGTACGGCTACCCGCGCCGACGAGGTGGCGGCAGCCATTTTACTGGGCGCCAAGAGCCCTGAAGACATTTCTCTGGTTACCGGCGTCAGGACCGGTTGCAAGGTAGAGTGCATCCAACCCATGCTGCGGCTGTTAGAAGCGGCTGGTATCAAACCCCAACCGCCCAAGAACGGTTGGCAGTGGTATGGACGCACACCCACCGTGTGGGAGATACCCGAGGAAATCAAGGCCAAATACAATAAGCGCGGTTTCTACTTTGACGAGGATATCAAGCTGCTGGACGAGGTAGTGGCAGCCAAGCCTGCGGACAGGAGGGGTGACTGATGCGAAAGCCAATCATGCCCATAGCACCGAAGGCATCCCAGTACGGGATCGACCCTTCGCTGGTTAAGACCCGCGTCGCGGAACTGCCGGGGATGACCTCGCTGTTAATCAAAGAATTGTTCCCTGACGCCCCTGACGTCATTTTCCCAGGAGAGGGCGGCATCGCTGCTGTCAGAAAGGCGGCCGAAGAGGCGCTGGCGAAAGTGGACATGAGCATGATCAAGCCGGAGGACTCCGTTAACATCCTGGCCTCACACCATGGCTTTACCCTGCTGGGTGGCGAGCCGTACGCCGAAATGCTGAAGACAGTACGGGACGTGGTGGAAGCACGGACGGGTACCTCCAATATTCGCCTGCGGGCGGGTGTGGGACTCAGGTTCCGGGAGACCGAGGAATATATCAAGCGCTACGGCCTGGACGTCCACTTCAAGGGGAAGGCCATCGGCGTGGCGCCGGTGGACCAGGGTATTCCCATCGAAACGGAGATTGGCACCCTTTACGGGATCAAGAAGATCTATGACGCGGACTGGATCATCCACGCCCACCACAGTGACGTGCGGGAGGTCCACTTCCACCGCCAGGTGGACAAAGCGGTGAAGCCCTTTGGCATGTCCTACGCCCGTATCGAGACTCGTTCCACCTACCACCAAAACCTTGGTCCCCGGGCAGCCAACTTTACCGCCAGGGCGATCTTCGATTCGCCCTTTGTGCAGAGCAAGTTTGCCTTTGCGGCGTTTTTAAGTACTGCCCCCAACGGGATCGTCGGTGTGGACGTGGATAACGACCTCTACGCGCTGAACGACCGGGTGACCTTCATCGGGTGCCAGTACTACGGCAAGGCGATGACCATGTTCGGGGAAATTGACGAGTGCATTGCTGTCCTGGATTTTCCGTGCCCGGTGCCGTACGTATTTGCCGCCGGTGTGATTTACGCCAACTTCGCTGGGGCCAATACCGACCTGTATGACCTGGATAAACCCCTGGCTCCCTATACCTGGTATACAGAGGCCTTCTACGGCAAGAACGGCCGCCCCCTGCTGGAAGACATTCCGCCGGTAAACCCCGCCATCAAGATGTGCGTTCACAGCTACGCCTGGGGCGGCTATCCCAGTGCCTTCTTCGCGGAGCACATTCCCACCGTGGTGGTGGGGCAACCACAGGCGGACTTGATGAACCGCGACCCGCAGAACCTCACCTACATGAAGCACGCGGTGGTGGCGGAGACCACGGAAGCTGCCATGAAATTCGCCTATCAGGTGACGGGTACGGACAAGGTGATCATCTTTGACGGAGCCATGGGCGGGATCAACGTGAGCGAATCGCTGGCGGAGGTGCTGTTGAAAAAGGCGCCCGAAGTAAGCCGCCGGGTGGACGAAGAGTTGCTGCCCAAGTGGCTGCGCCAACGGGGCGTTGATCCAACCATCCTAAAGTCCTTTGCGGCCAGTTAAGACCAGTTCCACCCCCTCCCAAGGCCGCATATGGAGGGGGTTCCCTCCCCAACTGCGACAAGCTGCGGGGTTTGCATAAAGAATAATTTATCATCTTTTCGGCTGAAAGGGAGGAAAAATCAAATGGCAGTCAAAGAAGAACATGTAACCACTGCCAAGCCCAACGGTGTGTTTGAAAAGGGACCAGGGTTTTCTTCGGGCTTTGGGGATCTAGGTAAGCACCTGAACAACAACACCATTACCGCGGGCATCGTGGCGACGATCTTTGGGTGCACAGGCCCAGCCCTGATCATCATGAATTCCGCGGCCGCAGGAAAGTTGACCGAGGCTCAGACCATCTCCTGGCTGTTTGCGGTATACTTCTTTGGTGGGTTGCTGGGAGTTCTGCTGGCATCGTATTACAAGCAGCCCATCAACGGAGCCTGGTCCATCCCGGGAGCAGTGATGCTGGCTTCGGCTCTCACCTTCTTTAACATCAACCAGGCGGTAGGCGCGTACTTTGTTGCCGGTCTTATTGTGTTAGTTCTGGGACTCTCCGGTCTCATCGGAAAAGTGATGCGCTGGCTGCCGCTGCCTATCGTGATGGCGATGATCGCGGGAGCCATGATCCGGTTCGGCACCGGGATCGTTACCTCCACGCAGAAAGCCCCGTTGATTGCCGGGTTGGCCCTAGTGGGCTACCTGGTTTCCCAGCGGCTGACCAAGAAGGTTTCTCCCGTACTGGGCGCCCTGATCGTCGGCGTGGTGGCTGCGGCGGCCTTCGGAGGTTTCTCGTTCTCCAGCTTGGACGTCAAGTTTATCGCTCCCCAGATCTTCAAGCCGGAATTCAGCGTTGGCGCCTTATTCTCCATTGCCATTCCCCTGGCTGCCCTGGTGATGGGAGCGGAAAACGCCCAGGCTATCGGGGTGCTGATGTCCCAGGGGTATAAACCACCCATCAACATGATGACAATTATCAGCGGTATAGGCGGGATGGTCACCGCTTTCTTCGGCGGCCACAACGCCAACATCGCCGGCCCCATGACCGCCATCTGCTCGTCTGATGAGGCCGGCCCCAACAAAGAAGGGCGGTATGTGGCCTCCATTGTTAACGGGATTACCTTCGGAGCCTTTGGCCTGTTCGCCAGCGCGGCGGTGCCGTTTGTCAAGGCCTTGCCCAAGGATCTTATCAGTGTGCTGGCCGGTTTAGCCATGATCGGGGTGCTGGTGAGTTCCTTCGATATGGCCTTCTCCACCAAGAAATTCAAGATCGGCGCCTTCGCAGCCCTGGTAATCGCCATGTCGGGTATTGTGGTTCTAAAGATCAGTGCCCCGTTCTGGGCGCTGCTGGGCGGTGTGATTATATCCATGGTTGTTGAGCCTGATGACTTCAAATCTTAAAGGTTAGTCCGGAGGGGTGGGGGTGATCTCTCCCACCCCGCTTCAAATAGTGAAAAACACTGGGGGTTATAAATTAAAATGGCTGAATGTCAAACCGTCCGGCCTCACAGCGACATACGCGACCAAATCTTTGCCGGAGTTATGGATGCAACAACGACGGCAGCCATTACAGCCGAAAGAGACGGCGTGTTAGCCGGTATCGACAGGGCTCGGGAAAAGGCGGTGGAACTGGGTTTGACTGTCCTCTACTGGGCCGAAGATGGTATGTGGATTGCGGAAGGCGAAAAGGTCTTGCTGGTCAGGGGAAACCCCAAGCAGGTAGCCCAGGCCGAAGAGGTGCTGGTGGGCCTCATTGCCAAGTCCTCGGGAATTGCCACCGCGGCGCATAAAGCGGTAAGCCATGCCCGTGGGAAAGTAGCCATTGTTTCCGGGGCGTGGAAGAAGATGCCCCCAGACCTCAAGTTCTTGGTGCGGGAAGCGATCACTACCGGGGGGGCGAATTTCCGCATCGTCAATCAACCGTTTATTTATCTGGACAAAAACTATGTAAGGATGTTCGGCGGGATTAGAGAGACCCTGAAAGCCGTCAGTGGGTTCCAGGACATGCTCAAGGTCATTCAACTAAAGGGGGAGACCGGCGGGATCGCGGCGGAAGCCGAGGAGGCCGTCCTGGGAGGGGCGGATATCCTGATGGTGGATACGGGTCAAACAGCCGATGCCGAGACCGTTGAGGCTTACCTGACGGCTGCCGGGATCCGTGACAAGGTAAAGATCGCCTTTGCCGGAGGCGTTAAAATTGAAGACATCCCCGGTCTGGCGGAAAAAGACATCGATATCCTGGACATCGGAACACAGATCGTGGATGCTCCCCTGCTGGACTTCCGGCTGGACGTGGTAGAGGTGCAAAGGGCGGGGGAAGAGAAAAATACTCTCTTGGAGCTAAACCTGTTGGAAAAGACCGAACTGTGGGTTGAAGATATCTTCATGAACGGTGCCAATTTAACCGATATCGCGTCGGTGGTGGCGGAAACGTTGAACCTGGAAAGAAAAGAAGTACTGGTGGTAGACGTGCGGGATAACCACATCACTTTGGATATCCTGCGGCGTACCATCCAGGCGCGGGACATCGCCGGGAAGGAAGGGGAAATTCTCGACCGGTTGGCACACCTGCCTGGTGTTCGCCTGGGGGAGGACGCCAGGATCCATTCTGAGGGTATTCTCGGGCTGATTGCTCTGCCACCGGAAGAAGTGGAGGAGACCTTCCGGCGCTCGGAGCAGATGGTGGAGGAAATCAGGGCGCGGGTGGCGCGCCGTGTCAAGGTATTCCCTTCCGGGTTCGAGGTCAAGAGAGGGATGATCCGCGATACCAACTCTCCCATGATTGCTGAAGAGTTCAGACGGAGAGGGTACAACGTAGCGACAGGCGGCATCATGGATGATGACGAAGACAGTATTGCCATGCACCTTTTGAGGGCGGTGGAAGAAGGTTATGGCCTGGTAATTACGACCGGAGGAGTGGGGGCTGAGGATAAGGACCGAACGGTAGAAGGGTTGCTGCGGGTGGATCCCATGGCTGCTACCTCTTGGATTGTTAAGTACCAGAAAGGGTCGGGAAGGCACCAAAAGGCAGGGGTAAGGATTGCTGTTGGGGTGGTAGGCGAGACCACAATCATCGCCTTACCCGGGCCCAATGACGAAGTGAAGGTGGCCTTGGAAGTGCTCTTCCGCGAACTACCGCACCAACCAGGAAAAACCGTGCTGGCTGAAAGGATTGCCGGTGCTTTGAGAGAGGTATTAAAGGCCAAGAATCAGGCCCATGAATCCTGCCATTTCGACCATCATTATATGTGCCATCACAGCCGCTGAAATTCTGCCTGGAGCCAGGTAAACGAAACATTCGAAGGGGAAAGGATGAAGAGAGTTGGCGGTAAAAGCAGCAATACTGGGCACCGGCAATATCGGTACCGACCTGTTGATCAAGATTCAACGCAGAAGCAAGCTGCTGGAAGTAGGAATGTTTGCCGGGATCGACCCCAATTCTGACGGCATCGCCCGGGCCAGGGAGATGGGGGTGCCCACCTCCGCGGAGGGTATCCGGCCCATTCTGGCAAACTCCGGTATTAAAATCGTGTTTGATGCCACCAGCGCGGGTGCCCATATGAAACACGCGCCCCTCCTCAAGGAGGCGGGGATGGTGGCGGTGGATCTTACCCCCGCCGCGGTGGGGCCTTACGTGGTGCCGGCGGTGGACATCGACCTGAAGAGCATCGGCGAACCCAACATCAACATGGTCACCTGCGGGGGTCAGGCCACCATTCCCATGGTGTTTGCCGTCTCCCGCGTGGCTGAGGTGGCTTACGCCGAGACGGTCACCACCATCCCCAGCAAGAGCGCCGGCCCGGGGACCCGGGCCAATATCGACGAGTTCACCGTTACCACCGCCAGGGGAGTGCACATGATCGGCGGGGCTAAAAAGTCCAAGTCCATCATCATCCTGAACCCGGCGGAACCCCCCATTCTCAACCAGCATACCATTTACACCATTCTTGAAAGCGAGCCGGACCGCGAGGCCATCACCGCCTCGGTGGAGGCGATGGTAAGTACCGTACAGAAATACGTTCCCGGCTACCGGCTGAAGTACCCGCCGGTGTTCGACGGCAAGAAGGTGACCATCATGATCGAGGTAGAGGGGGCGGGAGATTTCCTGCCCAAGTATGCCGGGAACCTGGACATCATGACATCCGCTGCCCTGGCCGCGGGAGAGGCCATCGCCAGGAAAATGGTCGGACAGGGAAATGAAGGGGGTAGCGTGGCATGACTCAAAAACGCAAGATCCGCATCATTGATACTACCCTCCGGGATGGCAGCCACTCGGTATCCCACCAGTATAGTGCGGAAGATATCTCCCGCGTGGCAGCGGCCCTGGAGCGGGCCATGATTGATACCCTGGAAGTCACCCACGGGGACGGCCTGGGGGGTTCTTCTATCAATTACGGTTTCAGTAAACTTACCGACCAGGAGGCCTTGCGGGCGGCCAAGGCAGTGACGAGGAATACCAGGCTGGCAGTGCTCCTGCTCCCGGGTGTGGGCGTCAAGGAAGACCTGGAGATGGCTTACCGGGAGGGTGCCCGGGTAGCGCGCCCCGCTACCCATGTCACGGAAGCGGACATTTCCGCCCAGCATATCGGGTTGGCCAAGGAAATCGGCATGGAGGTTATCACATTCCTCATGCTTTCCCATATGGCGCCACCCGAAAAGGTGCTGGAACAAGCCAAACTGATGGAATCCTACGGCGCCGACGTGGTCTACGTGGTGGACTCGGCGGGGGCGATGGTGCCTGATGACGTCCGGAGAAGGGTAGGCTTATTAAAAGAAAACCTGAATGTCGAGGTAGGTTTCCACGCCCACAACAACCTGGGCCTGGCCATCGGCAACACCCTGGCGGCTATCGAGGAAGGGGCCGGTGTGGTTGACGGCTGCCTGGCCGGCCTGGGAGCGGGCGCCGGGAATACGCCTACCGAGGTGCTGGTAGCGGTGCTGGACAGGCTGGGATATGAAACCGGCGTGGACTTGTATGCGATCATGGACGCGGCCGAGGATGTGGTAAGGCCTTTGATGCGGCGACCGCAGGTGATCGATAAGGCGGCACTTTCCCTGGGCTATGCCGGGGTATACTCCAGTTTCCTCCTGCACACCTTCCGGTCGGCGGAGAAATTTGGATTGGATCCCCGGGACATCCTGATAGAACTGGGCCACCGCAAGGTGGTTGGTGGCCAGGAAGACATGATCGTGGACGTGGCTCTCGCGCTATCCAAGGCAAAAGCCTAGAAAGAGGGGGATTTTAGTGTTAGGGGAAGACAAATACCAACAACTGGCGGGCCGCCTGCTGGTGGCGGAGCGGACTAGGGAGCCCATCACGGCACTTACGGACGAATTCAAAGACATAACCATCGACGATGCCTACCAGGTGCAGCTTAAGGTCATCAAAGCCAAAGTTAATGAGAAAAACCCGGTGGTAGGGAAAAAGATCGGGCTCACCAGCCTGGCCATGCAAAACCTGCTGGGGGTATATGAACCCGACTACGGCCACCTGCTCAGCAACATCGAAGTAGTTGACGGCGGGGTAATCCGGCTGGGAGACCTGATGCAGCCCAAGGTGGAGGCTGAGGTGGCCTTCCTGCTCAAAAAGGACCTGTCCGGCCCAGGGGTTTCGGTCTCAGACGTGCTGCGGGCTACGGAAGCGGTGGTCCCCTCCCTGGAGATTGTGGACAGCCGCGTGAAGGATTGGAAGATCAAGATCCAGGACACCATAGCGGACAATGCCTCCAGCGCCCGGTTTGTCCTGGGAGGGAGGCTCACCCCATTAGATAATCTGGACTTGACCCTTACCGGTTTGGTTTTCAAGAGGAACGGTGAGGTCTTAAGCACCGCTGCCGGCGCTGCCGTGCTGGGGCACCCCGCCGCCGCCGTTGCCTGGCTGGCCAATAAGCTTGCCGAGTTCGAGATTACCCTGAAAGCCGGGGAGGTTGTCTTGTCAGGGGCTTTCACCGCAGCCGTGGCGCCCGTTGCCGGGGATTACTTCGAGGCCTGTTTCGACCGGCTGGGTACCGCTAGTGTCCGGTTCGCGGGTTGAAGTTGCTGCTCGGAGCCTGAAAGAAAGGAGCGGTGGCCTTTGCTTAAAGAGGAGATTGCCGGGAGGATCAAGCGCGCCCAGGTGGCTATCAACGAAGCCAACATTGATATGCTGTTCATTGTGGGGCGGGAAAACCTGATCTACTTTACGGGCAGTACCCAGATGGAGTGCATGGCGCTGGTGATCCCGCGAAAAGGGGAAGCCACCGCCGTCACCCTCTGGCTGGATGTGGAATACCTGCGGGAAAACTCAGCTATTCCCCATGTCAAGGGCTACTTCTTCCCTGCCCAGAACCTGGTGTCGAAGACCATTGAGGTAATGAAGGGGTACGGTTTTACGAAACCCCGCATTGGCTTCGAAAAGTATTTTGTGGAATTTGGAGTGTACGAAGGTTTGCGGAAGGCCTTCCCTGAGGAGGACTTTGTCAACGCCACCGAACTGATCTACCGCCTCCGGTCGGTAAAATCCCCCCACGAGATCGAGCTGATCCGGCGGGCTTCCGAAATGGCCTGCAAAGGTATGGAGGCAGCAGTGCGGGCGGTAAAACCGGGAGTCACGGAACTGGAGGTGCTGGCGGAGGCCGAGTACGCGATGCTGAAGGCGGGTTCAGGCGGGTCTTCCTTCCGCATGCAGGTGACCTCGGGAGAGCGGGCGCTTCTGACCCACCCTTGCGCCAGCCAGAAAAAGCTGGTGGCGGGGGAAGCGGTGGTGATCCACCTGGGTGCCACTTGTGAGGGTTATTGTTCAAAAATGTGCCGTACGGTGGCCATGGGTAACATCCCGGAGGAGCAGGCCAAAACCTACCAATTGCTGTTGGAAGCGCAGGACAGGGCCATCGCCGCCCTGAAACCCGGCGTCCACGCGTGGGAAGTGGACGCGGCGGCCCGGGAAGTTGTGGCTGAGGCTGGGTTTGAAAAACACTACTTGGATTTCGTGGGATACGGGGTCGGCTTGAGGCAGTCCGAATTCTATCCCATCATTGGAAAGGGACGCCAGGAAACGATTGAGAAGGACATGGTAGTGGATGTCCTGTTGCCCACTGTTTATAAAAAAGGGGCCGGTGGCCCCAGGGTTACGGATGTAATCCATGTATCCCAGGACGGCCCGCGGATCCTGACTGGCTACCCCCGTGACCTGATCATCCACTAGGGGTAAACAAGCTGGGCAACCTGGATGCCAGGCAGAAAAAAATGTATAATAAATAAAGTGGCCTAGCAAACCTCCAGACTAACGTAGAAAATAGCGGGATGCTAGGCTTATTTCCGCACCGACCCTGTTCTTTTCCTGGCTTGCCGCAAGCCAAGTTTTCTTTAGCCGGTGGTAAGGTAAGAGTTACTGGGGGTTTGTATTCAGGGGATTATTTGTTGTGAACCTAAAAGGGGGGCTAAGGTGAAAATCGCTTATTTTGATTGCTTTTCGGGTATTAGCGGGGATATGATCATGGGAGCCTGCCTGGACCTGGGTGTAGACCTGGCGGAATTACGGCATGAGTTGACAAAACTCAACCTGCCGGGATTTGAACTGCAGGTGGAGAAAGTAAAAAAATGCGGAATTGCCGGGACCAAGGTAAATGTCCTGGTGGAAGAAGGGCCGCATCCCCACCGGCATCTGAAAGACATTGAGGAAATAATCAACCGGAGCGATTTGAAACAAAACGTGAAGGACTTGAGTATGCGGATCTTTAACCGCCTGGCTGCGGCCGAGGCGAAAATCCATGCAACCACCTTGGAAAGGGTTCACTTCCACGAGGTTGGCAGCCTGGACGCGATTGTCGACATTGTGGGGTCTGCAATATGTCAGGATATATTAGCGGTGGACGAAGTTTATTGTTCCAAACTGAATGTCGGTTCGGGATTTGTCAACTGCCAGCACGGAGTGATGCCGGTCCCGGCGCCTGCCACCCTGGAGCTGTTATGCGGGGTATCCATCTATGCTTTTGGTCCCGAAAAAGAACTGGTAACACCCACCGGCGCTGCCATCATCAGCACTGTCAGCCGGGGCTTTGGCCCGTTACCGGGCATGCTGGTGGAAAAGGTAGGGTATGGCGCCGGTGAGAGGGATTTGGAGATTCCCAACCTGCTCAGGGTCTTGCTGGGGTCGCGGTTGGCGCAGGAAACGGAGGTGCAACAGGGGCATCATGCACACGCAAAACTTGGTTAAATTGTTGGAAGACTACAAGGCCGGTACGGTAAGCCTGACCCGGGTCTTGGAAGAACTGAAGAAGCTTCCTTATGAAGACCTGGAATTCGCGAAAGTAGACCATCACCGGGCGTTACGAAACGGCTTCCCGGAAGTCATATTCTGCCAGGGGAAGACTGTGGAGCAAGTGGTCAAGATCTTTCAGAGTTTAGCCGAACGTAACCGCAATATACTGGCCACCAGGGCGGGACAAGACATGTTTAATGCCATCCAGCCTTTGTATCCCCGGGCAAAATACCATGAGACGGCCAGAATTATCAGCATGGCCGCGGAAGAGGTGAAAATCTCCTCCCGCAAAATCCTGGTGCTCTCCGCGGGGACTGCCGACATTCCGGTGGCGGAAGAGGCGGTAGTGACGGCGGAAGTAATGGGACACCAGGTTGAAAGGGTTTACGATGTGGGGGTGGCCGGCATCCACCGCCTTTTGGCCCATTATGACCGGCTCAATTCCGCGGCGGTAATCATTGTCGTGGCGGGAATGGAAGGGGCACTGGCCAGTGTAGTGGGCGGTTTAGTGGACGTACCCGTGATTGCGGTGCCTACCAGTGTAGGCTATGGGGCCAGCTTTAACGGCCTGTCAGCGTTGCTCACCATGCTCAACAGTTGTGCAAAAGGCATCGGGGTTGTAAATATTGACAACGGTTTTGGTGCCGCGGCTTTAGCTGATACCATTATCCGCAGCGGCTTGAAAGGTTGCCAAGAAAGCTGATCATTGTCCATCGAAAACCAAGCGGAGGTGTGTTCTTTTTGGAAACCATTCAGCAAAAACTGTCCCAGCTAAGAGAAATACTGGCCGGCTGCGGCGGGGCGGTCATCGCCTATTCGGGAGGGGTGGACAGCACCTTCCTGGCCAAGGTGGCCCGTGACGTCCTGGAGGACCGGGCGCTGGCGGTAACCGCCTGTTCGGAAACTTACCCGGACCATGAGGTGAAAGAGGCCCTGGCATTAGCCGAGCAGTTGGGCTTAAGGCACCTGACCATCTGGACGGAAGAACTGGCTAACGAAGAGTTTGCCGCCAACCCGCCCGACCGCTGCTACTTCTGCAAGACCGAACTCTTTGGCAAGCTCCTGGACATCGCCCGCGAGCACGGCCTGTCTTACGTGTTGGACGGGGCCAACTACGACGACCAGTTCGACCACCGGCCAGGCATGCGGGCAGGGGGGGAACTGGGGGTCAGGAGCCCTCTCAAGGAAGCGGGTCTGACCAAGGAAGACATCCGCCAGCTTTCCCGGGAAATGGGCCTTCCCACCTGGGATAAACCCTCCTTTGCCTGCCTGTCCTCCCGTTTCCCCTATGGGGAGCGGATCACCCAGGAGAAACTGACCATGGTCGGCCGGGCGGAGGATTACCTGCGTTCCTTAGGTGTTGGCCAGTTGAGGGTACGGCACCACGGCGACCTGGCCCGCATCGAGGTCGCCGCGATCGACTTCCCCAAAGTCCTGGCGGCAGCGGACCAGGTAGCCCAAAAGCTGAAGGAGCTGGGCTATACCTACGTCACCCTGGACCTGCAGGGCTACCGGACGGGTAGCATGAACGAGGTACTCGGTAAATAATCAGAAACAGCCTCCGCTAGACTGGCGAGGCTGTTTTGTGTGATGAATAACACACTTGTCTTTCTCTCAAAATTATGCTATATTAAATGTATATATTTTGAGAGTCGGGGGGATTTGTCATGCCGAACATCCGGCCCATTTCAGACTTGAGAAACAACGCCAACGAGATTTCTGAGTTTTGTCACAGGGAGCGCGAGCCGGTGTTCATTACCAGGAACGGCGTGGGCGACATGGTTGTCATGAGCATAGAAGCCTACGAGCGGCAGCAGGCGCTCATCGAACTTTATGGCAAGCTGTCGGAAGCCGAGGCGGAGATTGCCAACGGAGTGGTTGGTGAGGACTTTTTCGAGTTTGCAAAGAAGCTGAGGGCGAAGGTCCATGGAAAAGTATAGGCTTCTGATTTTCCCCTCAGCCGAACAGGACTTACAGGATATTGTGGATTATATCAATGAACTCTCACCAGATGCGGCACTCAAGCTGTATGATGAAATCGTAGACGGTATCGGCTCGCTAGCGCAGATGCCCTTGCGTTGCCCGTTGCTAAAAAGTCCCGTGCTTCGGGCAAAAGGTTACCGCGTGCTGGTGGTGCACAACTATCTGGTTTTCTATGTCATGAACGACACGACGGTAGAAATACGCCGCATCCTTTACGGACGAAGACAGTATGAATTTTTACTGTAACGATCAATTCAATTCTCTCACTCCGATGCTTCCTCCAAAGTCTTAGGCTTTGGCGTTCTGGTCAATGCCGCCCGAACACTTATTTGTTTTACCATCTTGGAGCATCTAAGGGGTTTCTAAGCAATAACCGCCAATAAATGAAAATATGCGTCAGCACTTGATAACCCGTTGATAACCCCAGGTCTCATTGACAAAGAGTCCCGACTTTGGTAACATGCAGATAATATGTGAAAAGCGTTGCAGGGGGCCAGTAGAAGCATTAAGCCGGGACAGAGAGCCCGCCGCCGAGTTGAGAGGCGGGTTACCGGATAAGGCTTCGAACCCACCCACCGAGCTGCCTGTGATGAGCAGGCCGGCGCCCGCCGTTACCGGGGTTAGAGAGGGTCCCCGACCGGGACCAACCAGGGTGGTACCGCGGAAGAGCAGCCTTTCGTCCCTAACCGGGCACGAAGGGCTATTTCATTTCTAAAGTGAATGGGACATATTACTCTCAAAGGAGGTAACGGGTATGAGCAAAACCGAAAAAGATTTCGTCCAGGAGATCACCCCCCAGGAGCAGGATTTTTCCCGCTGGTATATCGACGTGATCAAGAAGGCGGACCTGATGGACTATTCCCCTGTCAGGGGCTGCATCGTCTTTAAGCCTGACGGGTACGAGTTGTGGGAGGCCATCCAGCGGGGGATGGACCGGCGCTTCAAGGAGACCGGCCACCGCAACGCGTACTTCCCCCTGTTTATCCCGGAGAGTTTTTTCCAGAAGGAAAAAGAGCATGTGGAGGGCTTCAACCCGGAACTGCCCTGGGTAACCGAGGCCGGCGGCGAGAAACTCGAAGAACGGCTGGCTATTCGCCCCACTTCCGAGACTATCATCGGTCACATGTATGCCCAGTGGATCCAGTCTTACCGGGACCTGCCCGTGCTGATCAACCAGTGGTGCAACGTGGTCCGGTGGGAGAAGCGCACCCTTCCCTTCCTGCGCACCTCCGAGTTCCTGTGGCAGGAGGGCCACACCGCTCATGCCACGGAAGAGGAAGCCCGGGAAGAGACCCTGCGCATGCTGGAGGTGTACCGGGACTGCGTGGAAAACGACCTGGCCATCCCGGTTATCAAGGGGCAGAAGACCCCAAGTGAAAAGTTCGCGGGGGCGGTGGACACCTACTCTATCGAGGGGATGATGAAGGACGGCAAGGCCCTGCAGGCGGGGACCTCCCATTACCTGGGCGAGAACTTTGCCAGGGGGTTTGATATCAAGTTCCTGGACCGGGACAACCAGCTGAAGTACGCGCACACCACCTCATGGGGAAGCTCCACCAGGCTCATCGGAGCTCTCATCATGGTCCACGGGGACGACCGGGGCCTGGCCTTGCCGCCGAAGATGGCTCCTACCCAGGTGGTGATGATCCCTGTCGGCCCTACCAAGTTCCGTGAGAAGGTGATGGCCGCCTTTGACCCGGTATTTACCCAATTGAAAAACGCCGGCGTTAGGGTGAAGGCCGACACCCGGGAGGAGCACAGCCCGGGCTGGAAGTTCAACGAGTACGAGATGCGCGGGGTGCCGCTCCGGCTGGAGATTGGTCCCCGGGACGTGGACAACAACCAGGTACTGCTGGTGCGGCGCGACACCGGCGAAAAGGTGCCGGCTTCGCAGGATAATATTGCGGGCACAGTCCTGGCGCTGCTGGACGAAATTCAGGCCAACATGTTCACGAAGGCGGTCCGGTTCCGGGAAGAGAACTCTCACCGGGCCGAGACCCTGGACGAACTCAATGCCATCGTGACGGAAAAGCGCGGTTTTGTGCTGGCCGGCTGGTGTGGGGACGCCGCCTGCGAGAAAAAGGTCAAGGAGTTATCCGGCGCCACCACCCGGAATATTCCCTTCGACCCTCCCGAAAGGATGCCCCGGTGCCTGTGCTGCGGCGAGCAGGCTAGCCACACCGTTTGGTTTGCCAAAGGATATTAAAAGTCATAACAGTTCGGAGGGCGGTAACCGCGGGGTTACTGCCTCGATTTTTCCGGGGCTGATCCCGGTTTTAAAATACGGGTGTTTTTTTCGGTGAACGTAAAAGGATTCCAGGAATTTCTGTCTAATAGCCATCTTGTGACAACTGTTACAATACAACCTGGAGGGGTGTAGTTGAAGAACTCCGTTCGTCGCCAAATCATTCAGAGCCGGTTAGACCTGAGCCAGGAAGAGGTAACAACCAAAAGCGCGGCTATTGCCCGGAGGGTATTTTCCTTACCGGCATGGGAGGAAGCAGAGGTGGTGATGGCCTATATCGACTTCCGCCATGAAGTGGAAACCGCCGGAGTGATTGCCAGGGCCCTGGAGGAAGGCAAGCGGGTGGCCATTCCCGTCTGCAAAAAAGACCCCCTGAGATTGATCCCTTCGGAGTTAAAGGAGTACCCAGGGGACCTGGCCCCGGGGACATGGGGGATCCTGGAGCCCAAGGAGGGGAGGTTTCGCCCCCTGGACCCCCAGGAGATCGATCTGGTGCTGGTGCCGGGGGTAGCCTTTGACGAGATGGGCAACCGCCTGGGTTATGGCGCCGGGTACTACGACCGGTTCCTACAGACCCTCAGGCCGGATGCTGTCACAGCGGCTCTGGCTTATGAGTTGCAGGTCAGGGAAGACGTATTCCCCGAGGCCCATGACCAACCTGTACAGATGGTGATTACCGAACAGCGGGTAATAGACTGCGCCGCCAACCGCGAAAGCGGAAAAAACAATTAAGCCATGCTACAGAAAGCCTGCCGGAAAACAAGCGTGGCTGTCGGATGGGAGAGGAGGAGTCCGGATTGTGCCAGTGCTGTGGCGCCCCGGGAGACGGGGCGAGGGATCCTAAAGAGGTAGCCATGGACGGAGTTTTGACCAGGTACCGTGGGCAAAAAGGTTCATTAATCCCGGTGCTGCAGGCCACCCAGGAGATTTACGGCTACCTGCCGGCTGACGCCCTGCGGCGGATCAGCCGGGAACTGAAGGTCCCGTTAAGCAAGATCTACGGCGTGGCCACCTTCTATGCCCAGTTCCACCTGAAACCCAGGGGCCGCAACATCGTGCGGGTTTGCCTGGGCACCGCCTGCCATGTGCGGGGCGGCGCCAAGATCATGGAAAAGGTGATGGGAACCCTGGGTGTTGAAGACGGAGAGACCACCGAGGACCTTAGATATACCCTGGAGTCGGTGGCCTGCCTGGGGGCCTGTGGGCTGTCCCCGATCATGATGGTCAACGACGATACTCACGGCCGGTTGACGACGGAAGCGGTTTCCAAGATCCTGGCCCAGTACGAGTAAGGGGGGTAGAAGCGTGCGCAGCCTGAACGCTACACGTAAGGCTATACAAGACGAATACTTTGCACCGCCGCAGAAACCCAAGGTCGTCATAGGCATGGGCACCTGCGGGATTGCCGCGGGTGCGCAGAAGGTGATGGAGGCCATCAAGGCCGAGGTGGCTGCCCGGGAGTTGGATGTCGACCTGGGTTATACCAGCTGCCTGGGTATGTGCCATGCCGAAGTGAACGTAGAGGTGACTCTGCCAGGCGGACCCAAGGTGATCTATGGCGAGGTGATTCCCGAGCGGGCGGTGCGGATCGTGACGCAGCACGTCCAGGGAGGGGAACCGGTCAAGGAATGGGTAGTGGCCCAGCAAGCAGAGCCCGGCCTCCCCATCGAGGGGCTCCCCCTGCTGGATGAGATGGAATTCTTTCAGAAGCAGCGGCGGGGCGTGCTGCAGAACTGCGGCCGGATTAACCCTGATCGCATAGAGGAGTATATCGCCCGGAGCGGGTACGCCAGTTTGGAAAAGGTATTAGCCGGCATGACCCGGGAACAGGTGATTGACGAGGTGAAGCGGTCGGGACTCAGAGGCAGGGGCGGCGGCGGCTTCCCCACCGGCATGAAGTGGGAATTCACCCACAAGGCCGTGGGAGACAAAAAATATATTGTCTGCAACGCTGACGAGGGAGATCCCGGAGCGTTCATGGACCGCAGCGTGTTGGAGGGAGACCCCCACGCGGTGCTGGAAGGAATGGCCATCGCCGGTTATGCCATCGGCGCGGACGAGGGATACATTTATTGCCGCGCCGAGTACCCCCTGGCCATCAAACGCCTCAACCGGGCGATATCGCAAGCGGAAGAGACGGGCGTGTTGGGGGAGAACATCCTGGATTCCGGGTTCAATTTCCGCATCCATATCAAGGAGGGGGCGGGGGCTTTCGTCTGTGGCGAAGAGACGGCGCTCCTGGCCTCCATCGAAGGGGAGCGGGGCATGCCCCGGGTGCGCCCGCCCTTTCCCGCCAACAAGGGGCTGTGGGGCAAGCCCACCAATATCAACAACGTGGAGACCTACGCCAATATTCCCGTAGTGTTCCGGGACGGGGGCGCAACGTACGCCTCCGTGGGCACGGAAAAGAGCAAGGGCACCAAGGTGTTCGCCATTACCGGCAAGGTCCGCCGCACCGGCCTGGCGGAGGTGCCCATGGGCATTACCATGCGGGAGATCATCTTCGACATCGGCGGCGGTATTCAGGATGACAAGGCCTTCAAGGCGGTGCAGATCGGGGGACCGTCGGGCGGGTGCCTGCCCACGGAACTGCTGGACCTGCCGGTGGACTACGACTCCCTGGTCCAGGCCGGCGCCATGATGGGGTCCGGCGGGCTGGTGGTGATGGACGAGACCACCTGCATGGTGGACGTGGCACGGTTCTTTTTAAACTTCACCCAGAAGGAGTCCTGCGGCAAGTGCACCCCCTGCCGGGAGGGGACCAAGCGGATGCTGGAGATCCTCACCCGCATCACCGAAGGCAAGGGTGAGCCGGAGGATATCGACCGGCTGGAACGCCTGGGCCGGGTGGTGAAAAACACCGCCCTGTGCGGGTTAGGCCAAACCTCTCCCAACCCCATCCTGACCACTTTAAGGTACTTCCGCCACGAGTATGAGACCCACATCAATGAGAAGGCCTGCCCGGCCAGGGCTTGCAAGGAACTGATCACTTTCTACATTGACCCTGAGAAGTGCAACGGCTGCACCAGGTGTTTCCGGGGATGCGCCTCAGGGGCCATCACCGGGAAAGCCAAGGAAGTACACGTCATCGACCCGGCCAGGTGCAGCAAGTGCGGTGTCTGTTTCGACCGGTGCCGTTTTGGGGCGGTACTGAAGCTTACCGGAGCGGAACGGACAGCGCCCGGCCGTGAAGAGGGGAGGGATTAGCGCCATGTCTACCGTTTCGTTGACTGTCGACGGCATCCCCGTTACCGTACCCGCCGGCGCCACGGTCCTGGAAGCCGCCCGGCAGGCGGGGATCGCCATCCCCACCCTGTGCCATGACCCTGAACTGACCAAACCGGGGGCATGCCGCCTCTGTGTGGTAGAGATCCAGGGCATGCGCAACCTGCCGGCATCCTGCGTCACCACGGCTGCCGAGGGTATGGTGGTTTCCACGTGCTCGCCGGCGGTAGTAGAGGCCCGGCAGACCATCCTCGACTTATTATTAATGAATCACCCCCAGGACTGCCTGACTTGCCACAAGGCGGGAGACTGCCGGCTCCAAGACTATGCCTATGAATACGGGGTACGCCAGCCTTCCTTCCAGGGGGAGCGGCACAATTACCCGCTGGATGACAGCAACCCCTTTATCGCCAGGGATCTCAACAAGTGTATCCTGTGCGGCAAGTGTGTGCGGGTCTGCGAAGAGGTGCAGGGGCGCAGCGTGGTCGGTTTCGCTCACCGGGGCTTTAACACCAGGATCGCCCCGCCCATGGACGTTCAGCTGGGGGAATCGGACTGCGTGTTCTGCGGGTCTTGTGTTTCGGTATGCCCGGTAGGAGCGCTGGCGGAGAAACAGATGCTCGGCCTGGGCCGCTCGTGGGAAATAGAAAAGGTCCGCACTGTCTGCCCCTACTGCGGGACCGGCTGCACGATCGAGTTGAACGTGAAAGGCGGCAAGGTGATCGGGGTCACCTCCACCCCTGAAGGGGAGGTTAACGGGCGAGCCCTGTGTGTCAAAGGCCGCTTCGGCTATAATTTCATCCACCACCCTGACCGGCTGAAAACCCCGCTCATCAGGAAAGACGGGGAGTTCGTCGAAGCCACCTGGGACGAGGCATTGAACCTGGTGGCGGAAAAGTTCCGCGAAATTAAGGATACCGCCGGACCGGACGCCCTGGCGGTCCTGACCAGCGCCCGGTGCACCAACGAGGAGAACTACCTGGTCAACAAGTTCGCCCGCGCGGTGCTCGGCACCAATAACATCGATCACTGCGCCCGTCTCTGACACTCCGCCACCGTCGCCGGTCTGGCGGCAGCTTTTGGCAGCGGGGCGATGACCAATTCCATTCACGAGATTGCGGGGGCGGACTTCATCCTGGCCATCGGCACCAACACCACCGAGAGCCACCCCATCATCAGCCTGCAGGTCCGGAAAGCCCTGCGGGAGAAGGGCGCGCGGCTGGTGGTGGCCGACCCCAGGAAGACGGAAATGGCCGAACTGGCGGACATCCATATCCAGCATCAACCGGGTTCCGACCTGGCACTCTTGAACGCCATGGCCCATGTCATCATCAACGAGGGGCTGGCGGATACGGAGTTTATAGCTGGGCGGACCGAGGGTTTTGCGGAGTTCAAGCAAGCGGTGGAGGAATACACCCCGGAGTACGCGGAAAAGGTCACCGGCGTAGAGGCGGATACCATCCGCCAGGTGGCCCGTGCGTATGCCAACGCGGAGAAGAGCACCATCCTTTATACCATGGGTATCACCCAGCACATCTGCGGCACCGACAACGTGCTGGCCATTGCCAACCTGGCCATGGCAGCGGGTCAGGTCGGCCGGGAGAGCACGGGGGTCAACCCGTTGCGCGGGCAGAACAATGTGCAAGGGGCTTGCGACATGGGCGGGCTGCCTGACGTATTTCCCGGGTACCAGAAGGTAACAGACCCCGCCAACCGGGAGAAGTTCCAGCGGGCGTGGGGTGCCACCTTACCGCCGGCGCCGGGCCTTACCGTGGGCGAAATGATGCAAGCCGCCCACCAGGGCCGTGTAAAGGGAATGTATATCATCGGTGAAAACCCGGTCTTGAGCGACCCTGACGCCACCCATGTGGTGGAGGCGCTGGAGAGCCTGGATTTCCTGGTGGTACAGGACATTTTCCTGTCGGAGACCGCCCGGCTGGCGGACGTGGTGTTGCCGGCAGCCAGCTTTGCCGAAAAGGACGGCACCTTCACCAACACGGAACGGCGGGTACAACGGGTACGGCAGGCGGTGGACCCCCCCGGCCAGGCCTTGCCCGACTGGCAAATTATTTGCCGGCTGTCTGCTCGCATGGGGTATCCCACGGAGTATGACCACCCGGCGGGCATCATGCATGAAATCGCCCGGGTAACCCCCAGTTATGGGGGCATCGCCTACGAGCGGCTGGAGGCGGGAGGGCTCCAGTGGCCCTGCCCCACCCCGGACCACCCCGGCACGCCTATCCTGCACCGGGAAAAATTCAGCCGGGGCCTGGGCAAGTTCCATGTGGTCCACCACATCCCGCCCGGCGAACAGCCCGACGCCGAATACCCGCTGGTCCTTTCCACCGGGCGGCGGCTTTACCACTACCACACCGGCACCATGTCCCGGCGGGCCCGGGGGTTGGAAGCAATCTGCCCGGAAGAGCGCCTGGAGTTAAACCCGCGGGATGCCGAAAGGTTCGGCATCGCGGACGGCGATCGCGTGCGGGTGCTGTCCCGGAGGGGGGAAATTGAGATCGCTGCCCGGGTTACCGAGCGCGTACAGCCCGGGATGGTATTTGCTTCTTTCCATTTCTGGGAAGCGGCGGTGAACAAGCTGACCAACGCTATTTACGACCCTAAAGCCAAGATCCCGGAATTAAAAGTCTGCGCGGTACAAGTTAAGAAGGTGGAGTAAAATATGGTTAACGTGCTCTTATTGGGCCTGGTAAGCTTGCTCACTGATGTAAGCAGTGAAATGGTCTACCCCTTGCTTCCCCTCTACCTGACTACCCGCCTGGGAGCCTCCCCGGCCGTTGTGGGGTTGATCGAGGGTATTGCCGAGAGTCTGGCCAGTTTATTTAAGGTGTTTTCCGGGTATTTCTCGGACCGCATCCAGCGCCGCAAGCCCTGGGCTATTGGCGGCTATGCTTCCTCCACCGTGGGAAAGGCACTCTTCATGTTATCCGCTTCATGGTCGTGGATCCTGGCTGGGAGGGTGATAGACCGTTTCGGCAAGGGGTTGCGTACCGCCCCGCGGGATGCCCTTATCGCCGAATCCTCCACGCTCGAGTTTAGAGGCACGGCCTTCGGGCTACACCGGATGCTGGATACCCTGGGAGCAGTGGTGGGCGTGCTGTTGGCTTATTACTTTCTTACTTCCTTCCGCGGTGATTACCGGCCAGTTTTTATGTTTGCGTTGGTTCCGGCGTCCCTGGGCGTACTCTTGCTGTTTGCAGTGAGGGAAAGGGTTGCAAGAAAGGAAGACACTGCGAGAACTGAAGCAAGAACCTTGAACTTTCGCTGGTCGGTGCTGGATTCGCGGTTGAAGGCATTCCTGGTGGTCGTCTTCCTGTTCACCCTGGGGAACTCTTCCAACCAGTTCCTGCTTCTACGGGCCCAGAACATGGGCTTCAGTCCAGCTTCGGTAATTCTCCTGTACTTAACCTATAACATCGTGTATGCTGCGGTTTCTTACCCGGCGGGCCGGCTTTCGGACCGCATCGGGCGCAAGGCCTTATTGGTTTTCGGTTACCTGGTTTACGGGCTGGTTTACTTCGGATTTGCCCTGGCCCGCCAGCCCGGGTCCATCTGGCTGCTCTTCGGGGCCTACGGGCTGTTTGCCGGGGCCACCGAAGGGGTGGAGAAGGCCCTGCTGGTAGATATCGCCCCGCCCGGCCAGAAGGCGACGGTGATCGGCCTGCATGCTACGCTGGTGGGCATCGGATTGTTACCTGCCTCGCTGATCGCGGGGCTGCTTTGGAGCTACCTGGGTTCTTCGGCGCCATTTTACCTGGGGGGCGTCCTGGGTATCGCTGCGGCTTTAGGACTATGGGTCGTCCTCAAAACAGTGTCACCTGCCGGAAGCCCGGAAGAGGGCGCAAGAACTAGTTGAATAGTCTTGACAGTCCTTCCCGCCGGTGGTAAAATTGAGCCATAACCGACTAAATAAATCGGATTAGTAGGCGATGAGGAGGAGAAGGAAGAGATGAGTGAACAGAATTGGGGATTTGAGACGCTGGCCCTGCACGGGGGCCAGAAGGTGGACCCGGCTACCACGGCGCGGGCGGTGCCAGTGTACCAGACCACGTCCTATGTTTTTCACAACACGGAACACGCCGCCAATCTTTTTGGTCTCAAAGAGTTCGGCAACATCTACACCCGGATCATGAACCCCACCACCGATGTGCTGGAGAACCGCATCGCCTTGCTGGAGGGCGGGGTGGGGGCACTGGCGGTAGCCTCCGGGCAGGCGGCGGAGTCCCTGGCCCTGCTCAACATCGCCCAGGCCGGTGACGAGATCGTCTCCTCGGCCAGCCTTTACGGGGGAACCTACAACCTGTTTCACTACACCTTCCCCAAGCTGGGTATTCAGGTTAAATTCGTCGACCCCTCCGATCCGGAGAACTTCCGCAAGGCCATTACCCTGCGCACCAAGGCTGTTTTCGCCGAGACGGTGGGTAATCCCAAACTGGACACCCTGGACATTCAAGCGATAGCGGCGGTGGCTCATGAGGCGGGCATACCCCTGGTCATCGATAATACCCTCCCCACCCCTTACCTGGTGCGGCCTTTCGACCACGGGGCGGATATTGTCATCCACTCGGCCACCAAGTTCATCGGCGGCCACGGTACCTCCATCGGCGGGCTGATTGTGGATTCCGGGAAGTTTGACTGGAGTAACGGCAACTTTCCGCAGTTCACCGAGCCGGACCCGAGCTACCACGGCCTCCGTTTCTGGGAAACCTTCGGCAACCTGTCCTTCATCATCAAGGTGCGGGTCCAACTGCTGCGCGACCTGGGTCCGGCCCTGAGCCCCTTCAACGCCTTCCTGTTCCTGCAGGGGCTGGAGACCCTCCCCTTACGCATGGAGCGCCACAGCCAGAACGGCCTGCGGGTGGCCGAGTTCCTGGCGGGGCACCCCAAGGTAGCATGGGTGAACTATCCCGGCCTGTCTTCCCACCCGTCCTACGAGGTGGCACGGAAGTACCATTACCGCGACCTGTACGGGGCGATACTGGGATTCGGTATCAAGGGTGGCCTGGAGGAAGGCAAACGCTTCATCGACCGGCTGGAACTCCATTCCCTGCTGGCCAACGTGGGGGACGCCAAGTCCCTGGTCATCCATCCTGCTTCAACTACCCACCAGCAGTTGACTCCGGAGGAACAACTGGCGACAGGGGTTACCCCGGACTTTATCCGCCTTTCGGTAGGCCTTGAGAACATTGACGATATCCTGGAGGACCTCGACCAGGCGCTGGCTGCCGTCTGACCCCGGGCGATCCGTCCCGGCTTCAGTACGATGATATCCGGCCGCGATTTCATGATACCGCGATGTTAAAGCCCATTCACCATTAAAAGGCTCCTTCCGCTTGGGAAGGAGCCCTTTTTAAAGGTGGGTAGAACAACTCATATAAGTAGGAATAACAAGGATGTAGTCCTGGATGGAGAAGCTAAACCAGCTGTATAGCAGATTTGATTTCCGGTAGGCGGCGGGTTGCTTCCGCTACACCGGCCTGGATCATGGCAGGTATCTTGCCGAAGTCCAACAGTCCGGCGCCACCCGTTTCGGGATGCAAGACCACGTCAGCGTACTGGCCTAGTACCTGGTCGGTAATCCGCTGGCCCATGATGTCCGCGCTCTGTACCAGTACCTGAATCATGTTCTTAAACGGGGTGGTCTGTTGGACCTGGAACCCCAGGTCAACGGCGATGACCACATCCGCGCCTAAATGTTTCACCACATCGGCAGGGACGTTGTCCACCAGGCCCCCGTCTACCAGGGTGCGTTTCCCGATCTTCTTGGGGGTAAAAACCCCGGGTATGGCAATGCTGGCCCGGATAGACTCCACCACTTCCCCCTCGTGGGTAAACACCATGCCCCTTAACGGCTGCTGAGGCATCGTTTCCCGGGAAGTAAAGACCACTCCTTGGCCGGTATAAAGGTCAGTGGTCACCACCGCCGCGGGGAGCTTTAGCTGGGAGAAGGTCTTCCGACCGATGGCGGACAACGCCATCCGCTCCAGGGATTTGCCCTGAATCAGCCCCAGGGGAAGAGAAGGGAGCAGGCCGCGCCGCGAGCGGAACAGGTTTTGGGCAACAGCCTTCTCGTAGTTGCACCAACCTTTGGTGGTTTCCCTTAACCAGTCGGTCATCTGCCCGGGGGAAAACCCGGCTGCGTAAAATCCCGTGATGATGCTGCCGGCACTGGTTCCGGCCACGATGTCAGGTACGATACCGTTATCCAGCAGGACTTGCAGCACGCCGATGTGGGCGGCGCCCCGCAGGGACCCTCCCCCCAGCGCTAAACCGATTTTCATTCTGTTACCTCCTTGTCCAACTTTGATTTGCATCAATCGTTCCGGGCAGCCCCTTTGCCACTATTAGTCACAGTGCTTCCTGGTAGCAGGTTATGCAAAAAGAGTTAAACCAGTGTCAAAGGTATGCACGAATGGTGATGCTGATTGAATAATTTACTAAAGCGGTGCGGGGAGCTGGGAACGGAATTTTTTTTTAATAATGCGGCGGTTGTAGCAGGACATCCTTGGAATAACACGAATAAAAATTTATGTAGAATACAAAATTGAAAATGTGTCTCCGAACCGGTGAAGCCTAAAGCGCGGTAACAGCGCTGTCAGAAACGAGCATGGCAATTCAGAAGTTGGAGGTCAGACGTCAGACGTCGGGAGAACCAAGGAACGGGATGATATCCCGCTACCTGCTCCCTGACGACCGACGACCGAACTGCCAGGCGAAGTTTATCACAGCGCTCTTTGTGGCCATGGCTGCCGGTCTACTACCGTCAGGTAGGAAGGCACAGCGGGAAACCGCTGCGCCCCCCGCGATTGGAAAGGAGTCTTGACACAGGACATGGGCCGGGCCCGGTAAATCGTCAAGATTGCCGGCCCGGTTTTCATATATCTGCAAAAGTTTACAATTAGCAAGGAGGTTTCAGCACATGGAAGAAGTGCGCCAGGAAGTGTTGAAGGCTGTTGAAGAAGCGGCCCAAGACGGGAGGATTACCTGTGAGAAAGCCCACCAACTGGCCGCCACCCTGGGGGCCCCCCTCATCGAAGTGGGACGGGCGGCTGACTTGCTGGGGATCAAGATCTGCGCCTGCCAGTTGGGCTGCTTTTAGAATTGACTTCAAAAGTGTTGTTCTCTCCACTTGCCGAATTAGGAAAAGCGATCGAAAATAGAGGAATAGAATTGCGGTAGGAAGCAAGAGCAGAAGAAGGAACTGGGGCAGCCAATTCCAAACAGGTAATCTTGCTTCCTGCCTCTTGCTTCCAGCCTCTTGTAAGGAGGTAGCATGCGTTGGAGTTGTTTAAAGTAGTCACCGTCAAGGAAGCCCAGGACTTGATCCGGCGCCACTGGCATCCGCAACGGAAAACGGAGCAAGTGCCTTTGACAGGCGCCCTGGCAAAGGTACTTGCTGCTACGATAACCTCCCCCGGGGATGTGCCCGGCTTTGACCGTTCTACGGTAGACGGTTTTGCGGTGCTGGCGGCGGACACCTTCGGGGCCTCCGAGGGATTACCGTCGTACCTGGAGGTGGCGGGTGAGGTGGCCATGGGCCAGGCGGCGGGGATACGGTTGAAGTCAGGGCAAGCCGCGCAGATTGCCACCGGCGGAATGCTGCCGGAAGGCGCCGACGCGGTGGTGATGCTGGAACATACCGAATGGTTGGGCCAGACCACAATAGCTGTCAACCGACCTGTAGCCCCGGGGGAAAACCTGGTGCGCCGCGGTGAGGACGTGGCATCGGGGGAAGAGGTGTTAGCCCAAAACCACCGGATACGCCCTCAAGACATAGGGATACTGGCGGCTGTGGGCGTGGAGGAGCTGGAGGTTTACCTGCCTTTGCGGGTGGGAATTATCTCTACCGGAAACGAAGTGGTCGCGCCGGGAGTTACCCCCGCCCCCGGCCAGGTGAGGGATATCAACTCCTATACTTTGCACGCCATGGTGGAGGACAGCGGTGGTAAGCCTGCGCTTTACGGTATTATTCCGGATCAGTTTGCAGCCCTGAAGGCCTCTGTCGAAAAGGCGGCGGCGGAGAACGACCTGGTGCTCATTTCCGGGGGCAGTTCGGTGGGGACCCGCGACTTCACCGTCGGGGTGCTGGAATCTTTAGGTCAACCGGGCATCCTGTTTCACGGGATTTCCCTGCGCCCCGGCAAGCCTACCATTGCCGCCGTCTCAGGGGACAAGCTGATATTTGGACTGCCGGGACATCCCGCTTCGGCCATGGTGGTGTTTGACCTGCTGGTCCGCCCGTTATTGGTGTGCGGCGAATACAACTGCTTCACCCAACGGGTGGCACGGGCTAAGCTTTCAAGGAATCTGGCGTCCGGGGCCGGCAGGGAAGACCATGTCAGGGTCCGCTTCAAGGAAGTAGACGGCGAATTGTGGGCGGAACCTGTGCTGGGGAAATCCGGCTTAATTTCTGTTATGGTGAAAGCCGAAGGAGAAATCGTCATCCCGCTGGAGCAGGAGGGATTGCTGGCCGGTACGGTGGTAAAGGTACAATTGTACTAGGAGTCCCGCCAATAAATCGGAGATCCTTGACGCTCCAGGCTTGTATATCTTTTTCCGCACTCTAGCTAAAGGAATGGTGATGGGAATGACTGCCAGAAAGGTCTATCTGGATAATCAACCACTGGAAGACGCCCTGGCCGGTTTTCTTACCCGGCTGGAGCGTCTCGGCGCCCTTCAACCCGGGGAACCGGAATTGGTGGCGGTAGACCAGGCGGTGGAGCGGGTTACCGCCGCCCCGGTGTATGCCGCCATTTCTTCGCCTCACTACGCGGCCGCGGCCATGGATGGGGTGGCGATGCGTTCATGGGAGACCTTCGGGGCGGCGGAGACCAGCCCCAAGGAGCTGCGGCTGGGATCGGAAGCGATCGAGGTCGATACCGGAGATCCCTTGCCTGAGGGGTTCGACGCGGTGGTGATGGCTGAAGACCTGGCCTATCCCCGTGACGGGATGGTGGAAGTGACAGCGGCAGTGGCTCCGGGTCAACATGTGCGGCAAGTGGGCGAGGACGTAGTGGTGGCGGAGATGCTGCTCCCCGGTCATCACCTGATCGGACCCTACGACCTGGGGGGATTGATGGCCGGCGGAGTGAGAGAGGTGCTCGTGCATACTCGCCCGCGGGTAGCCGTCCTGCCGACGGGAGATGAGTTGATTCCCGCCGGGGAATCTCCAAGACCGGGCCAGATCTTGGAGTACAACAGCCATGTGCTGGCCGCTCTGGTCCAACAATGGGGAGGCCAGGCGGTGCGGTTCCCCATTACTCGCGACCACCCCGCCGACCTGCGGGCACGCCTGCTCCAGGCGGTGGAGGAAGCGGACCTGGTGCTGGTGAATGCGGGGTCCTCGGCGGGTAGAGAGGATTTTACCGCCGCGGTCGTGCGCGAACTGGGCGAGGTCTTTACCCACGGAGTGGCCATCAAGCCGGGCAAACCGGTGATCCTGGGGACGGTGAGGGGTAAGGGCGTGGTGGGTATTCCCGGTTACCCGGTTTCTGCCGCCCTGGCCTGCGAACTGTTCGTGAAACCGGTGGTCTACCATAAACTCGGTCTCCCGCTGCCGGAAAGGCCCAAGCTGGCTGCCCGCCTGGCGCGGAAGGTATACTCACCCCTGGGGCAAGAGGAATTCCTGCGGGTGAAGCTGGGGCGGGTAGGGGATAGGGTCATCGCCACTCCCATCTCCCGCGGGGCGGGGGTCATCACCTCCCTCATGCGCGCGGACGGCATCCTGCGGGTGCCCCGGCTGTCGGAAGGCTTCGCCGCCGGGGAAGAGGTGCAAATCGAACTGCTGCGCCCCGCGGAAGAGATCCTGCAGGCGGTGGTGGTAATCGGCAGCCACGACCTCAGCCTGGACGTACTGGCCCACCACCTGCACCGCCGCTTCCCGGAGCTAACGCTCAGTTCCGCTAACGTGGGCAGCCTGGGCGGCCTGGTGGCGTTGCGGCGGGGCGAGGCCCACTGCGCCGGTGTACACCTGCTGGACCCGGCTACGGGAACCTACAATGAAACCTACATTCCGTTGTACCTGCCGGGAGAGGAAGCGGTACTGGTCAACCTGGCTTACCGCCAGCAGGGATTGATGGTGGCCAAGGGGAACCCGGCAGGCATCAACCGCCTGGCTGACCTGGCGCGGCCCGGCATCCGGTTCGTCAACCGGCAGCGGGGAGCTGGTACCCGCATCCTCCTGGACTACCTGCTGGAGCGGGAGGGCATCGACCGTGGCGCCGTCCAGGGGTATGACCGGGAAGAATTTACCCACCTGGCGGTGGCGGTGGCGGTGGCCAGCGGTTCCGCCGATGCCGGCATGGGCATCCTGGCGGCCGCCCAAGCGCTGGGGCTGGACTTTATCCCGGTGACCGAGGAACGCTACGACCTCTGCATCCCGCTGGAGCACCGGGAAACCCCTGGGATACGCCGGCTGTTGGAGATACTGCAAGAGGAGGACTTCCGCCGGCAGGTGGAAGCCATGGGTGGCTACGATTTACGGGATTGCGGCCAGGTAGTTTATAGTGGCTAGTGACCATTTCACAAATATGGGGGTGACGGTATGGGTGAGTTGACACACTTCGATGCCGCCGGGCGGGCGCGGATGGTGGACGTGGGCGCCAAAGAGGATACCCAGCGGGAGGCGGTGGCCCGCGGGAGCGTCACCATGAGCCAGGAAACCCTCGCCCTGGTGGAGCGGGGAGGCATGGCCAAGGGAGACGTGCTGGGCGTAGCCCGGGTTGCGGGAATCATGGCAGCCAAGAAAACCGGTGAACTGATCCCCATGTGCCACCCGTTGATGCTTACCGCGGTCAATGTGGACTTTCAGCTGGACCGTGACAGAAGTTGTGTGCATATCGAGGCGCGGGTCGGAACCACCGGGAAAACCGGGGTGGAAATGGAAGCGCTCACCGCGGTATCGGTAGCCGCTCTCACCATCTACGATATGTGCAAGGCGGCGGAAAAGGGTATGACCATCGGTGAGGTGCGTTTGGTAAAGAAGAGCGGCGGCAAAAGCGGCACCTGGGAAAGGGAGGGTGAAAGACCATGGTAGCAGGAAGCTTCACGGTAGGGATCATCACCGCCAGCGACAAGGGTTCCCGGGGAGAGCGGGAGGATACCAGTTCCCAGGTGATCCGGGAAGTCATCTCCCGCATCGGCGGGCAGGTGGAGGCCTACGCCATTGTACCCGACGAGCGGGAATTACTTAAAGAAAAACTGGTGGAGTTCAGTGATACCTTGTGCCTGGATCTGGTGCTCACCACGGGTGGCACGGGGTTCGCGCCCCGGGACGTTACCCCGGAGGCCACCAGGGACGTGGTGGAACGGCTTGTACCGGGCTTGGCTGAGGCCATGCGGCTGGAGAGCCTGAAACACACTCCCCAGGCTATGTTGTCCAGGGCGGTAGCGGGCATCCGGGGCAAGACCCTCATCGTCAACCTCCCGGGCAGCCCCAAAGGGGTAAGGGAGTGCCTGGAGGCCATCCTCCCGGCCCTTCCTCACGGCATTGCCATTCTTAAAGGCGAGGCCGGGGAGTGTGCGCGCGAGGCGAACCGCTAAGTTAAATTTGAAAGCAGATGCTTTTAGGCTTACGGGTGAAAGCGATTGTTACCAAAAAGGGGGACCTCAGCATTGGTCCCCCTTTTTGGTTCTGGTCTCCTGACAGTTTAATTATTATTAACTGTGATGCAGGCGTTTGATATTAGAGTTTCCTTTGTTACTGGCTAACCTTCCTAACCCCCAAACCGCGGCTACCGTGATGATTACACCAACCAAACCTGAAATGGCCGTACTGAGAATCTCGTTTTCTATTCCCGGAATCGAGTAATCCGGCATCGGGGAAGCGACTAATTCGTAGCCTTCACTCCTCGACAAGAAACCCAGGTCTTCAGCAACCCGCTCCAACCCATCCGGAAAGGAACTGGCAAATGGGGACGCAATAGTTGCCACTGCCACGGCAAGAAGGAAAAAGATTAAAAGCGAATTTTTCACGAAGAAACACCTTCCTTCGAAAGGACTGACGGAGCCCAGATATTTAGTTCTGGCAGCACCTTTTTCACAAACAATACAACCCAAGTAGTGATTAAAGCTTCCCCTAATCCTATTAAGATATGCCATCCCATCATAGCCGGCAGCACCACATTTAATCCGATGAAACCCGATAAGGCTATTTCAAAACTTGCCGCTGCCGCCGCAGCCACTATGGATGTCCAAGCAGATAATACGGTTCCGACTGTTTCACCCACTCTCCCTTTAAAGAGGGATGTTGTTGCTCTATAGGAAAGGTAGGCTGTAAGTGTGCCTACAATAGCCATGTTAAAAATGTTTGCCCCCAAGGCTAACAGCCCACCGTCCTGAAAGAAGAGACACTGGATTAGCAGAACCGTGGACATTACCAGTATAGAATTGAACGGTCCTAGCAGTATCGTTGCCAAAGCAGCTCCCATCAGGTGCCCGGAAGTGCCCCCGGCAACCGGGAAATTGATCATCTGGGCTGCAAAGATAAAGCCAGCCATCATCCCAATTGTAGGAACGTGGCGATTAGCAAGACTCTGTTTGACTTTTTGCAAGGACCACGCAATAGCGGAGGCTGAAGCAGCAGAAGTGGTCGCTAATACCTTAGGATCCAGAAAACCATCGGGTATGTGCATTAAATTTCCCTCCATTCTTCTCGCATTCTCTAAGAGCATAAGGAAACATCTTCCGTCTTCACTTAGAAGAAAACACAAAGGGCCACGAAAGTCACCTCCTTGTCTTTCGGAGAGTGGACCTCCATGGCCCTGATTGAGTCGTAAAGAAAAAACGAACTAACACCCTTCAGGATGTCCTTGTTAATATTTTATTCTTCACATATCCCAACTTTCCTTCCAGCCTAGATTAAGAATTTCATTGATGTCAGAGGAGTACACCCTTTGACTACTTCCTCGCCATCAGCCTTTACGAAGTTATTATTTCCATGAAACCAGGGTTTATCACGGGCCGAGAGGGGTAGGCGGCTTTTCCTACTAAGGAGTGTTTCTTCAAAAAAGTATGGACGTGGAGTGGGAACTGTGATAGGATAAAAATACTAATATTAAAGACGAAAACTTAATAGGAACCGGAGTGAGTGGTCCTGTCCCATGACAGGACAAAAGGGAAGCCAGTGAGAGTCTGGCGCGGTCCCGCCACTGTAAGGGAGAGCCGCTTTGCATGATGCCACTGGGCCTTTAGGGCCTGGGAAGGCGTAAAGTGGGCCATGACCCCGAGCCAGGAAACCTGCTCGTTCTGATTTTGATCTCTGTACCTACGCGGATAGGGAGGTGCATGCCATGCCTGGCGTATATTACCTTACAGGCGGTTAGCCCTCTGCTCGGTCCGAGCGGAGGGTTTTCTGCTTCCGGCTGAATCTGCCGGAGAGGAGGCTATAGAAAAGTGAAACGGAGAATTTGTCCAACAAGTAGAGAGGGGGAATTTCCGGTGACCAAAAGAAAGTGTACCGTTCTGGTCGCCACTTACCTGATGCTGACTTTTATGGTTTTGCCCCGGAGTGCAGTGGCCATGCACATCATGGAGGGGTTTCTGCCCTTTAACTGGGCCGGGTTTTGGGCAATGATAACCTTGCCTTTCCTGGTAACCGGCATCTGGTCCATCCAAAAATCGGTTACACGCAACCCTTCCTTAAAGATGCTGCTGGGACTGGCGGGGGCTTTCGCCTTTGTTCTGTCAGCTTTGAAGCTTCCCTCGGTAACGGGGAGTTGCTCTCACCCGACGGGGGTGGGGCTGGGCGCCATCCTGTTCGGCCCTGCGGCCATGACGGTTATAGGCTCTATTGTCCTGATCTTCCAGGCCATCCTCCTGGCCCACGGCGGCATTACCACACTAGGGGCCAACACCTTCTCCATGGCCGTAGTAGGCCCCCTGGCGGCATATGGGGTTTACAAGCTAACCCAAAAAGTAAGAGCGCCGCTCTGGCTATCGGTCTTCCTGGCCAGCGCGTTAGGGGACCTGTTGACCTATGTGACCACCAGCCTCCAGTTGGCCCTGGCTTTCCCGGCTACTAGCGGCGGTGTAATGGCTTCCTTTAGCAAATTCATGGGGGTTTTTGCCATTACCCAGGTGCCTTTGGCCATCAGCGAAGGCCTGCTGACAGTGCTGGTTTTCAACGTCCTCAGCTTGTACAACAGGCAGGAATTACAGGAACTCTCCGTCCTGCCGGAGGAGGTCAAGGCATGAGTTCAGCTAGGACGAACCTGATACTTATACTTCTGGTTCTAGTTTTGATGGTAACCCCGCTGGTGGTCAAACAGGGGGCTGAGTTTGGCGGGGCCGACGGGCAGGCGGAAGAAGTCATCGCGGAAATTCAGCCCGGCTACCAGCCCTGGTTTGAAGTCCTCTGGGAACCGCCCAGCGGTGAAATCGAGAGCCTGCTCTTTGCCCTTCAGGCCGCCATCGGCAGCGGGTTTATCGGTTATTACCTCGGGTATGTAAGGGGCAAGCGGACCCGGGACAATGCTAAAGGAGAAGAACCGCAGCATGCTGCTCATTGACCAGTACGCCTATGCCAACCGGTTTTTACATGTGCACCCGGCGGAGAAGTGTTTCTTTGCCGTCGCTACAATGACAGTCTGTCTCTTTTCCCGCTCCCCGGTCACCTTTCTTGTCGTCACCATGCTGATGGCCGGAGTGACGACTATGGGCGCCGGGATACCCGGGCGATTTTACGCCAAGCTGATGCTGGTGCCGGCCGCCTTTCTGGTGGCCGGCGTAGCGACCATTGCCATTTCCTTCGACAGAAACCCGGCCGGTTTCCTTTACGCCATAACCCTGGGGGAGTATACCGTTGGCGTGCGGTCCCGGGACCTCGTGGTAGCGACCAACCTTTTTTTCAAATCCTTGGGGGCGGTCTCCTGCCTTTACTTCCTTTCGTTAACCACTCCCATGGTGGAGATTATTGCTGTCCTCAGAAGGCTCAAGGTTCCGTCCATCTTCATCGAGTTGATGACGCTGATTTACCGGTTCATTTTCGTGCTGATGGAAACTGCCGAAAGGATCCACATTTCCCAGACCTCCCGTCTGGGGTACTCTTCCCTGCGAAATTCCTATGTTTCCCTGAGCCGGCTTTTCTCAACCCTATTCCTCAGGTCCTACCACCGCTCCCACGCCATGTTCACCGCCCTGTTGAGCAGGTGCTACGACGGCCAACTGAACGTGCTGGAGTCAACATATACCCTTTCAAAGCAAAACCTGGCCATCATTATGGTCGCTGAACTTTTGCTCGTCGCGCTGGCCTGGTACACGGGAGGTGGGTTTTCTTGGCGGAACTGATCCTTGAGGCCATAGATATAGAATTTATTTATCCTGATGGGACCAGGGCGATTAAGGGTTTGTCCCTGGCCGTGGAAAAGGGGAAAAAGGTGGCTGTTTTGGGTCCCAACGGAGCCGGGAAATCTACCTTGTTCCTCCACTTTAACGGCATTTTACGGCCAAGCCGGGGTAAAGTCCGCTTTGCCGGGAGGGATGTCACTTACGGCCACGCTGCTCTGATGGAGTTACGCAAGAACGTGGGGATCGTCTTCCAGGATCCAGATACCCAGTTGTTTTCCGCCAGTGTCCTGCAGGAGGTTTCCTTCGGCCCGTTAAACCTAGGTTTAAGCAAGGAAGAGGTGCTGCGGCGGGTTGAACGTGCCATGGAGGATACGGGAGTTGCAGATCTCAGGAACAAGCCGACCCACCTATTGAGTTTCGGCCAGAAGAAGCTGGTGGCAATTGCCGGCATTTTGGCCATGGAGCCATCGGTGTTAATTTTCGACGAACCGACAGCCTGGCTGGACCCCAGGCATTCCGTCAGGACCATGGAGTTATTGGAGAGGATTAGCCGCAGCGGGAAAACGGTGGTACTGTCCACCCATGACGCTGACCTGGCCTTCTCGTGGGCGGACTATATCTATGTGCTAAAAGATGGAGTTGTGGCAGGAGAAGGAACACCGGAGCAAGTCTTTCAAGACGAGGCCCTCTTGCAACAGGCGCACCTGGAAAAACCGTGGGTGCTGGAGGTTTACAACCAACTCAGGAGAAATGGCCTGCTTTCACCCGGTATACCGGTCCCCAGGACAAAAGCGCAACTCTTTGCCTGCATTGGGGGTTGTTTAGGGAAGGGCCGCGGATAATTTGCGGGGCAGAGGGTTTTTTGGTGCAGAAATCATAACCGGGGAGACGGTGCTGATGCTGAAGAAGATCATTAAAAGAGACGGCAGGGTAGTGGATTTTGACCAGGAAAGGATCATCAACGCCATTTTCAAGGCAGGTAGGGCTGTGGGCTGCGAAGACAGGCGGCTGGCCTGCGAACTGTCCAATGAGGTGGTTCAGATACTGGCCCGCGAATTCTCTGACAGGATACCTTCTGTAGAAGACGTGCAGGATGTGGTGGAGCGGGTCCTGATCATGCGCGGGCACGCCAAAAAAGCCAAGGCGTATATCCTCTACCGCAAACAACATGAGGAATTGCGGGACTTCCGCCACCTCCTGGTCAATGCCCAGAACATGATCGAGGAGTACGTCAGCGGCAGGGACTGGCGGGTGAACGAAAACAGCAACATGAACTACTCCTTGCAGGGACTCAATAACCACCTGATCTCGGCGGTTACCTCCAGGTACTGGCTGGAGAAGGTTTATCCCGCTGAGGTGCGGGAGGCCCATCAGAGCGGGGATTTCCATATCCACGACCTGGGCCTTTTGGCCCCTTACTGTTGCGGTTGGAGCCTGGCCGACCTTTTATTGCAAGGGTTCGGCGGGGTGGCCCAGAAGATCGAGAGTTCTCCGGCCAGGCATTTTCGTACCGCCCTGGGGCAGGTAGTTAATTTCTTCTATACCCTGCAGGGTGAGGCCGCCGGCGCCCAGGCCTTTGCCAACTTCGATACCTACCTGGCTCCTTTTGTGGCCCGTGATGGCCTGGGCTACCGGGAGGTCAAGCAGGCGCTGCAGGAGTTTGTTTTCAATCTTAATGTGCCCACCCGGGTGGGTTTCCAGACCCCCTTTGTCAACATCACCATGGACGTGGTGGTGCCTGAGATGCTGGCAGAGGAGCCGGTGATCATCGGGGGCGAGTTGCAAAGTGCCCGTTACGGCGAGTTCCAAAAAGAGATGGACATGCTTAACACCGCCTTTTGCGAGGTGATGATGGAAGGAGACGCGCGGGGGCGGATCTTCAGCTTCCCCATCCCCACCTATAACGTTTCGCCGGACTTCGACTGGGACAGCCAGGTAGTTGCCAGGATCATGGAGATGACGGCCAGGTACGGCATCCCCTATTTCGCCAACTTCATCAACTCCGACCTCTCTCCCGAGGACGTCCGCAGCATGTGCTGCCGGCTGCGCATCGACAACCGGGAACTTCAAAAGCGCGGCGGCGGCCTGTTTGGGGCCAACCCGCTGACAGGTTCCATCGGGGTGGTCACCCTGAATATGCCGCGCACCGGCTACCTGTCCAAATCAAAGGAAGACTTTTTCAGGCGGGTGAAGGGCCTGATGGACCTGGCCAAGGAGAGCCTGCTGATCAAGAAAAATATCCTGGAAAGGCTGGCGGAAGCAGGGCTATACCCCTATTCCCGGCACTACCTGCAGGCGGTCAAGCAGCGTTTTGGCATCTACTGGCACAACCACTTCAACACCATCGGCCTGGTGGGGATGAACGAGGCCCTGCTCAATTTCATGGGACGGGACATCACCACACCGGAGGGCCACCGTTTTGCCCTGGAGGTGCTGGACTTCATGCGGCAGGTCCTGCTCGCCTACCAGGAAGAGACAGGGCAGATGTTCAACCTGGAGGCTACCCCGGCGGAGGGGACCGCCTACCGGTTGGCCCGGCTTGACCGGCAGATCTACCCCGATATCATCACCGCAGGGCGGGAAGAGCCTTATTACACCAACTCCACCCACCTGCCGGTAAATTTCACCGAGGACCTTTTTGCCGCCCTGGACCTGCAGGAGGAGCTGCAGGTCAGGTATACCGGCGGCACGGTGTTCCACGGGTTTATCGGCGAACGCCTTGATGACGTGGTCGCCGTTACCAGGTTGCTCCGGCGGGTGATGGAAAACTACCGGGTACCGTACTTTACCGTCACCCCCACCTTCAGCGTGTGTCCGGACCACGGCTACCTCGCGGGCGAGCATTTCACCTGCTCCGTATGCGGCCGGGAGACAGAGGTGTGGAGCAGGGTGGTGGGCTTTTACCGTCCCATCCAGAACTGGAACAGGGGCAAGCGCAGCGAATTTGCCGAGCGGAAAGAGTACCTGGCAGGATAGCGGGGTGCAACCGGTGGTGATCAGGGGGATGCATAAAGTAAGCCTGGTGGACTTCCCGGGAAACATCTGCGCTACCGTGTTTGTGAGCGGGTGCAACATGCGCTGCCCCTACTGCCACAATCCAGAACTGGTACTGGAGCCGGAGAATCTTCCCCGCATTTCCGGAGAGGAAGTCTTGGCATTTCTGGTCAAAAGAAAGGGGCTGATGGACGGGGTCTGCATCACCGGGGGTGAGCCGACCTTACATAAAGAGATCGGTACTTTCGCGGGTCAGGTTAAGGAACTGGGGTTCAAGGTCAAGCTGGACACCAACGGCAGCAACCCAAGGGTCTTAAGCCAATTGCTGAAACGCGACCTGCTGGATTACGTGGCCATGGACATCAAGGCTGCGCCCGGCAGGTACCGGGAGGTCACCCGCACACCGGTTAACCTTGAAGACATCCGGTCGTCGATCCATCTGCTGGTGACCGGCGACATCCGTTACGAGTTCCGCACCACGGTGGCGCCGGGTCTTATCAACGACGAAGAGGTGTTATCAATAGCCGGGTGGCTGGCGGGGGCCCAAAAGTATGTCCTGCAGCAGTACAGGCCGGGCACCGTGCTTGATGTGACCTTCTCGGGTCGACGCCCGTACGAAATCAGCAGGTTGAAAAACATGGCGGAGAAGGTGGCGGGTTATTTTGCCAGCGTCGAGGTGCGGGGGACCTGAAGGCAGTGCTCGTGCCCCTGTACCTGGCGAATCAGGATTTCTCCTTTGGGCGGGTGGTCTAAAGGACCGCCTTGGAGGGCGGCCCATACTCTCTTACGACCTGTCATCATTGTTCAGCCCTTTTACGGTACCGGTTAGAGTCTTCAAATTGGCCAATGGGGTTTGCCTGCTGATGCCACAGGCGGGGGAAATGATCTCAACCCCACAATCGAAAGTACGTTTAATTGCCCGGATGATTCTATCCGGGGTTCCCTGATGGAGGAGATGGGTACTGATGTTGCCCATCAGAGGAAAGACTTCCAGCTTTTCTTTGGCTATTTTCATGTTCACCATAGAATCAAAACTGAAGGCTGCTCCTTTAATATTGGTAAGTTCGTCCAAAATCACCGCGGCATCCCCACAAATATGGACAATCGCTCCGGCGCCGGCCGCCCGGATTTCCCTTACCAGGCGGGCCAGGAGAGGGCTGACGAACTCCCGGAAATTGAAACTGCCCAGAATTTCCCCGGTAGCTGCAGGATCGGCGATGGCAATAACGTCAGCGCCGGCGGCAATCTGCCGGCGGGCGAAGCCGATCATACAAAAGGGCACGCCAAGGTTCTCAAAACCGGTGGCGAGCCGAATTTCTTCGGCTGTTTCGGCCATGACCAGCGGGTCCGTATGAAAATTACCTTTTGCTTTCCTGAGTACCTCCGCGGTTGCCGCACTCATCATGCCCCCCGGGCAAATGACCGCGGGGCGGTCGGCAACTCTCCGGTCAAGAATGGTTAGCAGGCGTTCTTTTTCTGTCAGTGCCATTACATGGACCTGCTTTCTATAATCGCCCGTAAATTCTCGTAGCATTAATCAGGGCATCAATGTTTTCCGGCGCGGTATTGAACGGAATCTCGCCACCCGGAAGAGACGATTAATCCGCGGGGGCTGTCTCCGGCTTTTTCAATAATGTCCTTCACCTCCGCCATCACCATCTCCGGGGTCCCTTTAAGGAGGATTTCCGCGGGCTTGACATTACCGAACAAGCAGGTTTTACTTCCCGCCAGATCTTTTGCGTCTTTAATATCAATTTGGTCAATGCTTAAAATATCAGCTCCCGTTGCCGCCATCATTTCGATGATGGGCAGGGTTTTTCCACAAATGTGCAGACAAAGCGGTACCTTAAATGCTGCCGGGATAGTGGGGTTGGGGGCCGGGGTCAGGCACCTGCTGAGGGTCGGGGTGCAAGAGGTCCGGCAGAAGGAGATTGAACTGACAGCCAGGTTGCTGGAAGGGCTGCAGGAGTTGCCGGGCGTGAGTGTCTACGGCCCGAAAAATGCGGCACGGCAGACAGGGACAATTTCCATCAATCTGGCCCGCATGGACAACGCCCAGGCGTGTTTTATGCTGGACCAGGAGTACGGCGTTATGGCCCGTCCCGGGCTTCACTGCGCTCCTGTGGCCCATAGGACCATCGGGACGTTTCCTCACGGCACATTACGCTTCAGTATCGGGCTTTTTAACACCAGGGAGGACATAGATTATACCCTCCACTGTCTCAGAGAAATCACGCAAAAAAATTCCCGGCCGTAGCATCGCAAGGGATGCTCGGCCTTTGGCCTGGTCGACTGGACTTTGTACTCCACATATTTCCAAGAGGCACCCACCGTAGCGGGGACTGATACTATCAATAAAAAGGCTTCATTGAGCACTCGACAAACAATAAAAGAATTTTATTACAAATATAAAAGGTATTTTGCTATCCAACTAGAATAAATCCGTTTGTAATAGACACATGTAAATGGGGATCTTACCATTTTACCACACCTGAAGGAGGGAAGTTTTTGGCTATTGAAAAGACTGTTGGAACGGTAAAGAAGCAGGAATTCGTTTGGCAATCTTTAAGGGAGGTTTGGATTCAAATTTTCAAACGACCCTGGCCGTTAGGCATCGGGGCCATAGCCCTGGCTATTACCAACTTGTTCATGTTCATGTACGCTCGTGCCTTAGGCGTCTTTCCGCAAATGGCCATGTGGGGTAGCGGAGTTTATAACTTACTGGGGTTCAAGACGGAAAGCCCGTTTGTTCCTTATCCTGTAAAGGCTATCTACTTGGACATGCATAGCTTGTTGGACATAGGGATTATTTTGGGGGCGCTTGGCGCTTCTCTAATAGCTTGTGAATTTAAAATCAGAAAGGAAAATTTGCAAGGGTACCTCACGGGCGTTGCGGGAGGCATCTTGATGGGCTTTGGCACCGTTCTGATGCCACCGTGTAACGTGGGCGGATTTTGGGTAGCCACCATGGCCTTTTCCTTGAGCGGGCCGTTAGCGGCCGTAGGCCTGTTGCTGGGCGCTTATGTCGGAGGTAAGGTTTTACAATACCAGTTGGGCAAATCCATACAAAATGTGGATTTTAGCAATGCCCCTAATGGTTTTGCTATCAGGCCGCAACGAACCTCCCTTCAACCTGTGCAGGGTATGATGATATTTGGCCTGATCTTTGCCCTCGCTTTTCTTTATTACTATTTTAAGTTACCTAAAAACGCGGGACTCCTATTGTTCGGGGCGCTTTTTGGCATTATTATCCAGCGATCTCGTCTCTGTTTCGTGACGGCTTTCCGTGAGATCCTGATCAGCCGTAACGGTAAGGTCATGAAGTGGGTTTTGCTGAGTATGGCTGTTGGCGTCCTGGGCTTTGCAATTCTTAAGGGTCAGGGTTACCAACCCCAGCATATGGTTTTCCCCGCAGGGTGGCATAACATTGTAGGCGGCTTTATATTTGGCATTGGCATGACTCTCGCCGGGGGATGTGGCCTGGGGATCCTTGTACGAAGTGGTGAAGGCTACACCCGTTCTTGGATTGCGATATTAAGCGGAATGTTAATTTCCGGTGCATGGGTGCACATCTACGGCCAGAAGGTTGGCCAAGGGTGGTTGTACGGGAAGCCGGTCTACCTGCCAGATGTATTCGGGTGGGGTGGAGCACTGGCGTTCACTTATGCCTTCTTGTTGCTGTTTTATTTGTTTATCCTTTGGGTGGAGGCAGGGAAACATGAAACAACTTAAGCCGGTAAAGATAGACAATAATCATTTTCAAGTTGATATGCGGGGATGGATGTGCCCGTACCCTAAATATGCTGTGGTTTCACTATTGGAGAAACTGCCGTTAGCAAGCCGTTTGGATCTTCTGGTGGACTGTGCCGCTGCGACCAGGGATGTACCGGATACAATTCAGGATAAAGATTGTAGCGTCTTAGGAGTTGACTCTATTAGTAACGGGGAATGGGTGATAAAAATAAAAAAGGGCTAACATACCCCACAAGGGATCCCGAACCTGGGTGGTCACTTCAAGGTTGCTCAAGGCCTGGTGGAAGGTACCTTCCGCCTCCTGCCTGTAAACCCCTTTCCCGTAAATATGCCCCATGCGGGTGAGGGTAGGTGCGGACCAGGTCCGCTTGCTTTTTCCAGACGCTGGTGGCCTTCACCATCTCCGCTACTCCCGTACCGTAAGCCCTGGGCTACTCGCCGAAAATCCCGGCTGCCGCCAGGGCTTCAGCAGTTCCCCCGGCGCCCAACTCCCCACGTTACGCCCGTGGGCCAGCATGGCAAAGGCACTCGCCAAGGAGCCAATTCCCGCTTATTTTAAGTTAAAACTGCAAAAGCTAACTATCGGTAAACCAAAGGCGGGAAAAGGTGGTCCTCCATGCTGGCGAAACTGGTAGCCAAAATCCGTTCCGTATGGGGTAAAAACAGGTCGCCGTCGGGAATTGCGCACCCCGGCGGGCCGGATATTTTCCTGTCCCGCGGCCTGGCCGCCAATCTCCGGCAGGTGAGGAGTATCCTGGGTGACAGCCCGGATATCGTGGTGAGGGAGTTCGACATCGGCGTGCATCCCCCGGTGCGCGCCGCGCTGGTATTTGTGGACGGCCTGGCGGGAAAACCATCGGTGCACGAGCACATCATGAAATCTTTGATGCTAGACGCATCTCGGACCGGTACCGTGGAAAAACAGTCACCGGGGCTATCCATGGCAGATATCAAGGAAAGCCTGCTCACCATGGCTGATGTAAAAGAGGAGCCAGACCTGCAAAAAATCATCCACGGGGTGCTGTCGGGAGACACCGCCCTGCTGGTAGACGGGTTCCCGGTCGCCCTGGTGGTGGTCACGCGGGGGTGGGAGAGCAGGGGCATCTCGGAACCGATAACCGAGGGGGCGGTCCGGGGACCCCGGGACGGTTTTGTCGAGACTTTACGGACTAATACCGCGCTGCTGCGCCGCCGCATCAAGAGTCCCGACCTGAGGTTTGAGACGATGCCGGTCGGGCGGGCTACGCGGACCGACGTGACCATCGCTTATATAAAGGATATTGTCAATGAAGGGGTGCTGGCGGAGGTGCGGCGAAGGCTGGGCCGCATCGATACCGATAGCGTCCTGGAAAGCGGCTACCTGGAAGAGTTCCTCCGGGACCACCCCTATACACCCTTCCCCCTGATTGAATACAGCGAACGCCCTGACAAGATTGCCGCCGCCCTGCTGGAGGGGCGGGTGGCCATCCTGGTGGACGGCACCCCCTTCGTGCTGGTGGTACCCGCGGTTTTCCTCCAGTTTTTTCAGGCCAGCGAGGACTACTACACGCTGTACCACTTTGGCACCCTCCTCCGGTGGGGGCGTTTCATGGGATTTCTCTTTACCCTGTACCTGCCCTCCCTGTACATTGCCGTCACCACCATCCACCACGAACTGCTGCCCACCAGCCTGGCCCTGACCATTGCCGGCGCCCGGGAAGGGGTCCCCTATCCCGCCCTGGTGGAAGCGTTGCTCATGGAACTGGCCTTCGAGGCCCTGCGGGAGGCGGGAATCCGCCTGCCCCGGCCGGTAGGCCAGGCGGTGAGCATCGTGGGCGCGTTGATCATCGGGGATGCGGCGGTGCGGGCCGGGCTGGTTTCCCCGGCCATGGTGATAGTGGTCGCCTTCACCGGCATCGCCTCCTTTTCGGTACCGAGCTACAAGCTGATCTATAGCCTCAGGATGCTGCGGTTCCCCATGATGACCATCGCCGCGGTCCTCGGCTTGCCGGGTATCATGATGGCTTCGGTGATCCTCCTGGCCCACCTGGTTTCCCTCAGGTCCTTCGGTGTGCCGTACCTGTCGCCGGTGGCGCCGTTCAGCCGCAGGGACCTGAAGGACATCCTCATCAGGGCGCCCTGGTGGGCTATGCGCACGCGGCCGGAATCTATCGGGAGCTCCAACCAGGTGCGGCAGGACCCCGGGCAGCGGCCCGCCGTTCCCGGCAAGGACACTCCGGAGTAATAATAGCGGTGATCTGGGGGGATGTTAAAACCAGCCAACCGCCGGGCGGGAACCGTTCCGGCCGGCTGGAAGGAGGCGGCACCGTGCTGGAAGACGGGAGGATCACCGGGCGGCAGTTTACCACCCTCATTTTCCTGATCATTATCAGCGTCACCGTCGTGCAGATAACACCGCTGGTGATCGGCCTGGCCGGGCAGGACAGCTGGCTCTCGGTGGCCGTCGCGGTGGTCATCGACGGCTACGTGGCTGCCATTCTTCATTTCATGGGGTTAAAATACCCGGGGAAAACCTTTATCCAGTACAGCGACGATATCCTGGGCAGGATCCCGGGTAAACTGGTGGCATTCCTGTTCATCCAGTTCTTCCTGTTTGTGGCCTGCTTCTCGCTGCGGGCCATGGGGGAGTTCCTGAACACCATCATGCCGGAAACGCCCCTGGCGGTGTTTATCATCACCGGGGCACTGGTTTCGGCCTACGTGGCGAAGGGCGGGCTGGAAGTGCTGGCCCGCATGTCGGAAGTAATCGCGCCTGTTTACATCATCGCCATCCTTGCCCTGCTGGCCATGCTGGTACCGGAGATGGACTTCTCCCAGTTGTTCCCCCTGTTTCAACAAGGGGCCGGGCCGGTGATCATGGGTTCCCTGCTTCCCGCCAGCTGGTTCGGGGTATGTATTATCATGGCCATGTTCATGGCCTACCACCACCGGCCGGAAAGGACCTTCGTGGTCAAGATGACGGGGGTGATGCTGGGAGCGACCGTTCTGTTTTTGCTGATCACCGCCAATATGGCCGTGTTCGGAGCGGAATATGCACCTACGTTCAACTATCCCATTTTTGTGGTGGCCAGGCAGGTCTCCCTGGCGGACATCGTGGAGCGGGTGGAGATCATCTGGGTGGCTATCTGGCTGTTCGCCGGGTTTATCACGATCTCCAGCCTGCACTACGTCACCGCCCTGGGCACGGCCCAACTCCTGGGACTGCGGGACTACCGGCCGCTGGTGCTCCCCCTGGGCACGGTGCTTGCCTCTTTCTCCCACATGATCATTCCCAGCGCCATGTTCGGGGCGTTGTTCACTTTGCGCACCTTTCCCCTGTACGCCCTGAGCATTGAAGGGGGGCTGACCACCCTGTTGTTTGTGGTGGCGCTGGTGAAAATGTGGGCGACAAAACCGGGTGGCAAAAGGCGGTGAAGGTCGTTTGTCGTTTTGGCGAAAAATAAGCCTGTTACTCCTGACCGCATTGCTTCTGTGTGCCCCCGCCGGATGCTGGAGCCGGCGGGAAATTAACGAAGTGGCCTTCGTAATGGCCCTGGGACTGGACTTCGTGCCCGGCGGGCCATACCGCGTGACCGTACAGGTGGCCAGGGCGGAAGCCTTCTCCAAGGAAGCGGGCGGCAGCCCGCGGGAAAAGGGTTTTGAGGTATATACCGCGATGGGAACCACCCCCGCCGAGGCGGTGCGTAACCTGTCCCGGCAGTTACCGCGACGGCTGCTGCTGTCCCACTGCCGGATTATATTAATCGATGAGAGGCTGGCGGTTGCAGGCGTGGAACCCGTCCTGGACTTCTTTCAGCGAAACCACGAGTTCCGGGAAACGGCCTGGATACTGGTGACCAGGGGAGAGGCCCACGACCTGTTGAAGAAAGAGGTAAACATGCAAAACATCCCGGCGGAAACCATTTCGCGCCTGATGAAGTACAGTGAAGAAACCTCCCGGGGTCATGCCGTCACTATAAAGGATTTCCTGCAAAACCTCATCACCCCGGGCGTTGATCCCGTGGCCGCCTCGGTGGAAGTCCTGCCCGGCCCCGCCCAGGGCGGCAAGCCAAAGGCGCGGCTTGACGGCGTTGCCGTGTTCAAGGGGGACAGGCTGGTTGGGTGGCTGGACGATAAGGAAACCCGGGGGTTCTTGTGGGCGGTGGGTGAGGCCGGGTCAGGTGTGATTGTAGTAGACGCCCCGGGAGACCGGGGAAAAGTTGCCTTTGAGTTTTTGCGCGCTCGCCGGAAAATTACACCAGAGATCAGAGACGGCAGGCTGATGATCAGGCTGGAGATTGACACGGAAGGGATACTGGCTGATCTTGACAACACGCGGATGGCTTCCGGCCGTGGTATAACTGCAAGAGAGCTGGCAGGGGTGATCGAAGGCATTGAAGATAATGTGGAGGCAGCTATCAAGGACGAGGTGCGGGCCGCGCTGCTTAAGGCCCAGCAGGAATACCTGGCGGACATTTTCGGCTTCGGCCGGGCCATCCGCCGCCGCTTTCCCCGGGAGTGGCGAACGGTGGCGGCACGGTGGGATGAAATCTATCCTTTCGTGGAGGTGCAAGTGGAGGTGGACGCCAGGCTTCGTGAGTCGGGCTTCACCCGCATCCTCCGGTGGTAAGTTCCACGCCGCCTAAAAACGCTTCCCTCTTACCGGAAGCGCCGTGAATAAGCGTACACCGCCCCGGGCCGCAAATACCCTCAATGGGTGTTGGATATAATCGGCACCCCGCCTGGGGAATTTTTATGCTATTATAAATTATGTCGGACTGGCGTTTTTGCAAGGTTTTGTTATATCTAACCCGGTGAAGTTACAGAAAGCCCTGCCGGGGGAAGATGGGGAGGGACATCATGTGAAAAGATCATGCCTATTGACTCCCTTGATTATATTGGCGACTATTTTGACGCTGCTGGCGGCAGGGTGTTCTGCGGAGGTCAAGCCTCCGCCCTCCAAAAAAAAGACTATTGGCGTCCTGCTGTCCGGTGACATGAGGACGGCCAAGCTGCCAGGGTTGAAACAGGGCCTGGAAGTAATAGGATACTCCGAGAACGTGAATATTGAATTCATAGTCAAAAATGCCCACAACGACGAAGACCTGCTTCTTACCCTGGCGGAAGAACTGGCCCGCCTGCGTCCCGACGTGATAGTGGCCGCCGGGCATATTGAGGCGCGGGTATTAAAGGAGGTTACCGCCTCGGAGAAAATACCGGTGGTTTTTGCCGGTGTGGCATCATCGGTGGAGCAGGGCCTGGTGGAAAGCCTCCAGCGGCCGGGGGGGAACTTGACGGGGGTGGATAATTATCATACCGAGCTGTCGGGTAAGAGACTGGAACTGCTGCAGAAACTCCTCCCAGGTGTAAGGCAGGTCATGGTGGTCTATGATCCCACCGTACCTCCTGCCCTTCCCGGGCTGCGGGTGGTGGAAAGCAATGCTCCCCGCCTGGGGATCGGGGTGCTCAAGGAACCGGTTGCCTCCCGGGAGGACCTGCGCCGGCTGTCCTTGCGGCTGGGGCGCGGGAGTGTAGACGCGATCCTGCTAATGCCCAGCTTCCGCCTGGAAGCCCTGACCGGAGAGATTGTCGGTATGGCCAAATCCCTCCGGATCCCGGTGATGGGTGTGAATGAGCACGAAGCTGAGTACGGGTGCCTAGCCTCCTACGGGGTGTCATTCACGAACCAGGGGCGGCAGGCTGCCCGGCTGGTGGACAAAATCCTTAACGGGCAGCGGCCGGAAAACATTCCCGTGGAAACCCCCGAGAATATTGAACTGGTGGTTAACCTGGATACCGCCCGGGAACTGGGCCTGTCCATTTCCCCGGTGGGACTCGGGCTTGCCCGTGTAATGGTGGACAGCCGGGTTGGCAAAAGGGGGGCCGCCGGTGAGTAAGGGGATTACCTGGTGGCAGCGCATCAGGTTTCAACTGCTGGGTTTTGGCATTATCATGTCCATAGTTCCCCTGCTGGTGTTGGGCTATTCCAATATCAAGGCAGCCCGCACCAACCTGGAGGTTTCCATTCAGAGCCAGAATACCTCCACCGCCCGCTGGGTGGCCGGAAATATCTACCTGACCATCGGCAATATATGGGATAAACTGGAGTCGGTGGCGGGTGCTTATAATCAACAACTCTTTTCGTTGGATTACCAGGAAAAGGAGCGGGTCCTGTATACCATTTTGAAGGTATCACCTTTGGTGGAGGAAATGGCCATTATAGATGCCTCAGGTCGGGAGGTGGTACGGGTTTCCCGGCGGAGGGTGATTACTTCTCCTGGACCGGCCATACCTGCGTCCGGCCCGGAGATGGAAGCCATCCTGGCAGGAAGGCGTGGGGTAGGGCGGGCCTTTCTGGAACAGGATGGACGTCCCATGGTCAACCTGGCAGTCCCCGTTTTTGATGTGACCGGTGCCCGCGTGCTGGGTGGGATGGTGGCGCAGGTAAACTTGAGGGGAATTGTGGACAACACTGTCTCGGTAGCCAGGGGGAAAAGCGGCTACCTGTTTGTGGTGGACGAGAGGGGCAGGCTGTTGGGCCATGAGGACTTCAGCCAGGTGCTGCAAAGCCGTGACGTGACGGGCAGTTGGGCTGTCCGCCAACTCCTGGCCGGCGCCAATCCCGCTGACCTGCCCACTCCTCACCTGTACAGGTCCTACACGGGCCGGGAAGTGCTGGGAGTATTCTCGCCGGTAGCGGATTTGGGGTGGGGAGTGATAATCGAGCAGCCGGCCGTGGAGGCTTTCGCACCGGTCAAACGGCTGTTGTGGAAATTCGGCCTTACCATGGTGCTGGTGATGGCTGCGGTGACCTCTTTGAGTATCCTGTTTGGTTTCCTTTTTACCCGGCCCATCCAGGAGTTACAGCAGGGTACAGAGCGGATCATGGCCGGCGATCTGGAACATGCTTTGCAGGTCAGGGCCGTGGGAGAAATAGGCAGTTTGGTAAGGACCTTCAACCAGATGACCCGGGAGTTGAAGGTCAAGCGTGATATGGAGGCGGCCGTGCGCCAGGCGGACAAACTGGCTGCGGTAGGCCTGCTGGCTGCGGGCGTAGCCCACGAAATCAATAATCCCATGGGGACGGTGGCGGCATATACCGAAGACTTGCTGGAGCGCCTGAGGACAGAACCGGCGGCAGCGCTGGCGGCTACCGGCGAAATGACTGAATACCTCCAGGTAATCCGCCAGCAGGTGGCCCGCTGCACCAATATCACCCGGAGCCTGGTGAATTTTGCCCGGCAGAGCCGGGGAGAGAAACAACCGGTAGAGCTTAATGAATTAATGAGAGATACGGTTGCGCTGGTAAATTTTCAGGCCAGGAGCAAGCAAGTAACCATTATACAGCGGTTGGAGCCAGGGCTACCGGTAGTTTTCGCAGACCGGGGAGAACTGCAACAGGTATTTCTCAACCTGCTGCAGAATGCCGTGGATGCCACTGATACCGGAGGTCACATCCATGTAAACTCTTTCCGTGGTGATGACGGGGTTACCGTGACTGTTGTTGATAATGGTTGCGGCATTACGGAGGAACATTTGCCGCTGATTTTTGACCCCTTCTTTACCACCAAGCCGGTGGGGAAGGGGACGGGACTGGGCCTGTCCATCTGTTACGGCATTCTCTCCACATTGGGTGGACAGATCAAGGTAAACAGCCGGGAAGGGGAGGGTACGGTTGTTACTGTAACCTTACCGCCTGCGGAGATGGATGCTCAGGGGGTGTCAAGCCTTTGAACAGTACGCTCAGCTTGCTGGTAGTAGATGACGAAGCGGACTTCCGGGACCTGCTGGTGCGCCGTTTCCAGCGTAAGGGTCACCGGGTGGTGGGTATCGCCAGCGCGGAAGCGGCGCTGCAGGCCCTGGACGAACGTTGCTTTGACGTGGGCATTTTTGATGTCAAGATGCCCGGTATGGACGGGCTGCAACTTCTGGAGCAAGCAAGGAAGTTGCAACCGGATATGGAGGTGCTGATGCTTACCGGGTACGGGACCATCGAGACCGCCATCCAGGCCATGAAGCTGGGTGCCTATGACTACCTGACCAAACCCTGCAACCTGGAGGAACTGGAAGTTCTCCTGGGCAAGGCGGCGGAGAAGAAACAGCTGGCTGAGGCCAACCTGGGCTTGCAAGAGGCGTTAAAGAGAAACTTACCTGAACGCCGGATCTTGGGGGAAAGTCCTAAAATGCGCTGTGTGCTGGAAATTGTCCGCAAGGTGGCCCCTTCCAACTCCCCGGTGCTCATTGAAGGGGAAAGCGGGACCGGCAAGGAGTTGATTGCCCGGGCGTTACACGACTGGAGCCCCCGGGCACAGCAGCCCTTTATTGCCGTAAATGCGGGGGCGCTGCCCGGGCACCTGTTGGAGAGCGAGCTTTTCGGCCACGAAAAGGGGGCGTTTACCGGAGCGGTAGCCCAGAAAAAGGGTCTGGTGGAGGTGGCCCACCGGGGGACGCTGTTTCTGGATGAAATCGGGGAGATGGACGCCGGGTTGCAGGTTAAACTCCTCCGTTTTTTGGAAACAGGGGAGTTCCGGCGGGTGGGGGATAACCGGCTGCGACGGGTGGAGGTGCGCATTGTGGCGGCCACCAACCGCAAGTTGGAGCTGGAGGTGAAGGAAGGAAGATTCCGGGAGGACCTCTACTACCGGCTTAACGTGATCCGGATCGTGGTACCTCCCCTGCGGGAGCGCAGGGAAGACATCCCCCTGCTCGCCCAGCACTTTCTGGAGAAGGAAGCTGTGGCGGGGCAGCGAAAAACGCTGGGGTCGGAAGCACTACGGGCGATGGAGGCTTATGATTTCCCCGGGAATGTGCGGGAACTGGCCAATCTGGTGGAGCGGGGTTACCTCTTGGCCAGCGGAGATACAATTACCACCGAGGACATCTTTGGTACCAGCCCGGTAAAACCAGCTTCAACCGGTACCCTGAAAGAAGTGGAAAGGGAGTATATTCTCCGGGTGATGCAGGAAGTGGGAGGCAATAAGACGCGGGCCGCAGCCATTTTAGGCATCAGTGTGCGCAACCTGTACCGAAAACTGGAGGAGTACGGCTGTTCTCCTCCCATTGAAGTATGACAAAATGACAGACCCGTGACAAAATTTCATAGCTGCTCCTTTCCGCAGAACACCAGGAAGTCCATAAAACCTGGTGTTTTTTGATTGTGCGCTTGATGGCACGAACTTTGCTTTGTAACTTTGGACGCGAACCGCCATCTATCGACAAACACGTGAAGGAGGTAATCATGTTGCCTGGCAGGCGGTCAACCACCAAGAAAAGCGAGAGGGGTGATTACTTGTGAAAGAGACTAACCAGGTGAGATGGGGGATGGTCATCGACCTGCAGAAGTGCGTGGGCTGTGACACCTGTACCGTCTCCTGCAAGGCGGAAAACCGGACCCCTCCCGGGGTAACTTACAATGTGGTCACTGAGGTCGAACTGGGATCATTTCCGAACGTCACCAGGCTCAACCAGCCCCGCCCCTGCATGCAGTGCGACAACCCACCGTGCGCCCAGGTGTGCCCCGTTAAAGCCACCTATAAACTGGACAATGGTATTGTGGCTATCGATGCTGACCGGTGTATCGGGTGCCGGTACTGTGTGGTCAGTTGCCCTTACGGCGCCCGTTACTTTGACTTCGGTCAGGGCTACGAGCAGGAAATGGTAGGCTATAACGACATGACGGCCCCGGAGTACGGGGTGGACCGGGGGGCCAGGAAAAAAGGCAAGATACCTACCGGCACCGCCAGGAAGTGCCACTTCTGCTTCCACCGCCTGCAGCGGGGTGAGGAGCCGGCCTGTGTGGAAACCTGCCCCGGTGACGCCAGGTACTTCGGTAACCTGGCAGACCCCACAAGCCACGTCTCGAAACTGGCGGCCAGCCCCCGGGCCATGGTATTGAAAGAGGAACTGGGGACCCACCCCAGGGTTATCTACCTTAAATAGGAAAAGAGGTGGGATTGTGTCAGTGGCAAAAATCAACGCGGGTACTCCCAGGCCGGGTACTGGGGCCAACTTCAGGTCGACATATATCATCTTATTTGCCCTGGTGGCGGCCGGGCTTTATGCCATCGGAGTGCGGGTCACGGGCGGCCTGGAAGCGACCGGCCTCACCAGCATCACCTCCTGGGGCGCCTGGGTAGCCTTTTACATCTATTTTGTGGGATTAAGCGCCGGGGCCTTCCTGCTGTCCACCCTGATTTACGTCTTCGGGATGCACCGGTTTGAGAAAATCGGGCGGGAGGCACTGCTGGTCTCCCTGATCAGTATGATGGTGGCCCTGTGCTTCATTCTCCTGGACCTGGGGCGGATGGACCGCTTTGCCTACGCCCTCTGGTTCGGCAACGCCACCAGCATTTTGGCCTGGGAGGTACGCTTTTACCTGGCGTATATCCTCCTGCTGGCCGCCGAGTTATACTATTCCATGCGGCCGGACCTGGTCCGGCTCAGCCGGGAATCAAGCCTGCGGGGCCGCCTGGCCGCGGTGCTTACCCGTAACAATGGCGACCTGTCGGAAGCCTCGCGGCAGCGAGACCGCCGCATCCTGAAAGTTTTGGGATCACTGGGCATCCCGCTGGCTACCCTGGGGGTACACGGCGGTACCGGGACCCTGTTTGCCGTGGTGAAGGCGCAGCCTTACTGGAACAGCGCCCTGTTTCCGATTATCTTCGTGGTTTCCGCGCTGGTTTCCGGTACCGCCCTGTTGATGGTGCTGCACACCTTCCGGTGCCGCCGGCAGGGACGGGAGGTTGACCTGTCCCTGGTACAGGGCCTGGGAATGCTTTTGCTGGGTTTCCTGGCCATGGACTTGATGCTGGAATTCTACGAGTTCTTGATCGGGGCATACCGCCTGGAGGCCGCGGAATGGGTTACCCTGGCCAGCCTCTTTAGTGGGAGGTACGCCTGGTCTTTCTGGGGTATCCAGATGGGCCTGGGCGCCCTGGTGCCGGTAATGATTCTGGTGCGCGGCTCTAAAAACTCCGCCGGGACTTTAAACCTGGCTGCCCTGCTGGTGCTGGTGGGTATCCTGGCCGTACGTTTTCACATTGTGCTTCCTCCCCTGGCGCTGCCGCAGTTACCGGGCTTGCCCTGGGGTCATTACAGCCCTACCTGGGTGGAATGGGTAAGCAGCACCGGGCTGGTAGCGTTGGGGATGTTAATGTACCTGTTGGGCACTGCCGTCTTACCTGTCGATGATACCACTGATGATACCACTAAGGAGAAAAGGAGTATGGTCCATGGCTAATCAACCGAAACGGCAGGAAAACCTCCAGTTAAGTCGCCGGAGTTTTATCAAAGGGAGTACCATCGCCGGTGGCGTCGCGCTGTTAGCCCCGGCGCTGGGCGGACCTCAGGCCCCCGACCTGGGGAGGTTCTGGCAGGATGACCTGCGAGGAGGGGGTAAAGTCTTGGGAGACTACGACGCCACCAATGTGATCTATACCCAGTGTGAGCAGTGTAACAGCCACTGCTCCCTGAAAGCTGTCATCAGGGAAAAACCCGCGGGCAGCCGGGCGCCGTACACCTGCCTGGTGGCCAAGCTGGCCGGCAATCCCTATAGCCCGTTAAACATGCAGCCTTTCGGGCAGATTCCTTACAATACTCCGGCAGCCAGGGCCGCCCTTCCCTCGGGGGACGTGGCGGGCCGGGGCAGGGGCATGCGGGGAGGCCGGACCTGCCTCAAAGGCCAGGCGGGCATCCAGACCGCCCACGACGCCATGCGCCTGCGCACCCCCCTGAAAAGAGTAGGCCCCCGGGGTTCCGGCCAGTGGCGGAGCATTTCCTGGGAGCAGGCCATCCAGGAAATCGTGGAGGGCAGTCCCGACCTGGGTACCCCGGGGCTGAGGGCGGCGTGGGCGTACGTTGCGGAGGAAAAGGTAAAGGCGGACTGGGAAAAGGTTAAGTCGGGGGAAATGGCCCAGGAGGAATTTGATCAAAAATACCGGGAGGTCCTGATTGACACCAGGCACCCGGACCTGGGCCCCAAGGCCAACCAGATTGTGGGCCTGGGCGGCAACCGCAGGAACTTCTTCCAGGACCGCTTCTGGCCCAAGTCCATGAGTAGCTTAAACGCCTTTAATCACGGCGGAATTTGTGGTGTGAGCAGCGTGGTCGGCAACGCCCGGTCCTTTACGGCGCCAAAGCCCAAGCAGCGCATGTTCGCCGACCTCCTGGGCGCCGAGTTTGTCATCGTGTGGGGCACCGACCCGCTGGTTGCCAACCGGGGTCCCACCTGGCTGGCTCCCATGCTGACCAACGCCCTGGCACGGGGGATGAAACTGGCGGTGGTAGACCCCCGGTTGAGCAAGGTGGCGGAAAAAGCCCACATGTGGGTGCCCATCCAGCCGGGCAGCGACGCCGCATTGGCCCTGGGTATGGCCCGCTGGATCATCGAGAACGGCCGGTATGACGAGCGCTACCTGCGAAACCCCAACCAGCTGGCGGCGGAAAAGGACGGGGAACCCACCTGGAGCGACGTCACCCACCTGGTGAACGTGGATAATCCGGCCAGGCCCAAGTTGAAGGCGGCTGACCTGGGGCTGGGTAGCGACCAGCAGTTTGTGGTGCTGTCAAACGGCGTTCCGGTACCGCATGACGCTGCTGTGGACGGGCAACTGGAAGTGGATGCGGTGGTTAACGGTATCCACGTGAAATCCGTGTTTACCCTGTTCAAAGAGCGGGTGATGGAAAAGACCCTCCAGCAGTACGCCGAGATCTGCCGGATTGACGCCCAGCAGATCGTGGATCTGGCCCGGGAGTTCACCTCCCACGGGAAAAAAGCGGCCATTACCTCCTACCGGGGCCCAGCCATGCACGGTAACGGGTACTATAACGTCCGGGCCATTAACTGCCTCAACCACCTGATCGGCAACTACGACTGGAAAGGGGGCAGCATGACCGGGGGAGCCTCCTTTAAACCAACCAGTGGTCGTTATGATCTGGAGGCAGTACCCGGTGGCCTGAAACCATGGGGTGTCCCTATCACCAGGGAAAAGAGTGTATACGAGAAGACTTCCCTTTTTGCCCGGGACGGCTACCCGGCCAGGCGTCCCTGGTATCCTTATCCGGGAAATATGATCCAGGAGGTACTGCCCAGCGCCGCCGAGGGGTATCCTTACTCCATCAAAGCCCTGCTGGTGCACCGCCATTCCCTGACCCTGTCGGTTCCCGCCGGCTGGCTGCAGGAAGAATTTTTGAAGGACACCAAGGTGGTACCGCTGCTGGTGGTTTCCGATGTGGTAATGAGCGAGACGGCCGCGTGCGCCGACTACGTGCTGCCTGACCTGACCTACCTGGAGCGTTGGGGTTTTGAAGCCATCTTTCCCAACTTCCACCTGAAGGAGAGCCACTTCATGCAGCCGGTAACCAGGGTGTACCCGGAGCCCAGGGCGGTGGAGGATGTACTCATCGAGATCGGCAAGCGGCTGGGCCTGCCAGGAGTTGGTGATAACGCCTTCCTCGACGGCAGCCATCTGAACCGGGCGGAAGACTTCTACTTGAAGCTGGTGGCCAACATCGCATATGACGGCCAGCCGGTACCCGACGCCAGTGAAGAGGAAATGAAGATTTTTGAGGAGTCCCGGCGGAAGGCCCTGGGGGAAGCCTTCGACCTGAAGGCCTGGCAGCAGGCGGTAAAACCGGAAGAGTGGCGGAAGGTGGTCTACGTCTTAAACCGCGGGGGTCGTTTCGAAGCCCAGGGGAACGAGTACCAGGGCGAGCACCTGAAGTACCGGCTGGCGGCCCAGGTAAATTTCTACGACGAGGGAGTGGCCAAGGGTAAACACTCCTTCTCCGGGCAGTTTTTCGACGGGTTGCCCAGAATCGCTCCGGTAACCTATTACGACGGGAAGACGGTGGAAAGCGATTACCCCCTGGTCCTGGTTAACTGGAAGGCGCGCCACATCGGGACTCATCGCAACATCAGTTCCGCGTGGCTGCGGGAGATCCAGCAGGAAAACCTGTTGTGGATGCACCCGGACGACGCTCGCCCGCGGGGCCTGAAAACCGGAGACCGGGTCAAGATCAAGTCGTCCTCGTATGAAGTGGAGGGAAGGGTGCTGGTGACCCAGGGCATCAAGCCCGGAGTGGTGGGCGGTTGCTACAACTACGGCCACACAGCTTACGGTTCCAGGCCCTACACGGTGGATGGGAAAACCTTGGCCGGCGTTCCCGCCTACGGCCATGTGGACTGGGTCGCCCGGAGCGATAACGCCGGGTACGCCGGCGACCGGGACGCCGGGTTTGCGCTCAACCACCTGCAGTTGGTGGACTCAGCTTTAAAGAATTCCTGCGTTAACGATCCCATCGGGGGGGCTTCCTCCCAGTTCGATGCCCGGGTGGAAGTGGTCAAGGCCTAGTGAGAACGTGTCACGTGGTTTTGCTACTGAGGAATGCTCTTTGAAAAAAGATGGACGTGGACTGTGAACTGTGATAGGATAAAAATGCATACAAAAAAATTAATAGGAACCAGAACGCGTGGTCCCGTCTAATGACAGGACAAAAGGGAAGCCAGTGAGAGTCTGGCGCGGTCCCGCCACTGTAAGGGAGAGCCGCTTTGCGTAATGCCACTGGGCCGCTAGGCCTGGGAAGGCGTAAAGCTGGCAATGACCCCGAGCCAGGAAACCTGCTCGTTCTGCTTTACTCGCTGTACCTACGCGGATAGGGAGGTGAATGCCATGCCTGGCGTATATTACCTTACAGGCGGTTAACCCTCTGCTCGGTACGAGCGGAGGGTTTTCTGCTGGGGAAACCTGCTTCAGATGATCAGGAAATCCACCCTTACCATCGCCGATGTCAAAGAAGTAGTAACCGAGGCGCGGCTGAAGGCCATCGACACCGACTCCATCCTGGAGTCCGGCTACATCGAGGCGTTCATCGAGGACGCCCCCTTTTCCCCCTTTATCACCGTGGGTAACAGCGAGAAACCGGACCCCATCGCAGCCAAAATCCTGGAGGGGCGGGTGGCGATACTGGTGGACGTGGCCCCCCTGCTGGATTTCCTGGACCGCGACCACGAGCCCCGGCGGGTTGGCCTGGCAGCTGGTGGCTAAGGGGAGTAAGGCTACCGACATCCTGGAGGCGGAAGGCGAACTGGAAAAGATCCCTGCTTCTTCGCTGGAAAGCATGATCAAGGCCAGGGGCGCCACCCCCATGGCAGTGGGGGTGAGGCTGCTTATTGCCATTCCCTTATATGCTCATCCAATTCAACATTATCCAAAGAACTTGGCAATGCCCTGGAAGTTTTTATACACACCTATTAACACCTATTAGTATTTTAGGCGAGCTTTAACAGTAGGGAAAAGGTCAAGGTCGGTATGGGGGAAAAACAGGCCTGCGGTAAAATGGGCCATAAATTGTAGGCTGTTGTTCATCTCCAAATACGTAACGCGCCGGGCTATTTCTTCTAACTCCTGTCCCTTATTAATGTCAGCAAGGACCAGGCTAGCACCTGTACCGGAACTGTTTCCTAAACGTATGATATCTTCCCGTGGCAGGTCCGGATATAGCCCAAGGATAATAGCTGATTCAATATCCAGGTGCTCGCCAAATGCACCAGCAGCATAAAAGTACTTAAGATCGGCAAAAGTACAGCCAACACTCTCCAGCAGCGTGGCCATGATCGCGTTAGCTGCAGCTTTGGTGCGCAACAGGCGCTGGATGTCTACGGCAGTGATCTCGATTGGCCGGCCAGTAGCGCTTTCCTCTGGTGGCACAACCACTAGAGAAGTAAGCGGTTCACGTACTTCTCCTCGCTGGTTAACAATCCCTGCTAGTAATGCTTGAGCTATTGCATCCACAATACCCGAGCCACAAATACCGCGCGCGGGTATATCTTCAATAGTGCGGTAAGTCACCTTGCCCGTACCGGCATCTATCCGAACCTGACAAACTGCTCCTGGTTCAGCCCGCATGCCACAAGCTACTACCCCACCCTCCAACGCCGGGCCGGCAGCTCCAGCAGCTACTACCAACCATTCTCGATTTCCTAAGACCATTTCTCCGTTGGTACCAATGTCTGCCAAAAGGCCAATCTCTTTTTGCCGGTGCATACCACTCGCCAAAATACCCGCCAGGATATCCCCTCCTACATAACTGCCTACGCCGGGCAAAAGATAAACGAGAGCCCGCGGGTGGAGGTCCAGACCAATCATTGCTGCCGGGAAAAACTCTGAAGCGTTAACTGCGGGTACATAAGGATTCCGGCAGATGTTCGCTGGCGGTAGACCCAGTAATAGATGTACCATAGTTGTATTGCCACTGATAACCCCTGCGGTAATATCCTGCGGCTCTATATTAGCTTGCTTGGTCACCAAATCGATCAACCTGTTGATACTTGTGACTGCCGCCTGCTGCAGTTCTGCTAATCCCCGAGGAGTATCTGCGTAATGAATACGAGTCAGGATATCTTCGCCAATCCTCGTCTGTGCATTAACGACACCATCAGCGGCGAGGAGTTCACCTGAACCCAGGTCCCACAAATATCCTCCCACAGTGGTACTACCCAAGTCCACCGCCAGGCCAAAGGGACCTAACCGGTCAGAACACGGCCCTAGTTCCGCTAACTCGGCGGCCAGTCGTTCTAACCCCCACCCCGGAGGCCAATAATAAACCACAGTTGCTGTCACTTTCCAATCATTCTGGCGCAACTTGGCCGGGATTTCTCGTAGTAACTCAAGAGGAATACTTACGGGACAGCCAATTTGGGTTTCCAGTGTCTGGCGTAAACGGTCTGCATCAGCAACATTGTCGCCGTTTCCCGGTAACTTAAGCTCTAGTAAGTATTTTTCACTTAAGGGACTAGCTTTTAACTTGTGGCTCTGCTGCATTGTACTGGCCCCCAATAATTTGGACTAAACTCTTGGAACTACCGGGAGTTATGGGCATCAACGAGTAGTTTAAATGCCGAAAAATTCCTCAGCGTTGTATCTCGCAATTCGAGCAATGATTTCCGGTGGAGCTCCGCTAAGTTCCAGGTACCGCACGGTCTTGGGGACGATCAGGGGATCATTGGGTTTTAGATTGCTGTAATCGCTATTTAGGACACCTCGTTGGAAGCGTTCCAGATGATTCAGCAATAGATGGGGAGTGAGCCCCTCCTGGCGGATGGTGAGCCCAGGAATCGCCCCAAAGTCTTCGATTAAGTCAACAATATCTAAATTGGCGTGATCGATGATCATTTTTCCGGGTTCCATCCCGACGGCGGCGGCAATTTCAATCGTTTTTTGGGTAATTTCCACCCTGTGCTGGGGCGGAGTATGAATGACCACCGGAACCCCGTATGCCCTGGCAACCTCCAATTGCTTCCGGAGGACCGCCTGCTCCCGCTTGTTCCCCTCATGCAGCCCGATTTCGCCGAGACCGATGACACCGCTCATTTTAAGGTAGGATGGAAGAGCGTCGACTACCCTGGGCCAGTCTTCCGGTGTCCCCATGGGGTGAATGCCGACGGCAAGGAAAAGCTTGATGCCATTTTTAGCGGCATTGCTCATGGAAAGAGTTAACATCTGGTGGAAGTGATCAAAGAGTGTTTCCGCATGTGTTGCCCCGAAAAATATGGAGCAGCCAATAATCTTCCTTACTCCGGCCAGCGCCATGCTCTCCAACGCTTCAAACGGAAGTAATGAAACATGTGAATGAGAATCTACAATTCCTTCCATCGATCGTATTGCCCCCTTTATTATTGCTGGGTCGGGCCCTTCTTTTTTTGTTGCCGCACGACCAGGTTACAAAAGAGGGAAGTTTATCACTTCCCCTACATAGAACACATCATCAAGGCTTGATGTAGGCATACCCTTCAGCCTGTTTCCTGGCAATTTCCGTTATGCCGGCCGGTACAACTGTCAGAAAGTTGGGGACGCTGTCCTCGTTGATAGACTGACCTCTGAGAGCGTTCCGGCACGCTACAAAATTTACTCCCGTCTCCGATAACTTCTTCATCTGCTCCACCAGCGATCCATTGGCTGTCCCGCAGCACTGACCGTCACCCCCGGCCAGCAGGCACCCGTTCCCGAAAACAGAAACCGCTTCACCGTTGGCCACTACTTGGATGTCAGCATTTTCTTGCCCAACGTCATTCAAAAAATTGGTGATGTTCACGAGTACCCTTTGCCATCTGCCAGATTCGTTAACATGGAAAAGGACTTTGAACCTATTCATCTCAATACCCCTACTCTGTTAAAGTAATCATGATATGACGAGTTATTTTAAAATACCCTTTCTTTTAAGATACTCAGGTAACTGGTCCGTATTTACAACATCCATATCGCCATTTTTAGATACCCATAGCCTGTCTTTCAAAATAACAACATTATAATGCGCTTCGTTGTCCACAGCACATGCGTTGCCGCAACCACTGATAGTGATGTTTCCTTGTAAATTGCCAGAGGAGGCCAGGCGCTCCGCCATAGTATGGACATCACCAACACCGTTTTTACAATACCGCGCGCCTATGCACGTCTTGATTCCTTCACGGTTCCATGCCAGTGCTGCCTTCAGGAATGGCAGAAGGCCCATCCGGTTAATAACTTCAGCCAGTCGCTCGTTCTGGGCAACCTGAAGATAGCCCTTAACTATCCGTTCGACAGTTTCGACTAGATACTCTTCCTTGATAACCATGTCCAGCCGAGTACCCAATTGGGGTTGACGTCCTCCTTTACCTCCAAGGTAAAGCCAGTACCCGTCCTGGACAGCAATGATACCCAGGTCGTTCAGTTGCGCCTCCACGCATGAATTGGGGCAGCCATTCAGGGCTATCTTAAATTTCTTCGGCGTCGCCATCCCTGCGAGGCGCTGATTGATTTGCGCTGCCAGAGGAGTAACATCGCGGATAACATGCTTACAATACTGACTGGAACATACTTTCACATTTCGTACCACTCGACCGATATCTGCCAAAGGCAGGCGCACCTTTTCCAACTCTTCGGCGACCCGGTCAAAGTCCTCAGGTTTTATGCCGTAAATCATGACAGCCTCGGTAACCGTGAGCTTCGCCTCTCCGTATTGTTGGGTCAGCCTACGAATGGTCTCCAGCTGTTCGGGTTCCAGATATCCGTTGAGAGGATGAATTAAGACAGCGTAAGTACCATCCAGCTGTTGTATAAACCCCTTGTTGGCGTACTTTTTAATCATAATTGCTCTTCTCCTTACGTTACTTCATTAAGGGTGTAACCTACGAAAATAATGTAACACAGAAAAGATTGTACGTCCAATTGTACCGGCCCACGCTAATTTGGACTTAAACGACCAAAACACCCCCTCCCACATCATTTCGCTGAAATTCTTCGTAAAACTTGTTCATCTCAGAATTCGGCAAGTTAAAGCCCAAACAACCAGGTATGGTAGACTGTACCAGCCGGTGGTAGGGTGTTGATGATTAACAGACCATCAAAACGTGATCAGGTACGAAACCGCGTAGCGGTGCTCGATCATTCGATGAAGCGCCTCAAGAGGTTTCCATGAAGGAAACGATATTTTCGGGTTCTTTCTTCAGCATCCTCCTAGATTTGCCAGGCATGTAGCAAGGAGGGGTATTATGGCCACTTCCACCTCCATGCCCATTAAGTGGCTCACTTAACAAAAATTTTTTACCCGGAGGGAACTGCCGCCGGGGTTTTTTCGATCTATAATTAATGAGGTGATGCCAAATCGCACCCTTTGGGCGGTGCTTAGAACCACAAGGTCAAATACGAGATGATGGAAACTGCAACAGAGGCGATCAGCATGGCAAAGAGAGGACGCAGGGCCCTGGTGCGTAAGCTGGACAAATGAACATTCAAGCCTAAACCAACCATCGCTGCCGCAAGAAGAAATGAAGCCGCTACAGAGATGTGATCAAGTAAAGTTTTAGGAATAGACAAGTAACTCCCAATCAGGCTGGTTACGATAAAGCCGACAAGAAACCACGGGATTGGTGCGGTTTGATGCTCTTTCCCACTTCCTTTGCGGCGCATCCAGAAGGAAAGAAGAAAACTCAATGGAATCAACAAAAAGACCCTTCCCAATTTGGCGAGCAATCCCATGGCCAATGCATCCGAGCCGGCTGGTGCTGCCGCGGCAGCGACATGGGCAATCTCATGAAGACTTATTCCGCTCCAGACCCCATATAGCTCTGGGCTTAAAGACAGGTAAGGCTGCAGGAACGTGTAGCCAATGGTAAAAACGGTTCCAACCAGCGCAATGATGCCGACCCCAATTGCGGTTTCTTCATCATCAGCCTTAAGAATCGGTGACACCGCTGCAATGGCGGCTGCACCGCAAACCCCGGTCCCAATACCAAGGAGGAGAGAAAACAGTTTATCAGCTTTTAGTAATTTCGCAGCAACCATCGTAGTGGCAATGGCGACAATGATGGTGATCACGTCATAAATTACGAGCATTCCTCCTTGATGGAAGACGACATCAATGTTTAGTTTAAACCCGTAGAGGATAATCGCAAAACGTAAGAGTCGCCGAGCAGAGAATTGAATTCCTTCACGCATTCCCCCGGGATATCCGATGAGATTTCGATATAAGACCGCAATGAGTATTGAACTTAACATCGCACCCATTCGGCTTATTACCGGCAAGTTGGCTAACGTGGTACCGGCAGCGGCGATGGCCAGGGTAAATAATACCCCTGGTATTAAACCACTCCACGCTTGGCGTTCCGTAACAAGGTTGTGACGAACAATTTGGCTCTCTTTTTGAGACATCATTTTTCCTCCTCAATCTTGTATCCTGGTTACCCCAGTCTGTGTATGACTATAAGCGCTAGCCCTACTTCAAGCAATAGCAATATCATATCTAAATCATTAATAAAACTAATCGTTAAGGCTTTCCCTGTTTGGAGCATTTGTTAAGGAGGAGGTACGGATGTGCTGATTGACCTGCTCAAAGTATTTGTGACCGTTATTGAGCAAAAGAATTTTTCCCGAGCGGCCGAAGAGCTCTATCTATCACAACCAAGTGTCAGCCTGCACATTCGCAACTTGGAAAATGAATTGGGAACGAAGCTGATCCACCGTTCCCCGAAGCATGTAAAACTCACCCAATCGGGAGAAATCTTGTACTCGCATGCCAAACAGATTTTGCAACTATATGAGAAGGCAAAGCAAGAAATAGACCACCTAAAAAACGTCGTAACTGGTTCGTTAAAAATTGGAGCTAGCTATACCATTGGTGAGTATCTTTTACCAGGTTTACTGGCGGAATTTGCGTCCCAGTATCCGAATGTGGATATTGAAGTGTCGATTGCGAATACAGACGAGGTTGCGCAAGCGATTCGCTCAAATCACTTGGACATCGGGCTGGTAGAGGGCCAGGTCCATTATTCGGATGTAGATGTTCAACCCTTTATGGATGACGAAATGATTTTGGTTGTTCCTAACCATCATCCGTTAGCCAGGCTTTCAATCGTTACCGCAGAAAGCCTGCAGGATCAAGTCTGGATTTTGCGTGAGAGTGGTTCAGGAACACGAGCTTTTAGTGACCAGCTTATTCATGATTGGGGATTAAGAGTGAAGCGTTCCTTTGTTTTTGGAAGCAATCAAGGCGTTAAACAAGCAACTATGGCTGGGCTTGGGATTGCTCTACTTTCCTGTTTGGTCGTCCGAAAAGAACTGGATGCTGACGAATTAACCGCCATTCGCATCAAGGGTAAACGGCTGATCCGTTTATTTTCCATCGTACGCCCTAAAGAACCCCCTCAGGCTAGAGCTATTGAAATCTTTTTAGACAAACTTATTTCTTTTCAAAATCCATAGCTTTTTCGACAGATGGAACCGGAATGTAAAGGGAAAATGATCGAAAATTGCCTGTTCAAGAAGGAATTAACCAAACACCGTCGAAACATAGATTAAACTTAGGACTTAAGTTGACAATTAATTTTGGCAAACCCGTCGAAAGACGGGGGCGCAAAGCCATGGGTCTGTAGCCGATAAGGCCATGATCGCCAGGTTGCCGGTGTTAACCGTTTTTAAGGAGCCCCGGTCAACCCGGGGCTAATAGTTTAATCACGGGGTAGGTACTGCTTCCGGGTGCCTCCTGGGAATTCATTCGGTCGAGGCTTTGACATTAGTTTGGATGTCGGCACACCGAACAATCCTGTAGCAGTTGCAGGATGTTTGGTGTGCTTTTACTTTTTTTAACTGAGGTCTATTGCAATTTCAGTTAGGATGCTAACTGAGGTGATGTTTAGGTGTTAAAAAATAAACCGATGCTAGAAAAAGAGCTTAAGAGGTTGATAGTCAGGATTCACCGGGAAGTATACGGAAAAGGCCCGGAGGATGTGTGGGTTCAGATCAATTACAACATTGCAACCTTTTGTTGTTCCAAATCCTTGACCCATATGGAGGAGTTCCTCTTGAGCGTGCCGGGTGGTGAAGAGGAGGTGCTGCGTCTCCGGAAAAATGTTGCCGGGTATATAAAACCTCGCTTGTTATCGGAAATTGAAATTGCCTGTGGCGTCAAGGTGCTGCGCCTTACCGCGGATCTTTGTGTTCGCACGAAAACCTTGTTCGGTGCGATTCTTTTCCAAGATGGCTTTGATGAAAAGCCTTTTTAAGTAAGGCCACAAAGGAAAGTTTCGCCTGGTGTCCTGTGGCCACGGCGAACATATAGAAACCTGCAGGCCACAGAGGACCTCGGCTAAGAAGGTGAATACCGAACTGGAGAGGAAGGGGTGGCTGGCTTGTCTTTCTTCCTCAAGTTAGGTCGGCGGGAACAACGCCTTTTAATTGCCGCATACATGTTATGTATCTATTACCTCGATAAGGTAGTTTTCCAAGAGGTGTCTCTGGCAGGTCTCTATGTGTTCCCGTTACTGTTGACGGGGTTGTCATTGACCGTACCTTCAGGACTGCTGGTCTTATTTGCCGCTTTGTTGGCGGGAGCATCCACCGACCCTAATATCGATTCACCGTCTCACTTCATTCTAAGGTATGTAATCGTCGCGGTAGTGCTAGGAGTCTCTCTCTGGGCGGGCCAAAGCATGAAGCAATACCTGGAAGTGGTGGAGACGGAAACAAGAGAACTGGAACAAGCTAATAAGTCGTTAAGGCAATTGACTATCAGTACCGTAGAAGCATTTGTGGAGGCCGTTGAGGCCAAGGACAAGCACCTGGTAGTCCACTCGCGGAATGTGGCCAGGTACGCCCGGGGTGTTGCCGAACGCATGGAAAACAATCCAGAACAGGCAGAAAGCATTTTTTGGGCGGGACTACTTCACGATCTAGGTAAGATCGGTGTTGAAGAATCCATTTTAAACAAACCGGGGACCCTGACTCCGCGGGAAAGGGCGCAGGTACAGCAACACGTGATTATTGGGGCGAAAATTGTGGAGCGCATCGAGTCGTTATCCAATATCGTATCCAGTATCCTGTTTCACCATGAGCGGTTTGACGGTCAGGGATACCCTAACCGGTTGAAGGGGGAGGAAATACCGTTACCGGCCAGGATTATAGCCGTGGCTGACGCCTTCGACGCCATGACCTCCGATCGGCCCTACCGGCAGCGGCTTCCGGTAGAGACCGCTCTTGAAGAATTGTCGCGTTGTTCCGGTTCCCAGTTTGATCCCCGGGTGGTGGAGGCCTTTTTGTCGTACTGGGAAAAATCATGGAAAGGCCTGGAGCAAGAAGTCTCCTAGTCTCATGCCGGAGGGAAGGATGAGTGTGGTATCTAAATGCCAACACTGCGCAAAAAAACATCCGGAGAAGATATGCCGGGAATGCCCTGACCTGATCGGCGGGGGAAGCTTGATGCAGGTCTTGCCCCAAGCCCTTCGGGTTAACTTGCTATCTCCGGATGGGGAAAACTATACAGGTGAAGTGCTGGTAATAAACCCCATTGCCCTTGGCATTCGCACCTCGGCTCCTTTGGGAGTACCCTATGAGATCAAAATAATGGAAAACCTTACCCTAAAGGTTGCAGCGGTCCGGAGCAAGGGGAAAGGTGACATCCGGGCCTATGATATTCTGAACGTGAGCCGCCCGGCAGGAACGTCAGATCGTCTAAACAACGATGAGTTCAAATTGCTTACCGGCGGCAGCGGGGAATTGATACAGGAACTTACCGAGAGTCTCCCCGAGAATATCAAGGATGCGGTCCGTCGCCAGTTGATGGAGGAGATAGAACGGTCGGAGATCATCAAGGCGATGCAGGTTGCACAGGTGATGAAGTACGAGCGCGGGAGGTTCCGTCACCTGGGAGGGGAGAAAGAACTGGACGTACCTGTCCGCGAGTTAGAAGACTTGATGCGGAACGCTACCCGCACAGGCACTCCCGGACGGGAAGTCATCATCAGCGCGGACGGCAAGCGGGTGGTAGACCTCCACGGTATTCCCTTCGATTACCAAAGCGGGGGCGTATTAGCCCTGGATATTACCGATGTCATCGAAAAAGAACGAGAGATCCACAGGCTTCAGCTCAACATTTATCGTGATGTTATTTCCGCCATGACGGGTGGCCGCCTGCAACTGGTTACAGACCTCCAGTGTAAAGAACTTCAGGACCAGGGAGAATTGATCGGACAGGGCCGGGCGGAAGCGGCGGAGGACATCGGCGTAGGACGGGAAATCTTGAGGAATCTGACCTTACCCCTGCCGAAGAAACAGCATAGGGCCGCGGTTCTCTGCCTCTCCGAGGCCTTGACCAACGCGGTCAAGCACGCCCAAAAAGGGAGATGGTGCGCAAGGTGGACGGGGAAGAGCCTCAGGATGGTGATCACGGACGAGGGACCGGGAATGAAACTTTCCAGTCTCCCTAAAGCCACCCTCATGAAACACTATTCCACCGGCAATTCTTTGGGCTGCGGCTTTACCTTGATGCTGTACTACGCCGATACTCTTTACCTTTACAGTAATCCTTCCGGTACGACGGTCATCATGGACTTTTCCGTAGAGGGCGCCGTAAATACGTGGCAAATAAACGGGAGTTAACAGGTACTTGAGGCCTCGTCTACCCGGGGGCCGTGCACGGGGAGAAGCGGCAGGTTCACAGAGGGAGGGACGGGATCGTGAAAGAGATAGTGGTTCGGGGCGCCACGGTCAATCAGGCTGTCAAACAGGCCTCCTTGCTCTTGAAGATACCGGTCAACAGTTTGGACATCCAGGTGGTCGACCACGGTAGACCCGAAGTAGCGGGAATGGGAGGCAGGCCGGCGGTGGTACGGGCCCGCATCCGGGGGATGGCCGTTCACCCGGAGAAACCCGAAAAACTGGCCGGGACGACAGGTGATGTGGCCAACAATGCCAATTCGATTAAAATACCGGTAACGGCGGAAGTTCGCGGGGGACAACTGCTGGTACAACATCCTGAGGGGGGGCCTTACCCGGCTGTGGTGCCACCTGCGGGAGTTAAACTCATTGTGAATGGAAAACCGCGAACCGGGCCAACCGTCATCACCAAAGACGATCAGGTTCAACTGGAGGCAGTGGATGAAACCGTCGAGGGGAACTGGCGGCTGGAGGTGACCAGGGATGGTCTCAAGGCATTGCTCACGGTAAAACCCACGGAGGTTATCAAACGATCCGTCATGGATGTCCCCCCCGCCCAGCGAGTAACCCTGCAGGTTAATGAAACCGTTTGCTATCAATCGCCATTAACTATGGAAAAGGTTATGGGTTTACTTACCGCGGAAGGGATTATTGCTGGCATCGACTGGCAGGCCTGTACCAGGGCAACCCTGGTGGACAAAGAAGAAACCCTGGTAGTGGCGGAGGGCCAACCCCCCGTCCCGGGACAGGATGCCTGGATAAAGTTTTTCTTTAGCCTGGAGGATCGCATCCCGGTTGTCATTGGCGAGGAGGAACAAATCGACTACCGGGAACGGTTTACTTTTACCTCGGTAGAGACCGGTGAGCTGCTAGCGGAAAAACAGCCTGGTATCCCTGGCAGGCCGGGAACTACTGTACGGGGTGAAATTCTGCCTCCTGAACCTCCGAAGGAAGTGTTTCTAGCGGCGGGTAAAGGAGTTTCCTTGACAGAGGATGGTATGAGAGCGGTAGCCGTGCAGACGGGGCGACCTGTAATTACCAGGCGGGGTGCGGAAGTCAAGTTGGATGTATTATCCGGTTTTGTACATCCGGGTGACGTGGACCTGGCTTCGGGAAATATCAAGTTTCGAGGAGATATCACCATCACAGGTTCTGTTACAGAAGGGATGACTGTGGATGCCCTGGGCAACATCCACATTGGGAAAGACGTGGATAGAGCCATGATCCATGCGGGCGGAAGCGTTTCGATAGGGAGTAATGCCATCTCCTCAGTCATTATGGCTGGGGCTGAATCGGTTCTACTTTTGGAGGTAATGCCTATTATCTCGGACCTCAGTCACGACTTATCAGTCCTGTTAGAAGCCGTTGAACAACTGAAGACACGTCCCGCTTTCAAGGTAGCGGACCTGGAAAATGACGCACGGCCGCTGCTCAAGCTCCTTTTAGAACTGAAATTCCGGCACCTGCCAGCTCGCATCGGGATGTTGCAAAGCCTTTTGCAAGCGGATCAGATGGACCTGTTGGGCAATGATGTCAAACGTTATTGCACGGCACTTAATGAAACTCTCGTAGAACTGTCTCACCGCCTTTGCGGTCTTGACGAAATACACCGGCTACAGGAAGAGTCTTTTAGCATCCTGAAGGAATTATCGGAGGCCTCACACCAGCGAGCGGACGTGATGCTGAGTTATGCCTTGAACACTACGATCAAAGCTGGTGGAGACGTGTTAGTATACGGGCAGGGATGTTACAACTCGACTATTGTGGCAGGTGGTAGCGTTCACATCCGGAATGTTTTCCGGGGAGGAGAGATTAGTGCTGCAGGGGACGTAAAGATACGAGAACTCGGTTCCAGGGGAGGAGTGCCAGCGAGGGTGAGGGTCGCGCCGCAAAGTGCGATCAGCTTAGGAACTGTTTGGGAGAACAGCGCTGTGCAGATTGGCACCCGGAGCCACGTTTTCAATGTGCCGGCGAAACGCATTACTATCAGGTTAGATAACGAGGGGCAGCCGCAATTCATTTAGAGGTTTCAAAGATCACGTACATACAAAGCTGGAGGTGTTCGGCGTGTTGTCTTTATCTTATACTTCAGAGGCTCAAACCACCATCCTCAAGGTAGCAGGGGAACTTGACCTCTTCACCGTACCTGAATTTAAAGCTTTTTACGAAAAACATAAACCTGTTAACGGGCCGGTTGTTTTCGACCTGGCTGGTTTGGAATTCATGGATTCTACTGGTGTGGGAAGTCTCCTGGCTATCTGGAAGGACCTGAGCCAGAACCAGCAGCCGTTTTCCGTCTGCAACCTTAACGAAGATGTTTACGAAGTATTGGATGTGATGGGCGTACCGGATTTCCTGGGCGAGGAACACTTTAAACGCTCACCATTCTAGAATCAGAAAAGTATATTAAGGAAAAAGGGGCGTAGAATAAGTCATTCCAAGTATCAATCATGTAACAGGAACGTCGTTTAGCGCCATGGAATTCTAGCCACAGCGGCCAGTACCATGGAAGCCACGGTCAGCCAGAAGAAGACCTCTTCATCATATCACCTCCCCCCCGGATGAATTGCTTCACCCTAATGATCTACACCCCAAAGTTTGAAACATAATGGCTATGCTGTTTTAACCATTCCCTTGTAAATAAACCATGAGATGCCCAGCGTCACCGCAATGTCGCCGGGGCTTACAACCATGCTGCTGAAAACAAAAGGAGGACGCAAGGGAATGACGTCAGCTAAATACGGTAGAAGGGTGAATTCCGTCAGCGGTTGGTGTTTTGTCACCCCCTCGATCACCAAAGGTATGTATGAGGATAAACCCGCCCACTCCAGCGCATCCAGGGATACGGGCACCCTGCCGCCATTGGCGATTATCACAAAGAAGTTGAGTAAGGTGCCGAGAATAAACAGTTTAATACCCGGGATGTGGCGATTGCACCAGCAACCATAGATTAGCATTAAGTAGGAAACAACTACCCAAAAGGCAAAACTCTGATTTATAAACGAAACGCGATGGTAAAAAAACATCACTATCAACTGTAGCAATAACCCGGATATGATCATCCACTGCTTCCTTATTTCGGTTTCCGGCAGGCGCCGCAGTGACCCTTTTTTAAGAAAGGCAACGGTGAGCACCGGGATTAGAAACTCGTAAATCATCGAGTCCTCTCCTTAATTGCAGTAGTCAGTGAGGCCCAAGATGAAAACCGTGGAACGGCTTTCGGAGCTTTTAACCGGTGATGGATACCGGGACATTCTGTTTGTGGCTGACTGCGCCCTGGTTAATACAGAGGACATTAACCGTTTCTGCGACNNCGCCCTGGCCAAGGAGTTTGCTGGTAAGCTACAAGAACCAAAATAACGTGGAAATGCTGAACCGGCTACTGAAAGACCCGGCCTACCTAGGTCCTGTGTATCTGAAGAACAAGGACCGGGTGAAAGCACTAACATGCGTTTTTATCCTGGCGATGATCGTGGCCAGTATATTGAGTACCGGGTGAGAAAAGCCCTGGAAGAACGAAATGAACAGTTAAGCTTACCTGGGAGCAAGAAGACGTCGCGCCCATCGTTTCAGACGATCAAAGAGTATCTTGCAACATTGTTGGTAGGAAGGCTCAACACCTCTTGCGGCTTTGAGCGGGGCTTCTTCAGCAACGTAGACAACCAGGCGATTAAAATCATTGAATGGGCAGGTTTCTCCGATGAGTTATAATCAGGCGGCGGAGCTGGGTAGTGGTGCCAGTAGTTGAGAATTTGTATTTCGAAAAATGGGGAATGATGACAGGAAAACGGCAATTTTTGTCCAAATGATTGTCAAAGAGAAAGAAATTGAAAGGAATGATCGGGAAGATGAAAGCGTTAGGTCATGCCGCCAGAACATATGTTCCCCTCGGGGGGGGGGGGGGGGGGGGGGTTTTTTNNCCATTTTCTTGGCAGAACTTCTGGCTCCCTGGAACGTTTCCATTCTTGACTTGCCCTTCTAACTTACCTCCCGGGGTTGTCCCTTCGCTTCTTGCGGTTGACAGTGGGGCGCGTAAAACCCTTTCTTGTCAAAGGATTTATTTCAGCATTGCTCCCTCATTCATTCATCGTGTAAACAGGATTCTTCAAACGTTGAAAGTTTTTGAACGCTGGAGAAAACTTTTGTATTCCGGCGATTTTTTAATCATGCCCTTGAAATGTTGAGTGATAAACTTTTTGTGCTAAAGGCAAGCCACTCGAAATGGTGGGGCGGAAAGACATGGGTCTGTGGCCCTTGAGGGTATGACTGCCAGGTCGGCGCGATAGAGGTATCGCAATTGTTTTAAATCGCGTTGTGTTGCGGCAGCTCTGGTCGGGCTACCGTTTTTGTTCATAAAGTATGTCTATCCGTTAATGTTCTGGTATGGAGGTCGATAACAAAATGACGGACGGAAAAGTTAAAAAGAGGGCGGTACCTGTAGAGCTAACGGGGATAGGCGACCTGTTAAAGTCGATGAAAGAGTCCTGGCCGACACTATTCCTCCACAGCGCCAATGTTGCCAATCTATGCATGAGAATATGCACTTTCCTCCGTCTTGACGAAGTAGAGCGGGAAATCTTAATAGCTGGGGCGCTTTGCCATGATGTGGGAAAAATGTTGATTCCACGCGACATTATCGACAAGCCGGGACCGCTCACGGAAGAGGAATGGGCGGAATTAAAGGAACACTCCTGGCGGGGTGCCTCCTTGCTTGCAGAGAGGGGAGGGGACAGATCCCTGGTGGAAATGGTCCGCTACCACCACGAAAGGTGGGATGGAAAGGGATACGAGGGGCTGAGGGGACAACGGATCCCCTGGCGCGCCCGGGTCATTGCCGTGGCCGATGCCCTGGATGCCATGATTTCCTTACGTCCTTACCGCTTGCCTTTAAAAATATATGAAGCGCTGGAAGAAGTCTATCAGGGTGCCGGTTCCCAGTTCGACCCGAAGCTGGTGGCGGCTCTGGCGGAAGAGCCCTTTTGGCAGACCGCCACCTATCGCGACCCGGCCAGGCTGGAAAGGCAGATAGACGAGGAAAAGCAATGGCTTGTACAATTGGCGGATTCATACGTCACGTTGTCACATCCGCTGGTATACGCCCAGAGCCAGTGGCTGGACCGTTTGCTGGTAATATTGTGGCAATTGAAAGGAAATGCAGCCGGGAGGGGCTGACATGCGGGAGGGTGGTGAAAAAATGCGGAGGTGCCTCCCGGCCACACACTGAAATTATCCCTTGTCTGACCGGTGGTTTTTGTGCGACAACAGTCATGACACATACCGCGCGTCGCGGGAGCGGCTGTTGATTCCCACGGGCGCTAAACCCCGATGAGTAGTTTGGTTCAAATATTTGTTGGCTGCAACAGTGATAGCTGAATAAGAGAGGGGTAACTTTCTACCGTCAGCTTGCGCAAAAAACCGTCAGTTCATCGGTAAAGGACCTTTTGGAGTTGCTGGCCAGCGAGGAAGAACAGCACCAGTTAGACTTCGCGGCACTGGGCGAAGATTTTGAACCTGTCGACCCTCGAGAGAGTTACTCTGGAGAATACATGGTAATCACTCCGTCTACCGCTGTCCCGATCCAGCGGCCTCCCGCGTAGCAGATTACCGGCAGGTGCGATCTGGCCTCCAGGCGCCTTCCCAGTTCCAGGATCAAGTACCCGAAAAGGATAAACAGCGCCGTAGCTACTGCCAGCCCTGCTATTCCCCATATCGGTATTTGATATCCACTCCGGGTTGCAGCAGGGATAGAAAGAGAAGGAGAGTGTTGCGGCGTTTGATATTTGAATTTCCTTTGTTACTCGCTAACTTTCCTAGGCCCCAAACCGCAGTTACCGTGATGATTACGCCAACGAGACCTGAAATGGCTGTACCGAGAAACTCGCTTTCCAGTCCGGGAATTGAGTAATCCGGCATTGGAGAAGTGAATAATTCGTGGCCTTCACCCCTCGACAAGAAACCGTGGTCCAAGGCGTGCTACGGCCCTTGATCATACTCGACTTTTTACTCTACATTTTCCTGGCTTTCCCTGTCTTCAAGTACCCGGCCCCGAAGACGGCGGCCAGCATGACGGCTCCCAGAATCGCCCAGAAGGTGACCCCGCTGGGGCCGGACCCGTTGGTAGCCCCAGGGCTGGTTACCTGTACCTCGTAGGCCCGGGGCAAGGCTTTTGGCTCCATCTTTCCAGCAGTTGCGAATGTCAATCACCGGCTTGATCTCATGACTGTCCCAAAGCTT
>LAKY01000012.1 GCA_000987045.1 Clostridiales bacterium PH28_bin88 | reverse complement strand
AGTGGCCGAAATTGCTGTATTTTATGTGGCCGTTTTTGCTGTATTTTATTATACCGCTAACAAAAGTGGTTTTTACTAAAATAACAAATGAGAGTGGTCAGCAATTTCCCATAACGCTGCTTGTTTTCGAAGATATTTTGGATTTTTACAAGGTATATCAATTTAGTCAATATGTTAAAGGTGAGGAAGCCATGATAGTGGGGAAAAAGGTAGCTAGAGAATTGTCACTAAAACTTAGTTCCAGTGCAAAAATTATTTTAGGGCATCAACCTGTTACTCTGTCTGTTCTTACTATTTTTCCCAGGTCATCATTTTTTGATGAAATAGTGGTCACAGATAGCGCCAATGTAAACAATAGGTTAAACGAGCTAAATATAGATTTTTCTTCTATAATTATCAACTTGAGAGTCTAAAGTTCACGAAACTTATGCGGCATTGCCGTCTTTGCTTGCCAATGCTCCCCTGCTTTTGGACATAATTATTTGGTAAATCGCGGTATTGTGGAAATCGTGGAAATTATGATAGAAGTTTTCCTGGATAACAGACCTGACGGTTTCCTCAGATGGTACCTCGGAAGAATAGGTTCGTAACCAACCCCGGTACTTCTTCCAAATCATCCGGTCATTGTTGAGTGCCAGAATTTGCAGAATGCCGGTAGCAATGCAACCAAGATGTACAAATCCTTCAATAGCGTTTATGGCAAGCGCGATTAAGCGTTGGCTGATATCACTTGTGACAGTTGCAAGATCGGTAGCGGTACGTTTACCGATCTTAGGCCAGGCGACTGTCCAAAAGTGGTAGCAAAAGGCCCCAACTAGATGTTTCATCATCTTAAAGGTGACCTCGATCTTAAAGCGGTAACTGTAAGCCTGGATGATCTCTAATGGGGCTAATCCCAAATCCGAACACATCAGAATAAACCGGTTTTTCCCATCGACAACCAGGACAAAACGGACCTTGGCTTTAATCGGTCTCCAGATGAGGTCAAGGCACAAAAAGGAGATGGTTTTCCTTTGACCATAGGTGGTGATGGTGGCCTGCTGGAAATCTTCCGCCCGCAAATGGAACAGATCTATCAGCTTTAGCTTTCGACCGTACATCGGCGGCCTCCCCCGTTTACCCGTTTGGGGAGGTGGGTCTTGATACGCAACAATGTTTTTCTTGGCGCGGGTAATCACGTGGAGTAAGCGGTTTCCTGTCGCATCCAGCAAATCTTTGACCCCCAGAAAGGTAGGGCCGACCGCATAGAACCCGTCAAGGACCGCAATGCATCTTTTGTTCAAGTGGCTGGCCAGACGATTGACCATCGAAGCCATCATCGTCACTAAAGTTACTTGTTCCCGGCTGCCCTGCACGGGGAAACCCTTGCCCTGAAACTTGCGGATTTGCTCCATGCCTTCCTGGATTTCAGCCATCACGGGCACGCAGAACTTCTTTTGGGCATTACCAACTAGTAGGCCTAGCACCCCGAAATGATGCCCAAAAATGTAAGGCGCCTTGCCGGAGTTATCGGATTCTTGATGCAGCTTCTTTACCCCCGGCATTTTCTCGGCTTCTTTGGCGATTTTAATCCCATCACCAACCATCAGGTACGCGCCGCCAACAGTTACCAGCGGGCAGCGGGCCGAAATAATTTCCAACCAGCGCCGCTGGATATCCGCCAGGTTCCAAGAGGAGGCCCGGAAGAAATTCAAAGAGGTCACATACAGATTGGGGTTTAGCCCCATCCACCGGATCATGGAAGTGACCCCGTGATGATCCAGGCGGATAAGGAACCCGAAAACGAAGGTGACAAACCAGTGAAAAGAAGCGGCCCGTCTAAAGCACTGACGGAAAGCCATGAGAATTTTACTCACTTCACCAATCATAGCCGTCACCTTTGATTAGAGAAAAGGTGTTCGGCGCAGTTCGGGTAAACGTTTGTCCCGATTTCACTTTTTTCACCAGCGCGGAAACAGTAGAGTCGCGTTCCAGGGTAACCTGAAAATCCCGTTGGGCAATCTCGATAATTTCCGAGATGTGCAAGGGCCTACCAGCAGTTCTAAGTATACGTTCAACCATATTAAGCTTATACGTACGTTTTGGTCCGGGTGCTTCTTCCTGTTTAAACCTCTTGATCGTCTCCAGTGTAGCTTCAGCAATTGCCTTTTGGAAGTCAAGAAACCGTTCAAATTCGCCCATGGCGTATCCTCCTTACATACCTATTTAAGAAAAGGATACTGCCTGGGATAGTGTATGTCAATATATATTACGTACATTCTACCTCCTTTCTAGAATTCAAACCTCTTAATGAATGCTCCATACTGTTGAGATTTTTCTGGGTACGTTAGTGTACGTCTTTTGGATGAACTTTTTGATAAGGATCTTCCGAATCAATCACGAGAACTTTTTACTGTCAAGTTATCAAATATTCGGAAGAAAATGAGGTTGATAAAATGGTCGAGAAATCACTAAGTATTATACAATCTGCAAGTGATTTTCCTTACGTTATAGTTCTAAAACAACAGGAGTTATTTGCAATCAACTTCAAAGTAGACCTTCTTAAATCCCAGTTACGTAAACCCATTATAGTGTTAGTCCCCCTTTATATTTGCGTACTAACACTGCTTATTTTGTCTCAAAAAGAAACTAACCGCACTCTTTTTCCAAAAATATTATATAATGTTGGTGCAAGTATTACTTTGTCCATTTTTGAAACTTTATTCATGTACTTACGAAGCTTTGCATAGCCCAATTTACGGGGAGGTGATCAAGATGTTTAACGTTGGTCCTATCGAATCTGTGTTGATCGTTATTATCATAGGGACTGTAATCCTGCTATTACGGAAATTCTTTTCCTCTCGTTAGGTAACTATTCAGCATCCTGGAACCCACACCCCTTAAAAGAGGGAGGCAAGGGGACGGCAGACTAGGGAAGCAAGGAGACAGTTATCGTGCTTCTATTGATTAATATCAAACAGGGTTGAAAACACCTGAAAAAAGGCGGTGCGACCCAGAGTATATCTTTTGTTTAAAGTGATTTGCTCCGGGAAGAGGGACGTTTGTGCGAACGTCCTTCTTATTCTTTTCGCCCTGTTACCGGATGGTGTTTGGTTTTTTACATTTCGTTTTTTATCAAAAAGTCATAAAGAATGCAAGCTTTTGGGCCTAAGATTACTCTATAAGGGTAGAAGGGGTGGTTGGGGGCCATGCGCGAGGGGGAGGAGTATAGGTTGATCGCCCGCCTGCGGCACCGTGAGGAAGCTGCTTTGCGGGAACTGATGGACCTGTACGGCACAAGGCTGTTACGCCTGTCGTACATGCTGTTGAAGGATCGCCACATAGCCGAAGACGTCACCCAGGAGGTCTTCCTGGCGGCCTACCAGCATATCGGGCGGTTTCGCCAGGAGGCCGGACTCTTCACCTGGCTGTCCCGCATCACCGTCAACGCTTGCCGGGCCCGCTTGCGCCGGCGAGAGCGTGGAGCCTTGTGGTTGCCATTCCACCAGGTACCCGAAAGCGTCATGGACGATCTGGGTCCGGAGGAATTGGTCATGGCGGAGTGCACCTCCTGGGAATTAATGAACGCAGTGCAGGCCTTACCCCTGATAGTCAAGACCGCGTGCTATCCGGCAGTAACGGTTATTCCATCATTTCCAATGACGGTATGCTCCCACGGTTTAGGATTGCTGAATGACCAGGAAGGAGTGAGTATTGGTACTGGATCAGCTGAAAACGAAGCAAGGCGGCTAACCAACTGGCTAGCCGCCTCTCTGTGTAGCGCCTTCAATCGCTCCATCTGAAAGATTGAATCATGTTCTCGAAAACCTTAAAACCTAACTTTGCCTGGCTTTTGTCCAGGACCTCCAGGCTGATCTCATATGTCAGGTACCCGTGGGTAAAGTACAGGCGCTTCCAAAGACCTGTGTGAGTATCCGTTTGAGGCCGTGTGAAAAGGCGTGCTGTCTCTCCGGCTATCAAGATAGTCTCCTCAATCCATCCCTTACTTTTCAGATGCTGCTGTTCGGCCAGGTTGGGTGACGGCTGTTCCCAGACGACGATGTCGACAGCCAGTTTACCCCCATCGAACGTTGTACCTGCAGGGGGAGGCGGAGCAATGTTTACGCTGTTGACTTGCCAAGAAGAGGGATAAGACACAGTGTACTTGTACTTGTCATTTGTGAAAGATACTGTCTCTCGCGAAGTGGTACACCCCCAAACCAGCCCCAAAATCACTAGCATAGCCAATACCATCGGCCAGTTTTTCTTCACCTCTGAAACCCCCCATAAAGTTTTTCCTCACTATTCAAGCTCAAACGTAGCTCTTATTTATAGACGAAGTAATTATTATTTGGTTCCCTTCGCTACGTGTTTTCGACTTCCGTATTTGTCGCTAACTAAGAAGTGTTGCTTAGGGGGAACACCTTTAATCCTTAAATCTCTCTAACGCTTCCCGTAAGTACAAGCTATAATTGATGTGGGAAATTATTTCCTCCGGCTTTCTCCTCTCCCTCTCGTGGGGCAGTGCGCAGCCTGGAGTTGTGTGGGCAACCGGGTGTTATGGGGGAGAGGAGGTCGTAAGCTATGATTAGCGAAATCATTGCGGCTGTTATCGCTGGAATTTTCCAGGTAATTGCGGCTATGATCCGGCGTTCCAATAACGGGGCGAGAAAAGAGGAAGGACGTTCCCACAAACGTCCTTCCTCCCGGCGCAAGTAGCTTTACCTAAGAGACATACTCTGGGCCGCACCGCCCAGCAGGGGAAGGTGTATCAGCACCTTCCCTTTGCTTTTATTATACCCTTTTTCCAGGTGTTTGCAACCCTGTTTTAAGCCGAGTGGCAAAATGGGCCGCCGGTTTGAGGATAGGGGAACATTGATGAAATTTGACAGGAGCAGTACAATAACAGAGGGTGATTAACTCATGCGGCTAGCTTTACGGGAGAGGAAGCAGATGAGGTCAGCCAGAATAGCCCTGGGCCTTCTTTTGGGTTTAGTTGTGCTGGCTCTTGGGGTGACGGGTGGTTGGGCGGCAGGGACTAAGTTGCAACTGTCAGTGGATTTTCTCCCCCTGAAGTTTGTTTTTGACGGGGAAGAAAAGTCCACCCCGGATGGGTACTTCTTTAACGGGGTTACAAAGGTTCCCCTGGGTTTTATTTATGAGGGAACCACCTATGTACCGCTGCGTTATGTGGGGGAAGCCCTGGGCAAAGAGGTTGCCTGGGACGGAGCGAGCCAGACCATATACATCGGTGCACTACCCGCGAAAACAGCGGTCACTGGGACAAGCCCTTCTCCCCAATCTGACCAAGGATTAAAACTAGGTGATTCAACGACCAGTGTGCTACAACTGTTGGGCCAACCGGTTCGTAAGGATCCCGGTCAGGGATTGGAGTGGTGGACTTTCCACCGGGACTATGCTGATTATATCTTACTGGGAATTAAGAACGATAAGGTCGTTACGTATTATACCAACTCGCCGGAGCGGGCTCTCCTGGGGCTAAAGGTAGGCTCAAAGCGGCCGGATGTGGAAAAAGTGGTTGAATTGAGAAACACCTATCAGTTTAAGTTTGATGGCGCGGATTTTACCATGACCCAGGCGGCGGAGTCTTTGCGGGATCGGCCGGTAGCGCTGGTAGGAGATACTGTATTGCAGCTGTTTTTCGATATTCATCAAGGTGATACCCTGACAGCTTTTCGGGTAATGGATATTGCTACTTTTTTAAACTACCTGCCGGGTGGCATCAGCTTGAATTGGAGCTACCGCTCCCAGCCACCCCGGTTCGGTTTGCCGGCGCTTACCTCGGATGAAGAGACGGCATTGGCAAGGGGGCTGGAACGGCAGATCTTCGATTTAACCAACGCCCTCCGGCGTCGTGAGGGCTTGGGAGTTTTGCGCTGGCATGAAGCTGCGGCCGGCGTGGCCCGCGGTCACAGCCAGGATATGCTGGAGAACAACTTCTTTGCTCATGATTCCCCTGCCAAGGGGACTCTGGTTGACCGTTTCAAGCGTGCTGGTATTAGCTACCGGGCTGTCGGAGAAAACCTCGCTTACGGTTATGGTGACGCCCCTTCCGCCCACGAGGGATGGATGAACAGTGCGGGACACCGGGCGAATATCCTTGAGGAGGATTGGAGCCACCTGGGGGTGGGTGTCGCCGGCCAATATTTTACCCAGAACTTTTTGCGGTGACCACGCTTTGGGGGAGTAGATGTGCTCAATATCAAGCAGCTACAGGTATTTGTCGATGTCGTGCGGGAACAGAACTTCACCAGGGCGGCCCGCCAGCATTTCTTGACCCAGCCGGCGGTCAGCTGGCAGATCAAGTCCCTGGAAAAGGAACTGGGGGTATTGCTGTTAGAAAGGGGGGACCGGAATGTCGCCCTCACCGGTGCGGGTGAGGTCTTTTTCGAGTACGCCAGACGGATCGTGGACACCTATGAACAGGCGCTGGTGGCGGTGGAGGAAGTCAAGGGCTTCCGGCGCGGCAACCTGGTGATTGGCGCCAGTACCATTCCGGGTGAGTACGTCCTGCCCTGGTTGGTGGGCAGGTTTAAGCAAGAGTACCCCGGGGTGAACATATCCCTTGTTGTCACTGATACGGGGAAGGTGGTGGAGGGGATCCTGGCGGATGAGGTACACCTGGGGGTGATCGGGGCCAGGGTAGCCGGTGACAGGCTTACCTTCCAACCTTTTATCCAGGATCAATTGATCCTGATTGCCCCGCCGGGACATCCCTTTGCCCGGCAGGAGACCGTAAGCTTGAAAGACTTGGCCGGGGTTCACCTGATCATGAGAGAAACCGGGTCCGGCACCAGGATGGTAGTAGAGGAACAATGGCGGGCTTCCGGGCTGAAACCTGAGCAAATGCAGGTGGTGATGGAGCTGGGGAGCACCCGGGCGGTGATCACCGCCGTGGAGGCGGGGCTGGGAGTAAGCGTGGTTTCCCACTGGGCGGCGGAGGAGGCCATCAGCCTTGGCCGTGTCTGTTACGTGCCGTTAACCGGCTTCACCCCCCAACGTCACCTGTACATTGCCACCCGCCATGGCCGGGACACGGGCTCCCTGGCAACAAGGTTTATCGATTTTCTGGTTGACCCGGAGGTGCAGCGGGAATCGATCCCTTCTTTGAATTTTGCAAGCCATGGGTGGTAAACAAAAAGAGCGGGGGTGTCCCGCTCTTTGCTACCGCAGTAAAGTGAGCCACCAGTGCAGGCTGAGGAGGGTGACCAGCAACACCGGCGGGGTGATGGTGAGCCCCACCCTCATGTAGTAGCCCCAGGAAATGGTGACCCCTTTCTGCCGCAGGATGTGCATCCACATCAGGGTGGCCAGGGAGCCGATAGGGGTCATCTTGGGGCCGATGTCGTTACCTACAATGCTGGCCAAAGCGGCCGCCTCCTTGACCTCGGGTGCCAGGGGAGCGGCGGCAACGGTAAGGGAACTGGTCATGGCGGAAGGCAGGTTGTTCATTACTGCTGCCACCAGCGAAAACATCCCGCCTGACATTAAAGAGCCTTTAAGAGGGCTGTTTTCAACCAACCGCTGCAAGAGGCCACCCAGTACAACCGTTAGCCCCTGGTTGCCCAGTCCGTACACGACCAGGTACATCCCCATGGCGAAGGCTACGATGGGCCACGGTGCGCCGCGCAGGATACTCCGGGTATCTATACTTCCCCTGTAAATACTGGCCAGGATCAAGATCATCGAACCGGTACCGGCGACCAGGGAGACGGGGACTCGGTACCAGGACCCGATGAAGTAGCCGATCACTACCGCGCCGAGAATACCCAGGGCGAAGCGGCACAGCCACCAGTCCTTGACAGCGCCGCGGGGATCCTGGATGCGGTCCTGATCAAAACGTGGAGGGATGTCCCGCCGGTAAAACAGGAAGAGGACCACCGCGCTGGCCAGAATGCCTGCCAGGCCGGGAACCAGCATCCGGGCGGCGTAATCTACAAAGCTCAGCCTGAGGTAATCAGCCGTCAGGATATTGACCAGATTGCTGACCACCAGGGGAATGCTGGCGGTATCGGCGATAAAACCACAGGCCATCACAAAGGGCAGCACCTTTTTTTGCGGCCAGCCCATTTCTGTCATCATGCCGTAGACGATGGGGGTCAGGATGAGGACCGATCCGTCGTTATTAAAAAAGATGGTGATGAGACTGCCCAGTACGATGACCAGCAGAAAAAGGCGGTAACCGGAACCACCCACCTTCCTGGCCAGCACCAGGGCGGCCCACCGGAAAAATCCCACATGATCCAGGATGGACGAGATAATCATGATTGCCACCAGGGCAAAGGTGGCGTTCCACACCATGTGTCCCACCAGCCAGAAGTCCCGCCATGTAACAATGCCGGTTAACAGGGCCGCCAGCGCGCCGGCCAGGGCGGGGACGGCTTCATTGACCTGGCGCGGCCGCCAGATCACCATTACCAGGGTGCAAAAGAAAATGCCGGGGGCTAGCACGAAGCTTGGCACGTCTGTCTTCCCTTCCCGCGAATCAAAGTTGCACGAAATCAATTTTACCACTGCCTTCGCGGGATGCATAGAGGGTGGTCAGGGTCTTAAGCCGTCCACTTCCGTCTCCACTTTCAGGGTGCTCCGGCCCACTACCTGAAAGAGAGGGGTTCCGGGCTGGACATAAGCCCCTTTCTCCACATAGCGGTTTAACACCGTTCCGTCCATGGGGCTGGTGATGGAGGTATCCAGGAGTTGGTTTTCCAGTGACTTGAGGGCGACGGCAGCCTGTCTGACCTTCCCTGCCACGGAGCGCAATTCTTCGCCAGTAGGCCCAGCATGGACAGCAGGGTGGTCTTTCCGCTCCCCGAAGGCCCCATAATAAAGACTATTTGGGTTTTTCTTGTTGTTTTGCTTGAGCAATGATAAAATTAATGATGAAATGGAACTACCAGAAATTTTAATAAGGTTTGAAATCTGAAGAATAATGGGGGTCCATGACGTGAACGATATTACGCTGTTAAAGAGGATTACCGTTAACCCGCAAATCTTCGGGGGTAAGCCCATCATCCGGGGAATCCGCATTAAGGTGGAAAACATACTGGCACTGCTGGAGCAGGGCATGACCCCTGAAGAAATCCTCGCCGAATACCCTGACCTTGAAATAGAAGATATACGGGGGTGTTTGGCTTATGCCCGCGCATTGGTGGCGAATGAGACTGTCGAGGCGATAGATGCGGAGGCTTCCCGGTGAAATTCCTGGTAGATGTATGTGCGGGCGGTCGTCTTAGCGCATGGCTGGCTACAGCGGGACATGACGTACAGGAAGTCAGGAACCGGGACAGGTGCATGCCAGACGAGCAGGTTATGGAGTGGGCTGTCAAGGAAAAACGAATTATTATAACCGCGGATAAAGACTTTGGCGAATTGTCGGTAGCCAGAGGGCAACGGCACTTTGGCATCATTCGATTGCCGGATGTTCCGTTTGCACTCCGGACATACCTTCTTGGCAAGGTGCTGGAGCGGCAGGTGTATATAAGTTATCTCGAAGAAGGCAGTATTATTACCGTTTCGAGCAGGCGGATCCGGGTGAGAAAGTTTAATCACTTGGGTTGATGAGGATGTAGTTGCGGTCGATTAACCAGTGGGAGGACCCTTTTGGGTTCCCCTGTTTTTTGTTGTTCATGAGGAGTTGGAGGAAAAGTAGGAGTGGAAGTGGGGCTGTGATTGCTTTGCGGGGGCGAAGAAAGTGACGTTGATGAAAAGATGCGAGAGGGGTAAAATAACAGCGACAGCCGAAGCGAGGGGGTTATCGATAAATGGCGAGTAATGAAAAAGGTATCAAAGTGGCGGTTTCAGGCAAGGGCGGGGTTGGCAAGACCACCCTGTCCGCCCTGTTGTGCTGGCTTTACGCCAGGGAGAGGAAAAAGGTGCTGGCGGTGGATGCCGACCCGGATGCCAACCTGGGATCCGCTTTAGGGTTTTCACCTGAGGAACTGAAAAGTTTAGTCCCTATTGCCCAGCACCGGCAGCTAATCAAGGAGCGAACCGGCGCCGAGCCCGGGATCTCCGGACAGATGTTCAGCCTGAACCCCAGGGTGGACGACATCCCGGACAGGTACGTCTTGGAGAAGGAGGGCATCAAACTCCTGCAGATGGGTACCGTCACCCGGGGGGGCGGCGGGTGCGCCTGCCCGGAAGGGACTCTCCTGAAACACCTGCTGCGCCACCTGGTGGTAAAGCGGGAAGAGGCTGTAGTTGTGGATATGGAGGCGGGCCTTGAACACCTGGGACGGGGCACGGCGGAGAGTGTGGATGCCTTTATCGTGGTGGTGGAGCCGGGACAGCGCAGCATCCAGACCGCCCGGGACGTTGTCCGGCTGGCCCGGGACCTGGGGGTGGAGCGGGTGTACGCGGTAGTCAATAAGGTGCGAGAAGGGCAGGAGGAGGTCCTGCGGGAGCAGTTGGACTTTTTGCCCCTCCTGGGCGTTCTCCCCTTCGACCTTGAAGCGGTCAGCGCTGACCTGGAGGGTCGCGCCGTGTTTGAAGCCAGCCCCCGGCTGGTGGCTGCGGCGGAGGGCATCAAAGAAGAACTGGAACGGTTGCTGGCCCGGTAGGAGAGCAGAAAGATTTAAGAATGAAATCCTATTCAGAGATTAAAGAAATGGTCAAGAGGATCTACGGGGAGTTGGTGACCACGGGCAGCCAGGCCGGTCTACCGGTCCGGCGGGACCTGGTGACAGGGATCTATTTGCCTGCACAACTGGCTTCGGTTCCGGCTTCCGCCCTGGACAGCGCCTTCCCCTGCGGCAACCCGGTGCTGTGGGCGGGATTGCGACCCGGCGATGCGGTACTTGACCTGGGGTGCGGGGCGGGCATGGACGTCATCCTGGCGTCCCGGCAGGTAGGGGGAACAGGGTGGGTTTATGGATTGGACCTGTCGGAGGAAATGGTAGACCTGGCGCAAAGGAACGTTGAGCGGGCCGGCTTGAATCACGTTCGCCTTGTGGCCGCGGATATGGAGTCCATACCCCTGGAGGCGAATACGGTGGATGTGGTCCTTTCCAACTGCGGGCTCAGCCTGGTGCCGGAGAGGGAAAAGGTGCTCAGAGAAATATACCGGGTGCTGCGGCCGGGTGGCCGGCTGGTGGCGGCGGATACCGTCCTGGCCGGGGAACTGCCCCCCGAGTTCCGGCAGGACCCGGGGGCATGGGCCTGGGGAGTGGCGGGGGCGGTTACGCGGGAAGAGTACTTGGGTTTGCTCGCGGATGCGGGATTCAAGGAGACGGGAATCCAGGTTTTCCGGTCCTACGAATATGACCTGGGCACTGTTAAAGGCACTTTTCACAGCGCCAGGATTACCGGGACTAAGCCATGAATAATGAATAATCCGGGGAAAAGTCCCTGGAAGGGAGGTGGGACAATGAACTTAAAGGTTCCGGACACCCCGGTGGTGGTTGTGGACCTGGATAAGCTGGAGACCAATATCCGTGAGATGGCGGAGTTTGCCCGGGAGGCGGGGGTTAGCTTGCGGCCCCACATCAAGTCCCACAAGACGGTGGAGATCGCCCGGAAACAAATGGCGGCGGGAGCGGTGGGAGTGACGGTAGCCAAGCTGGGAGAGGCCGAGGTGATGGTGGAGGCGGGGATTACCGACATCCTCATCGCCTACCAGGTGGTGGGAGAGGCGAAACTCCGCCGGCTGATGGACCTGATGGGCCGGGCCACCATCACGGTGGCGGTGGATACCCTGCCGGGAGCCAGGATGCTGGCAGAGGCCGCCCGTGGGAGAGGGAGGCACGTCCCCGTCGTGGTGGAGGTGAATTCCGGGCTCGACCGCTGCGGCGTGCTGCCGGGGGAGGAGACCCTCCGCCTTGTAAGGCAGTTGCTGGAGTTACCCGAGTTAATATTCAAGGGTTTAATGACTCACGCGGGCCAGGCCTACGGCGCGTCTTCACCCCGGCAGGTAGCGGAAATCGGCCGGCATGAGGGTGAAGTGATGGTGGCTACCGCAGGCCTCTTAAGGAAATCGGGCATCCCTGTGGAGACTGTTTCTGTGGGTTCTACCCCTACCGTCAAGTTCTCCGGCCGTATCAAGGGAGTAACGGAAATCAGGCCGGGCAACTACGTTTTTTACGATGCCATCCAGCACGGGTTGGGGGTGGCGCCCTTGGAGCGGTGCGCCCTGTCGGTATTGGCCACGGTGATCAGCAGACCTGCTCCCGGCCGTGCGGTCATAGACGCCGGCAGCAAAACCTTTGCCTTGGATAAAGGAGCGCACGGCACGGCAGTGGTCCAGGGCTTTGGCGTGGTCAAGGGTCTTCCGGGCTGGCAGTTAACCCGCCTCTCGGAGGAACACGGCATCCTGGAGGATGCCGCAAAGATGGAGCGGGAACCGGAAGTAGGAGAAGTATTGGACATAATCCCCAACCACGCCTGCCCGGTGGTCAACCTGACCGACCGGGTGCTGGTGGTACGATCCGGAAAGGCCGTGGATGAGTGGAGAGTGGCAGCCAGGGGAAGGGTACGGTAAAACGGCTGGTCCCAACATAGTGGAGTGTTTGAAATAGCGGGATACCCCGCTATTTTTCTAAACCAAATGGGTAAACCGCGGGTACAGGCTCAGACAAATTTTTGCTCGAAGGCAAGCAGGAATCTAACGGCAAGTGCCAGAATAACGAAAGTTATTCTTAGCTGACGACAGCCAAGAAACAGGGTAAAAGAGGGAGCTTCTTGAATAGGGAGGACCAGTCCATGGAAACGAAAGGTGCTCCGGGTTTCCGCCCAGGAGACGACGTGAAGGCAAACCTGATGGTTAAGCAAAAGTCCCTGCACCCTTACCGGGACCGGCCGGGCCAGTACCTCAACCTGGTGCTGGGAAACCGGTGGGGCGAGGTCATCTGCAAGGTATGGAAGGGCGGCGAGGCGCTCTACGCCCGGTACGCACCGGGCGACGTGGTCTGGGTGGACGGCAGGGTGGAGGACTACAACGGCCAGTTACAGTTGAGGCTGACAACCATCCAGCCCGCCGGCGGTTATGATGTCACTGACTTTATTCCCGTTTCACCCCGTGACCGGAGCGAGATGCTGGCGGAATTGTCCTCGCTGGTGGTAGGGATCGGGAATCCTTACCTGCGCGGTTTGTTGAAGCAGTTTACGGAGGATCCCGGCCTGGCCGAGGCCTTCTCCCGGGCTCCCGCGGCAAAACGGCACCACCAGGCTTACCTGGGCGGACTGCTGGAACACACCCTGAACGTTGCTCAACTGTGTAAGAAGATGGCCGAGGTATACGTCAACCAGGTGGATCCGGACCTGCTGGTGGCGGGCGCCCTGCTGCACGATATCGGGAAGATCAAGGAGTTTAATTTCGACCGCCTGATTGATTACACCGACCAGGGCCGGCTTTTGGGGCACATTGTGCTGGGAGCCCAGATGGTGGCGGGAAAAATTGACTCGCTGCCGGAATTTCCCCCGGAGCTTAAGCTAAAGGTCCTGCATATCATTGTCAGCCACCACGGCGAGTACGAGTGGCAGTCTCCCAAGCGCCCCAAGTTCCTGGAAGCCCTGCTGGTACACCGGGCGGACCTTATTGACGCCGATGCCCACAAGTTCGCGCAGGTGACCGGAGAAGGGATGGTTTACAGCCGGGAACTGGAGCGGTATGTTTACCTTGGCGCCCGGGACGCTGCCGCCGGAATGGAGGAGAGCCAGTCCTGAGCATGGAAAGACAACAATTCTTACTGGGAGTTAAAAGCGCGACACCTATCGTCCTGGGCTACCTGCCCCTGGGCTTTGCCTACGGGGTGCTGGCGCGGGGAGCGGACCTTACCGTTGCCGAGACGGTACTGATGTCAATTATCGTTTACGCCGGGTCCAGCCAGTTTATTGCCGTAGGCCTCCTGGCCGGGAGCGCCCCTCCGCTGACCATCATCTTCACTACCTTCCTGGTCAACCTGCGGCACATGTTGATGAGCGCCTCCCTGGTGCCGTACCTGCGGCATATCGCCACCCCGGTGCTGGCGGTTCTCGCCTACGAGGTGACCGATGAGACCTTTGCGGTAGCCAGCGCCCGCTACGCTGAGCACCCGGCCCATGCTTCCTACCAGCTGGGCCTCAATGTGACCGCCCAGGTTAGCTGGGTGACGGCCTCCTGGCTGGGGGCGACGGTGGGAAATCTCCTGGGGGACCCGGAGCGGTACGGCTTGGATTTTGCCCTTCCGGCCATGTTTATCGCCCTGCTTGTGATGCAACTGAAAAACCGCCCGACCTACCTGGCGGCTTTGGCAGGAGCGGTCGTATCGGTGGTGCTGGCCAGGGTGATGCCGGGTAACTGGCATATCATCATCGCCACGGTGGTGGCGGCGACGGTGGGGGTGTGGTCGGAACGATGGACACAAAAATAGTTGCCATTTTTATCGGTATGGGGCTGGTTACTTATATCCCCCGGATGCTGCCGCTGGTGGCCTTGAGCAAGCGCCCCATGCCGGAACTCCTGCTGCGATGGCTAAAGTATGTTCCCCCGGCAGTGCTGGCGGCGCTGCTGGCCCCGGACCTATTTTTAACCAGGGGGCAGTGGAACCTATCGCCGGAAAACCTGTACCTGCTGGCGGCCATTCCCACCTTTGGCCTGGCGCTCTTAACCCGCAACCTGGTAGTCACGGTGGCCGCGGGGATGGTGCTAATGGTTCTTTTACGACTTATAACTTAGATAGAGCCTTGCCGTTCATAGCGGCAGGGCTTTTTGGTGATATTAAGCACGTTAAGGTAACGGATGGAGTGACGGAGTTGCTGGTGGAAATTGAAGATGTGAAGAAGGTCTACGGGGGCCGAGAGGTGGCTGTGGTGGCGCTGCAGGGGGTCTCGTTACACCGCATCTTTATCCCCCTTACTGTGGCCCAGGAGCTTTTCGATACCCAGCAGGTAGGTATGGTCTTCCTGCAGGCGGAAAATTCCCAGCGGGTGCGGGCGCAGCTGTGGCCGGTTTCCCGCTGGATGGTGTCACCCGGATAGCCGGGCAGTTGGACAGGGACGGCACGACGCAGCTACCCGCTCCCGGTTGAACGTGGTCACCGGGGAAGACCAGTGGGAGGCTCTGACTCTGGCGTTGATCGGTATTGTTTGGGCGTGTTGTTTGCGCCCTACCTGGTCCGTTGAAGAAAGGGAAAGTGGCGTTCTGGCAGTTGGAGCGTTACCTTGAAGAAACGCCGGAGGGTTTTAAGGTGAGATACAGGGGCCGGGAATGGCGGATCCAGGTCAGGTGAGCAGGCGAGGCTTATCACAGCGTTTTAAAATACACGGATGATATTGTACAGGTTATCTCGCTGGGCCGGCTGGAAGCCGGCTTCTTTGATGTTGTGCACCAGTTCCGCCAGGGAGGTGCTGAAGGAAACACCTGCCGCCCGCACCACGTTTTCCTCCAGCATGGTGGAGCCGAAGTCGTTGGCGCCGAAAGCCAGGGCGATCTGGGCGATCTTGGTCCCCTGGGTGACCCAGGATACCTGCAGGTTGGGCACATTATCCAGGTAAACCCTGGCCACCGCCATGGTCCGCAGGTAGTCCACGGCGGTAACCGGCTCACCGCCCAGGGCGGTATTCCCCGGCTGGAAGCTCCAGGGGATGAAGGCGGTGAAACCGCCCGTCTCGTCCTGTAACCGGCGGATCCCTTCCAGGTGGGCAATTCTTTCTTCCGGGGTTTCCACATGGCCGAACATCATGGTTGCGGTAGTCTTCAGGCCCGCCCGGTGAGCCGCGGCCATCACCTCCAGCCACCGGGCCGCACCGATCTTGCGCGGGCTGATGGACTGCCGCACCCTGTCCACCAGGATCTCCGCCCCGCCTCCCGGGATGGAGTCCAGACCGGCCGCCGCCAACCGGCGGATCACCGTCTCCAGCGGCAGCCCGGAGGTACGGGAAAGGTAGTCGATTTCCACCGGGGAGAGGGAGTGGATCCGGATGGGATACCGATCCTTGATGGCTCTGAAAAGCCCCTCGAAATAGGGAAGGTCCAGATCGGGGTGCAGCCCTCCCTGCATCAGGATCTGGGTGCCCCCCAGTTCCAGGGTTTCCTCGATTTTACGAAAGATCTCCTCACGGCTGAGGATATACGCCTCAGCGTGGCCCGGCGGCCGGTAGAAGGCGCAGAAGCGGCACCCGGTCACGCAGGCATTGGTATAGTTGATGTTGCGGTCCACCACAAAGGTAACCCGCCGGTCAGGGTGCATGCGGCGCCGCACCTGGTCCGCCAGCCAACCCAGCACCGGCAGGTCCGTCCTGGTTAAAAGGTGCAGGCCTTCCTCCTCGGTGAGCCGTTTTCCCTCAAGCGCTTTGGACGCGATAACACCGGTCATCTTCTTTCCCCCAGATGTTCAAGGTTAACGCCGGGTCCAATAACCCGCATTCAGCGGCGCAGCGGTAAAAATACATCAGGCCGTCTACGTGGTCCCAGTCCAGGTCGAACCGCAAACAGCGGAAATAGTCGGCCAGCACCGTTTCAGGCAAAGACGCCAAATGTTCGGCCCTGGCGACCAGCTCACCGGGGTGTTCCTTCCCCCATCGCTTTGAAGCGAGCATCCCTTGCCAGATGGCTGCCAGGAGTTCCGGCTGCCGGCGGGCAAAATCCGGCCGGGCAACCCACAGGGCAAACACCATCGGGCGACCCGTCCAACGCTTCCATTCCGCCGCCAGGTCGTACACGTGATAGCCGCCGGCCTGCTGAATTTCCCGGAGGGCCTCATCACCGATCACCAGCGAGGCATCGGGTTCGTCCCACCAGACGGGGGCGTCGGGTGGGCGGGTGAAAAACCGGCTTTCCACGCGATAGAACCTTTGCAGCAGCACCTGCAGCAATACCACGCTGGTAGCGGAGTAGGGGGTGAGGGAAATACGCTTTCCCGCCATCCGTTCCATCGGCTCCCGGCTGACCAGCGCGACGCTGCGCACCGGGCCGTCGGCGGAGATGGAGAGGTCGGGGAGGATCAGGCAGTCTTCCTGTTGCCGGGCGTATTCAATGGAAGAGATGGCGGTGACCTCCAGGGATCCCTCCCTGAACATCCTGTTGAGCTGGCTGGGATGGTGGGCGCACACCCTGGCCGGTACTTCCACCAACCCTTCCTCCAGGGCATGAAAGACCGGCAGGCAGTTGATGTAAGATACGCGTCCCAGGCGCGGCCATTCCATGGGCTCGACCTCCTTTCACCAATTAATCATAGCGGCGGATAACGTTGTATAAAGTGTCCCGTTCCACGGGGGTCCGGCCGGCTTCCCGGATCATCCGCAGGAAGGTGTCCGCCGGCTGGTACTGGGCGGTCTCCGCCCCGGCGTCGTGGGCGATCCGTTCCTCCCGGACCGTCCCGTCCAGGTCATCTACCCCGAAACTCAGCGCGACCTGGGCTACTTTTGGGGTGGTCATGATCCAAAAAGCCTTGATGTGGTCGAAGTTGTCCAGCATCAGGCGGGCGATGGCCAGCGCCTTCAGGTCCATCATACCGGTGGTTTTCGGCAAGTGTTCCAGAGCGGTATTCCTGGGGTGAAAGGCGAGGGGGATAAACGACATGAATCCCCCCGTCCGGTCCTGCAGTTCCCGGAGGGCGAGCAAGTGGTCTACCCGGTCCTCAATACCCTCCACATGGCCGTACAGCATGGTGGCGTTGCTCCGGAAACCCAGCCGGTGAGCGGTTTCATGCACCTCCAGCCACCTGCCGGCCCCGATCTTTTTGCTGCAAATCCGGTCCCTCACCGTGGGGTTAAAAATTTCCGCTCCTCCTCCGGGCAATGAGCCCAGGCCCGCGTCCCTCAGGCGCAGTAAAACCTCTTCCAGGCTAAGCCCGCTGGTCTCGCTGATAAAGTCGATTTCCACCGCGTCAAAGGCCTGGAGGTGAACCCCTGGAAGGATCTCTTTAACGGTCCGCAGCATTTCCTCGTAGTACTTAAAGGGCAGGTTCTCGTTCAGCCCGCCCACGATATGTACCTCGGTGACCCCCAGGCTCTGTGCCTTTTCGGCCTTGGAGGCGATTTCATCGATGCTGAGGGTATAGGCTCCATGGTCCGAGGGTTTCTTGCCGAAGGCGCACAACTCGCAGAGGTTACGGCAGATATTGGTGTGGTTGATGTGGGTGTTGTTGATAAAGAAAACGTTGTCTCCCACCTTTTGCTGCCGGGCATAATCGCTTAACAGACCGATTGCCAGAAGGTCATCGGACTCCCACAGTTTGATGCCGTCATCCCGGCTCAACCGCTCGCCGGCCAGCACCTTTCGGGCGATGTCACCCAAAGGACCCTGTTCCAGGTAATGTACCACCAAAAATCCTCCTTTCCGGAAGCTGGATGTTGGAAGCTAGATGCTAGATTTCAGGCCCCTTAACGCACCTCCGAGGGTTAAGGGAGTTTCGCCCGTCCCACGTTTTCCGCCCGCAGCAGGGTTGGTTTACGCAGGCCGCGGCACTCGCAGCCGGCTGCCAGGTCCGCTGTCTCCAGGGCTCGCAGGACGATCCGCCCCCAGGAAGCGGCGTCTTCGAAGAAGATATCTTTTAAAACCTGGTGTTCCCACGGTTTCACCACACCTTCCCCGTAGTTGACCACCAGGTAAATGCCGGCGTAACACGCTCCGATTTCCCGGGACAGGTAGACTTCCGGGCTGAGGGTTTGCCCCACGATGTCCGCTCCCCACTGGCGGAAGAGGGCTACCTCGGCGGGGCTTTCAAAGTGTCTACCGTCGGTGACCAGGTAGATCCCCCGGGGGAATACCCGTCCCAGGGGGTTATTTAGGGCCGCGTCCACCAGCGTGCGGTGCAGGGAAGGGCAGATGGGTTGACGCATCACAGACAAATACCCTTCGCCCAGGCTGGTATCCCGGCGCATGGAGAAGTCAATGTAATCGTGAGGTACTACGATGTCCCGGGGGTCCAGCAGGTGGTTGACGCTGCCTACCCCTCCCTCGGCGATCACTTTTTGTACCCCGGCCTCCCGGAAAACCCAGAACAGGCGGCGGGAGGCTTCGCCCCATGAGACACCGGGGAGGCGACCGTGCATTTTGGCGGCAATCACTGTCCGGGGTCGTTCACCTTCGATGGTGAACACCTTCAGAGGAGGGCTTTCACCAAAAGGGGTTTGGTAGGTCAGGTGAGAAACCTCAACTCTTACCCCCGTCCGGTTCAGGTCTTCGGGAAACTGGAGGGAAAAAGTGCCTGAGCCTCCGATGAAACCGATATCAGCTTTGGGCAGTTCATGGGTAGCCATTGGCTGACGTCCTTTCTTTTTCATCTATTTCCCATGGACTTGGTCCTTGGTGAACCCCAAACCCCGCAAGTTGTATTCCACCAGGGGGCCGGCCGCCTCTTCCAGCGTGGCGGGGTAGCCGTCCCGCAGCCAGGAGAGAACCACATGGTAAAAAGTGCCTACAAAGGCGGTGGCGGCAACCCGGCTGTCCTGCGGGGGTATCTGGCCAGTCTCCACAGCTTCCCGGATGTCTGCTTCCACCAGTTGAACCAGCCGCCCCAGCAAGTCGGCCAACTGTTCTCCTACGGCGGGGTTGGAGGCGCCGGTTTGGATCAGAACCACCTTGGCCAATTCCCGGTGTTTTCCCAGGGTTTCGATGGCCGCTTCCATGGAGGCCTGCAGCTTGCCCTGGATATCTCCGGCCGCCTTGCGTTTAGCCGCTATTTTTGAGAGTACAGTGTCGTAGACCTCGTCAACCAGAGCGGTGAAGAGGGCTTCTTTGTTGCGCAGGTACAGGTAGATGGTGCCGGTGGCTACACCGGCCTTCCTGGCGACTTCCTTGATAGAGGTGCCGTGGTACCCGTGTTCGGCAAACACCTCCTGGGCCGCCTGCAGGATGGCCTGCATTTTAGCCTCCAGTTTTTTACCTACCTTATCCGTCCTGCGGTATGCCATCCCCACCACCTCGCAAGAAATGAACGCCGATTCATAACTTCATCGCCATTGTATCCCTGACCGCCGCCGGCGTCAAGGAGAAATTTCCTGTAGAATTGGACAGCTTTTTTGACTACAATAATAAAACCTATCCCGGTTCAGGGCGGGCTTTGGGTAAAAATTGATTATGGCCTGCTGGAAGTGTTACATCTACCAGCACAGAGGTAAAACAGGGTCAAACAACCTAAAAAAATAGGCGTTCAAGCCCTTGCATTTTCTTAAGGCTTATGGCATAATTACATTTGCGCGTGGGGATATGACTCAGTCAAAGTCTCACGGCAGCAATTGGGGGCGTAGCTCAGTCTGGGAGAGCGCTTGAATGGCATTCAAGAGGTCAGGGGTTCGATCCCCCTCGTCTCCACCAAACGTAAATTGCACCGTGTGCATCTTGCACACGGTTTATTATGCGGGTCGTAGTCGGTGGGCGGTGCTCCACACCGTTCATTCAGGTGCGATTCCTGAAACCCGCTCCAAAAATGAAGGTGCACAAGACTTTGGACACAGTCCGAAGTCTTTTTTGCTATAAAGCCAATACACGAAAGGCCGGGAACCACCTTCTCCAGCCTTTCCGGAGTAAAAACGAAAAAGTAATGGATATTCTCGATGAGTTGGAATATAATAAAGTTAGAAAGTTAAACTTGGTTATATGGAGATGATAAACATGCTGGTGGAATTTAAACAGAAATCCCAGGTGACCATACCCAGCGAACTGGTGAAAAAACTCAAACTGAAGCCCGGCGACAAGCTGGAAGTTGAAGAAAAGGACGGTTGCCTAATTATTACTCCCGTTGCGGTTATTCCCCGGGATCAGATGTGGTTTTATGCTGAAGAATGGCAGGCGGATGAGCAGAAGGTGGAACAACAAATTCGGGAAGGCCGGGTGAAAACAGCAAAAAGCAAAGAGGAATTGTTAAAAGGCCTGGGGCTGGATGAACTATGAACATTTACTATTCCGAGCTTTTCGGCGATAAAGTCAAAAAGCTTCCGATAGAAGTAAAACGAGCTTTAAAGAAGAAACTTGAGCTGCTATTGGAAAACCCCCGGCATCCTTCGCTCCGCACTAAGAAGATTCAGGGACAAGACGGCATTTTTGAGACAAGTATCACCATGAACATCCGTATGACCTGGCAATATACAGAAGACGGTATTTTGCTGCGAAATATTGGGGAACATGATCAGACCTTGAATAATCCATAAGGTTTTTTTTCAAAAACGAACACTATGCTTACGGGAAGGAAATGGCTCCAGAATGGATGACACGATAAGAAACAACCAACAAAAACTTCGTTTCCGTCAGGCTGCGCAAAATTTCGCCAACAAGGCGAAGAATTTATCTTCCGTGCAGGAGGTTGTTTTGTGCGGCTCCATGGCCAGCGATGATCCGTATCCACAGGACCTCGATTTGGCTGTCGTTTTATCTGATTTGGATGAGCTTCCACAACTGGCCCGGTTTAGCAGGCAAATGTCTTCCGTCACTCATGCCTGGGAAGTGTTTGTCTTCAACACACGCCGGAAGTACCTGGGACGCATATGCCATAAACGGGAATGTCCGGGACAGCGATATTGCGATGCGCCGGATTGCGGAAAAACGCCCCATCTGTACAATATTCGGGGTTTTCGTTTCGATCCGGCCAAGTTTCTTTCCCCCGAACTGCAGATTCTTTGGAACAGGAATGAAGTGAGCGTCCTGCTGTCCTGGCGCAAAGAACTGAACTTAAAAGCGCCTCGTGTTAAATCTTTCGAAACAATCCATTTGAAATGTTGGGAGTGCGGGGATAGATTCATTTTTGAAGCTTCGGAGCAAAAATATTTTGCAAAGCGGGGCTGGGAGCAGCCGAAGCGGTGTCCGTCCTGCCGGGAGAAAAAGTGGTTAGGCTATATGGGAATCGATCCTGAATGGACATGGGAAGATGAGGGCGAGGAAGAATGAAAGAAGACCATGACTTTAAGCCATTATTGATCGGGAATGGATCGGTATATCCCGGGTCACATTATAGAGCGAGGGTACGAGTATTATGAACAAGGACTTGTGGAAGACGTTCAAATCAAGGAGCCATGGATCCATGCCACCGTTTTAGGCAATTAGGGAGATGGTCGCTTACTGCAGGGTATCACTGCACAAAAGATGGACAGCGTCATTGGTGCAATTATCGGAGAACAGCCCGTAGAACAACCCGGCGGTAACGTATTGAAGTTTGCGGATGCTTATCGGTTTAGTGAGGACGAGCTAAAATTTATCACACGGAGAAGGTACTCCGGTTCTTCATATCCAGATGAGGCAAAAAACCTGAAGGAACACCCCTATAAGCAAGAAAAACCCTGCAAGTTAGCATTTCTTCGGGATTTATGTTTTGGTTTCAGATGTTCCAAGGCAACTCCGTCCCATACTTGAAGGTGCGACTTGCCTTTTCTGATTTTTTGTGGAAAATTGAATTATGCTCTTGCAGTTGGGATATAATTATGGCACAATAATGTCACAGAAAGGAGTTGACGGTTATGCCACAGATCATTCCGATTCGAGATTTGAAAAATACAAGCAAAATCTCTAAAATGTGCCAAGAGGCAACCGAACCGATATATATTACCAAAAACGGCTATGGCGATATGGTTATCATGAGCGTAAAAATGTATGAGGAAAAATTGTTTATGCTGGATGTGTATAACAAATTGGCTGCAGCCGAGGCGCAAATAGCGGAAGGAAAGGTGCTGGACGGAGACACCTCTTTAAAAAGCATAAGAGAAAAATACTATGTATAGGCTGGTTGTTTCGGAGCTTGCTCACAGAGATTTGGATAATATCGTCTCGTATATTGCTGTTCAGCTTGCAAACCCCATAGCAGCTACCAATTTCCTCGATGAAGTGGAAAAATGCTACGGATGAATTATAAATGCCCTTACCTCAATTGTAAAAAGCGCACAAAATATGCTTTAGCTGTTAATTTAAGTAAAGCAAATAACATTAAAATAAAAAGAGGTAAAAAAGGTAATTATAGTTTGGTTATGCTGTACTAAAAAATATCAGGAGGCTTATTTTAATAGGAAGCCCCTGCCTGAGCGAAGCGAAGGGAGGGGTAGTTCACAAAGCAGTCTTGTGCAAAGGTACCTCAGCCGGTAAGGCTAATCGCAGGCGGTGTTCCACTTCAGACCAGTCAACGATGTTCCACCAGGCCTCGACATAATTCCGCCGCCTGTTTTGGTAGTCCAGGTAATAGGCGTGCTCCCACACGTCCAGCACCAGGATCGGAATGACGCCCCACTGGGTTAAATCCTGGTGTTTTTCCACAGTGAGGATTTCCGCACGTCTCCAGAAGGGCTGCCATGCCAGCAAAGTCCACCCTGAAGCTTCCACGTCTTCCGCTGCTTTGGTGAACTGCTGGCGAAAGACAGGCCAGCTGCCAAAGTAAAGTTCCAGGTACTGGAGCGTCTGGCCGAAGGGTTCGCGTGCACCCCACGGCCCCATGGTGCTCCAGTAGATGCTGTGGAGGATATGACCGGAACCGTGAAAAGCCAACTCTCTTTCCCAGTGCTTGACGAGGGAGAAATCACCCCTTTGGCGAGCTTCGACTAATTTTAATTCAGCCTTGTTTAACCCGTCGACATAGGCCTGATGGTGGCGGTCATGGTGGATTTGCAGAGTTGTGGCACTGATGTAGGGCTCCAGGGCATTGTAAGGATAGGGCAGGGGAGGCAATTGATGCTTCCCTGGCGGCACATACAAGCCTGAACTCTGTGCTTCATGTTTACCGGTCATACGGTCTAAGCCCCCCCAATAATTACTTCTATATCTATAATTTATGAAAAAAGCTCACTTTGTGAGAATGCATTCCTGAGAATTTATCAGAACCCGAACCAGGTTTTCGCTATACTAGTTTCAAGAATTTCCGTTGTTATATCGTGAAGTTTAAATGGTCGCGCATTACGGTAAAACCTGCGAAAGAAGTGGCGCACCTACGCGGAGACTGCTTACCTGCTCTCCTGGTTACTTCTTTTCTTTTGGAGCTGGCTGCTGGTTGGTTTTGGGTTCCTGCCTATCCTTGCCGGACTGACCCGTGCACCCGCAACCGCAAACCGGTTTTTGCATCTTGCATCCCTCCCTCCTTTTGGTACTGAGATGCTTGATTTTGGTAGGTGCGCCATAGCCCCAGTATCAGGCTGTGAGGTCATTATAAACCTTCCAGTTAAATGGAATGTCAAGTGGGTTATTGGCGCCCATATAAAAAAACCGCCAGTTATTTTGGCGGTTTTCGATCTATCGCGAATTAGGTTACTTGCAGGCCTCCTCAAGAAAGGCAATGGCAACCGGCGAGCGTTTCGCGAGGTTTCTCTTTATCGCGTTCAAATTCCTTGAGGAACTGGGAAAGATCTTTTTTCAACCCATGGTGTACCCGCCTTCGGGCCTAAGATTTAAAAATCCCTAATCGCATCGAGAGAGCGTGAAAAATACGGGGGGTCGATACCTGCTGCATGGTCAACGGTGGTGCTTAGGGAAATACCGGATCAGTTGTTACAAACCATCAGGGAAAACCCTGATGGTTTTCTTGATGCAAATGCCGGGTTTTCTCCAATAGTACAATGCTTCACAAATTCATAAAATTGGCTCTTCTCCAAAACATTACAGTAAACCTTGGTAGGAAAATAGAAAGATGACGGCTAAGAATCCTAGGTAATTGCGAGCCTCATCGC
>LAKY01000056.1:5110-5299 GCA_000987045.1 Clostridiales bacterium PH28_bin88 | reverse complement strand
AATACAGGCCGCCAAACTTTTGGGCATCAGCCGGGCTAATATATACCAGAAAATGGAGAAATACAAACTGCTTTCCCATGACCACTGTCTCTGAATTTAGACAGTGTATTTTTTTTAAGACGTAGTCCGAGCCTTTAACGAATACTGTTTGCCTGGAAACTGTCCTATATTTTGGATATTATTTATGAA
>LAKY01000056.1:4780-5042 GCA_000987045.1 Clostridiales bacterium PH28_bin88 | reverse complement strand
ATAGATAATCGAAAAAGCGCACAAAACCGGACGACGCGGAATTTTTTAAAAATTAATGTGATAGTTTAGACTTTCACAATTAATAAGGGGGTAAGGTAAATGAATTTTCAATTGACAGAAGAGCAAGAATTAATCAGGAGGATGGTCAAGGAATTTGCCGAAACGGTGGTAGCGCCCAGGGCTGGGGAAATTGATAAAAAACATGAATTCCCTAGCGATATCGTAGGGAAAATGGTGGAGCTAAACCTTATGGGCATTCCCT
>LAKY01000056.1:3574-4686 GCA_000987045.1 Clostridiales bacterium PH28_bin88 | reverse complement strand
CAGTTTGGTACTGCCGAACAGAAAGAAAAATATTTAAAACCTCTCTGCAGCGGGCAGAAATTAGGGGCCTTCGCTCTCACTGAACCTAATGCCGGTACCGATGCAGCCAGCCAGCAGACTGTGGCAGTTTTGGACGGCGATTATTATGTGCTAAAGGGTTCCAAGATTTTCATCACCAACGGTGGTTATGCCGACACCTATATTGTTTTTGCTATGACTGATAAGAGCAAAGGTTTAAAAGGTATCAGTGCCTTTATCGTTGANNTCCAGTACTACGGAGATTATCTTTAAGGACTGCAAAGTTCCTAAGGAAAACCTCTTAGGGAAAGAAGGCGATGGCTTCAAGATTGCCATGCAGACCCTGGACGGTGGTAGAATTGGCATTGGCGCCCAGGCTTTAGGTATTGCCCAGGCTGCTTATGAAGCTGCTCTGAAATACGCCAAAGAAAGACACCAGTTTGGAAAACCCATCAGTGCCAACCAGGCCATCCAGTTTATGCTCGCCGACATGGCTACCCAGATCCAGGCTGCCCGTCACCTGGTTTACCATGCTGCTTTCCTGAGGGGTAGTGACCAGCCTCATACTAAGGAAGCTTGCTGTTAAAGCCGTACAAATCCATGGCGGCCATGGTTACACTACCAATTATTCCGTGGAACGCCATATGCGTGACGCCAAGATTACCGAAATCTATGAAGGGACCTCGGAAGTCCAGCGCATGGTTATTGCCGGCAATATTTTACGTTAAAAAAGATAAAGGAGAACAGTTATGCCGAACATTATTACCTGTTACAAGTGGGTTATAGATGAGGCCGACATCAAAGTAGACAGTCGTACACGTGAACTCCAATTTGACCGTGTTAACTACAAAATCAGCGAATACGACCGTAACGCCATCGAAGAAGCCACAAAAATTTGTGAAGAGCAAGGCGGAGAAGTTACAGCCCTGACGGCAGGAACAGAAAAAGCCAAAGCATCCTTAAAGGATGCTCTTTCCCGGGGCCCCGCCAAAGCCATCTTCGTTAATGACGAAGCCTTAGCCCAAGCTGATGCCTATGTTACGGCCAATGTTCTGGCTAAAGCAGTAGCCAAAGCAGGGGACTACCAGCTCATC
>LAKY01000056.1:3215-3540 GCA_000987045.1 Clostridiales bacterium PH28_bin88 | reverse complement strand
TCCTGCCCTTACCTTTGTCAACAAACTTACCGTCTTACCCGATAAAGTAGTGGCCGAGCGCAAACTGGAGGACGGTATCGAAGTGGTGGAGGCCGCTTATCCTGTCCTCATCACCGTTCTTCCCGACATCAACAAACCCCGTATTCCCAGCTTGAAACAAATCCTTGGCGCCAGCAAAAAACCTGTCACCGAAATAAAACTACAAGAATTAGCACTTACATCCGAAGAACTCAAACCCCGTTTTAAGGTAGCCAGCACCTTAGCTTACGTCATGGCCAGGAAACAGCAGAGAATCACCGGGGACAGCCTCAGTGAAATGGCCGAA
>LAKY01000056.1:2663-3208 GCA_000987045.1 Clostridiales bacterium PH28_bin88 | reverse complement strand
GGGAGGAAAAGCAATGAACATCTGGGTAATAGCCGAACAACAAGAACTGGCCCTGGAACTCACAGGAGCCGCCCGTACCTTAGCTGGAGCAGAAGGTGAAGTCACTGCCATCCTCATGGGGACGGAAGCCCAGGCCCAAAAAGCGGTTAAAAGTGGTGCGGACAAAGTTTTATATATAGAACAAACAACTACCCTCGAAAACTATGCCGGGTCCCTGGCGGAAGAAATAAAAACCGCTAAACCCAAAATTATAGGAGCTACCAGAAGAGGAAAAGACCTGGCTGCTAAAATCGCCGCCATCTTGGGTGTGGGTTGTGCCACCGACGGCAAAAACATAGAGTTTACAGCCGAAGGTTAGAGAGAATGGTCTATGGCGGCCTGGCCATCAGTACTTTAATCTCTCAGGAAGAAACCGTCATTGTCACCGTTCCCCCCAGGACCTACGAAACTCCCGCCTTACAGGAGAGAACAGGAGAAGTTCAAGCCTTTACCGGAGAACCCGATTCCCGGGTCAAAGTGATAGAAAAACGTCCCAAAGCCAAAGA
>LAKY01000056.1:1429-2642 GCA_000987045.1 Clostridiales bacterium PH28_bin88 | reverse complement strand
GAACAGGAAGACCTTAAGCTTGCGGAAGATTTAGCCAAAGTACTGGAGGGAGAACTAGGCTGCAGCCGTCCTGTAGCCGAAGACCTCCACTGGCTGCCTGAAGACCGCTACATTGGCATCTCCGGCCAAACCGTTAAAGCTAACCTTTACCTCTCCTTAGGTATTTCCGGTCAGGTCCAGCACATCTCCGGCATTCGTGACGCCAAAATCATCTTTGCCGTAGACAAAAACGAAAATGCGCCCATCTTCCAGAATGCCGACTACTACATCGTCGGTGACCTCTACCAGGTCGTACCCGCCCTGGAAGAAGCCTTCAAGAAGACCCTCAACAAATAGGGGGATGAAACATGAGCGAAGAAAGATTCGACTGTATCATCGTAGGGGCAGGGCCGGCAGGCAGCGCCGCCGCCCTTACCTTAGCCAAAGCCGGCCTTGAAGTCCTCCTCATCGAAAGAGGTAACCAGGCAGGAAGCAAAAACATGACAGGGGGCAGGCTCTATGCCCACACCTTGCATAAATTAATCCCCAACTTCTGGGAAGAAGCACCCGTCGAAAGACGGGTCGTCAAAGAAACCATCACCATGATGACCCCTTCCGGCAGTGTTTCCCTGGACTACAAGAGCCAGCGCTACAACCGGGAACCCTATAACTCCTTTACCGTCCTGAGAGCCCAATTCGACCAGTGGCTGGCAAGTAAAGCCGAAGAAGCCGGGGCCATGCTGGCTACCGGCGTCAGAGTTGACGACCTTTTACGGGATAACCAGGGCAGAGTAACCGGTGTCATTGCCGGCGAAGACCAAATGCTGGCCAGCGTCGTCATTGCCGCCGACGGTGTCAACTCTCTTTTAGCCCAGAAAGCGAACCTTAGGGGAGAACTCAAAGACACTCACGTGGCCACAGGCGTCAAAGAAGTCATCGAACTGCCAAGACAAGTAATAGAGGACCGCTTCCAGCTAAGCGGGGATGAAGGGGCTGCTCAGCTCTTTGTGGGCGAGTGCACCAAAGGAATCCAGGGTGGCGGTTTCCTCTACACCAATAAAAACACCATCNNAAAATTGCTGACTTAATCGAAGCATTCAAGACACACCCCAACATCGCACCTCTCGTAACCGGGGGCAAAGTCGTCGAATACTCGGCCCACTTAGTACCCGAAGGCGGCCTAAATATGCTGCCCACCCTCTGCAGTGACGGTCTCATCATCGCCGGTGATGCC
>LAKY01000056.1:1107-1327 GCA_000987045.1 Clostridiales bacterium PH28_bin88 | reverse complement strand
AACTTCTTAAAAACAGCTTCGTCTTAAAAGACCTGGAGACCTACAAAAATGCCCCGGCCTTCATGGAACAGACCACCCGCATCTTCACCACCTATCCCCAGCTTCTCGACAACATCCTCTACAAAATCTTTACCGTAGACGGTACTCCCGCCCAGCATCTCTTACCCATGGTCATGGGCGAACTCAAAAAGAATAACGTCTCCATCTTTGATCTGGCCAG
>LAKY01000056.1:778-1063 GCA_000987045.1 Clostridiales bacterium PH28_bin88 | reverse complement strand
TGAAGCCCATATCACCGTCAACAAAGAAATCTGCCGCACCTGTACGGAAAAGCCCTGTCTTTATGCCTGTCCCGCCCTTTTATACAACTTAAACGAAGAAGGAGAAATAACCTTCGATTATGCCGGATGCCTGGAATGCGGGACCTGCCGTGTGGTTTGTCCTAAAAAGGGGGCTATCCAGTGGAATTATCCCCGGGGGACTTTTGGGGTCCAGTTCAGGTATGGGTAAAAGAATTTAAAGATTATAAAGTGTGGTTGCTGCACCATTTAACCACAGGCCGTTTT
>LAKY01000056.1:417-609 GCA_000987045.1 Clostridiales bacterium PH28_bin88 | reverse complement strand
GTGTCTTTTTGTATTTATTTGCACCCGTATGCTGGCCATACTTACCTAAAAAATGAAGGAGGTATGGAAAATGATTGTCGTCATGAGAACAGGTGTCAAAGAAGAATTGGTTGACAAGGTGGCTAAGAAGCTAGTAGAAAACGGCTTCCAGATCCATCTTTCCGTAGGGGTGGAAAGAACCCTCATCGGAGC
>LAKY01000056.1:0-194 GCA_000987045.1 Clostridiales bacterium PH28_bin88 | reverse complement strand
TTAAACCCCGGACTTCTCCTTATGCTTTCCAGGGCCTGGAGGAAAAAGGACTGGAATACCTGGCCGAAGCCCGGGAAAAGACGGGTCTCTTAGTTGTCACGGAAGTAATGGATACGCAAAAGGTGGCTATGGTTGCCCAATACGCCGATATTTTACAGATTGGGGCCAGGAACATGCAGAATTTCCCCCTGCTG
>LAKY01000013.1 GCA_000987045.1 Clostridiales bacterium PH28_bin88 | reverse complement strand
ACTTCTTTTGTCCAGTCCTTTTTTGCGATAAATTTTTCTGGCTTTGGCCTGACAACCCTTACAGACAAAGTTATTTTTATTCATGCGTCAGCACTGTCATGGCACTCATGGCACTCATGGAACTATTAACGTCCATTCAATGTGTGATGAGATTGACGATATTTATTCCTTGCTACCGTGCGAAAAGTTGGTTATCATGATAACGAAACCAGAGCCATTTAAATCGGAGGGAGCTTACATGGCGGGTAATTTTAACTTGGATGTGACATACACAAAAGCACTGCACAATTTAAAAGGACGCGATCCGGCCGAAATATCATGGAAGAGCGGTGCGGTGTACCATCAGCAGCGTGGTTTGTTTGAGTTGAAATTTCTTGGACGCTGCTATCGCATCACCTTTCCTCAATATCAGGTGACTTGCCTTGACCGTCAGGAAACGCCTCTGGTTACTCAGATCCTGCTATTACACTACCTGTATCACGCTAGAGGTGTCCCTTTAGCCAAGCGGTGGATATCCTTTAGAGAACTCCCTGGGGGAGATATTTACATTGGCCCTTTCACTCAACGAGCTATTACCCCTTTGTTACGTGTTTTTGGTTCCCGCCCGGAAGCCTTTTCAGAAGCGGCTTTACGGCTGGGCGGAGAAACACAGTCCCTGGGGGACATCAGTTTTACCATCCCGGCTCTTCCCATGGTCCCAGTTACCTTGGTTCTATGGGCTGGCGACGATGAATTTCCGCCGACAGCAAACATTTTATTTGATGCCACTGGAAATGAATACTTGCCAACTGAGGACTTTGCTGTCCTCTCCGGCATGGTGATCAGGGAAATGCAAAAATTTGATGAGGCATGTAACAAATAGTTTAGGACAGATGAAAAACGATAAGGGGTACTGTTCATGCACCATGAGACAGCACGGGACTATAACCCGATGGCAGAACTGGAGGAGAAGATTTCCCTCTATCAGGCCGAACTGGATAAACTAAAAAGTAAGCGCACCTTTCCCTATGTGTACATCGTGGTAGCAATTCCCACCACTATCCTGTTCATGGTGCTAACAGTCATCTCTGAAGGACTTATTGATTTTACAACGGGGATCACCGGTGCGTTGTTTTTTTCATTACTGATCACGTGTTCCTATTTAGTCCTTTTTCAGCCAAATCAGGAGGAATTAGCTGAAGAGTTGAACCGGAAAATCAGAAATCTCTACCGGGAAAAGGCAAAATTAGAAGCGGGACTGAGAGGTGAACGGGAGGTGGCCTATATCCTGCGATGGTTGCCACCGAATTACCTTAGTATTCATAATGTCACCATCCCGAGTGAGCGTTTCGAGCAACAGCAGATCGATCACATGGTGGTAGGGCCAAACGGTCTGTTTCATCTTGAAACAAAGAGTATCAATGGGGTAGTAATGATCTCCCCCGGCGGGGAGTGGACGGTAATTAAGCCGGTTCAGAACCGGATGGTAAAAGAAGGCATGGACAGCCCGCGGTTGCAGGTACAAAGGCATGAAACTGTGCTGAAAGAGTTTTTGAGGTCCCGGTTTAAGTTTGACATCCCAGTGGTTTCCGTGGTGGTCATGGCTCATCCTTCAACCATTATTGAGGGGGAGGATCCCTCCTTAAATGTCGTCAAGAAGGACCGTTTAAACGAGTTTATCCAATCGTACCAAGGATCGATTACTCTAACCCAGAAACAAGTCAGGCAAATTACCCTGGCGTTGGCGGAAGCCTCGGTGGAAAACACCGCCGCTACCCGGGATAGGGCATGAACAATGAAATGGGTGGTTAGTGTAAGTTTAGGTTCTGCCAGTAGAAATCATAGCGTCATGACAGATTTCCTCGGCGAACAGGTGCGGATTGACCGGTTTGGCACGGAGGGAGATGTTCGGGCGGCCAAACAACTGGTTCGTTCCCTTGACGGGCGTGTTGACGCCTTCGGCCTCGGTGGAATCAACCTGCATTATTACACCGGGAGCAGGCGGTATGCGATCAGGCAAGGAATTTCCATCATGCGGGAAGCCCGGTATAGTCCGGTAGTAGACGGAAGCGGCATAAAGGATACTGTTGAGCGAGATGTGGTTACATACCTCTGCCGGGAATTCGACATAGGTTTGTGTGGGCAAACCGCTTTAGTGGTTTCAGTTTTGGATAGGTTTGGGTTGGCTGAAGCCCTGGCCGCTGCCGGGTGCCGCATGATCATAGGCGATGCCTTATTCGGACTGGGTATCCCTCTTCCCTTTACTTCGCTGGCAACCTTTGACCGCATGGCCAGGTTAACCCTGCCAGTACTTCGCCATCTACCCATCAATTGGCTGTACCCTCTGGGGAAGTCCCAGGAGGAGATTGTTCCACGTTTTGAAAAATACTACCGGCAGGCCAACATTTTGGCGGGAGATTTCCACTTCATTCGCCGGTACCTGCCGCAATCTTTAACGGATAAGATTGTAATTTCCAGCACTGTAACACAGCAGGACGTGGCCCTGTTAAGACAACGAGGGGTGAAGTGGTTGGTGACCACAGTCCCCGATTTAGGAGGACGCTCTTTCGGAGCCAATGTGATGGAAGCTGTGTTAGTTTCCATATTCGGGCTACCACCGGAAGGGTGCCGGCAGGAACAATACCGCCTCTTACTGCGACAGATGGGTTACCGCCCAAGAGTGGAACAGCTCAATTGAACCAAATACTTCTTGCTCATCGGGAGAGAGAGCCCGGCCTAAAGCCGGCCTAAAGGATGTATTGTTGCAATGCCGGGTTTTTGTGTGAATCATGTATAATGTGCCAAAAAAAAAGGAATTAACGTTTTTAAGGAGAATATAAACCCAACCAAGGAGGTTGAGACTTTGACCGAAAAGTACTTAATCCGGGACATCGGGTTAGCTCCCAGGGGTCAGGTCAAGATCGAATGGGTAAAAGCCCGCATGCCAATCCTGCGCCAATTAGAGGAAGAATTCAAAGAAACGCGTCCCTTTACCGGGAAGACAGTGGTCATGTGTCTTCACTTGGAGGCTAAGACCGCATACCTGGCCAAAGCGATCCAAGCTGGCGGGGCCGAAGTGGTGGCAGTGGCAAGTAACCCATTATCCACGCAGGATGACGTGGTGGCTGCCCTGGTGGCGGATGGCATCCGTTCCTTCGCGTGGTATGGAGCCACCGATGCTGAGTACCATATGCATCTGAAAAGAGCCGTGGAATGCCGGCCGGACCTCATCGTGGATGATGGGGGTGACCTGGTATCCTTGTTGCACAATGAGTGCCGGGAACAGCTTCCCCAGGTCATCGGCGGGTGTGAAGAGACAACAACCGGAATTTTGCGCCTCAAGGCCATGGAGCGAGAAGGTGTTTTGTATTTTCCCATGATGGCGGTCAACAACGCTTACTGCAAGTTCCTCTTTGACAACCGTTACGGTACCGGGCAATCGGTCTGGGATGCCATTATGCGCACCACCAACCTGGTGATCGCCGGGAAAAACGTGGTAGTGGCGGGATACGGTTGGTGCGGTAAGGGTGTAGCCATGCGTGCGAAAGGACTCGGTGCGAATGTGATTATCTGTGAGGTTGACCCCATCAGGGCCAATGAAGCACTGATGGACGGTTTCCAGGTGATGCCTCTCCTGGAGGCTGCCCCGGAGGGAGACTTCTTTATTACCGTTACCGGTAATTACGGCGTCATCCGAGAAGAACATTTCCGGTTAATGAAGGACGGGGCAATTTTAGCCAATGCCGGACATTTTGACGTGGAAATATCGAAACCGGATTTGGATAAACTTGCAGTAGACCGGCGCGAGGCCAGGCCGAATGTGGAAGAATATACCATGGAAAATGACCGGAGATTATTCTTGCTTGCGGAAGGCAGGTTGGTTAATCTGGCAGCCGGTGACGGTCACCCGGCAGAAATCATGGATCTTAGCTTTGCCTTACAAGCGATGTCGCTTTTACACCTGGTTGACAACCAGGGGAGAATTAAACCTGGGGTTCATCCTGTACCATCTGAAATTGATCGCCGGGTAGCAGCCATGCGGTTGGATGCTATCGGCGTGACCATCGATACTCTCACACCGAAACAGGATGAGTATCTAACCAACTGGCGCGGGTGAGGGTTAATCGTGATCAAGCCTGTTCACTTCCTTGCGCCAGTAAACTTCGAAGCATTGTCAGGGAAGGGTGTGCCGGAGTGGAGAAGGTCCGGGTTGGCATTGTTGGGGGCGGCATTCGTGGCAGTGATATATGCCGGGTGCTGGCCCTCCTTGAACGCGTAGAGGTAGTAGCCATTGCCGGCGACAACATTCAGTTATCCGGGGCGGTGGCAGCTTATTGTCAGTTGTATACTAATGATCAGGCAAGGGAAATGCTTGAATCAAATGAGGTTGACCTGGTGATTGAAGCCAGTGACGACCCGGCTTTCATCCATCAAATCCGCCAACACTATCCACCGGGAGTTCCGGTACTTGATCAGGGGGCGGCGGTGAATCTTTTGCTGATGATGGGAGAAGAGCGGGAGCGTCTTTTGGAATTGGAAAGAGTAAAAAGTGAATTATCCGCTATCCTGCATGCGATGCAGGAGGCCATCGAAGTGGTGGATCGGAATGGAATAATCAAGTACGTTAACCCGGCATTTACTAGAGTCACAGGTATCCCAGAAAGCCTTCGCATTGGTCAGAGTATTTTCGAGGTTTCGCCCCAGGGAGCCTTGGCCCAGGCGCTGCAATCCGGGCAGTCCTTGATTAACCACCGCACCCGGGTAGGTGGATCCGGGGTCGAAGTGATCTCCAATGCCGCCCCTATTTTCTCCGATGGCGTTTTAGACGGTGCGGTCGTAGTTTTTCAACCGATGAACGACATACTCAAGCTAATGGATGAGTTAAATAAGACCACTACCATCATCGAGAACCTTTACGCACGGATCGGGCAAATTAGCGGGAGTAAATTTACGTTCGATGATCTTATTGGAAAAAGCAGGCCTTTTAAATCAGCAACGGATATGGCCCGGAAGGCGGCCCGCAGCAATTCCACTGTATTAATTACCGGCGAAAGCGGGACTGGCAAGGAGTTATACGCGCATGCAATTCACCATAGCAGTGAACGGCGTGACCGACCCTTTATCAAGGTGAACTGTGCTGCTATTCCGGAAAACCTTTTGGAAAGTGAGTTTTTTGGCCACGAAAAAGGCGCCTTTACAGGTGCCGTTCGTACCAAGTTGGGAAAAGTTGAGCTGGCTAACGGTGGGACTCTTTTTCTCGATGAGATCGGGGATATGAACCTATTCCTACAGGCAAAACTCTTACGGGTACTACAGGACATGGAGTTTGAACGGGTGGGCGGAACACAGACTATCAAGGTAGACGTTAGGGTTATTGCCGCTACTAACCGTGACCTAAAATCGCTGATACGCCGTGGGGTTTTTCGCGAAGATCTCTATTACCGGCTTAACGTTGTCGAACTTAACCTCCCTTCTTTACGGGAACGAAAAGAGGACATCCCTCTGTTGATCCATAACCTGATTATCAAGTTTAACCGTAAACTGGGAAAGCGGGTAAAAGGTATTTCATCGGAGGCGGTCCCATTACTGGTTAACTACCACTGGCCAGGCAACATCAGGGAGTTGGAGAATGTGCTGGAAAGAGCAATGGTGGCTACCGATGAGGAGATTCTATCACTCAAAATTATCAGCCAGTATGTGGGCCGGATTGATGGAGGCGTGGCGGGAATTGGGGTAGAGGTCATGCCCTTGGAAAAGATGGAACAACTCATGCTGAAAGCCGCCCTTACCCGTTACGGCGCGACATTGGAAGGGAAGAAAAAGGCGGCTCAAGCTCTAAATATTTCCTTGGCGACGTTATATAATAAACTGCGGAAGTATCAGGCCAATTACCGATAACCGCTGTAAAAGCATTTAGAAAAAACATCAGGAATGGGGTGATTTTGACTGAATTTGCATCCACCGTTACTTGAAAGATTTTAGTACATAGTCAAGGGAGGTATTAAGCAAACATGAAGTTATACGAGTACATGGGGAAGGAACTTTTTGCAAAATACAACATCCCGGTACCAAGAGGCCGGGTTGTTCATACCGCAGCGGAAGCCGGTTCAGTAACTGAGGAAATCGGCGACGTGGTACTGAAATCACAGATCCTCTCAGGTAAACGGGGCAAGGCCGGTGGCATTAAATTTGCGGGTTTGCCCCAAGAAGCAGAGGCTATGGCTGCTGAAATGCTGGGTACCGAACTCCGGGGGCTCAAAATAGAAAACCTGCTGGTAGAAGAAAAACTAACTATCCACCGGGAGCTTTATCTCTCTATTGTCCTCGATGGGGCGGCAAAACGGCCAATAATTTTGGCCTCCGCTGAGGGGGGAATGGACATTGAGGAAGTTCCCGAAGAGAAAATCATCAGATATCCCGTCGACGTTGCTTTCGGAGTGATGCCTTACGTGGCGCGGGAAATATCTCGTCAAATGGGGTTATCGGGCCCGTTGGCCAACCAGTTCACTAACATCCTGACTTCTCTGTATAGTATGTTTGTAGATACGGATGCCGAACTTGTAGAAATAAATCCCCTGGTGATCAGCGGAGACCGGCTGATTGCCGCAGACGCCAAGGTGACTGTGGATGACGATGCCCTGTTCAGGCATCAAGACCTGCCAAGGGTGGAAGAACGCACGTTAGCCGAACAAAAAGCTCACGCCATCGGCCTTTCCTATGTGGAGTTGGACGGAGATATTGCTGTGATGGCTAATGGAGCGGGAATCACCATGGCTACATTGGATATCCTCCAACATTACGGCGGGCGGCCGGCCAATTTCCTGGATGCCGGCGGTGGCGCCAGCGTGGAACAGACGGCCAAAGCTCTGGAAATCTTGCTGTCTACCAATCCCAAGGCCATCTTTATCAACATCTTCGGCGGTATTACCCGTTGCGACGACGTGGCCAAGGCGTTTGTCCAGGTTAAGCAATCGAAAGAGATCCCTGTACCTGTAGTGATCCGGTTGGTTGGCACCAATGAGGAGGCAGGCGTACGCATCTTGAAAGAAAACGGCGTTAATGCGTATAAAACCATGCATGAAGCGGCGGCCAAAGCGGTGGAACTGGCTCAGGCCCACTAGCAGCCGAAAAGTAAGGAGATCAGGACTAAAATTGGGAGGCGAACTAATTGGCCATCTACATTGATGAAAACACCAACGTGGCTGTTCAAGGAATTACGGGTAATCAGGGAACGTTCCATACCCGCCAGATGCTAGCCTATGGAACCAGGATAGTGGCAGGTGTCTCTCCGGGCAAAGGTGGGCGGGAGGTGGAAGGTATACCGGTATATGATACTATGACTGCCGCTGCTGCCCAACAACGGATCGATGCTTCGGTGATCTTTATCCCTGCCTCTTATGCCAAGGATGCCGTCTTCGAGGCGATTGATGCCGGCGTCAAGGTGGTGGTCTGTATCACCGAACACATCCCGGTGCACGATGCTATGCAAATGATGGCATTTGCGAAAACCAGGGGTGCTACCGTGATAGGGCCCAACACCTTTGGTGTGGTCTCGTCCGGCAAGTGCAAAATCGGGATCATGCCCAACCAGTTCTTTATCCCGGGCCAGGTGGGGGTGGTATCCCGCAGTGGGACCTTAAGCTATGAGATTGTGGGCAATCTTACTGGGGCCGGGATGGGTACCAGTACCGTTGTAGGCCTGGGTGGCGACCGTGTGGTAGGACTTAACTTCATCGACGTTCTGGATAAATTTGAGAAAGACGCCGAAACCAAGGTCATCATCATGGTGGGTGAGATTGGTGGTACGGCCGAGGAGCAGGCGGCTGAATACATTAAAGAGAATATTAAGAAGCCCGTGATTGCATATCTGGCAGGCAAAAGCGCACCACCAGGAAAGCGGATGGGGCACGCGGGAGCCATCATCGAGCGGGGCAGGGGTACCTTCCAGGGGAAGGTGCAAGCCCTGCAATCGGCTGGTGTACAAGTCGCGGAATTGCCGTTCCAGGTCCCTGAATTGATCAGAGAAGTGCTATAACCCAGGGAGGCTCGGAGAATACCCGTGGGCTTCCCAGTCGAAGGGAGGAATAACGTTTGTTTGAACCAGATAAGCTAAAAGAACTTCAGGCCGCGCAGGCAGCTTGGGAGCAGAAGTTACAAACGAAGACCCTTGCGCGTTTCCCGGAGAGAAAAGAAGACTTTACTACCGATGCGAATATCTCGGTAAACCGGCTCTATACCCCGGTGGATGTGGAGGGCTTTGACTATCAAAAGGACTTGGGTTTCCCTGGAGAATACCCCTTTACCAGGGGTGTTCAGCCCACTATGTATCGTGGTCGCCTCTGGACCATGAGGCAATACGCCGGTTTTGGCAGTGCCGAGGAAACCAACGGCCGATTCAAATACCTCCTGGAACAAGGCCAAACCGGCTTAAGCGTAGCATTTGATCTGCCTACCCAAATAGGTTACGATTCGGATCACCCTCTTGCCAGGGGAGAGGTTGGCAAGGTGGGGGTGGCCATTGATTCCCTGCAGGACATGGAAACCCTGTTTGAAGGGATCCCCTTGGACAAGGTAAGCACCTCCATGACCATCAATGCTCCGGCGGCGGTAATCCTAGCGATGTATATTGCGGTGGCGGAAAAGCAGGGGGTAACTGCGGACCAACTGAATGGCACTATCCAGAACGATATCCTCAAAGAATACGTTGCGCGGGGAACTTACATCTTTCCCCCACAGCCGTCCATGCGCTTGATTACCGACATCTTCGCATATTGCAAAGAAAGCGTTCCCCAGTGGAATACCATCAGTATCAGCGGGTATCACATCCGCGAAGCCGGAGCTTCGGCAGTGCAAGAGATTGCCTTTACGCTGGCAGACGGCATCGCATACGTTCAGGCAGCCGTCAATGCTGGCCTTGGAGTTGATGACTTCGCTCCGCGGTTGTCTTTCTTCTTTAACGCTCACCTCAATTTCTTTGAAGAGATCGCCAAGTTCCGGGCAGCCCGGCGAATTTGGGCCAGGGTTATGAAGGAACGCTTCGGCGCCAAAGACCCCAGGTCCATGATGCTTCGTTTCCACACGCAAACGGCGGGGGTTACGCTGACAGCGCAACAACCGGATGTTAACATCATGCGGGTGGCTTTCCAGGCACTCAGCGCTGTACTGGGAGGTACCCAGTCCCTGCACACCAACTCCAGGGATGAGGCCCTGGCATTACCGAGCGAAGACTCTGTGCTGATTGCGCTCCGGACCCAGCAGGTGATCGGGTACGAGATCGGAGTTACTGATACGGTCGACCCCCTGGCGGGCTCCTATTTTGTAGAATCCTTGACCAATAGCATTGAGGAGGAAGTCTGGGAATACATCCGTAAAATCGACGACCTGGGCGGCGCTCCCGCGGCTATCGAAAAAGGCTTTATGCAGAAGGAAATCCAGGATAGTGCCTATCGCTACCAACAGGCCATCGAATCGGGTGAGAAGGTGGTAATTGGAGTAAATAAGTTCCAGATTGGAGAAGAGCGTCCTAAAGGCCTGTTAAAAGTAGACCCTGCGGTCGGTGAACGACAAGTGAGTAAGCTGAATAAACTCCGGCAGTCCCGTGATAACCAAAAGGTTCAACAAGCCTTGGAACAACTGCGCCAGGCGGCCAAGACCAATGCCAACCTGATGCCGGCCATTTTGAGTTCCGTCAAGACTTATGCCACGCTTGGAGAGATCTGCGGGGTGCTGCGGGAAGTATTTGGCGAGTATAAGCAGAGTGTGGCTCTGTAAAGGAGGAAACACAGATGGCCAATAAACCTATCAGGGTGCTAATCGCCAAAGCCGGGTTAGACGGACATGACAGGGGAGCTAAGGTTATTGCCCAAGCATTAAGGGATGCCGGGATGGAGGTTATCTACACCGGCTTAAGGCAAACGCCGGAACAAATCGTAGAAACGGCGCTGCAGGAAGACGTGCAGGTGGTGGGTATCAGTAGCCTATCGGGCGCTCACATGCACTTGTTCCCCCCGGTGGCCGATTTGTTGCGCAAGCAAGGGGCCGGAGATGTCATTATCATCGGCGGTGGGGTAATCCCGGACGAAGATATTCCGGAACTGAAACAATCAGGTATTGCCGAGATATTTGGTCCCGGCACTCCCACATCGGAAATCGTTGCCTTTATCAAATCCCGGGCTTCCAACTGACAGAAAGACAGAAGCATGAGAACCGGAAGAAAGGATACGAAATAAGGGGAAAAGGATATTCGACGTAAAGGGTGTATAATCTAAGGAGGTGACGTAATGAAGGTGCTTAAAATTGACCACGTGGGCGTGGCCGTTAAGAACTTGGAAGCCGCTCGAAAGTTTTACGAAGACGTACTAGGCTTGGCGGTTACCGACATAGAAGAAGTTAAGGAACAACGGGTGAGGGTGGCTTTTATCCCTACCGGTGACAGCGAGATTGAACTTTTAGAATCCACCGACCCAGAGGGCCCTGTTGCCAAGTTTATTGAGTCCAGGGGCGAAGGTATGCAACACATAGCCTTACGGGTGGATAACATCGAAGCGGCCCTCGCCGAACTAAAGGACAATGGTATCCGTCTAATTGATGAGGTACCGCGCTACGGAGCGGGTGGAGCGAAGATTGCTTTTATCCATCCCAAGGCCACCCTGGGTACATTGGTGGAACTTTGTGAACGCAACTGAGACGGGAGGGAATAGTCGGATGTCTATGGAAGACAAGCTGCAGGACCTTAATGCCCGTCAGGGGAAGGTACTGGCGGGTGGAGGCAAGCAGCGGGTGGAAAAACAGCACGAATCCGGTAAGCTGACTGCCCGGGAAAGGATCAACCTTTTGCTGGATGAAGGAAGCTTTACAGAGATTGACCAGTTTGTTACCCACCGGGGTACCCAGTTTGGCATGCAGGAGGTGGAAGCCCCGGGGGAAGGTGTGGTAACAGGTTACGGAACGGTGGGCGGGCGGCAAGTTTATGTCTTCGCACAGGACTTTACGGTGATCGGGGGTACCCTTGGTGAAATGCACGCGGCCAAGATCTGCAAGGTACTGGACTTGGCAGTAAAAATGGGTGCGCCGGTCATCGGGATGAATGATTCCGGTGGGGCCAGGATCCAGGAAGGCGTGGATGCGCTGAACGGGTACGGGGAAATCTTCAAGCGCAATACCCTGGCATCGGGAGTGGTGCCCCAAATCTCGGTGATCATGGGTCCCTGCGCGGGCGGCGCAGTATATTCCCCGGCCTTGACCGACTGGGTGTTTATGGTAGACAAGACCAGCCAGATGTTCATCACCGGACCTCAGGTTATCAAGTCGGTGACGGGAGAAGAGGTTTCTTCCGAGGAACTGGGCGGCGCCCGCACACATAACAACATCAGCGGAGTAGCCCATTTCCATGCAGCCAGCGAGGAAGACTGCATCCGCTTGATTAAACAATTGTTAAGCTACTTGCCCGCAAACAACCTGGAAGATCCACCTGCCATGGAATGCACCGACCCGGTGGACCGCATTGAGCCGGGTTTACGGGAAGTAGTTCCCACCGAACCAAACAAACCCTACGATGTCCGTGACGTGATCAAACCCGTTCTTGATAACGGCGAGTTTTTTGAGGTACAGGCCGGCTGGGCAACCAATATGGTGATCGGTTATGGCCGGCTTAACGGCCGGACCATTGGGGTCATCGCCAACCAGCCCCGAGTGATGGCCGGCTGCCTGGATATCAACGCTTCGGACAAGGCCTCGAGATTTATCCGTTTCTGTGACGCCTTTAATATACCCTTATTGACCCTGGTAGACACACCCGGATACCTCCCGGGCACCGATCAGGAGTATGGGGGAATTATCCGTCATGGAGCTAAACTGCTCTACGCGTACTCCGAGGCAACGGTGCCCAAGATCACCCTGGTAGTACGAAAGGCTTATGGGGGAGCCTACCTAGCCATGTGTGCCCGCTCCCTGGGAGCAGACCAGGTCTTTGCGTGGCCTACCGCCGAAATCGCCGTAATGGGTCCCGAGGGAGCCGCCAATATCATTTTCCGCAAGGAAATCAGTGAAGCCGAAAACCCACCAGAGGTTCGCCAGCAAAAGATCAGTGAATACAGGGAGAGGTTTGCAAATCCCTATATAGCGGCAGCCAGGGGGTTTGTAGACATCGTTTTGGATCCCCAGGAGACCAGGCTGTTCCTGATCAAGACTTTGGAATCGCTGGTCAGCAAGCGGGAGAACCGTCCTGGTAAGAAACATGGCAATATTCCGGTATAAGGAGTGACTTGAGGATTGGACAAATGGACATTGGGCTTAATTCTCCTATTCCTGGGGATGCTGACGTGTTTCGTCGTGCTGGGATTGCTGGCTTGGTTGATTAAACTAATGAACCGGTTTTTCCCTCACAAGGATGAAAAAATGAACGGTGCTTCACTGGCATCATCCTCGCGACCAGCGTCTCCCCCAGGGATACAGCCTGATAAAACAGCGGTGGAGGTTAGTGATCCGGTGGTTAATTCGACGGTTCCTACCCCGCTGGTTGCAGCGGTCGCAGCGGTTTTGGCGCATGTTACTGAGGACCCTGGTAAATGGATGGTTACAGGAGTACGGCGAATCTCTCAGGAATCACATCAATCTCTGCCTACTGTGCCCGCCTGGGGCCATTTTGGCCGATACCAACTAATGAGTTCCAGAATGAAGTATGCCGATAGAGAAGGGAGTTGGCGTAAGTAATGAGGAAGTTTCGCGTAACAGTAAACGGTGAGGTTTTTGAGGTCAATGTAGAAGAGATCGGCGGGACACCCGGTAACCTGGCTGTAACGGCGCCAGTAACAGCAGCGAGGCCAGCTGCGGCGGTAACTCCAGTTACGGCCCCTGCTCCTGCTCCGGTTACCCGACCGGCCCCGGCTCCCGTTAAAGCGGCCCCGGCTCCTGTACCGGCTCCATCTCCACGGAAACAACCGACCGCCGGCGGTGAAACGGTTTCCGCGCCCCTGCCGGGGACTATTTCCGATATCAAAGTGAGTGCGGGCCAGCAGGTAGAGGCAGGACAGGTGGTCATGATCCTGGAAGCCATGAAGATGGAAAACGAGGTTACCGCGCCAGTGAGCGGTCAGATAGCCGAAATACTGGTGAACAAGGGCCAGAGCGTCACCGCTGGCGACCCACTACTTGTAATCGGTTAATTATATAAAGTCTCTACCCTGGCCTTAAATAAAGTTTTTTTATTAAAGTGCTGGTACAACAGTAGCATAGTTCAGTCGTCGTTTATTAGCGCCATACACCCTAACGACCGGCTTCTGGCGCTCGGCGACTGAACTATGGCTAGGCAAAGTTTACCCCAAGCGGTTTTAATTGAGGAGGAACTAAATTTGGTCTGGCAAAGTATCCTCGAATTGGTACAAGCGATGGGCTTTTCAGCTCTAACCTGGCAGCAAGTACTGATGATGGGAGTGGCTGGTTTCCTTATCTACCTTGCGGTGGTTAAAAAGTATGAGCCTTTGTTATTACTTCCCATTTCTTTCGGCATGCTGCTGGCCAACCTGCCATTGACAGGTCTGATGGAGGAAGGTGGCCTCCTTTACTGGCTGTACCGGGGTGTCAAGTTGGGGATTTATCCTCCGCTGATATTCCTTGGGATTGGCGCCATGACGGACTTCGGCCCGCTGCTGGCGAATCCCAGTACCCTGTTTCTGGGCGCGGCCGCCCAGTTAGGGATATTCATTACCTTCCTGGGTGCTTTGGCGCTTGGCTTTACCCCTGAACAGGCCGCTTCTATCGGGATTATTGGTGGGGCTGACGGCCCAACCGCCATCTACGTTACCAGCAAATTGGCACCGGACCTATTGGGACCTATCGCCGTGGCAGCTTACTCCTACATGGCGCTGGTGCCGATCATCCAGCCGCCTATTATGCGTGCTCTTACCACCAAGAAAGAGCGCGAGGTGATGATGGAGCAATTGAAGCCGGTTTCACGCACTTCAAAGGTACTGTTTCCTATCATCGTTACGGTGGCGGCATCCTTGTTCGTCCCCGCAGCCGCTCCACTGATCGGTATGCTGATGCTGGGCAACCTGTTAAGAGAAAGCGGAGTAGTGGAACGGTTGGCTAAAACCGCCCAGAACGAACTAATCAACATCGTGACCATCTTTTTGGCTGTCACCGTAGGGGCTACCGCCAGCGCGGAACGGTTTTTGCAGGTCCAAACCTTGCAGATCATCGCGTTGGGCCTGATCGCCTTCGGTTTTGGCACTGCTGGCGGCGTTATGCTGGGCAAATTGATGTATAAACTAACCGGGGGCAAGGTCAACCCCCTGATCGGTTCTGCAGGGGTTTCCGCCGTACCCATGGCCGCCCGGGTGTCCCAGGTGGTTGGGCAACAATCAAACCCGCGGAACTACCTGCTGATGCATGCCATGGGTCCCAACGTGGCTGGGGTGATCGGTTCGGCTGTAGCCGCCGGGGTTTTACTCGCTATGTTGCAGTAATTTTACCAGGATTCAAGCAGGAATTATCTGCCTGAAAGAGAAATACCTAGGACGGGGAGGGCGACTTTTAATCGCCTCCGGGGCTTTTAAAAGTCGCATTTCTCGTCTGATAGGAACTGCCACCTCGTCGTCGGTTCATTACGAGATTGTGTTCCGGTCTCCTTTGTTAACAATAAGAGGCTACCATCCCGTTATCTTGTCTTTTTGCTTGGCGAAACTGCAAAGGTGGTTCCGGTGAGAAATGGTACACACAGAGGGAGGTGAAAAAAGGAGGAATAAGTGGAGAATCTGAAGAAAAAAAGAAAGATCGGCATGGGAAAGGAGGACCGTTAGATGAGGACCATTGCTTATGAAGACATAGTCAAATCGGTTGCCACTTTATGTCAGGAGGCCAACTATTACATCGGCGAGGATGTCCTGTCCGCTATCCAAAGTGCGTTGGAAAGAGAAGCGTCACCCACGGGTCAAGACGTTCTTAAACAATTACTGGAAAATCACCAGATTGCCCGTCATGAAGATGTCCCCATGTGCCAGGATACTGGAGTCGCAGTAGTTTTTTTAGACTTAGGGCAAGACGTGCACGTAGAGGGCGGTTACCTATATGACGCGGTAAATGACGGGGTACGTAAAGGTTATATCGAGGGCTACTTGCGCAAATCGATGGTCAATCACCCCTTGGAGCGAAAGAATACCGGTGATAACACCCCGGCGGTCATCCATACACGAATTGTACCCGGAGAAAAACTGACCATTACCGTCGCCCCCAAGGGAGCTGGCAGTGAAAACATGAGTGCCATCAACATGATGGCTCCTTCAGCCGGTATCAAAGGCGTGAAAAAATTTGTTTTGGAGACGGTTAAGAAGGCTGGCCCTAACCCCTGCCCGCCTATCGTAGTGGGGGTAGGCATTGGAGGGAATTTTGAACGCTGTGCGCAGCTGGCCAAGGAAGCCCTGCTTAGACCCCTCGGGGATTCAAACCCGTTACCTGATATAGCGGCCCTGGAAAAAGAACTCGTGGAAGAAATCAACCGGCTGGGGATCGGGCCTCAAGGGTTTGGCGGAACGAATACCGCATTGGCGGTGAATGTCGAGGTTTACCCCTGCCACATAGCCAGCCTACCGGTGGCGGTCAACATTAACTGCCACGCAGCCCGTCACAAAAGCGTAACCTTATAGGAGGTGATCCTATGGCGGACAAGTTTATTACCACCCCGGTAACCGATGAGGACGTCACCCAGTTACGAATTGGAGATCAGGTATTCATTTCTGGGGTTATTTATACCGCCCGAGATGCTGCGCATAAGCGACTGGTAGATTTGATTGACAAAGGAGAGGAACTCCCTGTCGACTTACATGGCCAGGTGATCTATTATGTTGGGCCGAGCCCGGCCAAACCTGGTCAGCCCATCGGTTCGGCTGGCCCTACTACAAGTTACCGCATGGACGCCTACGCCCCCAGGCTGATTGCGGAAAAGGGGCTTAAAGTAATGATCGGAAAAGGCTCCCGTTCCGAGGAAGTAAAAAGGGCTATGCAGGAACATAAAGCTGTTTACTTGGCGGCTGTCGGTGGCGCGGCGGCCTTGATCGCCAAGCGCATTACCAAAGCAGAGGTGATAGCGTATCCGGATCTGGGTGCTGAAGCTATCCAACGGCTGGAAGTAGAAAACCTGCCAGCCATCGTAGTCAACGATTGCTACGGTGGCGATCTCTACGAAGAGGGCGTAAAACAGTTTGGGCGGTAAGCCCTGGTGATATCTGCCCAGGCTGGACTTTTGTAATGTTAAATCTAACCAAATACTTTTTAGGGGGAACATGAGAATGGTTACAACCAAAGAAGAATTACTGGCTAAGGCTAAGAAACCGGCTGCTGATGCCATGAAGCTGCATCCCTTCTATCGTGGGAAGATGCAGACGATACCCCGGTGCGCTATCCGGAGCCTTGACGACTTCGCTATCTGGTACACCCCCGGGGTAGCGGAACCCTGTAAGGCGATCCAAAAAGAAAAGGACCTGGTATATGAGTATACCAGTAAGTGGAATACCGTTGCGGTAGTTTCCGACGGTACCCGGGTACTGGGTCTAGGGGATATTGGCCCAGAAGCCGGAATGCCGGTAATGGAGGGGAAAGCCCTTATCTTCAAGTACATGGGCGGTGTTGACGCGGTACCTATCTGTCTGGACACCAAGGATCCGGATGAGATTGTGAAAACGGTCAAGTACTTGCAGCCCTCCTTCGGTGGGATTAACCTGGAAGACCTTTCTCAACCTAAATGTTTTGGTATCCTGGACCGCTTGCGCAAGGAAATGGAGATCCCTGTTTGGCACGATGACCAACAGGGCACCGCGGCGGTAACTGTGGCGGGAGTCATTAACGCCCTAAAGCTCGTCAAAAAGCAAATCGGCGAAGTAAAGGTGGCGATGGTTGGAGCGGGAGCAGCCAATGTCCGGATCGCTCACCTGTTAATTCAAGCCGGAGTAACTCCTGGTAACATCTACATGACCGACAGTAAAGGCATCTTGCATACCGGCCGCACTGAACTCAAGGAAGACTTCAAAGAAAAGTGGGAGCTGTGCGAGATTACCAACGCCGAAGGTAGGAAGGGGCAAATTCCGGAAGCCATGAAAGGTTCTGATCTCTTGATCGCTTTGTCCCAACCCGGGCCTGATGTGATCAAGAAGGAATGGATCACCACCATGAACGATGACGCTATCGTCTTCGCCTGCGCCAATCCCATTCCCGAAATTTGGCCATGGGAAGCTAAGGAAGCCGGCGCAAAGATCGTGGCTACCGGTCGCTCCGATTTCCCAAATCAGGTAAACAACTCGCTGATTTTCCCCTCTTTGTTCCGGGGTGCCCTTGACGTCCGCGCCAGAACCATCTCCGATGAGATGTGCTTGGCGGCGGCTACGGAACTGGCCCAATATGCCGAGGATAAGGGATTGTTGGACTATGATTACCTTATTCCCACCATGGAAGAATGGGAGGTTTACCCTCGTGTTGCCGCGGCAACAGGTACAAAGGCGGTAGAGCAGGGTCTTGCCCGGATTAACCTTACATGGGATGAATTGTTTAACATCGCTACGCAAATGATTAAAGAGTCGAGAGACATGACTCGACTGTTAATGGAAAACGGGTTCATCCCACCCGCCCCGGAAGTCTAAAACGACTTAATTCACGAAGGTCTATTCCGTTAGGAATAGACCTTCATAGTAGAGACTTGTGTTGAGAAGTTGAGAATAGCTTTTCTGAGGCGGTGGTAAACGCTGAACAAGAGTGGGATAGGGTGGGAAGAGTTTTGTCTGATTATCTTTAGTACCACGCATCATGCCTTAAACGCGGAGCAAGCAGTCGGCAACACGTCAGCCTCAGCGATGTTAATCCCGCTTCCCAGGGAAATATCAAGCGATTGCGGATTGGCGCTACGATTTCACTGCATGCATTTGCCTGAGATAGAAATACAACTACGAGAGGCTGGAGTGGTTATAAGCGGCGTTTTTCGATGTCGAAAAGAGAGAGGGAGGTTACTGGTAGATCACCTTTCGCCGCCAGGGTAAAAGAATCTTGCTTAGAAAAAACTTAAGGAATGAAACGCCCGCTGGGAATGGCGCAAAGCCCGGGGCGTTTTTGTTCACGTTTGGGAAAGAACAAAACCACAACCGCTGAATGCCGAAAGGTATGAAGTGGTTTTGTTCTAAAAGAAGGTATGTGGTCATAGAGATTATTGGAGGTAGGCCGTTGGCCATGCGTTTCCACGGGAAATGGAGTGGCAGTAATGCCGGAAGCAATGGTCCTTATATTAATAAGCTACTACTTTGGCCGTATGCCTTTAGGATGGTGGTTATTGCGGTCTTTCGGATACCGCGGCCACTTCCCGGGTATCTACACAAATACCTGTTTTCGCCAAGCTTTATTGGACTTTGGCTGGGAAGGTGCGTTAGTTCTTTTATTGTCCGGGTTATTAAAGGGGAGTACAATAGTGTGGTGGGCCCAAGCATGGGGCTTGTCACGACCTATGACATGGGTAATAGTTTGCTTGATGGTCTTTGGTGCGTGCCGCACTCACTGGGGAAAATACCAAGATGGGTCACCACTTTTTACTGTTATGGGTACGCTGGTGCTACTGGCTCCAGCCGTGTGGCAATTATCTCTCGCCATTTGGTTTGCTTCCTTGATACTTTTTCGCCGGATATGGATTACCGGGCTTGTGACGTCCATGAGCCTTCCTTGGATCTTTGGGTATTACCACTACGCTCCATGGGAGACAACCCTGGGGTTCTTTCTTAGTATGGCGCTGGTTAACGGGATCACAAATGGTCGTGTAGGATACCTGTGGCAGAAGCCAACAGGTGTTCAATAAGAAATTGGCAGTATGCACGTGTCACCGGTATAAGATCCCATACATATGATGTAGGAAAAATAAACATGTTAGTACGGAGGAGTGAGAGTCGTGAGGGTTTACTTCATCCCGTTGCCGAATTTTTTAAAGAGTGTGCTGCGAAAGATGTTTAAACAAGAGTAAGAGAGTAGGATCACTACTCTCTTTTTTAAAGTATTTTTTACTTTCCTCGGGTAACCCCGACAACTCCTCCTAAGGCGCCTGCCAGTAAGCTGAAGAGAGCTTTTTGTAAAACAGCACCGGCAGTAAAATGTGAACGAAACAGTGCCAAGGTAAAGATACTGGTTATCAAGAAGTATGACATGCCCACCGCGAGCCCCTGGACCAATCCTCTTTCTCCGGTGGTTTTGGACGCTGCAGTTCCACCCCAAAAAACACTGAGGAGCAGGATGATCACTGAAAAAGTCGGTAGGTTGGTTTCAGGTAGGGAAGTAACATGTAGTAGACTCCCTGCTATTACCGATAATGCCAAAGTTGCTCCAAGGGCGTATAATACCCCGATGCCTACGGCAGGTAACCTCGGCGACCCGTCACCTTGTCCTTTTCTTGTTTTTACCAAGTTGATGCACCTCCTTACTTGCCCATTTATTTTCAAGCCTATGCCAAGCGAATCAATTTATTACAAGAGAATTTTTCTTAGTGGAAAACTAAGCTAGCATTTTTTTAAACCCGGAAGGGTTCCCTTAGACCGTGTCGAATAATTCCATTTGCATATTACGAATAATTTAGTTGTCTCCATCTATATGTGGGATAGGGGAAAAGGGAGGCCATTTACAGTGCGGGCGAAGATCGGATTTCCGGCTACGCTTACTTATTACAGTTATTTTCCTTTTTGGAAAGCGTTTTTTGAGGAATTAGGAATGCAGGTAGTTACCTCTAATCCGACCAGCAAGAGCACCCTTGACGCAGGAGTCCGGGAAACTGTAACAGATGCTTGTGTTCCGATCAAGCTGTTTCATGGCCATGTCATGTCCATCCGTGATCGGGTTGATTTTCTTTTTATTCCACGAATGGTCAGTGTAGGCGACAAATCTACGTTTTGCCCCAAATTTCTGGGTTTACCAGAGATGATCCGGTATACTCTTGACCGGCTACCACCGTTAATCGACATCCGGGTTGACCTGATGAAAGGGAGAGGGGAATTGTTTCGCGTTTGCCAAGCAATTGGAAAAACACTTAACACGGGATGGTCCACGGCAACCCGGGCTTACCACAAAGCTATCAGAAAGCACCGTCTATACCAAAAACTCCTGCTGGACCGGTATCTCCCGTACCAGGCCATGGCCAGGCTTTTCGGGGAAGACGAACCCGCGCCGGCATCCAGCCATCACGACCTTAATTTGGCAGTGCTGGGTTATCCTTACCAAGTACATGACAACTATATCAACGTTAATTTGTTAGGAATTTTGGACAAATTAGGGGCCAACGTTTGGACAACGGAAATGGTTCCGCCCAAACTACTGCGCCGTCATATTAAATGCCTGCCTAAAAGGTTATTTTGGCATTACAGCAACCAAGTGGTTTGGGCAGCCCACCATTACTTGGAACAAGATTTTGTTGATGGTATTATCCATGTGACCGCCTTTGGCTGCGGGCCGGACGCTATGGTAGATAAAATTATGGAACTTGATAGCAGGCAGCGTGGGCGGGTTCCCTTTATGAGCCTTACCATCGACGAACATACCGGACAAGCAGGTATGCTGACACGGTTAGAAGCCTTTGTAGACATGATCCGGTTGCGGAGGGATACGGCTTGAAGGTATCTTTTGCTCATATGGGCACGTCATACATCGCTTTCAAACACCTGGTAGAACACCTCGGGCACGAGGCGGTGGTTCCTCCAGCACCCAGTAAGCAGACTCTAAGTTACGGGGTGCAGTATTCCCCTGAATTTGCTTGCATTCCCTTTAAAATGGTTCTGGGTACTTACGTTGAGGTACTGCAACAAGGGGCCGAGATGATTATCACGTCCGGCGGTGTAGGTCCATGCCGGGCGGGGCTTTACGGGATGTTACATGAAAAGATCTTAAGAAGCCTCGGATATGAATTCGAATTGCTCGTGTTCGATCCCCCGCTCAGGGGTATGTGGGACTTTATTAAAAAGATTGGCAAGGTAATCAGACCCACCCGGGTTTCTTGGCCTTGTTTTGTTTCCGAATTAAAAACCGCCTGGGGTAAACTTGTAGCTGTAGATGCAGTCGAAATCTTGTCTCACCAGATCCGGCCTTATGAGATTCACCGGGGCGAAACCACCAGGGTATTTAACCAATCTCTCGATTTGCTGGATGCCGCCCAAACAAGAGAAGAAATTGCGGCTGCCCGGGAAAAGGCCGAGGAAATGATCAGGTCTGTACCGCAGGACCGTACCCGCCGTCCTTTAAGGGTAGGGTTGATCGGGGAAATTTACGTTGTTTTGGAACCTTTTATGAACCTGGATATCGAAAAGACCTTGGGGGAAATGGGGGTAGAAACCCATCGTTCTATTTACCTTACTGGCTACACCCAACACAACGTGATGGCAAACGGGGAACACAACCTCAAAGAAATAGCGCGGCCTTACCTCGACCAGTTGGTCGGGGGACACGGGGTTAACAGCATAGGCGAAACTATCCTTTACGCCAGGAATGGTTTTGACGGGGTGGTTCAGTTAGCTCCCTTTACCTGTATCCCGGAAATTGTTGCAAAAAGCATCCTCCCAAGGGTCAGTCGCGATTTAGGGATTCCCGTCTTAACCATTACCATTGACGAGCAGACTGGTAAAGCCGGGGTTCAGACCAGGTTGGAGGCTTTTGTAGACCTGTTAGAACAAAGAAGAAGGCAGTTGGAGGGACAATCAAGTGGAAGGGTACCTGGGTGTTGATGTCGGCTCAGTTAGCACTAATGTAGTGGTTATCGACGAGTTGGGCGAAGTGATGGCAAGTCTTTACCTGCGAACTCTTGGACAACCTATCCGGGCGGTCAAGGAAGGTCTTAAAGTTATACGTGAGACATTACCGGGAGATTTCACGATCAAGGGAGTAGGGACCACCGGAAGTGCACGAGCCCTTACGGGGGTACTGGTAGGCGCGGATGTTGTGAAAAATGAGATTACCGCCCACGCGGTTGCCACCTCTCGCGTCATTCCAGGAGTTCAAACGATTCTGGAGATCGGCGGGCAAGATTCCAAGATCATCATTCTAAGGGACGGGGTAGTTACTGATTTCGCCATGAATACCGTTTGTGCTGCCGGAACCGGCTCCTTCCTTGACCAGCAAGCCTCCAGGTTGGGGATACCCATTGAAGATTTCGGCACATATGCTTTAAAGGGGAAAACTCCGGTACGCATTGCCGGCAGGTGCACTGTATTCGCGGAATCAGACATGATTCATAAGCAGCAGATGGGCCACAATCTGGAGGATGTTATCGCCGGTCTTTGCCAGGCTCTGGTTCGTAACTACTTGAATAATGTTGGTAAGGGCAAGGAGATATTGTCGCCTGTAGCCTTTCAGGGCGGAGTTGCTGCTAACGAGGGCATCAAGGCCGCTTTTGAGGAGGCTTTGGGTCAGCCAGTGGTGGTCCCTCGGCATTTCAATGTAATGGGAGCTATCGGAGCGGCGTTGCTGGCTCATCAAGCGATTGACCGGCAAGGTGGGACGACCCATTTCAAGGGTTTTGATATATCCGATATTGATTACCGGTCCACAAGTTTCGAATGTAAGGGCTGTTCAAATCTGTGTGAAATCATTAACATCAAGGCAGGGCAGAAAGTCATCGCCCGCTGGGGAAGCCGTTGCGGCAAATGGGAAGACTTGTCCCTGGAAGATGAAGGCGCATCGCTACGTCACCATAGCGAATAAAAAGGTATCATTACCAAAACACCGCGGCTGCCCAGCCGTGGGTGTTTTTTTGTTGAAAATCGCTTTTTTTTGGTTCATAGGCTGAATTATTAAGTGTACCCGCACAGGTCAGTTGCAGGTTGGGGAGTTCTTGAAGTTCAAGAGTTTTGAGTTTGGCTCACCAGCGAAGTTGACAAAAAACACCACACGGCATATAATAACCTGTGATCATGGATTTATTAGGCTGATCGGGGGTGAGTCCATATGTCCCATACGCTGGAATCAGTTTGCCGTACCCTTCACGAAAAGGAATACAAGGTTACACCGCAGCGGCAGGTGATTTTAAAGGCTTTCTTGGATAACGCCGATCGCCACTTAAGCGCCGAGGAATTATATAATCTCGTTAAAGAAAAACATCCGGAAATTGGCCTGGCAACAGTATACCGTACCCTTGATCTTCTGGCGGAACTTGAAATCCTGCAAAAGATGAACTTTGATGACGGGCGAAGTCGCTACGAGTTTGCCGATAAAGAATTACATCATCACCACCACCTGATCTGCGTGAAGTGTGGTAAAGTAACCGAATTTGAGGACGACTTGCTGGAATCACTGGAGGCGCAGATAGCCAGGAAAAGCGGGTTTGAAATCATGGATCACCAACTCAAGTTTTACGGTTATTGCGATAAATGCCGTTAATTGGTTCCCCCGACAGAAGCTGTCGCTTCATCAGGGGATTTGTCTTACGATTTATGGTATTTATAGAAGGGATGCCCATGTCTTCCCTCGAAACCTTATGGAAACACTTCAAGGGGGAGAAAAACATGAGCAGATCCCTTACCGGATGTAGCAGGAAAAACAAGGCCAAACCCAACGTCTTTTTCGAGGTAACAGAAAAGCACCTGGCTGTAGAGGTAAACCAGCCTGTTGATTTGGTTAAGGGTGATTTCGCCGTTTTGAAAACCCGTGCGGATGCTTTAGCCAAGTCGGGGGCTTATGCGGACGCCATCCAGCGCTATCATTGCGCCCTGCAGATGAACTCCAGGGACGGTGAAACATGGAATAACGTGGGTTACTGCTACGCACGCCTGGGCGATTGGGAACGAGCACTACATGCATACCAAAAGGCGCACCAATTGCTTCCTAAAAGTGGGCATGTGATGGTTAATTTGGGAATGGCTTTACAAAAACTGGGTCGAGTAGCAGAAACCCTGAAGTGGTGGAACAAGGCGCTCTCCAGTTTTCCTGAAGATGGGGAGATGTGGAATAATCTTGGGTATTGCTGGTTGCAACTAGGGGATCACCATAAAGCGACCGTCTGTTTTTCCAAAGCCGCCAGATATCTACCCGACGACCCCGGAGTTCTGTCAAACCTGGCCTTTTCCCTGTTCCGCGTTGGACGGTGGCTGGAAGCTCTTGATTACTATGACCTTGCCCTCCGGAAAAATCCCCGTGATGCCACCTCATATAACAACGCGGGTGCGTGTCTTGAGGAGGCTGGTCGATACCTGGCAGCGTTGCATTGTTACGACCGTGCCATTTCCCTTGAACCGCAAAACACCTCCTGGTTGCTCAATAAGGCGGCGTGCTTGACGAAACTTGGCCGCTTCGAGGAGGCCAGGATTTACATCGATCAAACTCTCCATGTTCAACCCGGGTGTAGACCTGCATGGCGATTAAAGGCCGCTGTTTGCGAGCAAACAAAAGAATATCAGGAAGCAGTAGTATGTTACAATAAGGCGTGGGGCCTTGAATGAAGGCTACCGCGCCTCATCTTTTTCTTTGGAGTTTTTCCATGGCGGCAGGGAAAAATGTTTAGTGAAGAGAAATACTAGACTGTAGGGGGGATGAAAACTTGACGGAAAAACCCGAAGGGAGATTGGAACTGATAGCTTCAAAGAATTTTAGCTCCTGGGAAGATCTCTACAAAGTAGTGGATTTCCTTAATAAGTCGTTAAAACATAAACAGTTGATAATAGGACTAAGCAAAAACAAAGAAGACAATACCATGACAGTAAATATATACGAAACCTGAAAGGCTTTTCGCCCAGGTTGTGCATGTTTTAAGAAACAACGATTCGTGAACCACAGTTGCCGGGCATTCTTGAACCGAACTTAGCTGCTTTCAAATAGACACATCATCTGGGAGGAGCATATGCATATTCTCTTGACCAATGACGATGGCATTGAAGCGATAGGAATTCAATCGCTGCGCATAGAGCTGGAAAGGGTAGGTAGGGTGTCAGTAGTCGCTCCGGACAGGGAAAGAAGCGCCAGCGGCCACGGCATTACAGTCCATAAACCATTACGTGTGGAGACGGTATCCTTTTCTGGCGGCAAAGTGGGGTGGGCGGTGTCAGGGACTCCGGCTGATTGTGTAAAATTAGCACTGGAAGGCTTGTTGGTAGGGCAACGTCCTGATCTTGTCGTTTCGGGAATTAATCGTGGAGCGAACTTGGGCACCGATGTGCTGTATTCCGGTACAGTGTCTGCAGCTATCGAAGGCATGATGGCCGGAATTCCTTCAGTGGCTGTCTCCCTTACCGGGGAGGACCATTTGGATTTTAGTTTCGCGGCACGTTTTACGGCCAAAGTGTGTGCCAAGCTATACCGCGAAGGACTGGCTAAAGATACCCTCCTGAATATCAACGTTCCTGATCTACCGGCGAACGAGATTAAAGGCGTACAAGTGACCAGGTTAGGTACCCGGCGTTACGACAATGCCGTACACAAACGCAAGGATCCTCGTGGTAAGGTTTATTACTGGTTGGCCGGGGAAGTAGTGGATGTTAACCGCGAACCGGGTACAGACCTGGCTGCTATTGCTGAACAGGCTATCTCGGTCACTCCTATCCATTTTGACCTTACCGATTATCGTATCCTGGAGGAAGTGCGTTCATGGGATCTGAACAGGGAGAGATAGGGTGCCTTAAAATCAGCAGGAGGTTTTGTTACCTCCTGCCCGGGTACCTTCAAATAGGATTACCAGCCAATAGCTTCTCAACTTCTCGGATCATAACTTTTACCATATTACCGCCAATCTTTCCTCCGACGTGGCCGCAGTCTCTGGACGTTACTTCGCCCCAATAACCTTCTCGGACTTGGGTGCCGATGCCCATATCTTCCGCTATTTCATACTTAAACTCTTCCAAAACCGGTTCCGGTAGCAATTTGTCAGTACCGGTAAATTTGGCCATTTTGCACCACCTCCTGTTATTAGGATTTCCTGATACCGCGACAATAAGACTAAAAAAATGTGGCATGAGATTTTGCTATCGGAAACAGCACCTTAATAAAGGGACGTGTTGCAGATCGCTTTTGGTAATAGCTCCCGCAGCCCCAAGTAATACTAGGTAGCACACCAAACCGATAAGCAGGGCAAGGAGAGTCGCCACCAGGCGGTGCCCTGTTACCAGCCATATACGTACCCACAACAGGATGATGGCGATACCCATCCCGGACGACGCTACCAAAGGCGCTATTAACCATTTCCGGCCATCAAATTTTAAACCGGTTAAACGGGAGACGCAAATGGTGTTTAAAAGGGCGACGACGAGCCAACCGGCGCTGTTTGCCGCAGCCGTACCAAGTATGCCATAAAGCGGCAAGGCTGTAAGCCAGTAAACCAGGGCAAGGTTTACAAAAGCACCCAAGACCACGTTCCGGAGTGCCAGGTTTACTCTGCCCAGGCCCTGGAGAATACCCCCGGTCGTTTGTTGCAGGTAGTAAAAGATACATCCAATGGAGAGAACCTGTAAAGGGAGGCCGGCCTCGGGAAGCCCGAAAACAAGATCGCTAATTTCACGAAACATTAAAAAGTATACGGTTGCCCAGGGTAATCCCGAGATGATGGTGAGGCGTACTGCCGCTTGACACCTTCGCTGAACCGAGTTGAGGTCATTACGGGCTATGGCTTCCGCCATGGCAGGGACCAAGCTGATAGCGAGTGAAACACTGATGACAGTAGGGAGGTTCACCAAAGCAATCGCTACACCGGTGTACTGGCCGTAGATGACGGTGGCTTCCCTTACGGAAACCCCCGAGATTTGAAGACGCTGGGGGATCATTAGTGCCTGGATGCTTAAGAGCGAAGTGGTGACAATTCTTGCGATCGTAACAGGAAACGCCAATCGCCAGATTTCTTTAAACAACTGGAGGGGCGGTGAACGTTTGTCTGTCATTGCGGCGGTGACACTGGGAGTTCGGCCCGTCTTAAAGTAATAAATGATTAATATAAAAAATCCTACCACCTCTCCTGCTACCATTCCCAAAGCTAAGCCCATTGCCACGTACTCGGGTCCTCGATGAAGCATCCTGTGAGCCATGTATAACCCTAGGGTGATGCGAACCAGCTGTTCGCAAACCTGGCTTGCAGCGGTAGGTGTCATCTGGTGTAGTCCCTGGAAGTAACCCCTGAGGGCTGAACCGGCTGCAACTACTATGATAGCAGGTACGGTGGTAAAAAAGGGCCAAAGGGCGCGAGAGTCGGGGAAAACCTGTACCGGAATGTAGTCCACAGAGGACAAGAGCAATACTGTAGTGGTAAGCCCTGCCAGGATAAGGACTGTGAAGGAGACCCTGAAAACCCTGCGAACCTGGCACCACTGACCCAGCGCTTCTTGTTCCGCAACGATCTTAGCTACGGCTACGGGGATCCCGGCAGTGGTTATCACTAAGACAAGAGAATACAGCGGAAAAACCATTTCATACAACCCAACCCCTTCCGGTCCTACCACGCGTACAACCAGGATCCTGTAGATGAACCCCAACAACCTGTTGATTACGCCGGCGGTTACCAATACCAGGGCTCCTTGCCATAGTGTTTGCCTCACCACGTTTTCACCCCCTTGATAAAGATTTATGCGCAGGTAATATATACATAGTACGGGAATATCTGGTCGTGATCATGGGAACAATAATTCACACAATGTCCAGGGGTGTTTTACGGTCGTGGTCCTTAAGTATCCGGATAATTCGAAAAGATGGTAAGAGCTAACAGCGTGCCAATATATACAAGGTAGAATAAACAATTGCAAGTAAAAGATTACAGCAAAATTATTGGGATAGAAAAAAGGATTTTTCGCATTGGAGAGAAATTATATACTATAACTTGATTGCTGGCTATCTTTTCTGAAGTTTGATGCCGGCTGAGATGGAGTATTGAGATAAAGGAGGACGCACATGAAAGTTTACGAAACAGGGCAAATTCGAAATGTGGGCATTGTTGCCCACGGTGGGGCCGGAAAAACCTCTCTGACTGAAGCGATCATGTTTGATACCGGTGTCACCAAGCGCCTGGGTAAGGTGGACGACGGGAACACCGTTACCGATTATCACCCCGAAGAAATAAAGAGGAAGGTAACGATCAATTCTTCTCTGGCTCCCTGCGAGTGGGGGGATCACAAGGTAAACCTGATCGACACGCCAGGTTACGCCGACTTTATTGGAGATGTAAAAGGAGCCCTGCGCGTAGTTGACGGAATGTTGATGGTACTGTGTGCGGTATCAGGGGTGGAGGTGCAGACAGAAGTAATCTGGGAGTATGCTGATAAAGCCAATATGCCTCGCCTTGCATTCATCAACAAAATGGACCGTGAAAATGCCAATTTTTACCGTGTTGTGGAATCGATGCAGGAACGTTTGAACGGCAAAATCGTCCCACTGCAATTACCCATAGGTGCTGAGGCGGATTTTAGTGGTGTTATTGACTTGTTGAAAATGAAGGCTTACGTTTACGGTTCTGAAGACGGTAAGTTTCAAGAAAAAGAAATCCCTGCTGAGTATGCGGATCAGGTCTCTTCTTACCGCGAACAAGTCGTTGAGGCAGCGGCTGAAGGAGACGACGAACTTTTAATGAAGTATCTGGAAGGTGAAGAACTGACATCCGGTGAAATTGTTTCCGGACTTAAACAGGCAGTGAGGGCGGGCAGTGTAATACCAGTGCTATGTGGTTCCGCTTTGAAAAACATCGGGATCCAGCCGGTACTTGACGTAATCGTGGATTTTATGCCTTCTCCCCTTGACCGTGTAGGTATCGGAACTGTTCAAGCGGAGAAAGATCCGCTGGCCGTACTCGTTTTTAAGACTCTGGCGGACCCCTACGTTGGAAAAGTAAGCTTCTTACGGGTATACGGCGGAACACTGAAACCTGATTCTACCGTATACAATGTAAACAAGGAAACGGATGAAAAAATCGGTCAAATCTTTATCATGCAGGGTAAAGCCCAGACTGCGGTTTCCGAATTAAAGGCCGGAGACATTGGCGCTGTCACCAAACTTCAGTCTACCACCACCGGGGATACCCTTACTGTTAAACAAAACCCTGTCATACTGGATGGTATTGAGTTTCCCGCTCCTAGCTTCTCAGTGGCGATAAAGCCCAAAAGTAAAGGCGATGAAGACAAGCTCTCCAACGCCATTAACCGACTCTTAGAGGAAGATACCACTTTAAGGGTTAGTAAAAATGTTGAAACCAAAGAAACCCTCCTGACCGGCATGGGTGAACTGCATCTTGACATTATCATGGAGAGACTGCAGCGGAAATTTGGGGTGGAAGTCGGAATTGCCGACCCGAAAGTCCCATACAGGGAAACTATCCGGGCCGTCGTAAACAAGGTTGAAGGAAAGCACAAAAAACAATCCGGCGGTCATGGCCAGTATGGTCACGTGTACATTGACATGGAGCCATTACCTGATAAGGACTTTGAGTTTCAAGAAACCATTTTCGGTGGTGCGGTGCCCAGGCAGTATATTCCGGCTGTAGAAAAAGGCATCCGTGAGGCAATGGTTGAGGGTATCCTGGCTGGTTACCCGGTGACAAATGTCAAGATTACTCTAACTGATGGTTCCTATCATACAGTAGATTCCTCGGAAATGGCCTTCAAGATAGCGGCCGGGCTCGCCTTCCGGAAAGCGGTGGAGCAGGCAAAACCTGTGCTTCTTGAACCGATTATGAATGTCGAGGTAACCGTACCAGAACAGTTTATGGGAGACATCATTGGTGACATGAATGCCAAACGGGGGCGCATCCTTGGTATGGAACCCCAAGGTAAACTACAAATTATCCGAGCACAGGTGCCATTGTCGGAGATGTACCGGTATGCTATTGACTTAAAGTCCATCACCCAAGGACGCGGTAGCTTCACCATGGAGTTTGCCACGTACGAAGAGGTTCCATCCCATATCGCAGAGAAGATTATCGCTGCCGCCAAAGCAGCTAAAGCTGAAGCTTAATGTCGCTTAAACAAATCGGTTTTCTGTTATATACGAGGAAGAGGGAGATTGGTACTCCCTCTTTCGTTATTTGTGGTTATCTTTCTTAAAAACAAAAAACCGAGGCTTTCCTCGGCTTTAAACACATTTTTTGGCAGGGGAGACAGGACTCGAACCCGCAACCAACGGTTTTGGAGACCGCTACTCTACCAATTGAGCTACTCCCCTGCAGGACTTTGCATACCTTATTATACGCAAATCGGGAACGCCAGTCAACCGTGACTGGACAGTATTTTTTGTCACCCGGATGTTCAGGCACGTAGCAGGTATCCTAAAGGGTTGCTCGAATAAAATATTATGGAAATACACCAAGTTAAACCCGGCACTATCTTAAGAGACAGCGGGGTGAGGCCATGCCGGTGGACCTACACATCCATACTACCGCCTCCGACGGGTCAGCTACTCCGACTGAAGTAGTTGAAACCGCCGCCAAACTGGGACTTTCAACAATTTCCATCACTGACCACGAAAGCATTGAAGGGTGCTTGGAAGCCTCCTTGGTTGGTAGGAGGCGAGGAGTTCAGGTTATCCCCGGGGTGGAACTGCTGACAACACATCGAGGCCGGGAGGTTCACCTTCTTGGATATTTTGTGGATATGAACTCTTCGTTGCTCGAAGGACGCCTAAAAAAACTCCGTGAACAGCGAAATACTGTGGCTCAGGAAACTGTGGAAAGACTCAAGCGATACGGTATTAACGTAAAGTGGGACCAAGTTCAAAATGTGGTGCCGGAGAACGGGGTAATCGGAAAGAACCATATCCTGCATGCAATTAGGGAAGCCGGGTACATTCAAACCCGGATTCAGGCTGTGGAGATCCTGCGCAGGTACTTGTCCCAAGACGGACTTGCTTACGTAGAATTTAGCCAACACAGCTTTACTGACGCAGTAGAGTTGATCCGTAAAGCGCGGGGTGTTCCTGTTGTGGCACATCCGGCACTGATCCGGGATGACAATCTGTTGCAGGAATTATTAGGGCTTGGTGATATCGGGCTGGAAGTCTATTATTACTACCTTGGCGATCAGAGGGAGGAATGGGTACGCCGGTACGAATGCATGGCCATAGATAATGGTTTATTGGCTACCGGGGGAACCGACTTTCACGGTAGTTATGCCCCGGTAAGACTGGGGCAAATGAACGTACCTGAAAAGGTTGTTCATGACCTTATTAAGTTTTACGAAAATATTTCAAAAAAATATTTTTCCCAAGAAGGAAATTTCGATGCGATAACGAATAAAATATAACAAGAGAAGCAAGTGAAAGATATAACCTTCTTCTTCGCAGGGTTATCAGCCTTCCTGCAATTGGTAATTTTTAATCGAGAAAGAAATACGGAAAAGTCCGGAGACTTTAAGTCCAGAGGCCAGCATGATTATTTAATGCTGGCTATTTGTTTTCATCAAAGGCCAGCATTTTCATTTTTTCGTAATCCGCTGGCCTTGTGAAAGCACTCATTAAGTACGAAAGGGGGGAAGCAAGGGTGTTAGAGGTTAGCGGGCAATTTGGGTTGGGGGCTGAAGGGAGCATGAATTGCAGGGCTATACTCGGATGTCCGGCCAGCTTTTACCTAGCGAGGGATTGCCCCTACAATAAGTGGGGGGAGAATTGCTGGGAGTCCTCGGGTGGTTGCTCAATACGCAACTGCGGGCAACAGTGCGGTCAATGCTTAAAACACAATATCTAGCTAAAGAGTCCGGAGACTTTGAGTCCAGAGGCCAGTATCCAAATTGAATTGGATGCTGGCTATTTGTTTTTAACTAAGGAAAGGAGGAATAAAAATGCAACTCATTTACACTTTTGGAGTGGCTCTGATGATGGTTTTTAGTTTAGCATTCGGGTGGTATTTAACCCGGTTCAAGATGGGCATCCGGGGGAGATTGGTTAAGGGGATCTCACTTATGTTACTAGGTACAGGCATCTTTGTGATGACTTTTGTGGTCACGGTCTTCGTGGTATGGCCGCCGTTTCTGCCACTGTAGGCAAAAAATTTAAGGAGGTGAAAAGGCATGGAACTGCTGTTTATCGTTGGTCTAGCCCTGGTGCTTGTTTTCAGCGCCTCTTTAGGCTGGTATCTCACCCAGTATACGTTAGCGGTCCGTGGAGGCTTATTGAAGGTAGTTACCTTCTCTGTGTTGGGCACGTGCATCTTTGCAACAACCTTTGCAGTTTCAGTCTTCGTGGTATGGCCGCCGTTCTTGCCCCTGTAGGACGGCCATAAATCAAGGAAGGTGAGAAGGATGGAAAATGTCCGGTGTCAATGCGGGAAAATCGTCTGCCAGGTGAAGGGTAATGAGATTATCATCAAGTGCCGGCACTGCAAACGAATGATTGTGATCAAGACTGCCGGTTTACTGTCGGGTCATGAGGGAAATGTGAAGATTGAATACAGGTTGGAGCAAAGCGTCTAGAAGAGGTGACGAAAAATGCAAGAGTCAACATATACCCCCAGGCTGTGGTTGGTCCTAATAATCTCTCTGGTAGGTCTGTTATTGGTCATACCCACAGCCTGGGCACAGACCAATGCGGTTGCCGATGCCAATGAAAAGTGCATGCTGTGTCACGAAAACCCTAACCTGCAGGTGGAACGCAACGGGGAAAAGGTGTCGCTGGCGGTAGATGCCGATAAATTTAAGAGTTCAGTACACGGAATGAATACCTGCACCACCTGCCATGCACAACAGGCCAAGATCCCGCACGATCCTGTAGCCACCAAAGCGGAAGTTACCCGCCATGCATCTGAGAGTTGCTCCCTCTGCCATACCGCGGTTGTTGAGCGGTTTAAACTAAGCGAACACGCTAAAAGCGGGCAAGTAACTTGCACATCTTGCCATACCGCGCACGAGATCAAGAAGAGTGATGATCCCCAGGCTAATACTTTTAGAGGAAACATTGAAGCCACCTGTACCTCCTGTCATGACGGAGAAATCAAGGAAAGCTACCAAGAAAGTTTCCACGGGAAAGCTGTCAGCCTGGGCAGTACAAAAGCGGCTACCTGTGTTAGTTGTCATGGAGCTCATGACATCCTTGGGCCTGATAACCCGGAGTCCATGGTGGCGAAGGCGAACATTCCGCAAACCTGTGCACAGTGTCATAACCAACCAAAGGAGAACTTCGCGGTGGGAGCGGAACACTTTGTACTGAAACCCCAGGGTTCCGGTGCACCCATGTATTTTACCTTCAAGTTCTTTACGTGGTTAACCATTATTACCATGACGCTACTGATCATCCACATAGAACTGGAACTTTACCGTAAGTATAAACTGGCGCGCCGGGCCGACAACGGTTCCCATTAGTCCGTGATTATGTCCTGTAGTTTCCATGATAAGGTGTGGTCAGGTGTTAAAGTTCTTTTTCAAAAGTCGAATAAGGCGCTGGTTGTATTGAGGAATTATCTTGGCACAAACAGCGCGGGGATTTCTGTGTAGTTGAACCAGAACGATAAGGGGTGAGAAAATGGTTTCACAACGCCGCCTGAGTGGCGATACGAAAGCTACTTTCCAACGCTTCAATATTCACCAACGGATTCAACACATCATGATGTTCACCAGTTTTATTACACTGGCTGTTACCGGTCTGCCTATAAAGTACAACCATTCCGGGTGGGCTAAAGCGGTGACAGGGATGTTCGGCGGCTTTGATAATATGTTTAGCGTTCACCTAATTGCGGCTGTGGTGATGCTGGCAAGTTCGGTTTACCACCTGTTTTACTTGGTGCTATACCCGCTGGCTACCAAAAAATTGTCCCTCGCGGCTTTGCCCACGCTGAAAGACGTACGGGACGTTTTCCAAAACATGCAGTACCTGCTGGGGTTAACCAAGGAGCCTCCCAAGTTCGACCGGTACTCCTACAAGGAAAAGTTCGATTATTGGGCCGTATTTTGGGGAATGGTCATCATGGGTGGTTCGGGATTGATGATGTGGTTTCCGGATATGGCAGCCGCTTTTTTCCCGCGGTGGGTGATCGACAGCGCCCGTTATGCCCATAGCGATGAAGCGATGTTGGCTATCCTGGCGATATTCGTCTGGCATTTCTACAACGTACATTTCAGCCCGAATTTCTTCCCCATGAGTTGGGTTTGGTTTCATGGAAGAATGAGCAGAGAAGAGATGCAACATGAACACCCGTTAGAATTAGAACGAATAATGAAGTCTGATGGCCATCGCCGGGAAGCACAGGCCGGTACTGGTGAAAAACCTCTTGGCGTATAAGAGGTGGCAAAGGAGGAACAGGGAAAAATGGGAAAGGAAAAGTTCTCTCAAAACAAGGGTTTAATCATTTTTGAAATGGTGGTATACTGCACAATCCTGGTTTGGTTTTTAACCGCGTTTCTTCCCTTGGGTTTAAACTAACCCCATCCCTTTTTAACCCTTCGCTTCTCAAAAGGCGAAGGGTATTTTTTGTACAGCCAGAGATTATAACTTTGTGTGGCATAAGTGACTAAGCCCATACAAATGGGTAAGCTTTTTTAGTAAAAGCCAAGTTTTCTTTAGATGGGTCACAGGTTTATTGCGGACTGGACGAAGGTATTCTATTTAGCTTATATCTTTGCCATAAAATATTATTATGATCTCAATATTAAATTTTAGGTAATTTCAAGCAGGAATCAAAAGGTGGATGGCGAAATATTTATTGTGAAAAGCAGAACATGAGTACCGGTTAAAATTATTCGGACTCTAACACCAAACCAGCAGGAATTTTTGATTAGTTGCCGAATAGGAAAAGTAAGTGAAAGCTAGAACAATGTTTTCTAAAAAAATATGGTCTGAATGGGTAAAAGTAGCAGGAAATTTATGCGATGTACCGAATATAATGTAGTAAGAAAAGAAGACAGACGTATAATGTGAAAGATACCACAATTACATAAGTTCTAGTAAAAAGACCTCAAGTCCCAAGGCTGAGTCTTTAGACGTTAGTCAAACGGCCAGCTGCGACTTAGCTGGCCGTTTTTGACGGTATAGCTAAAAATGCCTGAGAAAGGAGGGAGTTGCGAGGAGGACGGGCAGTGAGTTTTAGAGGTAAGAGAAAGAGAGAGAAAAAGTGGGGTGGGGACTAGGTGGAAGACGTCCGGTGTGCGTGCCACAAGATCATTTGTCAGGTTGACGGCAACACAGTGATGATCAAGTGCCGTCACTGCAAGCGGTATGTGGTGATTAAGGCTGAAGGGCAGATACAGATAGAAACATGGCTGCCCGAAGAAGAAAAATTCCATAGAAGACTAATCAGTCAAGAGATCAGGAGTCTATAGGCTTAAAGTCAAAAGACTAGCGTCCTCAGGGTGCTGGTCTTTTGGTATCAAAAGGGGGGATTGGCCATGGAAAATTTCCGCTGCACCTGTAAAAAATTACTGTTCCAGATTGACGGAGATACAATTATCATCAAGTGTAGACACTGTAAGCGGCTAATCTACATCCATACTAAAGGCCTGGTGGACGTGGAGTTTCGTTCCAACGAAAAAGTCCAATATCTGAATATCGGTTAGAGATCATTAGTCGATAGACTTCAAGTCAGAAGGCTAGCATCCTACAAGGGGCTAGCCTTCTGTGCTTTCAGGGAGCGAATGGCATGCCATGTTGTCAGGAGTTGCACGGATGCCCAGCCAGCTTTTACCTGAAGTCTCTGCGTATATCAAGCAGGGAAATACTACTGGGAAGACCCGGCAGGGTGCCCATATCGGGAGTGTCAGGACGGGTGCGAAAGATGTCATTCAAATGCAGCTTTTAAAATGGAAAACGGCGCTAGTACATACCTTTTCTAACCCACAAGTTAGAGACAAAAGACGTATAATACCTTGAGATCAGGTGCCACAAGGCTATAAGCCACAAGGCCAGCATCCAGAAACGGGGCTGGCCTTGTGTTTTTAAGCAAGGTAAGTATTTAAGCAAATTAAGTTGATTTATGGGGGTGATAGCAGTGTGAAACGACCTTTTGCCGGTGATGGGTGGGAGTCGGTTAGTTTTTTCAAAGGAGGTCGTTCGGGATGGAAAACTTCAGGTGCCAGTGCAAGAAGATCGTATGCCAAATTGAAGGGGACACGATTGTCATCAAGTGTAGGCACTGCAAACGGTACATCTACATCAACACGAAAGGTATCGTTAACATCGAGTACAAGTTGGGTCCCGAAGGCGGCAATGTCTCAACGAACATCGTACAGATTGACAACAAGTAACCTCGAGCGGAGTACCGTGAAAAAAGACGGTAGGCCACAAAATTCCGAGAGAAAAGAGGTGAGCCCTGATGCTGCGTATGACCGCTGGTCGTCTCGTCTCTTATCTACTGACCGCATGGTTCATTACCGTTTTCGTACTAATTACCGCCGCCGGAGTTGGTTTCGTTGGTACCATGGCATACCATCTGTTGTTCTAACCCCGTATTATATCGTCCTCAGCCCAAAAGACTCACTCCTACAGGCTAAAAGCCTAGAGTGGCCGAGTCGAGAGGCACACTTCCCTCTTTATGGCCGAGGGTGAGACCCCGAAAGGAGTGAGCAACCAATGTTGAAACAGAAACTGGCCCGGGCGGCCGCATATATTATGACAACCCTTTTTGTGGCGACTTTTGCCGCCATTGTATTCTCGGGTTTGTTTTTAGGCTTCTTCCTGTTTGACAAAGTAGCGTTTGCCTCAGTTGTTTCAGCGGAGAATCAAAAGTGTCTAACCTGCCACGGAAATGAAGATTTAAAAACCAAGTTCCAGGGTAAGGAAATATCCCTTTTCGTAGACGGTAAGGCTTATCAATCTTCAGTTCACGGCCAGAACGCCTGTACGACGTGCCACCAGGGTGTGGAAACCATTCCTCACCAAAACCCGGTCTACGGCAAAGAGCTAATCAAGCAAACCGGTGAGTGGTGCAACAGGTGTCACACTCCTGCGGTGCAACAATACAGCACCAGTGTTCATGGTCAGCCTTCAGCCATTGATGAGGGTGTTACCTGTAGCAGTTGTCATGGTGATACCCACCGCATAAACCCCGTGAAGGACTTGGCGTCACCTGTCGCCAAACTGAATTTAGAGGCTACCTGCACAGGTTGTCATGATGGCAAGGTGGCGGAGAGCTATGGGAGAAGTTTCCATGGAACTGCGCTCAATCATGGGTATACCAAAGCCGCAAGTTGTGTGGACTGCCATGGTTCTCACGGCATCTTTAGTGCGCAAGACCCGCAGTCAAAAGTTTCGAAACAAAACCTGCCAAACACCTGTGTGAGTTGTCATGGTGGAAAGCCGGTGGCAAATTGGGCTGACGGCAAGGAACATGTCACGCCGGAAGACAAGGAAAATGCTTTTCCCCTCTGGATCGTGTGGAAAGTCTTCCTGGTACTAATCCTGTTTGACGCCCTCCAGGGTGGCAGCGTAATTTTGTTAGAATTGTTCCACCAGTTGCGTCACCGGCTTAAGGCCAAGCACCACGCTCCTGCTCGTCAGGATGCCAAGATGTAGGGTAAGGAGGCTATAATGATGGCTGAGCTAAACAACAACAAATTGCCTGCCCACGTGCAGCGCTTTAACATCCACCAGCGCTTGCAACACCTCCTGCTGGCGGTAAGCGTGCTGATGCTGATCGTTACTGGTTTCCCGATTAAATACGGTCATACAGGATGGGCTGCAACTGTAATCGGTATTTTTGGCAGCTTTGAAAAAATGTTTAATGTGCACCTGTTTTTTGCGGTGGTCATGATCATTTCGGGTGCATACCACTTAATATGGTTGATCGGGCTGTTCGCCAAGCAGGGACCGGTACTAACAATGATGCCCCGGTGGAAAGATGTCACCGACGCCATCCACCACTATAAATACATGCTGGGGTTAACCAGGACGCCACCGCAGTTCGACAGGTACACTTACCTGGAAAAGTTCGAATACTTTGCGGTAGTATGGGGGATTTTCGTCATGGGTTTCTCCGGTTTCATCTTGTGGTACCCACGGATGTTTACCTGGTTACCACGGTGGATGATGGATGTAGCCAGGGTAGTGCATACCAACGAAGCATTCGTGGCCATGCTGGCATTGTTTATGGGTCACTTTTTCGCGGTACACTTTAATCCCAAAGTCTTCCCAACAAGTAGAGTATGGCTTAACGGTAAGATTTCTGTTGAACACTTGGCCGAGGAACATCCCCTGGAATACCGGAAGCTGCTCCAGGAACGGGGCCTTCCGGAAGCGGCAGCAGCCCATGAACTTCACGCGAGTGGATTTGGTAAGTCCATGGCGTTGATCGTGGTGGAAATCCTGGTTTACGGTACAATTGTTGTAGCTGTCCTGGTAACTTTTCTTAAACTGTTGTTTAAGTAATGAAAAGACTACGGTTCGTGGAACCTGCTTTCCCACCGGCTTCGGCCGGTTTTCTTTTTGTTACCCATACAGTTTTCACGGCCATTCCCGGTGATTTCCCTTACCCCCAGGAGAGAAATGAATAGTTTTGGCTTTGCACCGCGAACACGGTCGTATTTACCTCGTTTCCTTTGGAATCCGGGAGGACTTAATTTAAACGAGGCGAATTATCTTGTTAGGCCGAAGAAAGGAGACTGACCGGTGAAAGTACCTCAAATTGTTCGGTATCTGGAACGCAATTACTCCCCAAAGGTGCCCCAGCGGATCCACGGCGTGGTGACGGTGCCCGGAACATCGTCATTACCTGATGACAGCACGGTAATTGTGGTGGGGGGTGGCATCGCCGGCAGCGCTTTTACCCGGCAACTGTTGTGGCAGTCTCAACAGGCCGGTAAGAAGGTGAAGGTGGTGATGATCAACAGCACCAACTGCAACTACTGTGGCGGCCTGGTTACAAACCTAGCCGCAGAAACACTGGAGAGCCTCTATCAACTGGACATTCCGTCGAATCTCATCTTAAAAAGAATTGACCAGTGCGTTTACATCAACGGCGCGGGCAGTGCGGTGGTGGATTTACACTCCCCCATGACTGCGCTGTTGCGTACCAGCAGGTTTGGCATCGAGGGATTCGACGATAGCATTAAAGATAGAATCCTTGAGGGCTTGGAGGAACCATGGCTTAACAGTTTGGTGGATATTGAACCGACTATTGTTACCAGAATAGAACCGTTAACAGGTGCAGCAAAGAGGTGGCGGGTCGTTTTGAGCAAACGCAACCCTGATCATACCCCTATCGAGCTGGAAGGAGATATGCTGGTGGTGGCTGGAGGACTTAGAGCGCTAAACAGGCCGATGATGCAGGAATTCCAGCAAAAAACCGGTTTTATCCCGCCGCCAACAATCCCTGCATCCGTTACCGAGATAGATACCAGTAAAGCCGTTTATAACGGAATTCTTAATCGCATGGTTATCGTAGATAACATTATACCCGGAGCGGTGATCGCCTTTATCCCCAAGGGCGAGGACTGGTTGACCATGACTTGCCTGGGGAAGAGGTTGAAAAAAGAAGAACTGGATATAGTTTTCGGACATCCCGCAGTCAAAAGGTTTATCGACCTTCCGCGGGCATCGGAGACACCCCGGTGCCATACCATCTGTGGGGCCAGCATTTTCACCGGACCAGCCCGTAACTTTTACGGTGACGGGTGGTTGGTAATCGGGGATCTTACCGGATACGGCCGGGTGCTGAAGGACGGGTATTTTGCTGCTTTTTTAGGGGCTTACCTGGCGGCTAACACCATCGTGTACCGTGGCGCCACGCGCGAGGCTTTTGCTCGTTACTACCATCACCCGCTGAAAAGTTTCGAACTTGACAACCGTTTTGGCATGGGCCTTTTCACGGCTAATTCATACCTACAGCGCCGCTTGTGGTTTGCCAACCTGTTAATCCAGGCTGCCCGAAATGAAAAGATCCGCCACCGGTATGGCGGTTGGCTTCATGGAGCTATCCGGGCCCTGGCATCGGGAGAATTGACTTACCGGCTGATCCTGTTGCTGTTCATTACAGGTTGTTGGGGTTTCTTTTTACTACATCCTCTCAAAGCTCTTCGTGCATTAAGGCCTGTTCGAACAACCCCGGAAGCCAGGGAACATCAACATGATACCGACTAGGAGCAATGGATTTATCTTAGTATGGTAGTGGTGGTTCTGGGACACGGTAAGACCGAATCAGGCATACAATGTAGATGAAGTTTATACTCAGTTCCTGTCTGGCGCTAGTAGCACAGGCACCTTTTTCTTTTAAACCTTCCTGCCTACATCATGTCATTTCACCTGTATAACCTCCTCTGCTAAGACAAAGAATATTCTTGCAGATATCAGGTAGGAGGAGTAGAGGTGAAACGATTTGTGTCTTTCCGCCAGTGGATGGAGGCATTAATTGTTACCGTGCTTTTTTTCGCCTTGGTGGGGATGGGAGAAAAACATTTTAATGCCACTTTCCAAGGGTTTGAGGGTTCCCGGGCAATCCCATCATTAGAGGAACAAATGGAGAGAACCCTCCGAGCTATCCCGGGTGTAAACACAGCTAGAGTGACAGTTGGTGCCAACCAGGCAGTAGTTGATTTGCATCTTAGCATAGCTGCTACCCGAGATGACATCTACTGGGTACGCGAGGAGGCCGCCAAAAGATTGCGCATCACGCGACCCGAACTGGATGGATACTTGGTACGGGCTATCCGGTCTTTCCCACCGGATACTGTTTACCGCAACTACTAGCAGCAATAAGTGCCTTGGCTCGCTAACCGCCCGCTACCATGCGGGCTTTTACCTCTCTTTCCGGCAATTTTTCCGACTAACAAGTGGAAATATAACATCCCTGTGGAAATGTGGAAAAACTTGTGGATATTAAGAATGGTTATGGTTATTAGACAGAATACGACACATGTGGTCATCAGCACTAACAAGTGTCGATTTTTTAGGGAGAGAAATTTTTAACTAATGTCCCGTGGACGGCTAAGAACCCAATCGGATATTGGGGCAGTTGTCCATTACGAAAAAGAAGCGACTGCTGACTGATCAACCTAAGGGGAGTAAAGTTCTCTTTTACAAGATAAGATAAACTTTAGCAAGGAAATTAATGGGAGAGGAGATCCGGCTTTAAAAAGCGAATACTATGGCAAGCTAAGGAAATTTTACTCCCCGGAGAATTTTCGAGGGAGGTGTAGATTATTGGAAGGGGGAACCAGTCTTTGAATTTAAGTGAAAACGCTCGGATTATCTTGGAGAAGCGATACTTGCAAAAAGAAAATGGCGTTCCTGTGGAGAAGCCCGAGGACATGTTTCGGAGAGTTGCGCGGGCGGTAGCCGAGGCCGAAAAGCTATTCCAGCCGAAAGTCTCTACCACGAAATTACAAGCCATTTCCGACAGGTTTTATCAAATGATGACTGACTGGGATTTTTTGCCTAATAGTCCGACACTAATGAATGCTGGCCGGGATTTGGGACAACTTTCGGCGTGCTTTGTGTTACCGGTAGAGGACAGTATGGAAGAGATCTTTACAGCAGTTAAACATGCCGCGCTCATTCATAAAAGCGGGGGCGGGACCGGTTTTTCCTTTTCCCGTCTCCGCCCGAAGAACAGCCCGGTAAAAACTACCGGCGGGGTTGCGTCCGGCCCGGTTTCCTTTATGAAGGTGTTTAACGCGGCTACTGAGGCTATTAAACAAGGGGGTACAAGACGGGGGGCCAACATGGGCATCCTGCGGGTTGACCACCCTGATATATTGGAATTTATCACTTGCAAGCAAAAAAATGACGATATTACCAACTTCAATATTTCCGTTGGACTTACCAGTGACTTTTTGAATGCTCTGGAGCATGATGACGATTACGATCTCAAGTTTGCCGGGGTTGTTTACGAGCGATTGCGCGCCAGGGATGTATTCAACCGGATCGTCGAACGGGCTTGGGCCAACGGTGAACCGGGAGTAATCTTCTTGGACCGCCTTAACGATGGTAACCCCACCCCCGAATTGGGAGAAATCGAAGCGACCAACCCTTGCGGCGAACAGCCTCTACTTGGGTACGAAGCCTGTAATCTTGGTTCGATCAACTTGGTCAACATGGTTGAAAACAAACAGATTCTTTGGGAAAAACTTGAGGATACAGTCAAGTGGAGTATTCGTTTCCTGGATGATGTGGTTGAGGTAAATAATTTTCCTTTGCCGGAAATCGCCGAGATGGTGCGTGGTAACCGGAAGGTTGGCCTGGGCGTGATGGGTTGGGCGGATATGCTGTTTAAGCTGGGCATTCCCTACAATTCGGACTCGGCAGTGGAATTGGCCAGGAAGGTAATGGGCCGTATCCAGGAGGTGGCCCATCAAACTTCCGAAGAATTGGGGCGGACTAGAGGACCCTTCCCTAACATCGACAGGAGTATTTACCGCGGGGACACCATGCGTAATGCGACTTGTACCACTATTGCTCCCACTGGTACTATCAGCATGATCGCCGGCGCATCTTCGGGCATTGAGCCCGCATTTTCCATTGCCTTTACTAAAAACGTCCTGGACGGCGCTGCCTTGGTGGAGGTAAACCCTGTTTTCCGTGAGTACATTAATGAAAACTTTCCCACCGAGGAGGGTAACCGGATTATTCAGGAAGTTGCAAACACCGGGAGCGTCCAGCACATCAAGTCCCTGCCGGAAAACATCCGCCGCGTCTTTGTTACTGCCCTCGAGATTGCCCCGATCTGGCATATCAGGATGCAGGCTGCCTTCCAGGAGCATTGTGATAACGCGGTATCCAAAACGGTTAACTTTCCTGCCTCAGCCACCAAGGAGGATGTGGAGGAAGTTTATCTTTTAGCCCACCGACTGGGTTGCAAAGGAGTAACCGTTTATCGCTCCGGCAGCCGGGAACAGGAGGTACTGGTCACCGGAAGAAAAACCGACCAAGCTTCAGAACAAACACACGTTGATTCCAGGGAAAAAACGCATCCACGTCCCCGGCCCAAGCGGACCCTGGGCGTAACGGAACAGGTGAAAACCGGTTGCGGTAAAATGTATATTACCGTTAATTCAGACCAGGAAGGCCTGATCGAAACCTTTATCACTACAGGTTCTTCGGGCGGTTGCAGCGGGTTTACCGAAGGCGTAAGCCGGTTGATATCCCTGGCCCTCCGTGCAAATATCGCTCCTGAAGCGATTATCGACCAATTGACCTCGGTCAGTTGTCCCAGTTTTATCAGGCGGAAGGCTACCGACAAAAGTATTGTGGGAAAGTCGTGCCCTGATATCATTGGTAGGGTGCTGGAACAAGAGCTGCAATCCCAACAATACCAGAACAAGAAGGAAGTTCTCCAGATGCTGGAGGATACCTTGAAGGAGATGGGGGCTACTTGTGCCGGTTGCTCCTCATCAACGCCCCAAGAACTGTCCGAAGTTGAACTTCTAAAGAGAGGGCTGTGCCCTGAGTGTAAGTCTCCTCTGCAGTTCTCCGAAGGATGCCTTACCTGCAACTGTGGCTTCAGTAAGTGCGGGTAATAAAATAAATAGAACGTTCGCCACGCCTCGCAAAGGCGTGGAAATATGATACGTTAGGGAAAGGGGGTCGAAAGGCATGGCCCGTTTCGGGCCTGCAGGAAACTCGCCCTCATTTTACCAAAACGGGCGCAAATCGTCCACCCAGGTCCCTGGCTGGCTTAAAGGCCTTGAGCTTAGCGCTTATGAGTACCAGTGTAGCCGCGGGGTACGGATTTCGGAGGCACAAGCCAGGATATTGGGGCAAGAGGCCAGGAAATACGACATAGCTCTTAGTATCCACGCCCCTTTTTATATTAACCTTGCATCGACCGACCCCCAGATTATCACCAGTACGCGGAGGCATCTCTTGAAATCACTGGAAGCCGCTATGTGGATGGGGGCCAGTACTGTGGTCTTTCATCCCGGTAGCGGTACCGGCAATAGACGGGAAGCCTTGACGAGAGCGAAGGAAGCTTTGGCAGAAGTATTAGAGCTGTCAGTGGGGATGGGGTTGGAGGGTGCCCGGCTTGCTCCTGAAACCATGGGTAAACGGAACCAACTCGGATCCCTGGAAGAGGTGCTGGAATTGTGCTCTTTAAGCCCAAGAGTGGTCCCATGTATCGACTTTGCACACCTTTTCGCTGTCAGCGGAGGGGTGTTAAACGACCAGACGGCTTTTAGGGCAATCCTGAAAGAAGTGGCTTGTCGCCTGGGTGAAGAAACCCTTAAGTCTTTACACATCCACTTTAGCCCCATCGAATTTACCGCCGGCGGTGAAAAACGTCACCGTACTCTGATGGATGAAGGGTATGGCCCCGATTTTCGGCAATTAGCCAGGGTCATGGTAGACCTGGGGATGGAACCAACTGTCATTTGCGAATCCTTTGACCGTCAGACAGAAGACGCCATTCTTTATCAGGATTACTGGCAGGTAGTTAAAGGTAACTAATAAGAGAAAGCGACTCCGCAGCTACCGCCGGAAGTCGCTTCTCCATTGTCAGTTCTTCGGCAAACTAAACTTTACCACTTCGCAATTTAAAGGCGGGGCGGATGGTGCCTACTACCTCACCACGTCGATTCACAACTTCCGGATGATGGAACTTGCGTAAAGCCTGCAATTGCTCGCCCGCTAATATGCCGATTTGCTTGAGTACCTCTATGACAGTGGGAGCAATGGCACGTTCACCGCCATCCTCTATCTTGATGGCCAAACCCAGCCCCAACTCAGGAATTCCGCAGCAGTGTACGGCTTCAGCGCCAATCTTGGCGACTACCTTACCGCTGGTACGGAGCATCAGTTCGGTATCCAGGCGCTTACTCCCGCTGACCATTTCGGGAAATGCCAGCATCGCTCCAGTGACGGCCCTGCACGCTTCAGCACGAAGCGGTGGAAGCTGATCAGGTGGTGATGCCAGGCGGGCAAACCCTGTGGCCATGGCCGACAGCGGCATGCCGAAAACAGGAACGCCGCACCCATCGATACCCAACACTACCTCTTTTGGACTGATGCCACACATCTCGCTCACAGCGTTGAACATCGCTGTTTGAACGGGGTGATCCGGGGAAAGGTAATTTTCAATCGAATAACCATGAAAGACTGCGAGAGCAAGCATTGCACTGTGTTTGCCCGAACAGTTGTTGTGGAGTAATCCCGGCTCCAGACCTTCCCGCCGTAGACGCTCGGTGGTGGGGCGGTGGAAGGGCCACTGGGTTCCGCACATCAGATGTTCTGGTCTAAGACCAATATCCTGGAGGATACTCTCTACCGCCGTTGTATGAATATCTTCTCCGGCATGGGATCCGGTCATCACTGCCAGTTGTTTCTTGGAAAAGCCAAAATGCCTGGCAGCGCCGCTTTCGATTACCGGGATTACCTGCAACGGTTTGGCAGATGAACGCATATAGGTAAAGTAGTGGGGATCCCCTGCTGAGTACTTGATATCACCTCTGCCATCTACAACCGCCACATGGCCGTAATGGCGGCTTTCCACCAGTGGGCCGCGAGTAACTTCTACCAGCAACAAGACAACCAACTCCTTTGACCATGTTGGTTTCTAACATGCTAGTCTTAATCTAGCACCAGAAGTGCGGCGCGTCAATGTTACAATAAGAAACCTGTGTCATGTAGTAACACCAGTTGCTTGAAGTTCTTTATTAAGAGACCACAAACGCGAAAAAACTTTACCCCCGGCAGGATCCTTGCTAGCAAAAGCGAATATGGAAGGGCAAAGGGGGAGGGAGCAATTTGCCTTTTGTTACCTTAAAGGGGAAAAAGATCTTTTTCGCCTCTCGGGGCGGCCGCTCAGATCGGATGATCCTCTTTATTCATGGCGCTGGCGGCAACCACCGGCACTGGTGGCCGTTAATTAATAATTTTTCTATCGACCACTTCGTGGTGGCAGTGGACCTGCCAGGCCACGGAAGATCGGAGGGAACAGCAGCTGACGCTATAAGTACCTACCGTGACTGGCTTAATGATTTAGTCAAACTTCTGAACATTCCGCGGGTAGTACTGGTCGGGCATTCCATGGGCGGTGGGATCGCTTTAGACTATGTTTTGCAGTACCCGGATAGCTTAGAAAGTCTCGTCCTGATTGGCGCCGGTGCGCGCTTGCGGGTTGCCCCTCAAATTTTGGAGCAACTTCGCCAGGGCCGGGTGTTAACAGAGTTACCGGTATTAGCCTACGGGTCTAACACTGCCCCCGAATTACTCAGGCTGGCCCAGCAGGAGTTATGCACTGTCCCGGTTGACGTTTTTTTTAAGGACTTTTCCGCCTGCGACAGGTGGGATGTGATGGACCGCCTCGCAGGGGTGCAGGTTCCCACACTTGTTGTATGCGGGGAGGAGGACCGCTTAACACCTGTCAAGTACTCTCAATTTCTTAAGTCCCAAATTTTCGAGGCAGAGTTGGTTGTTGTGCCTAACGCCGGGCACATGGTAATGCTGGAAAAACCGGTGGAGGTGGCCGGCACAATTGAGGGGTTTCTCAGAAGGCTGAGGAAGGAGGAACAACGATGTCAACAATTCTAGCGCTATTAGGATCTAAACGAAAATTAGGAAACTGTGATGTGCTGCTGTCAGAGGCGGTGGAAGGAGCAAAAGAGGCCGGCGTCCGGGTGGACGTCCTTCGCTTGGCAGATCTTAATATAGAAACATGCCGGGGGTGTCTCTCCTGTGTCTACAAGGGTACTTGCGCGGTGACAGGGGACGATATGCCCCGGCTGATCGATAAGGTGCTTGCCGCGGATGGATTGATTGTCGCTGCACCTACCTATCTCCTGAGCCCCACTGCTGTCATCAAACGCGCCTGTGACCGCGGCTTGATGCTTTCACCCTACCTAGAAAAGTTCAGTGGTCGGCAGCGGGTAGCAGTTACCATTACCGTGGCCGGAAACGCACGTTGGAACCCCCTGGGTGTGGAGCTGTTAAACCAGTTTGCCCTGGCTTTCGGATACCGCGTGCTGGATTACCTGGAGGCTTACTCGCCGGGTCCGGCCGAGGTGCTGTTACAGCCGGAAATACCGGAAAGGGCACGGGAATTGGGAAGAAAGGTTGCCCTGGGTCTAATCCAAGGTATTACAGCACGCCAGGCAGGGGAGACTCAATGCCCAATCTGTTACAGCAGGGCTTTACGGTTGGATCCTGATGGCAGTGTAACCTGCCCCATTTGCCTGGCCCGGGGTAACCTCGTTCCCACTTCTGCAGGTCATAAAATACTCTTTGATCCGGAAAGCCTGAAGGATCACTTTTGGAGCCCGGAACATCGCCGTTTTCATCTGGCCGATTGGATCGTGCCTTCCCGGGACAAGTACCTCACCAACCGGCCCAGGCTAAAAGAATTGCTTGCCAAGTATAGGAACTGATAAGAAACACTTGGTGGGGACTTCTTTATCGCCTGTATTACAAGCATGAATCCCCCCTCCTGGTGGGAAAATTACTTTCCAAGGCAAGTTTGTTGACATGATATCCTGGGAGGTTGGCGATGGACAGGTGGATAATCTGGTTACTAAAGGAGTATGGCCCCTTAACTTTGGCCTTTCTTGGAACCGTACTCCTAGTATACGGTGTATACCTGTTTGTGAGGATGAAAATATCACGTCAAAGATTCTAGATACCTCTACCGCTAGGAGGAAAACCATTCTAATATGATAAAGGAAATTACCGATCACCTGTACCTTTTAGTTGGGGAGAATCAGGGAAGGTTTCCCTATTCCAATTCTTTGTATATTCAGGACCGGCATGCAGGCTTAATAGATACGGGAGCTGGGAAAAACCGTTTGGAAAAAATCCAGAAAAAAAGCATCGAACTATTGATCAACTCTCACTATCACATCGACCATGTCCACAACAACAGGATGTTTCCACACGCACTGGTACATGCCCACCGCCTGGATGCTCCTGTGATGCGTTCCAGGGAAAAGTTCAGGTACTCATCAGGCCTTTGCCGGGTGCCTGCTGCGCCTGAAACCATTTTTAACACCAGTTACCCCTGTTCCCAGGTGGACGTGGAGTTACAGGACGGTGACTTGATTAACTTCGGTGCAACCAGACTGAGGGTAATCCACACCCCTGGACACACCCCCGGCCACAGCGCCTTTTACGAAGAAACTTCGGGGGTGCTGTTTGCGGCGGATGTTGACGTTACACCTTTTGGACCCTGGTATGGTAACGAGACCTCTGATATTGACCAGTTCATCGACTCCATTCATAAACTCATCGCGATGAACCCCCGGGTTATAATTACCAGCCATGAACCACCTGTAACAGAAAACATACAAGAAAGGTTGATGGACTACTTACAGGTCATCTTTAATCGGGAAAGGCTGATCCTGGATTTCCTGGTGCGGCCCAGGAGCCTGGATGATATTGTCGCAGAAAATTTCATCTACCGTAAGTTTCCGGAACCTGTCGCTCTATACCAGTTATTTGAGAGGATCATGATCGAGAAACACCTTCGGCGCCTTGAGAAAATGGGGCTGGTTGTCGACTGCGGTGATCTGTATCACGTTGCTTAGTATTATTATGCTCGAAAGTGTCTACAACTTTTTCTTGAGTACACCTTTCCTCCAAAGGAAATATCAGAGTCAGGAGCGAAGATATAGAAGATTACAGGAATAGAAATTGAGGTTGTTTTTGTTAGCTTTCCCAGAGGAGGTTTTACGCTTGAAGATAGGTTTCTTTACCGACAGCTTCCGGCCATACACCAGTGGAGTGGTACGCTCTATAGAAACCTTTTCCAGAGAATTGACAAACCTGGGTCATGAGATATATGTTTTTGCTCCCAAGTATCCGGACAGTGTGCCCGAACCACGGGTGTTTCGCTTTATTTCTATCCCTTCTCCCACCAATCAGGATTTCACGCTTGCTATTCCTTTTTCACTCCAACTGAGATACACCGCGCGTCGCTTGGGTCTCGACGTCATCCACGTGCATTCACCCTTTTTGTTGGGAAGACTGGGAGCACGGTATGCAAGGCAAAACAACCTTCCACTGGTATGTACTTACCACACCTTGTACGACCAGTATATCCATTACGTACCCATCGGTAAGAACCTATCAAAAGTAATCATCCGTAAGATTACGCGTGACTTTTGTAATATGTGTGACCTGGTGATTGCCCCCACCACAGTCGTCAGTCAGGTGCTGGTAAATGGGGGAGTTAGCCAACCTATCCGGATCATCCCCACAGGCATCGAGTTGGACGAATTCAACGGGGTAGATCGTGGCTGGTTGCGGCGGCAGTATGGTATCGGGGAACAGGAGAAAATTTTGCTCCACGTAGGACGAATGAGTACAGAAAAAAACCTGGGACTCCTGTTAAAGTCCTTCGCCAGGGTTTACCGGCATGCCCCTGTGGCACGACTGGTACTAGTGGGTGGAGGCCCCCAATCTGAAACTTTACATGAAATAGTGGCGTCCATGGACCTAAGTCGACAGGTCATTTTTACCGGTTTGTTGCCGCGAGAAGAGGTGGTGAAGTGCTACGCCGGAGCCGACCTGTTCGTGTTTGCTTCGGTGACCGAGACACAGGGCATTGTACTTGGAGAAGCCAAAGCAGCGGGTCTACCTGTTGTTGCAGTGCGCGCCTTTGGTGCAGCCGAGATGGTAATAGACGGTTCCGACGGGTACCTGACCGAACCCACAGAGGAGGCGCTGGCCGGGCGGATTTTACAGGTGATTCAAGATGATGGACTACGCTTGCGTTTATCGGCTAGCGCCAGGGAGAATGTAAAACAAATGTCGTCCCAGGCCTGTGCTAGCCGGATGGCGGATGCCTATGAGCAGCTTATTCTCGAAAAAGGTAGGCAGGTCGGACGAAGAAAACAGGCGTAGATCGGGTTTATGAGGCATTTACATTTTTTGAAGATATGTTGTCGTGGAAGTCCTGAGCTATTATATTGTATAGTTAGAAAGGGGCACATCTTTGAATAAGGAACGATGGGGTATCCTGGCGACTGCAGTCTCTGCCGCCGGCTTTGGTACCCTTGGGATCTTTGCGAAGTTCGCGTATGACGACGGTGCCAATGCAGTAACGGTGCTGGCTATCCGGTTCCTGACCGCAGCCGTACTATTCTGGCTGTTGTTATGGTATAAGGGGATCAACCCGCGTGTATCGAAACGCGCAATGGTCTTCCTCCTTATCTTAGGGGGGATAGGTTACGGGAGTTTTTCCGCCCTCTATTTTTTATCCGTGCGTCTCATCCCCGTTTCAATGGTGGCGATGCTGCTTTACGCCTACCCGGCTATCGTCTTTGTTTTATCGGTGGTGCTGGGGGACGAACGCGCCAGTACGCGGCAACTACAAGCTCTGGTACTGTCCTTCATAGGACTGGTCCTGGTGCTTGGTCCCTCTTTTCAAGGGCTTAACCTTTTAGGGGTAGGTGCGATTTTGACGGCTGCTCTTATATACTCCGTATATATAGTCGTAAACGGTCGCCTCCTAAAGGGTATACCGTCTATGGTTGCTGCCGCTTATATCTCCACCTCGGCGGCTCTGGTATTTTGGGGGGCAGGTCTATTCACCCAGAGCATTAGCTTCGGCTTTACCTGGGTGGCATGGTTAGCCTCCCTGTTAGTGGCCTTTTTCAGTACATTTGTTGCCATATCCACTTTTTTCTTTGGTATCAGTCTGATCGGACCGTCCCGGGCCTCGATTGTAAGTATCTTGGAGCCGGTTGTTACCGTTGGCCTTTCTGGTCTCCTGTTTGCCGAAAAACTATCCGGCCCGCAGCTTATTGGAGGAGTTTTCATCCTCGGCAGTATTATGTGGCTACAGAGCGGAAAGGGTGTAGGAAAAGGCCATATAGAAAATGATCTGAACTCTTCGGAATCAATGCCTAAAGTCTACTAGCCGTGAAGAGAATGCGAAAAGAGCATTTGGTAAGAAGGGGCATTCTGTTATGTTGCGTCTGACTTCCAGGGTCTATTTATTACCCGGTGTTGTCAACATAGGAGTTATCTTGTGCCCGGACTCTCAACAGTGCCTGGTGGTGGATACCGGCCTGGACAAAAGCAGCGGCGCTAGGCTCCACACAGCGGTAAGAACGGGAGCCTGGACAATAGCAGGGATCCTCAATACCCACGCCCACGCTGACCACTTTGGTGGAAATCAGACCCTGGTGCAAAAGACCGGTGCCAGGGTATACGCTTCCGACGTCGAGGCAGATGTCTTGAAGCACCCCTGGTGGGAACCAACCTACCTCAACAGCGGCGCATTTCCCCCGCAAATGTTGCGAAACAAGTTTCTGATGGCCACACCATCACCAGTAGACGGTCTGCTGAACCCTGGTGAACAGGTTCCCACAGAATTGGCAGGATGGCAGGTAGACCTATGGGATCTAGCAGGTCATAGCCACGGAATGTTGGGTTATTCAGTGGACGGGGTACTTTTCTGCGGCGATGCCTTTCTTGATCAAAACGTACTGGAAAAACACGGTATCCCTTTCTTAGTGGACGTGCAACGCTCCCTGGAGGCTGTGGATAAACTGGCAAACCTTTGCAGCCTGGAGATAGAGTACGTGGTTCCGGGGCACGGGCAGGTCTACCGGGTACCCGATGAGCTGGCGCCTCACTTAAAAGCGTACCGTAACCGGATTAATAAGACCTGTGACCTTGTGCTCCATTTCCTTCAAGAGCCAAGGGGAAACGAGGAAGTAATTAAATACCTGTTGGAACAGTTTGGCGTTACTCCACGGGATTTGGGAAGTTACTACCTGTACCGCACGACCATTGCCGCCTATTTGGGATACCTACTGGAAGAGAAGAAGGTGGAGTTCTCTGTACAGGGGGGGATCTTGTTGTGGTATTGCTGTTAGCAACTTCTCAGCAATCCTTTAGTTTAAGTATTCTATCGGCGTTGCCTCCCAAGATTTTTTCCTTGGTGGATGATTCCAGGGGAAGCTCACGAAGGGTTTCAATGTTACTGCGAATACTTGTCACCCCTGGCCAATCCGATCCAAAGATGATTTTGTCCGCGTTACGCTCAAGCTCCGGAAAGTAATGTAAGAGCTTTTGCGGGGGAAGACCGGCCACCTCCATATATATGTTTGAATGAAGACTGGCCAGGAAAAAGGCATGGTTATACCAAAAACCTCGCCCACTGTGCACCAGGACAATCTGAATGCCGGGAAAGTCTACAGCCACATCGTCCAAAAAAAGCGGGTCACCATACTCCAGGCGTGCTCCTCGAAAGACTGAAGAACCGGTATGTACCATTACCGGAATCTGGAGTTCTTCCGCTTTGGCGTAGATGGGGTACAACAGGCGGTCATTGGGATAAAAATAGTGGTAGGTAGGATAAATTTTTAATCCCCTGAAACCATTCTCGCTGACCAGGCGTGAGAGTTCTTGCCGAGGATTACCTATCAGAAAAGGGTTTAGACTGGCGAATGGGATCAGCCTATCCTGCCCCCTGGTAAATCCAGCCACATACTCGTTAGGGCAAATACCGGTGGTGATAGGGCTCAACTCAGCCAGGATTATCCCGTAATCCACCCCGTTATCCCGAAGATATTGGGTAAAGTTATAAGGTTCGGAATAGTATTTAATAAAATCCTGCCATTCTTCATCAGATTTTTGATGCCTTTGCTTGATCCACTCCTCGGATGAAAAGCAATATTTTTCGTAACAAATCGGGTGAATGTGAAAATCGATTACCGGGGTACGCATCGATAAATCATTCCTTTGATCATTTGTTAAATAAGATTTTTCCAGGGTTTTCAGGTTGAGAAAGGTGCATGCACACACATTATATCGGGGATGGGAAGGGGTCGGCGTGTGCCACCGACCCCTTTTTCATATAGTTTTTTATGAGGTGTGGGGTGAAGTTCCCCTCATACTCCGACCTGCTCGCCCACCGTTCTTTCCCGCCGACCCATACCGTGAAAGCACTTGGCCACGTGCTCTTCGGGCAGCGGTTTGCCTACAAATGACGTAATGATCAAGACTGACGCGGAAATGACGATACTATAGAACAGCGGGTCCACGTGGGTCCAGGGGAAGGGCAGCAGGGTCGGTTTCCCGAACAGCGCCTTGCTGATCCCAAAGGGCACGGCTTCAGCAGCGTGTAGGAAAACAAAACCGAAGATCGATACCCCGTAGCCCGAAGCCACGCTCAACACAGCCGCCGTCTTGGTCACCCGGCGCCAGAAGATGGCGCCCAACAGCGCGGGCAGGATACCGGCGGCACAGATGCCAAACCAGAAGGCGGTGGCCCGGGCGATGATGCTGGGGGGCAGGATAAAGGCCATCACCACCGCCCCGAGCGTCCCGATATACACCCCGGCGCGGGAAAGCAGCATGGGGTTAGCCTTCACGTTCCAGGTGGCCAGCAGGTCCCGGGAAAAGGCCACGCTCTGGACGTGAATCAGTCCGAGCACCGTGGTCAGGGCAGCGGACAGCAGCGTCACCATGAAGAGGTAGATATAGGCGGGGGGCATCACGGAGTTAATGAACGTGGGAATGATCAGGTCGGTATTCCCCTGGGCCGCAGCGATGGCAATCTTACCCGTGGTTTGGTAGAAAAACACGTTGGTCAGGGGCCCGACCATAAAGGCAGTGCCGGTGAAGAAAAACACGCTGATCCCGCCGGCCAGCACCGCGCGGTTCAGCGCCTGGCGGCTGGGCACGGTCAGGAAGCGTAAGGTAAGCTGCGGCTGGGCCAGTACGCCGATACCCACACCCATCACGATGGTGCTGATTACAGTCCACCAGATGGGGGAACCCCATTTGGGCATCGCCGTCCAGCCCAGGTGCCCGCCTTTGGCCAGGTTCTCCGGCACCAGGTTGGCGATACCGGTCAACGCCTGGTGCCCCGTGGTCACCCCACCGACCACGGCATATGTCTTGAACAGGAGCAACACCATACCCAAAAGCATCATCCCGCACATAAAGGCATCGGCGTACATCACGCCCTTCAGTCCACCCCAGCTGACGTAAAAGGCAACGATCACGGCCAGTACCACCAGGGCCAACTGGTAGTTCATCTGCAGGGCTTCCTGCATGAACCGGGCGCCGCCGACCAGCACTACCCCGGTGTACGCAGGCATCAGCAGGAAAATCATCAACCCGATAAACCAGGTGATGAACTTGGACTGGTAGCGTTCGCCCAACATGGAGGCCAGTGTATGAGATTTAAGGTTATTAGCCATTTGGCGGATCGGGTTCCCCAGGAGAATGAAAGCAACGAAAATACCCAGTAGCGAGTTCAACAAAGCCAGCCATAACAGAGTAAAACCGAATACACCGGCCGCCCCGCCAAACCCGACGATGGCGGAAGTGCTGATAAACGTAGAGGCGTAGGACAGGGCCATAATCCAGCCCGGCATCCGCCGCCCGGCGACGGCGTAGTCCTCCACATTTTTCGTCTGTTGCGAACCCAGGTAAGTAAGATAGCTCACGATTCCGATATAGATGACCAAGATAACCGCAAGAATTCCTAGATTCACCATTCCTCACCGCCTTTATTCCAGTTCAGGATCCCGTAAACCACACATAACAACATAGACCCGATGTTTAAGAGCCATACCATGGCCGTCCAACCGTCTGCCATTCCCAACATTAAACTTCCTCCTTCCAGATCTGCTCTAACGGTCGTTTGGAACAACGTGTCGCAGGCACATGACCGAACCAGAATAAAAACTATAGGTTTGCTCTTCCAATCACCCCCTTGCAAGGACACCGCTCACCGGCCTCCAGGTTCTATTCCTGCAAAGTCAACGGGGTTGGTTTGAATACGGGAAGGGGCAAGCTGTTAATTATGCAAGTTACGCCGGTCAAGAACCCGCTTAGCCTTGCCTTCGCTGCGAGCAATGCTTCTGGGCGGAACCACTACCACTTTTGCAGAGATACCCAGGGTTTGTACCAGTTCTTGTTGCAGTTGGTTGCTTATTTCAAGCAACATTTCTTCTCCCATGTGGTAAACTGCCTCAGCCGCCTCCACCTGCACTTCGATCTGGTCAAGGTTTCGGACCCGGTCTACCACAATCAGGTATACGGGTGCGACTGCTTTGTTGGTAAGGATGACACCTTCAATCTGTGATGGGAAAACGTTTACACCCCGGACGATCAGCATATCGTCTGAACGACCGGTAATCCTGTTCATCCTCATCGTGGTCCTCCCGCAGGAGCAGGGCTCCGGATCCAGGCTGGTAATATCCCTTGTACGATAGCGAATAACCGGGAATGCCTCTTTGGTGAGGCTGGTAAAGACCAATTCTCCGGTTTGCCCGTAATCCAACACTTCTCCAGTTGCGGGGTCAATGATTTCCGGGTAAAAATGGTCGTCTTGGATGTGCATCCCATTATGATTTGGGCACTCGCAGGATACGCCAGGCCCGATTAATTCGGTTAGGCCATATTGGTTGAAGGCCTCCAAGCCCAGTTTACTTTCAATTTCATGGCGCATTTGTTCAGTCCAGGGCTCGGCTCCAAACATTCCGACCCTCAGGTTCAAATCTGTTACGGGGTTAATGCCCATCTCAGCAGCAGTTTCCGCGAGAACAAGGGCAAAGGAGGGAGTGCAGGTGAGGACAGTAGGCTTAAAATCCTGCCATAGCATCACCTGCCGTTTGGTCAATCCTCCTGCTACCGGTACTACCGTGGCCCCGATCCTTTCCGCTCCGTAGTGAAAGCCCATCCCTCCGGTAAAGAGTCCGTAACCGTAGGCATTGTGTACCATATCGCCTTCATCTACACCTGCTGCGCCATAAGAACGAGCCATTACCTCTGACCAAAGATCCAAGTCATTTCTAGTGTACGCACCTACAACAGGTTTTCCGGTAGTCCCGCTGGATGCATGCAGCCTGATAATTTTACTCATGGGGGTAGCAAAAAGGCCAAACGGGTAGTTATCGCGAAGGTCGGTTTTTAATGTAAAAGGGAAGTTACTTAAGTCTTCAAGGGACTTAAGGTCTTCGGGCTTGACGCTTTTGGCTTCAAAAGACCGGCGGTAAAAGGGCAAACTATGATAGGCCCTTTTGAAAACAAGCTGCATTCGTTGCAACTGAAGTCTCTTTTTTTCTTCCCTGGGCATGGTTTCCGCTTCAAGGTTCCAAATCATTCTATTAACCCTGTTTCCCAATTTTCTTCCCTCCGTTTTTCAGCTTATTTTTCTGCTGTAAATTACATTGGTGTTAACCCCAAAGCCAGGGGCAACACTGATGAGGGGTTCATTCCGCAGGTATCTTTTGATGTTTTCCGCAAAAACCTCTCCGAAACGGACGGCGTACATGTCTGTCCAGCTTGAGATATGGGGACTAAGGTGAATGTTTTTGGTATGCCACAGTTCGTCATCAGGTGGTAAGTATGAAGGAAGGGGGGGTTTAATCCAAAAAACATCAATAGAGGCCCCGGCAATCCAGCCCGCTTCGAGGGCCTTAATCAGGTCATCCTTTACCACCAATGAACCCCGGGCACAGTTTATCAGGTAGGCAGAGGGTTTCATCATCTGGAAACGTCTTTCGTTCATCATGTTGATGGTTTCCTTGGTTTCCGGGCATGATAACACCACAAAATCACTGATTTGAAGCACTGTCTCAAACTGGCTTGACATGTAAACTTTATCGACAAAGGGGACATCCTGTACTTCGACATCGGTACCGATCACGTGCATATCGAAAGCCTTGGCCCGCTTGGCAACCTCCCTGCCGATACCCCCCAAGCCAATAATACCAATGGTCTTACCCCACAGTTCCCCACCTTGGATGCGAATAAACTTGCTTTCGGCTTGATTTTTCCAGACTTGATCATAATGCTTCACGTGGTTGAGTAATAACCCCATCACAAATTCCGCCACTGGTATTCCTGAACCTCCTGGCAAGTGTACCAGAGGAATTTCCCTGGGCAAAAGGCCTGATTTCTCCCAGTGATCAACCCCTGAACTAAAGGTCATCACCCACTTGAGGTCATTCATCTGTGGAATCTGTTTAACCAGCGGCCAAGTGCCGATAATGTTGATTTTGCCGACATCTTTGGGGACAGAGTACTCATCCTTGCAGAGATGTAGTTTGATCACTCCATCCCTTACCTCTTGAGGAAGGCTTTTTTGAATGATGGCGGCATACTTTTCGGCCTCTTCCTGGACGATCAAAATGTTAGTCATGTTAATGTGGCCTCCTTTGGATCAATTTGGTTAGCAACGGAGATACAGCACAGGTCACTGCCCTACCAGTCTCGAGAGAAGACGCTCCTGCCGTATATACCGTCCTACCTGTCCTAAGGAAAACAGCACGAATATTTATTTATCTTAACTGTAAAGAAAATTCTGTAATAAAACCATCGCTAAAAAGGATTAAAAGCAGGTTATTCGCAGGCGAATCTGGTTTACCTAATTTGGGTGAACTTTCGAACAAACAACGTTTTCGAACCGTGTAATAGACGCAAAGACCCCAGCACTTTCGAAGAAATGAGTGGGGGTAATGGTCCATTTAGGCGTTAGGCGCGGCAAACTGGGTTTCATGTGTCCGGAAAAGAGTAACGGTTAGAAACCTTGCCTCACATGCAAATCATGCAGGGGGTTAATACTTTTGGGTATAAAAAGGGGGACTTTCCGCATTATTTCTTGACAAGATACAGGTAAGCCACACATACTTTATCATAGGGAACAGGAGTTCAGCGTAAAGAACGTTGGACAACTTAGTTATCAGAAAATTCTTTAATCAAGGAGGATAATGATGAATTTACCGGATTTTGATTATTACAACCCCGGGAGCGTACACGAGGCTTGTGAAATACTTGCCCGGTTTGGTTCAAAGGCCAAGGTGCTGGCGGGCGGTACAGACTTGATTATAAAAATGAAGCACGAAGTTTTGGCCCCACAGGTACTTGTCTCACTCAAGAATATCAGTCAATTGTCCGCCATTGAACATGTGCCTGGCAAAGGCGTGGTTATTGGTGCTAGAGCTACACTCAATGACCTGGTTAACACAAAGGTTTTGCATAAAAAATTTTTTTCGGTTTCCATGACGGCCCATCAGATGGCCAATAACCAGATTAGAAATGCCGGTACCATTGGCGGGAACATCGTAAATGCTGTACCTTCGGCTGATTTACCTCCTATTCTCATTGCTCTCGGCACCGTGGTGAAATTGGTCGGACCCGGTGCGTCCAGGAGTGTGACTCTGGAGGAATTTTTTACTGGGCCCAACCAGTCGGTAATTGCTCAAGACGAGATCCTCACCGAAATATTGATTCCCGAACAGCCTACTACCGGTAGTACTTACCTAAAGTTCGGCCTGCGCCGGTCCGGTGCTCTCGCTGTGGTAGGTGTCGCTGCCGCCGTAACTATGAAACAAGGCATTATCAACAATGCCCGGATTGTCCTCGGTGCCGTGGCACCCATACCGATGAAGGCCAGAAAGACTGAAGAATTGCTAGCCGGCAAGGTTGTCACCGATGACCTGCTGGATGAGGCTGGCGTGTGCGCCGCCGGGGAATGCAAGCCGATTTCAGACATCCGGGGTTCAGAGGAGTACCGGCGGGAGATGATCAGGGTCTTTACCAAGAGGGCATTGCGTAAGGCCATCAAAGAAGGGCATGCGTGAAAAAGGAAGGAGGCTCAGAAATGCAGGCCATAACCGGGGAAGACGGCATCAAGCGTTTCCTTGTCAACCTTACTGTTAATGGCGACAACCATTCTGTAATGGTTAAGGCCAATACCTTACTGGCAAACGTGCTGCGGGAACAACTAAATTTGACCGGTACCAAAAAAGGATGCGAATTGGGCGACTGCGGGTCATGTACGGTACTGCTGGATGGTAAGCCAGTGAATTCTTGTATTGTCCTGGCTGTAGAAGCTGAGGGTAAGGAAATCGTAACTATCGAAGGGGTGTCGAAAGGGGATCAATTGGATAAGATTCAGGAGTCTTTCATAGAGAACGCCGCCGTGCAGTGCGGCTATTGTACCCCAGGGATGATTCTGTCAGCCAAAGCCCTCCTAGCCCGTAACACTCATCCCACAGAGGATGAGGTACGGGAAGCAATCGGCGGTAACCTTTGCCGGTGCACGGGATATGTAAATATCGTAAAGGCCATCTTAGCCGTGGGGAAAAAATAAGAAGAGGGTGACTTCATGAATGAGGAATATTCCGTAATCGGCAGAAATGTTCCCAAGATCGACGGGCGGGCCAAGGTTACAGGCCAGGCCAAGTATACGGGTGATCTTAAATTTCCCAACATGTTGGCCGGTAAGATCCTAACCAGCCCGCACGCTCATGCCAGGATTATCAGCATTGATACATCAGAGGCAGAAAAACTCCCCGGCGTTAAAGCAGTGATTACCCACAAAGATGTACCAAGCCTTAAATACGGCATTAGCCCGGCCCGCTGGGATGAGAACATTTTCTGCATTGACAAGGTCCGATTTGTGGGAGATAAAGTTGCTGCCGTTGCGGCACTGGACGAGGAAACTGTGTACAGGGCACTTAAGCTGATCAAGGTGGAATATGAAGTATTGCCGGCTGTTTTTGATCCCATGGAGGCGTTAGGAGAAGGCGCACCGCAGGTTCACGACGAATACCCCCGGAATATCAATACCGAGATTCATCAGCACTTCGGCGATGTGGAAAAAGCCTTTGCCGAGGCCTTCCACGTACGTACCGACCGTTTCATCGGTCAGCGGACCTACCAGTGTCCCATCGAACCCCATTCGGCCATATCCATTTGGGAAGGGGGCAAACTTACCGTATACACCAGCACCCAGTCGCCTCATTACTTCCAGTACTACATCGCCCGGCAGTTCGGCCTGCCCATGGGCGATGTACGGGTAATCAAAACATATGTTGGCGGGGGGTTCGGTGGTAAACTGGAGCCGACCGGCCTTGAATTCGCCGGCGCGGTATTATCCAGAATAACCGGCCGCCCGGTCAAAATGTTTTATGACCGCCATGAAATGTTTGCCCACAACCGGGGGCGCCACCGCCAGGTGATGGAAATCACATCCGGCGTGGACAGAGATGGGAGGTTGCTAGGTGTTCACGCCAACTTTATCATGGACGGTGGTGCCTATACCAGCTTGGGAATTGCCACCGCTTATTACGCCGGAGCCATGCTCACCTTGACTTATGATTTCGAAAACTACAAGTTTGATATGGTGCGAGTCTATACCAACCTACCGGCCTGCGGTGCACAGCGAGGCCACGGTGCCCCGCAGCCCAGGTATGCTTTTGAGTGTCACCTGGATAATGTGGCCAAAGACCTTGGCATAGACCCCTTGGAAATCCGGTTGCGCAATGCCCGCAAGCCAAACACCGTCACTCCCAACGAGTTCAAGGTTAACTCATGCGAGCTGACTGCCTGTATTCAAAAGGCGAGGGAGATCTCGCGTTGGGATGACAAAAAGGGTAAGCTGCCCAAAGGAAGGGGTATCGGGATTGCTGCCGGCAGCTTTGTTTCCGGCGCCGGCTACCCAATTTATCGTACCAACCTTCCCCACGCTGCCGCCATCATCAAGGTTCACGAGGACGGTTCTGCCGCCACCCTCTATACCGGTGCTACAGACATCGGTCAGGGTTCGGATACCGTTCTTTGCCAGATGGCGGCCGAAGCGATGGGCTTCACCTATGAAAATATGAAAATTGTCGCTGCCGATACTGAAACTACTCCCCATGATTTTGGAGCCTATGCCAGCCGCCAGACCCTGATGTCTGGCGCCGCAGTCAAGCAAGCCGGTGAAGAAGTAAAGGCGCAGATCCTGGAAATGGCTGGTATTATGATGAGCAGGGACCCAGGAGATTTGGATTGCAGAAAAGGGATTATCTTCATGAAGTCTAATCCTGAAAATACCAGAACCTTTGCGGAGGTAGCCAGGGAGTACTTTGTGCGGAAAGGGCCGCTGGTAGGCCGTGGTGCTTATACCCCGCCCAAGCTGGGAGGAGCGTTTAAAGGAGCGCCGGTTGGAACATCTCCGGCTTACAGTTTTGCAGCCCAGGTCAGTGAGGTAGAGGTGGATGAAGAAACCGGGGAAATTAAGGTGAGGGAAGTATGGGACGTTCATGACTGCGGTACGGTGATTAATCCCGCCCTGCTTCATGGCCAGGTTCACGGAGCACTTTTTATGGGAATGGGCGAGGCTATCTGGGAGGAAGTACATTTTGACGCGAACGGCAAGATCCTTAACCCCAACCTGTCCGAATACCGAATGCCTACAGCACTGGACATGCCAAGGATAAGTTCAGAGTTGGTGAAAAGTTATGAGCCGGCCGGTCCGTGGGGTGTAAAAGAAGTTGGTGAAGGAGCTACCATACCAACCATGGGTTGTTACGCCAACGCCATTTACGATGCCATGGGTGTCCGGGTCTACAGCCTTCCGTTAAGTTACGAGAAGGTCTGGCGGGCGCTTAAAGAAAAGAGGGAAAAGGAAACGCGGCAAGATAAAGGAGGATTTTGAGATGAAAGGATACAGGATGCATTACGGTTGGGTGATCCTGGTTGTGGGAATACTGGTGGTGGCCGGGTCCTTGGGCTTTGGCCGGTTTAGTTACGGCATGATTCTCCCTTCGATGCAGTCTGCACTCGGCTTGACCTATGATGAAACAGGGATTATCGCTTCCGCCAATATGTTCGGGTACTTCCTGGCGGCTATGGTGGCAGGGATGCTGGCTTCCCGGTATGGTCCCAGGATTGTGATCTCGGTGGCCCTTTTTTGGACTGCCTTGACCATGGCGGTAACTGCCTTGGCCGGTGGGGTTACTTCGTTAATCTTATTCCGGTTTCTTACCGGGATTGGCAGTGCTGGCGGGAACATCTCCATTATGGGTTTGTCTTCAAGCTGGTTTTCACCCAATCGCCGGGGGATGGCCAATGGTTTCCTGGTGGGTGGGTCAGGGCTCGCTATCGCCATCACTGGCTGGTTGGTACCACTGGTAAACCGGATGTATCCCGAATACGGCTGGCGATACAGTTGGCTTATTCTGGGCGGTCTTGTATTAGCGGTTGGGGTTTTGTCCGTGTTTTTTATCAGAAACCACCCTGGGGAAAAGGGCCTAACCCTCATGGGAGGAGGCACGACACAGGCTGGGCAGAACAGCGCCTGGCAGGGTAATCGTAATTTAAGTATTAAGGGTATCCTATACCTTCGGGGTGTTCGCGTTCTGGCTTTAGCATACTTTTGTTTCGGAATGTCTTACATTATCTACACAATGTTTTTTGTCAATTACTTGATGGGAGAAAAGGGCTTGGCGCAAAGCGTTGCGGGGAATATATGGAGCATGGTGGGTTTTCTGTCCATCGGTAGTGCCGTAATCTGGGGAAGTTTATCGGATGTAGTGGGACGCCGCCTGGCTTTGTTTATTGTGTTTACCCTGCAGACAATCAGCTACTTGTTGCCGGTTACCACATCGGCATCGATATTTGTGTGGTTATCGGCAGTAATTTTCGGCCTGACTGCCTGGAGCATTCCCGGAATTGTGGCTTCCTACTGTGGGGATTTGGTTGGTCCAAAAGCCGCACCGGCCGCGCTAGGCCTGGTCACCTTCTTTTTTGGCCTAGGTCAGATTTTAGGACCTACCAGCGCCGGATATATCAAGCAACTGAGCCATTCTTTCATCGGAGCATTTTACCTGGCGGCGATACTTGCCTGCCTGGGAGGGGTCATTTCAGTGTTGCCGCAGCGAATTGTAAGAGATAATCCAAGTGCTAACTTATAAGCGAAATAAGACCGGAAAGGGTACACTTAATTGAAAAGCATGCTAAAGGAGAAATAGCCGGCCCATGACAAAGGACAGCAACGGATACAGCGCCCCGCTGGTTTACAAAACCTTTGCCATTTTGGAGGAAATCGCCCGGATCCAAAAAGAGGTAGGGATCAGTGACCTTGCCCGTAACCTCAACCTTTCAAAAAGTACGGTTTACGGCATTACTCAAGCCCTCGCGGATATAGGGGGTCTTTTGCAGGACCCCACTTCAAAAAAATTCAGGTTGGGCCCTGCTCTGGCCTGGTTAGGTAGCAGGGCCATAGCCGGAGGAGATATCAGGTCGGTGACCAGGCCGGTTATGGAGGAACTCAGTCAGCAGTTCGGGGAAACAGTTTTCCTGGGCACGTTTGATGGAAAAGGCATTACCATTATCGAAAAGTCGGATAGTCCTGCCGAGTTGAAAATCACAGCCCCCATCGGGACCAGGATTCCCCTTTCTGCCGGCGCGGCAGGTAAGGTTTTTCTGTCGCGACTTAACGAACCTACTTTAAAAATGATTCTTGCAGAAAAACCCCTCCCGAAATTCACAGAGAATACAATTACTGATCCAGGCGAGTATATACAGGAACTACGCCGGGTAATACGAGAGGGGTATGCCACCGATTTTGCAGAATACATCCCTGGTGTTAACGCCATTTGTGTTCCGATCCCTGATGTTCCGGGATGGCCGGTAGCGGCCATGTGGATGGTGGGTTCAAGCTATTCTTTCGCTGGAGAAAAATTCCTGCAGGCCATTACGACGACCCTAAAGGCTACCAGCAGTTTGCGAGATGTTGGTACTGTAAGACAGTTTAGTTCGGAAAAACCGGAGACGCCTTACAGGCCCTAATCCCTGTCCTGGCCAGCCGGGAGTTGACAAGAAATTTTCTTCCTTAAATCGTAGGCTATATAAAGGTTAGACCTGTCCCTGTTTTTCTCAAAAAGTCCTTTTCCTGGGAGAAGGTGAAATCGAACCCGTTCTTCAACCAGAAAGAGGTTGCTCTATGCTCGGAAGGAATGTACATTACCTTCATGCCTAACTTTTGAGCCATTTTTTCTATTTCCAGAATGATACGAGACCCTAGTCCTTGCTCTCTAAAAAGAAAGGGAAGGTTAATATGATGAATGGTGCAGGTTTCTGAATCATAATTGATTTCTATGTCTAACATAAATTCCTGGTCGTAAGAAGGGCCTTCTTTGTTAAGAAATTGCTGCAAATCTTTATGTTTCCCTATGATTATGGCACTGCCGGCGGCTAGTGACGGTGTGTGTCCTTCCGAGGCTGCTTCGCTGACTCTATTTGCACGGTTTCACTACTTGAATCGCTTGAAAAAAAAATACCTACCACGTTCTTTGCCTCTTCCTGTGATTCGATTATATTCATTTTTATTTTCACGTCGTTTCCAACAATATCCTCAAGCTTGTTGCGAAATTCAGCAACCAGCTCGAGTTCTCCCATCAAAGGAACAGTCATAATCCAAAACTCCTAGCAATTTTTTTGCAACCGCCTTTGATCTTTTAGTGATTGAAATGCTAACACGGCTGCCATTATTGGTCAAGAAGAAAAAGGGTAAGTTCTCATGTTTCGTGAAGCTCTTTGCGAAAAAGAAAGGTTCAACAAGTGGAATACAATGAAAAGCACCAGTTACCCCGGTGCTCTTTTGTCACCCTAAAGGGGTAACCCTGTTTTCACACTGAAGCAACCAGCAAAAAAGCCTTTTTAGCGATACTGTAGGCCGAAAATATATCCTATAATCAAGAAAACTTGCATTGTTCTTTTTAGCAATATAAGAACAAGCTGGGGGGATGCCTGAACTAAAATGGACAGCAACAGGCGGGCGTTGGTTGTTAAAGTTTAAAACAGCGGGGTGTGGTATAATATGGAATATCTCGGGCAGATCTGGGTAAGGAATGCCACTCTTTACCCGAATAAGCACGCCTTTGTCTATGGTGACAGAAAGATAACCTTTAGTGAATTGAACCGGCGGGCAAACCGGCTGTGTAACGCCATGTCGGAGCGGGGCATTAGAAAGGGCGACAGGGTTGCTATTCTAAGCAAAAATAACCCCGAATACTGGGAGGTCTATGGTCTGGCCGAAAAGGGCGGGATCATTCTGGTGCCATTGAACTGGCGCCTCGCAGCCAAAGAAATCAAGTATTTACTTGTGGATTCGGGCGCTAGAGCAGTTATTGTGTCAAAAGAATACGCAGGTTTGATTAACAGCTTGAGACCAGACCTAGCGGCTGTAGAGGAGTACATCTGTATCGAAGGCGGTGTGCCAGGTATGGAAGACTACGAGACTGTGCTCGCGGAAGGATCGCCCGAGGAGCCAGAGGTAGGGGTAACAGGGGAGGACATCTGCTATATCATTTACTCCAGCGGTACTTCCGGTTTGCCCAAAGGGATCGTGTTGACTCACCGGGGCCAGGTCGAAAACGCCAAGGCACAAATACTGGAACTTAGATCGGGAGTCAATGATATTTACCTGGCAGTGGTACCCTTGTTCCACTCCGGTGGTAAAGGGGTTACCCTGGCCTTTTGGTACCGTGGCTGCACTGTGGTAGTAGCTAAAGAATTTAACCCACGGGAGGTTTTGGAGACTATTGCCAGGGAAAGGGTAACCGCTACTTTTATGGTACCCGCCATGGTTGCCTTCATGCTGAACCTGCCCGATTTCGCGAAGTACGATGTCAGTAGTTTAAGAACCCTTTTTTACGCCGGCTCCCCCATGCCCCTGGATTTATTAAGGCGGGCCATGGAAGCCTTTGGCCATATTTTATGCCAGGGTTACGGCCTGGCGGAGAGCGGGCCGCTGGCAACTTATTTAAGCAAGGAAGACCATTTGTTCCACGGCACCGAAGCGGAAGTAAAGCGATCGAATTCATGCGGGAAACCGGCTCCGGGGGCTGAGGTTAAGGTGGTGGATGCGGATGGGAAAGAGGTTTTACCCGGCGAGATCGGTGAAATCATCATCCGGAGCAACAGGTTGATGTCCGGGTACTGGAAACAACCGGATAAAACCGCCGAGACCATTCGTAACGGCTGGCTATATACCGGTGACATGGCAACCGTCGATGCAGAGGGATACATCTACATTGTAGACCGGAAAAACGACTTGATTATCAGCGGAGGCGAAAATATTTACCCGCGAGAAATCGAGGAGGTCTTATACACCCATCCTGCAGTATTGGAGGCAGCGGTAATCGGTGTGCCTGATGAAAAATGGGGGGAAGCCATCAAGGCATTCATAGCTTTAAAAGAAAGTGCTTCAGCCACAGAAGAAGAAATTATCGACTACTGCAAACAGTACATCGCCAGCTATAAAAAACCCCGTTCGGTTGAATTCCTGCCTGAGTTGCCGAAGAACCCAAGCGGCAAGGTGTTGAGGAATGTTCTAAGGCGAAAATACTGGGAGGGGCGCCAACGAAATGTCTAGGGTGGGAGGGTAATGATGCCATTCAAAGATAGGGTGGAAAGGATCCTCGCGCGTCTTGAGCAGGTGCTGCAAAACCCGATTGAGTGTGTCAATCTCTACAAATCGGAGCAAAGGACAAGAGTAGTCGGGTGGTTATTAACTGACGTACCTGAGGAATTGATTCACGCCGCAGGGGCGCTCCCCTTCGGAATTACCGGAAGTATTGGAGGCTTTACATGGGCGGATGCCCACCTGCAAACCTGGGCTTGTTCCTTAATGCGGGGCTGCCTGGAAATCGCCTTGCAGGGGAAATTAAGCTGTTTGGACGGCCTGATTATTCCCCATACCTGTGACACGACCCGGAATTTGAGTGGCATTTGGAAACAGGCCAGGCCTTTACCCTGGATGGAAAACTTCCTGATGCCTCGCCAGGTAGACAGACCCAGCGCAAAACCCTATTTGATTGGGGAATTCGGCAGGTTGAAGGCCAAACTGGAACACTGTACCGGTAATGAAATTACTGTCCCGAGATTGAAGGAAAGCATTATGTTGTATAACCAGAACCGTTTGTTTTTACGTAGTCTTTTTCAATACCATGTAAAAAACCCTGGTATCCTGGGAAATCGCGCCATTTACAACATCATTAAGTCTTCGATGGTGATGCCCAAGGAGGAACACAACAGGCTTTTGATCGATTTGACCGAAGTCCTTCCACCTGAGCCGGAGGAGAGGGCCAGCCGCCTTCGCTTGGTGCTGTCCGGTAAGGTATGGGAACCGCCTGAAATAATGGATATTCTTGATGAGGAACAGGTGGTGGTAATCGCTGACGACTTTGCTACCGGCCATCGTTACATTACCGCCGATGTACCGGAAACCGGCGACCCTATTGAAGCCCTGGCCGACCGCCAGATCAACCGGATGCCTTTTGCCTGCTATAATACCATACGCTACGATAGACGAAATTTTTTAGTAAATCTGGTAAGGGAAAAAGCTAACGGGCTGATTTTTGTCCACTTCAAGTACTGTGAACCAGAGAATTTTGATTATCCCGACATGCGTTCCGCCCTGGAAACAGCCGGTATTCAAACTCTTCGCATTGAAACGGAAGTGGGGAATGTTTCTCTGGGGCAAATGAGAACACGCCTGCAGGCCTATTTAGAAATGCTGAGAGGAGGGAACTGAGTGTTTGAGCGACCACCGTTTAAAACCGCCGGCCTGCTGACGACATTAATGTATGCCTACTATAAAAGGGGTAAAGCCTCCAGAGAGCAAGGCATTCCAATCGTCTGGGTAACCGCCGTTTTCCCGGTAGAAGTTATCTATGCCGCCGGGCTGTTTCCTTACTACCCCGAGAATTTTGGCGCTTTGGCGGCGGCCAGAAAAGTAGCCCATCAACTTTCCGGGGCCGCCGAAACCAGGGGGTATTTTTTTGACCTGTGCGGTTATGCCCGGTGCGGGCTGGGTGACGCCCTCTCAACCGAACACCCTGTAGGAGAAATTGAGAGACCGGACATGCTTTTTTGCTGTAATACTCAGTGTGGTAGTCTCCCCAAATGGTTCGAAACAGCGAGCAGGTTCTACAATGCTCCGTATTTCCTGCTGGATTCTCCGTTGATTGAAACCACTCCCACTACCCTGGGACGGATGTATTTTATCGAACAGTTGAAGGAAATGATTGACTTCCTGGAAGTTCGCACCGGTCGCCCTTTTGATTTTGACCGGCTCGCCGAGGTAATGTCCATGTCCCAAGAGGCATGTCGCCTGTGGATCAGCATTTTGGACATGGCGGCAATGTCTCCGGCCCCATTTGGCTTCTTTGACGCCTGTATTCATATGGCGCCTATTGTTACCCTGCGCGGTACCAAAGATGCGGTAGATTACTACCGGTCGCTCAAGGATGAGATAGAAGAGAGGGTTGAAAAAAAGATTTTTGCAGTACCCGGTGAACGCTATAAGATCTACTGGGACCATATTCCGGTGTGGCCAAGGTTGCGCTGGTTTTCCGACTATTTTGCGGAGCGTGGGGCGTTGGTAGCCGCTTCTCAGTATACTCATTCGTGGGCATGGTCCTTTGACACGTCAAGTTTGCTGGAAAGTTTGGCGGATAACTATACGCAAGCCTTTATTAATCGTGGCTTCGAGCAGCGGCTGCAGATGAAAATTTCCTTAATGCAAAAGTTTAAAGTCGATGGGTTTGTGCTTTTCTCTAATCGTAGTTGTAAACCGAATTCCTTCGGGCTTTTTGACAAACGGCATCTCATTAACCAACGCACCGGACTCCCCGGGGTGGTTATTGAGGCCGACATGGCTGATCTCCGTTTTTTTTCCGAGGAACAGGTAAAAGGAAGGCTTGATGTTTTTTTCGATCAACTTGCTCAAACCATGAGGTAGAACGATCAATTTCAAGGAGGTAATAGCGATGGAATTAAAAACAATCGGTATTCTGGGAGCAGGAGCGATGGGCGGGGGGATAGCCCAGGTAGCTGCACAGGCAGGTTTTCATGTTAAGCTGTCTGATGTGGACATCAAGTTTGCGGAAAGGGCACTGGATCGCATTAACGATTTTATGACCAGGAGCGTGGCAAAGGGGAAATTGCAGGAGGCAGAAAAAAACGCAATTTTAGGACGGATTGCCCCTTGCCACAGCGTGGAGGAGTACGCTGATGTTGATTTGGTGATCGAGGCCATTATTGAAGACCTGCCGGCAAAAATGGAAGCCTTCAAAAGCCTTGACCGGATTTGCAAGCCCGAAGCCATTTTGGCCACTAACACCTCCTCCATGTCCATCACCATGATTGCTGCGTGCACCGGGAGATCTGAAAAAGTAGCCGGGATGCATTTTTTTAATCCCCCACCGCTCATGCGGCTGGTGGAAATAATCCGTGGATACAACACCGCCGGAGAAACCGTGCAGGTACTTGCCGAAGTTGCCAGAAAGATGGGCAAGACCACCGTAGACGTTAAAAAGGATTCTCCCGGTTTTGTGGTCAACCGGATTTTGATGGCCCAATTGCTGGAAGCCATTCGCCTGGTGGAAGAAGGGGTAGCAAGCCCGCAGGATGTGGACACCGCCGTTAAACTGGGCCTGAACTATCCCATGGGACCCTTCGAACTTCAGGATTTTACCGGAGTAGACATCGGTTACTATGTTGCCAATTATTTCTACGAGGAATTTAAAGACATCAGGTGGAACCCGCCCCAGGCACTCAAGTCGTTGATCCGGGCGAACAGGCTTGGACGAAAAGCCGGGGCTGGCTGGTACGATTACAGTAATTAGCTTGCCTTCGGACAAACGCGGAAGAGTGGAGGGAGGATGGTAAAATGTCTTACAGTACCATTATTGTCCGGAAGGAAGACGGTATAGCCACAATTACCTTGAACCGGCCTCCGTTTAACCCACTGAACACCCAGGTATTTAAAGAACTTGGTTTGGCCGTAACTGAGCTGGAGGTTGACCCGGATGTCCGGGTGGTGGTTATTACAGGGGCCGGGGAAAAAGCCTTTGCCGCGGGGGCCGACATTAACGAAATGAAGAACCTCACACCTTTAGAGATGTATCACTTCTGCCGGAATTCCACCCATACCTACACCCTCATTGAAAACATGAGTAAACCTACTATCGCTGCTTTAAACGGGTTAACCCTCGGGGGAGGGTGTGAACTGGCATTAACCTGTGATCTGAGGGTGGCAGCTCAGACGGCAAGGATCGCCTTGCCTGAAATAAACCTTGGCATTATACCCGGGGGCGGTGCTCCCCAGCGCTTGCCACGGCTAATTGGGACAGGAAGAGCCAAGGAACTGATGTTCCTTGGCGAACTGATTGACGCCGGGCAGGCCGAAAAATACGGGCTGGTAAACAAGGTAGTACCGGCAACCAAACTGATGCAGGAAGCCATAGAATTAGCTGGGAAAATGATACGCAAGCCGCCACTAGCACTGGCTTTACTCAAAGAAGTTATACATACAGGCCTCAACACCGATCTTGCGTCCGCCATTGAATACGGGGTAAAAAGTTTTGTTGTGGTTTTTTCAAGCGAGGACCGGGTAGAGGGATTTAATGCCTTCACCGAAAAACGCCAACCGAATTTCTTGGGAAAATAGGGAGGGCCACTTCCAGTGAAAAAGTTAATGACCGGGAACGAAGCCTTTGCGCTGGGAGCATACCTCAGCGGGGCAAAGGTGGGCACGGGTTACCCAGGTACTCCCAGCACCGAAATTCTGATAAATTTTGCACGCTACCCGGGTGTATACGCTGAATGGTCCCCTAATGAAAAAGTGGCCCTGGACGTAGGAGTAGGGGCTGCCTACTCGGGTAGCAGGGTAATTGTCACCACTAAACACGTGGGTTTAAATGTGGCCGCCGATTCCCTTTTTTACGCCTCATACACCGGTTTAAAGGGCGGGCTGGTGATTATCAATGCAGATGATCCGGAGATGCACAGCTCACAAAACGAACAGGATAACCGGTATTACGCCAAGTTTTCTAAAGTACCGATGCTGGAGCCGGCGGACTCTCAAGAAGCCCTACAGTTTATTGGTACGGCTTTTGAAATAAGTGAAGCATTTGATACTCCGGTAATTGTCCGTACTAACACCAGGTTATCCCATTCCAAGAGCGTGGTTGAAGTATCGGGGGAAGACGGGTCAAAGGCTGACCCTGAGGAAGTAAGTACCAGGGATGAGGCCTGGTATGAGCGCAATATACCAAAATACGTGATGGTTCCGGGATTTGCACGCCGGCGGCATCCGGTAGTCATTCAGCGATTGGAAAAACTGGCAGATTACGCGGAAACTAATCCCATCAATCAAATCTTGCCTGGAAACGGTAAATTGGGTGTGATTACTGCCGGAGTGGCGTACCAGTATGCGCGAGAGGTCTTTCCGGACGCCAATTACCTCAAATTGGGCATGGTTTATCCCCTCCCGGTAGATCTGGTGAAAAAGCTGGCGGACCAGGTTGAGCGCGTGGTGGTGGTGGAAGAACTGGAGCCGTTTATTGAAGAGCATGTCCGCCTGCTGGGTATTCCCGTTTCAGGGAAGGAAGTGTTTCCGCGGTGCGGGGAATTTAGCCCGGAGAAAGTGCGCGGAAGTGCGGCCAAGGCGGGCCTGGTGGAAGTTTCATCACCGGATGGGTCTGTGGGAATCACCGCGCAACTTCCTGCCCGCCCCCCGATGCTGTGCCCGGGCTGTGCCCACCGGGGCATCTTTTACGCTTTGCAGAGGGTCAGAGCGGTTGTGTTCGGTGACATCGGGTGCTACACCCTGGGGGCGCTACCTCCTTTAAGTGCTATGCATACCTGCGGTTGCATGGGCGCTGGGGTTGGAGTGGTGCACGGAGTTGATAAAGTAGGGGTTAAGGACCGTACCGTGGCCGTGATTGGTGACTCCACCTTTTTCCATAGTGGAATTCCACCAGCCATTAACGTGATTTATAACCGGGGGATCAGTACGATTATTATCCTGGATAACCGGGTAACAGCCATGACCGGCCACCAGGAAAACCCCGGAAGTGGCAGGACCTTGCAGAAGGAGGGTGTTAAGCAAGTAAATATTGAGCGACTGTTACGGGGAATCGGTTTTGACAAGGTGGACGTAGTAAACCCTTACGATTTTGCGGAAGTGCTAAGGGTGCTCAAGGACCACTTGGATGCGGACGAACCTTCGGCAATCGTTGCCCGGTATCCCTGTGTCTTGTTCACCAGGGAAAGAAAGCCCTCCTGCACCGTAGACCTGGAGGCTTGTAACCAGTGCGGTAATTGCTTGCGGATCGGATGCTCCCCCATCTCGAAAGTGGCGGATGGGGTCAGCATCGATCCGGCCCTCTGTAACGGATGCGGATTTTGCGCGGAAATCTGCCCCAGAAAGGCTATCAATGCAAGCGGGGGTAATGCCAATTAAAGGAGGGGAAGAACCCTGAACAGCAACAAATACGACATGTTAATTGCCGGGGTTGGCGGCCAGGGTACAATCTTGGCCAGCGACATATTGGCCGAGGTGGGCCTGCAATGCGGTTATGACGTGAAAAAGTCTGAAGTCCACGGTATGTCGCAACGGGGAGGAGCTGTCGAAAGTCATGTCCGGTGGAGCGATAAGGTCTATTCTCCGCAAATTGAAACGGGCAAGGTGGACTTCCTGTTAGGTTTTGAGATGTTGGAGGCTGCTCGCTGGGCGAAGGTTTTGGCCCCGGGTGCGGTAGTGTTAATCAATCGCCACCGCGTTTCTCCCCCCTCCGTCAATTTAGGTATGGAAACCTACCCCGGCGAAGGGGAAATCGAGAAGATTATAAGTAACCGGGGTGGACTGGTGCATTGGGTCGAAGGGACCGGGATTGCGCAGGAACTGGGAAACCAAACCCTGGCCGGAGTTGTTTTGTTGGGAAGGCTTTCGCTAATGCTGGATGCACCCGAAGAGGCCTGGCTGTCCACTATCTCCAGGCTGGTGCCTGAAAAGTTCATTGACTTAAATGTTCTGGCCTTCAAGGCAGGACGAAAAATATTTGAGGCAAAGGGGGAATCGATATGCGAAACGTCTGTATCGTAGCCGGTGGGCAGTCTGTTTGGGGTGTTCGGAGCGCTACCCAGCGGGACTTGTTTCAAGAAGCTGGTAAGGCTTGTTTTGAGGACAACCCGGCCATCAGCAACAAGGATATCGACGGGCTAATTGTTGGATCAGCATATACAGAGCGGTGTTCCTTTCAGACCCACCTGGCTCCACTGGTGGCTGAGTACTTGGGTATCAAACCCACGAATATCTGTGCCAGGGTTGAACTGTTGTGCGCTACCGGTAGTAGTGGAATTATTCTGGCCTACGTCATGATTAAAAGTGGTGAAGCTGATGTGGTGATGGTAATAGGTGGGGAAAAACTCTACACTCCTCAGCGATGGGAAATCGGATATAGCGAGTTGGCTTCCGTGGATCATGATTGGGATGGCGCCATGGGTTTAGGACTGCCGCCGTCGGTTTTTGCTGCTGTGGCCAAACAGCACATGAAACTGTACAGCACCACGGAAGAACAGTTAGCCCTTGTGTCAGTGAAGAACCGTCGAAACGGTCTTAATAACCCCAAAGGACAATTCCGGGAAGAGATTACCCTGGAAACGGCTTTGAACGCCAAGGCCATTGTCCAGCCGATGAAACTTTTTGACTGCTGTCCGGTTACCGATGGAGCAGCAGCTGTTATCCTGGCTGCCGAAGAAAAGGCCAAGTACCTGACAGATAAGCCTTTAGTCTATATAAGGGGTACCGCCCAGGCCAGCCTGCAAAATATGTCAGCAAACTTTTCTAACTGGACTACCTGGGAGTCACTTAAAATAGCCGCACAACAGGCCTACCGGAAAGCCAGGGTGACACCTCGGGATGTTGACGTGGCCCAAACTCATGACTGTTTTACCATCTCTGAAATTATTGAATACGAAGACCTAGGCTTTTGCCAGAAAGGGGAAGGCGGATACTTCATTCAGGAAGGGAAATCAGATTTTGGCGGCCAGGTACCGGTGAACACTGATGGCGGCTTGTTAAGCTGTGGCCATCCTTTTGCAGCAACGGGAATCCGCCAGGGAATAGAAATTATGCGACAACTCAGAGGGGATGCCATCCGACAAGTAGAGGGGGCGAGGACAGGGCTGACCCATAACTTGAGCGGTTTTATTGCCGCCCATACGATTATCATATATGGGAGGGATTTAGAATGAATTCGCACCTTGAAGGTAAGTATGCCGTGACCATGGATATGTATCCTCTTCAAAGCAAGGAGTTTAACCGCATTTATCCTTTCTATGACAACTTGAGGGAAGGAAGGCTAACCACCACTCGTTGCCATCAATGCGGCAAACAGGCATTTCCGCCCCGGGTGATCTGCCCGGAATGCCTGTCGGAAAACCTGGAATGGGTGAATATGCCAGCCAAGGGGAAGGTATTGGTGGTAACGGAGGAAGAGGTGGGGGTGCCGCTGGGTTTTGAAACCCCCTTAATCCATGCCTTAATTGACCTAGGAGGGCAGCTTACCCTATTTGCCAGGGTGATAAATTGCACGCAGGGGGAACTAAGAGAGGGTGAGGAAGTAAAGCTGGTGGTCTTTCCGGTAGACCCACTGCCGGTCGAAGGGAAAAAGGGGGCAATAATTCTTCAAGAGAGGGTATTTTTTGCTTTTGAAAAGGCTTAAAAGTTTATCAAGCCTCCAGGGGGTGATATGGTGGCAGTTTATCAGTTTGAAGGAAAAAAACCGTCCATCGGCAAAGGCAGTTTTATCCATCCTGAGGCCACAATTATCGGAAACGTCACAATTGGAGAGGGTTGTTATATAGGATCCGGAGCACGTATCCGGGCTGACTGGGGGATCGTGGTCATCGGTCCCAGATCCAATATTCAGGAAAATTGCGTGATCCACGTGTATCCCGAAGAGACTTCTATGCTTGGTCCCCGCAGTCACATCGGGCATGGAGCCATACTACACACTGTCACCCTCGGTGAACGTGTGCTCGTTGGAATGGGCGCCATCATCATGGACTGGGTAGACGTAGGGGATGGGTGCTGCATCGGTGCCGGTGCTCTGGTAACCGAAAAAACGATTATCCCCCCAAACAAATTAGTACTGGGAGCACCGGCAAGGGTGGTAGCCGACATATCCGTTAATATGCGGCAGTCTCTCGAAAGGGCTACTGGCTACTACCTCGCCCTGCCCCCTCGCTGCCACCAGGGCTTACTTGAGGTTACACTTGGAGAGTGCCTAACAGATTGTTAGCCTTTAGTATTCAACGGTAATCATAAGTTAAACTTCTTAGTAATCAAGGTAATCGCCTGGGAACGGTTTTTTACCTCTAGTTTGCGATAGATATTGCGTAGATGGGTTTTCACGGTATCAACAGCGAGGTGGGTTTTTGCTGAAATCTCCTTGTTAGTAAGCCCATGGGCCAGGTATTTTAAAATTTCCTTTTCTCGGAGAGTAAGCTTTTTGCCGTCTTCCGTTACGAGGGCTTGCCCCTGAACTGCCGTTTCCTGGGCCAAGCGGGTGTAGTCAACCACTAGTTGACTTAATAGCGAGGTATCAATTACAGTTTCCCCCTTGTGGATAAGACGGATGCTTTCAACCAGTTTTTCTTTGGAGGCTTGTTTCAACACATAGCCGGACGCTCCAGCCTGCAGGGCCAGCCTAACCGAATCGGCGTCTTCATATATGGTTAGCATAATGACTTTTACCCCCGGGTAATTGAACGTTATTTCTCGGGTGGCTTCTATGCCATTAACCTTACCCATCTTTATGTCCATCAGGATAACATCCGGGGCTTTTCGTTTTACTGCTTCGATGGCTTCTTGGCCATCTGCGCAGGTGCCGGTGATGTTGATGTCGGGGTAGGAGTTAAGCATGGTTACCAAGCCTTCCCTGATCATGGGATGGTCATCAACAATGAGAATGTTTATTTTAGGCATTGCATACCCTCCTCAGCAGCCTTTGGTGAAGGTACCTGGATGGTGACTGTAGTTCCCCATCCCGGCCGGGAATCAATGGTACAGGTTCCTCCCAGCAGGAGCACCCTTTCCTGTATGCTGGCCAGCCCGAGATGGTTGCCCGGAGGGGGCCAGCTTATCAAGCGTGTCCTGTTAAAACCGATACCATTATCCTTAACTACCAGGACTGTCTGGTCCTGACCTGAAATCAGCATTACCTGGGCTTTAGTTGCCTGGGAATGCTTGGCCACATTGGCGACTAATTCCTGTAATATCCGGTAGAGGGCCATTTCGTAATTTGCCGGTAAGCGATGGTTGGCGCTTTCAAGTGCCAATTCGAAATGTATGCCGCTTTCTTCTTGCAAGTTGCGTAACAATCCCCTGATGGCCGGGCCTAGCCCGTAGGTGTCGAGCATGATGGGTCTCAGATTGTATACTATCTGCCGGATATTATGGATTTGCTCCCCCAGCAATCCTTTTAATTTAACCAGCTCTTCCTGGAGGTTTGCCTTATCCGGGGCACCATCACCCGAAAGATGTTCCATCCTGTACCAAATACCCAGTAACGCTTGAATAACACCGTCGTGAATCTCGGAAGCCACCCTTTTTCGTTCGTCTTCCTGCGCACAAATCAAGTTCTTGTACAACTGGTGCAACAACTGCTCTTTGTAGGCCAGTGTTTCGATCAGCTTGGCGTTTTCCATGGCGACAGCTGTCTCCTTGGCCATTGCGGAGATAATGGCAATTTCCTCTTGCTCAAACTCCTTTCCCTGGAGGGGCCGGTCCACCTGCATTATTCCAAATACCTTGTCCTTAAAGGTGATTGGGGCCATTACCAGCCATGCATATGAAAAATCGTTAATTATATCTACTGGAAAGTAATTTTCTATACTGTCAGGGGTAAGAACTACCGGTTGTCGGGTCTTAATCAGTTTTAAAACGGCGGGAAACGGTGGATGGCCTTTCAATGCTTTCCATTTTTTCTTTAAAACCGGGTCGTAGCTCCCCACCGCAACCGCTGGAATTAGGGTGTTATCATGGTCATTTAATAGAAATATGCAGCACCGTGCGGAAAACAGGTCAGCAGTCAATTGGGTGACCACATGCATTACTTGATTGATGTTAAGAGTGGAACTGATTGCTGATACTGTTTCCAGCCATACCGAAAGTTTTCTTAAGTTACGGTCTTTTTGCTTGCTAAAAAACGATTCCTGAATAACATCGGCCATATGCCTGCCGGTAGACAAGGCCTTATTGAGCAAATTCTGGGCAACATCAGGTGTTACCCCCGTAACAGCGATTTCCATGGTTCCAATAGGGTCCCCGGCCCGCAGCACTACTGATATCGTTGTGCTGGCGACCGGGCGTAGCGACGTTAAAAAATCATGTTGGTATTCAATTTCCTTTAAACCTTTGAGGTGTTTTATATGGGAAGGCTCAGGGGGGGGGTGATCAATGTCGGGGTGGTCTTTTAACGCGTGCAGTATAACAGGTGGACGGTCGCCGTCCAATAAGACTAGACACGCATACCAGAAATCCAGAAAATCTACAGATGACTGTAGTACCTTTTGCAAGATGGTTCTGATTTTTTTGTTTGCCTTGAACGAGGAATTGATCCGGCAAACTAAGAGTAGTTGAGGGAATTGATCCTTTGTGCACTGCATGTTTATGATCCCTCTCTATCACTATATATTTTTGCAAATTTCTGATAACTATACTGTTAATATATTACACAGCGATTAAAAAACACCTTCTTCTTTTACTAATTTCACCCGGGTGATTTGCATCACCCTAAAGGATTAACCTGTCAATAACTCCAATCTTTAACCTTTTTCCATCCTTTCTAGCGATATTATTTACAGTAAGGTTTTTTTATAATTTACCTGACGAGTTAAGAAGGTAGACGCTTCTATAACAAAATCATTGAGTTTTTTTCTTAAGGTTTCAGAAGTGGGAGAAAGGGGTGTTCCGTTTTTTGTATTACGCGAATTTACTGATAATAGTCTAATAGACAGGGAGGAAGAGGAATGGACATTTTCCGTGAATGGTACCAGAACAGGCATCAATACGCGAAGGAATGGAAGGAAAAAACAGGGGGAAAGGTAATTGGTTACTTTTGCACATATGTTCCTGAAGAAATTATATACGCGGCAGGGATGCTGCCGGTAAGGATCTTGGGCAGCCACGAGCCGCAGGATGTGACTGAGCCTCATATCTTCGGCATGTACTGCCCCTTTTGCCGTGACTGCCTGGCCCAGGGATTAAAAGGTCGCTACGATTACCTGGACGGGGTAATGATCGCTCAATCCTGCCTGCATATACGTCAAGCCTACACCAGTTGGGATCTTCATGTTCCCAGGGAGTTCAGTTATTTCTTGCCGATGCCCCACCATGTACAGAGTGCGCGAGCGTACCCGTTCCTGCGGGAGGAGTTGTCTGCCTTTAAGAAAGCGATCGAAGGATGGACCGGGAAAATCATCACCGACGACGACCTTGACCGCGGGATTGAGATCATAAATGCCAACCGCCGCTTGATGCGCCAGGTGTATGAACTGAGAAAAAAAGAGGAGGTGCCGGTTACGGGCCTGGAGGCCATGTACATGGTCCTTGCCAGCCAGATGACCGATAAGAGGGACCATAACACGGCACTAGAGGAGATTCTGAATTATTTGCCTGCCCGCAACTTGGGGCGTGAGACCGGTGACAGGTTAATGATCCTGGGTAGTGAAAACGACGATACAGCCTTCATGGAAATGGTTGAGTCCGTACTTGGGGCGACATTTGTTATCGAGGATCACTGTACCGGCAGTCGATATTTCTGGAACGAAGTTGAGCCTCAAGAAGACAGGTTGGCCGCCATTGCAGCCCGGTACGTTGACAGGCCGCCTTGTCCCACAAAAGACTGGCCAAAGCGTAAGCGTCTCGACTGGGTGTTAGAAATGGCCAGAGACTGGGGTGTCAAAGGGGCCATTGTGGTGCAGCAAAAGTTTTGTGACCCCCATGAAGCCGATATTGTGGCATTTCAGAAAGCTCTCAAAGAAAAAGGCATTCCCACTCTCTTCCTTGAGTTTGATGTGACTGTTCCGCTAGGACCGTTCCGAATCCGCGTGGAGGCCTTTCTGGAAATGCTCCGGCAGGAAGACTTGTTCTAGTTGCAACGGGAAGTATTGGAAACCTAATTAAATGGAGGTGTAGTCATGATTAGCCAAAAGTATCCCACCGAGCAACTCAAGTGCTGGGGCAAGGCAAAAGAGCTCAGGGAAGAGTATTACTTAAACTATCGGGAAGCCAAAGCCAGGGGGGGCATCCGATGGGCTGGCGGAGCATGGACTTTCGATGCAATACCCTATGGCCTTGGCGATGACGTCTACATGCTGACCAGTGAACCCTACGGGGCGTCCATTTCATTTAACAAAGAACTGGCGGTACAGTGCATGGAGGCAGCAGAGAAAGCCGGTTATCCACGAGATCTCTGCTCTTACATGCGGATTTACTGGGGTTCCATACTGCTTGACAAGTATCCATGGGGTGGGGGCTATCCAAAGCCTGATTTTATCTGGCAGGATCATATCTGCTGTAGCCATGCCAAGTGGTACCAGGTGGTAACCGACCTGGAGCCGGACATCCCGATGTATTGTGTTGACGTTGCGGCGGGACCATACCACGAGATATCGGATCATAAGATCCGGTATGTGGCCGACCAACTGGCGGACGGTATCGAATGGCTGGAGAAAGTCACTCAACGAAAATTTGATGATGAAAGATTTATTGAGGCAGTAAAAAATGAATGCCTGTCCACTTCCCTCTGGGCGGAAATCTGCACATTGAACAGGGCAGTTCCGGCTCCTCTGGACGAGAAGTCCATGTATTCCCTGTATGTATTCGGTACCTTGATGAAAGCGAACAGGAAAGCGGTGGATTTCTATACTGAACTGCGGGATGAGGTTAAAGACCGGGTGGCAAGAGGGATAGCCGCAGTGGGAAACGAACAGTGCCGGTTGATGTCTGATACCCAGCCTCCATGGGGTTTTCTCAAAATATTCCGGTATTTAGAAAGATACGGTGCGGTATCGGTGGGCTCTCTCTATACTTTTGGCCTGGAAGGCATCTGGGAAATGAAGGAGGATGGTACATGGGGTCCCCGCACAACCCCCATGGAGAAGGGTATTGACATAAAGACCCGGGAACAGGCCCTGCGGATTTACGCAGATTGGAACTTGAGCAAACCTGAATGGCAGCACTTCTACCATCCCCAGTTGAAGACTGAAATGATGACCCGGATCGCCAGGGAGTGGAAACTTGACGGGATCATGCTCCATTATAACCGGGGTTGCGAGGGTTTAAGCTGCGGCATAGCGGAAAACAGGCTAGGCCTTTTAAAAGAAGGGTTTCCGGTAATGACCTTTGAGGGAAACATGGGCGACGAAAGGGAGTTTGATGAGGTCAATACCCTGGCCCGGATTGACACCTTCATGGAGAGCATGGGATACAAGAAACTTTACTAATGTCAGGAGGTCAAAGAAAGTGATTACCGCCGGCGTGGATGTTGGTAATAAGTTTACCAAGGTAGTGATTATCAAGGGCCAACAAATATTGTCAAAGCACATGGTTTTAAGCGGGTTCGACCAGCAACAGGCTGCGGAAGAAGCATTCAGCAAGGCAGTGGCTGCAGCGGGTATTTCCAGGGATGGGGTCAACTATATCATGGCCACGGGAGCGGGTAAAGGCGTAGTAGGGTTTTCCCATGAAACCATTACCGAGGTGGGAGCCGATGCACGGGGGGCGGTTTTCCTTTTTCCTTCCGGGCGAACCATTATTGATGTTGGTGCTGAGGAAGGGCGGGCAATCAAGTGCGATGAGCGTGGTAAGATAATTGACTTTGCCATTAACGAAAAGTGTGCAGCCGGCGCCGGTTCCTTTACCGAGGCGATGGCCCGGGCATTGGAGGTCCCCCTGGAAGAGATGGGACCCCTTGCCCTGAAGTCTACCAGAAATATCCCCATGAACGCCCAGTGCGCTGTTTTTGCGGAATCAGAAGTCGTTTCCCTGATTCATTCCCGGATTACTAAGGAGGATATTTCCAAGGCGGTGCATGATGCCATTGCCAGCCGGATAATTTCCATGGCCCGCCGGGTGGGTCTGGAAAAAGACCTGGTGATGACAGGCGGGGTGGGTAGAAACGTCGGTTTTGTGAAATCGCTGGGCGATGGCCTGGAAATAAGTGTGCTTGTTCCGGATGAACCTGAGTTTGTCAGTGCGATTGGGGCAGCCCTGGCAGCGGCGGAGAGAGTAGCCGGCTAGAACCCAATAGCCCAAGTTTTTTTGAATGGGGGTAAGGGATATGGTTGTTAATCAAGTGGAAAAACCGCAAAAGGAATACTGGCGGTGGACCGAATACAACTGGTTCAACCCTAATCTGGACTGGCGGAAAGCCCTGTTGATTACTGGCGGGGTTGACGTAGGTTCGGTGAGCACCCAAGCGGTAATCATGCTGGATGGTGAATTGTACGCCTATTCCAACATGCGAACAGGGTCGGACAGCCCTGACAGCGCTTTAAAGGCCATTAACTGGGCCATGGAAAACACAAGTATGCGTTTAGAAAATATCACCTACACTGTTGGGACCGGTTACGGGCGGGTAAATGTGCCTTTTGCCAACAAGACTGTCACTGAAATTGCCTGCCATGCCCGGGGAGCCAACTACATGTACGGACCGACCGTACGCACTGTTCTCGACATGGGGGGCCAGGACTGTAAAGCCATCCGGTGTGATGAAAAAGGGAAAGTTACTTCTTTCCTGATGAACGACAAGTGTGCTGCTGGTACCGGCAGGGGCATGGAGGTATTCGCCAATTTGTTAGCGGTTTCCATTGAGGATGTCGGTGACATGTCACTACAGGTTGCGGAAGAACCACCACCTGTGAGCAGTACCTGTGTGGTATTTGCCAAAACCGAAGCCACCGGATTACTCCGGGCAGGTTGGCCCAAGGAGAAGGTGCTGGCCGCATACTGCTCTGCCATGGCGCATCGCGTGGTTTCCCTCCTGGAGCGAAACGGCATCGAGAAAGACTTTGCCATTACTGGCGGGATAGCTAAAAACATTGGGGTTGTTAGCCGACTTGAGAAAGAATTGAACCTGAAGGCTTTAAAGCCGCGCTATGACACCCAGATCGCCGGCGCCCTGGGGGCGGCTCTTTTTGCCAAAGCCCTGGTAGAAAAGGGCAAGAAATAAAACTAGCTAAGTTGGGAGGTGCGCAGGATGATTGCCAATTATGGTTACAAGGATGGTTCCGGCGATTTCTTTATCATCGTCGATACCGACAAGTGTGCTTCCTGCTTGGATAAACCTTGCGTGGAAAACTGCCCTGCACAGGTTTTGGAGGTAGTGGTGGACGATTATGACGATGAAGTAATCACCGTGCGCGAGGAACACCGGAAAAAAATCAAGTACAGTTGCGCGCCCTGTAAGCCGACCAGCGGAATCAGGCAAATGCCTTGTATGGAGGCGTGTGCCTTAGGAGGTCTCAACCATTCCTGGTAGGCAGTAGAACATCAGTCAGTTGGGGTGTGGAGGATGAGTATGATTAATCTAACAATTGACGGCCTGCCGGTGGAGGCTGAGGCCAGCTTCAAGATACTTGAAGCAGCACGTAAGGTGGGGATCTACATTCCCGGGTTATGCTCCCACCCTGACCTGCCTCCTGGAGGGATTTGCGGTCTTTGCCTGGTGGAAGTGGAAGGACTGGAAGACCTGGTCCAGGCCTGTGAAACGAAGGTAGAACCGGGTATGGTGGTACATACCGGAACACTTCGGGTCCTGGAATACCGGCGAAACAAGCTTGCAGCAATACTGGGAAACCACCCCCACTCCTGCCTGACCTGCGCCCAAAGGGAAGGTTGTAGCAGAACCCAGTGTTCAAGCAACGTACCGGCTAACGAGCGGTGTTGCCCCAAGCTGGGCAGCTGTGAAGTTCGAAAAATCTCTGAGTACATTGGCATTAAACCGGAGATACCCCGTTACCAGTTCCTAAATTTACCTTTGGTTTTACATGAGCCGCTGATCCAGCGCGATTACAACCTTTGTATCGGCTGTCAAAGGTGTGTGCGAGTCTGCCGGGACGTGCTGGGTGTGGGAGCGTTGCATGTGGTCGAAATGCAGGATAGATCCGTGGCCTCCCCCACCGGGTTGACCCTGGCTGAGTCCCATTGCCGGTTCTGCACCGCCTGTGTAGAAGTGTGCCCTACCGGTGCCCTTTCGGACAGGGACCTTTATGGTTCGGTTAGCCCATCGGCTCTGGTACCTTGCCGGAGCAGCTGCCCGGCCGAGATTGACGTCGCGCGTTACGTCAAGTTGATAGCCGATGAACAATTTGCAAACGCGCTGGCAGTAATCAGGGAAAAGGTACCGTTCCCCGCGACCCTTGGGCGAGTATGCTTCCATCCTTGTGAGACCAACTGCCGCCGGGGTAAGATAAATGACCCGGTATCCATCTGCCGGTTGAAGCGTTTTGTGGCTGATCAGGACAGCGGGTGGTGGCGAGGAATGCAAAAAGCCGCGCTTCCCACCGGCAGGCGGGTAGCAGTGGTAGGTGCCGGCCCTGCCGGCCTGACTGCGGCCTATTTTTTAGTAAAGTTGGGGCACGATGTCACGGTTTTTGAAGCGCTGCCGGTGGCCGGAGGCATGCCCAGGGTAGGCATCCCTCCGTACCGGCTGCCAAGGGACATTCTGGAAAGGGAAATAGCCGATATTGTCCGAACCGGGGTGAGGATCAAGACGGATTGCCGGATTGAGGATGCCGGTTCCCTGCTGTCACAAGGGTTTCACGCCATACTTCTTGCCACAGGGGCTCACGGGGCAGTAAAGTTGGGGGTGCCGGGCGAAGACCTGACCGGTGTGTTTTACGGTGTTTCTTTCCTCCGCCAGGTGAACCTGGGCGAACACGTGCCTCTGGGTACGCGAGTGGTGGTGGTCGGAGGCGGCAACGTGGCTATGGATACCGCAAGAACCGCCCTGCGCTTAGGAGCCCGCGAGGTGCTGGTGTATTGTTTGGAATCTCATGGTGAGATGCTGGCCTTTCCGGAAGAGGTTGAGGAAACCTTACAAGAAGGGGTTATCATCAGGCACTCCCGGGGTATAAAATCGATCCTCGGAAAGCACGGCCAGGTTACCGGCGTCGTAACTATTGCAGTGGATTCCATATTCGATCCCGAGGGACGTTTTAACCCCACCTATGTTGACGGGAGCGAAGAAGAAACCCAGGCAGATAGCGTGATTGTTTCCATCGGTCAAAAGCCGGAACCAAATTTCTTAGGCAAATTGGACGGCATCACTGGTCCGGGCGGTTACCTGTCGGTGGATCCCAAAACCCTGGCCACGCCTGCAAAAGGGATTTTCGCCAGTGGAGACGCGGTCAGTGGCCCCAAATCGGTGATCGATGCCATCGCTTCCGGCCGGCTGGCCGCCAGTTCCATTGATCGGTTTTTGGGCGGCAACGGCGTCATTGATGAGGAGTTAGTAACCAGGGAACCAGCCGTGGCTTTTATTGGAAAAGTTGAGGGCTTTGCTGGGATGCGGCGGCACGGTATACTCCGGAGACCATGGCGCCCGGGACCACAGGGTTCTTCCTGCCCACCCGGGCACATGATGGAAGCCAAATTCGCCGAAGTGGAACAGGACCTTCTGGAAGATATGGCCGTGACAGAGGCCGAACGGTGCTTGCGCTGCGACCTGCGCCTGATGATCGCAAAACCGCCACTACCTCCTGACCACTGGCTGACCTTCGATGCACAAAGCATAAGCCGTGTTCCGGATGTCGAGGGTGTATACCAACTGCTGGACAAAGACAAGAAACTCCTGGCGATAGTGGGCACGGCCAACTTAAAACATTCCCTTGAGGAACAGTTGGAGTATGCGGATAAGATTAGCTTTTTCGGGTATGAGGTAGAGCCTATGTACACGTCTCGGGAAAGCCAGTTAATCCAGCAGTTCTTACAAGAACACGGGTGCCTGCCGGAAGGTACCGGGGATATGGACGATCTGTTCTAGAACGATTATGCGAGGGACGAAAAGATATGGGATTTTATGCGAAAGGAGCAGCAAAATTGGTACTCCAGGGAAAGACCGCAATAGTAACCGGAGCCAGGCAGGGGATCGGGGAGGCGGTAGCCCTGTCCTTGGCGGAGGCTGGGGCCGATCTGGTGCTGGTGAGCCGGAATATTAAAATTGATGACCAGGTGGTCCGGGCGGTTGAATTCACTGGGCGCCGGGTGCTGGTTAGGCAGGTGGACGTTTCCAGGCATGACCAGGTCTCTGAAATGGTGGAACGGACGATAGAAACCTTTGGGAAAGTAGATATTCTTTTCAATAATGCCGGGATCAGCAAGCCCGCCATGCTCTGGAAAATGACTGAGGAACAGTGGGATGAAGTGATCAATGTCAACTTGAAAGGGACCTTCAACTGTATCCAGGCGGTGGCGAAACCCATGATGTTCCAAAAAGCGGGGGCCATTATAAATGTTACCTCTTCAGCCGGGCTGCTCGGTACGGTAGGTCAGGTGAATTATACCGCTGCCAAAGGAGGAGTGCATGCATTAACCAAATCGGCGGCTAAAGAGTTAGCCCGATATGGAATTACTGTCAATGTCATTGCCCCGATGGCCGAGACCGACATGACAAAAACCATTGTCACGGATCCCCGGTTTCGTGATAAATACATGGAGCGCATCCCTTTAGGGCGTTTTGCAACGCCAGACGAAATTGGGCCGGTCGTCGTTTTCCTGGCATCTGACGGGGCCCGGTATATCACCGGCCAGACGATCTGTGTCGACGGCGGGATGGTCATGCTGTAATTCTGACAAGGAGGAAACCGAATTGTACGACAGAAATGTAGTAATCCTAAGTGCGGTTAGGACGCCGGTGGGCCGGCTGGGAGGGGCCTTAAAGGATATTACTCCCCAGGAACTTGGAGCTTTGGTGGTTCAGGAAGCGCTAAACAGGGCAGGTGTACCCGCCTTTGAAGTGGACGAGGTAATCATCGGTCAGTCCCGTCAGACTACCGAGGCTTCAAACATCGCCAGGGTGATCGCCTTAAGAACCGAAATTCCGGAAGAAGTGCCGGCCTATACCGTGCACCGCCAGTGCGCTTCCAGTCTCCAAGCCTTCGTTAACGGTTGCCAGGAGGTCCTCACCGGGTGTGCGGAAGTGGTGGTGACCGGTGGGACGGAAGTCCTGAGCCGAGCCCCGTTCTATTTGAAAAACGCGCGCTACGGTTACGGTAACGGAAATGGTGTTTTGGTCGATTCCTTAACCGAAGCCGGGCCCGGTGCCCAGCCCATTGAAAAATACGGTCACCTGCCTATGGGGCTGACCGCCGAAAATGTTGCCCGGGAATTTAATATTTCGCGAGAAGACCAGGACCGGTTCGCATTGTTGAGCCAGCAGCGGGCCGCCAGGGCGATAACCGGAGGATGCTTCAAGCAGCAAATCATACCCGTTCAAATTAAAGCAGGGAAACAAACAGTGATCTTCGACACGGACGAGTATCCACGGGAAACCACCCTGGAGAAGCTCGCCGTCTTGCCGCCTTCCTTTGTTAAAGACGGGACGGTTACCGCAGGTAATAGTTGCGGTTTCAACGATGGCGCCGGTGCGCTGGTAATAGCCTCGGGGACCAAGGCCGCCGCTTTGGGTTTAAAGCCCCTTGCCAGAGTTGTATCCTGGTCCGCCGTCGGGGTATCTCCACGGATTATGGGGATCGGCCCGGTTCCGGCCACGCGTAAGGCCCTGGCCCGGGGAAGGTTGACTTTAGACGACATTGGCCTGGTAGAACTGAATGAAGCCTTTGCCGCGCAGGTGCTTGCGTCACTACGTGAGCTTGGATTGGCGGAGGACAAGGTTAACCCATACGGTGGTGCCATCGCCTTGGGACATCCTATCGGCGCGACCGGAGCAGTACTTTTGACAAAACTGGTACACGGCATGCTAGACCGGGATGGCCGTTACGGGCTTGCGACCCTTTGTATCGGCGGCGGCCAGGGTATGGCAGTCATTTTAGAAAAAATCGGGTAAGGAAAAGGGGGTGGGGAACTCTGCCGCCGGTAGGTTTGACAAGGATATTCGATTAATAACCCGAAAGGGGAAGGAGGACTGAAAATGAATCTCTCTAAATGGCCCCGCCAAACGGATACTAAGGATCATGATCTTTTCGGAGATGAGCATTTCGGTAAAGAGGCCCCGTGCGTGCTTTACGAAAAAAGACCGGTTCTGGATCAAGGCGGAGATCCCATCGAGGGGCTGTTTTCAGCGTGGATCGTTTTAAATAACCCTGCTCAATATAACTCCTATACCACTGAGATGGTCAAGGGAGTTATCGCCGGGTTTCACCGGGCTTCCATGGACCGCTCGGTGGTAGCCGTTGTCTTTACCGGTGCCGGTGACAGGGCATTCTGCACCGGGGGTAATACCAAGGAGTATGCTGAGTACTATAGCGGTAATCCCAGTGAGTACGCGTTTTACATGGACCTGTTTAACGGAATGGTGGATGCCATTTTCATGTGCAAGAAACCTGTAATTTGCCGGGTAAACGGGATGCGGGTGGCTGGTGGACAGGAGATCGGCATGGCGTGTGATATTACCTTATCTTCAGATATGGCAGTATTCGGCCAGGCCGGTCCCAAGCATGGTTCAGCCCCGGTGGGCGGCACAACAGACTATATTTTCTGGTACCTGGGTATGGAACATGCCATGTGGAGTTGTATTTCGTGTGAGCAGTGGAGCGCTTACAAAATGGAACGGTTGGGGCTGATCTCCAAGGCTATACCGGTATTGAAACGCGGTGACCGGTTCATCAGGAACCCGGTTGTGATCACTGACAGGTATCTCGAGGACGGCCAAATCGTATACGGGGAGTTTATCCAGGGGCAAGCAGCAGAAGACGCCAGAGCCGTGATCAAGGAAAGCCAAGTGGATTTCACTTTGCTGGATCGCGAGGTGAACAGGGTTATCCTGACGCTCACTAACCTCTTCCCGCACTGCCTGATGATGTCCGTAGACGGTATCCGGCAAAAGAAAAAATTCTTCTGGGATCAGTCAAAATTACCCAACCGGCACTGGCTGGCAGCCAACATGATGAGCGAGGCCTACCTGGGATTCAACGCTTTCAACAACAAGAAGCTAACCGGGAAAAGCGAATGTGATTTCATCGAATACCGCAGGCTGCTGGCGGAGGCTAAACCCTTTGACCAGGAACTGATCGATGCGGTTTTGCCCCAACGAAAAGAATAGTCTGTAGGGGGGTAAGAATTGAACTACGAGTATTTAAAAGTAAAAAGTGAGGCTGGATTTTCTTCTATTTCTCTAAACCGGCCACCCTTGAATGTGTTGACGATTTCCATGATGGAAGAATTGATTTCCGCCCTGAAATGGGCAACACAGGAACCTGGTGCGTTGATTGTTCTGGATGCGGAAGGTAAAGCCTTTTCCGCGGGTGTAGATGTGGCTGAACACACGGCGGAACAAGTTGAGCGGATGATTGATGTGTTCGATCGATTATTTTTAACCATGGCCGAAACCGATAAGCTTATTGTGGCCGCGGTAAATGGGGCGGCCCTGGGCGGAGGCTGCGAACTGGCGCTCTTTTGCGACATTATCGTGGCCTCAGAAAAAGCAAAATTCGGGCAACCAGAAATAAATGTGGGGGTCTTTCCGCCAATAGCTTGCTATTTGCTGCCCCGACTTCTAACATGGCCTAAAGCGCTGGAACTTCTTTTGGGAGGGGAAGTTTTTACAGCCAGTCAAGGAGAACAATGGGGATTGATAAACAAGGTTATTCCCGCTGAGTCATTTGCTGGTGGGATAAAAGAATTCTTGCAAAAATTCCTTGCCCAAAGCCCGGTCGTGCTGACCTTAACCAAAAAGGCCGTCAGGGCCGGCTTGGGTAAACACTTTCACGAGGGATTAACGGCTATTGATCACATCTATCTCCGGGAGTTAATGCAGACTCGGGATGCCCATGAAGGGTTGCATGCCTTTATGGAAAAACGCAAACCCAGCTGGCAGGGAAAATAATCCAGAGGGGGCAAGGTGAAATGGGTAAACCTGATAAAATCGAAACCTGGCAAATGGTGGAACCAGGTAAGTTGACCAGAACCAGCATCGACGTTCCGGAGATAGGACCAGGAGAGGTGATAGTGGAAATCGCCGGGTGTGGGGTTTGCCATACAGATATCGGCTACTTCTATAACGGAGTACCCACTGTCACTATGCCGCCCCTCACCCTGGGACACGAAATCAGCGGTAGGGTGGTGGACGGCGACGAAAGGCTGATCGGTAAGGAGGTGATCATTCCTGCGGTGATGCCTTGTAATTCTTGTCCCATTTGCATGTCAGGACGGGGGAATCGTTGCCTCAACCAGGCCATGCCCGGTAACAGCCTCGGGATTTACGGCGGCTTCTCAAGCCACATACCCGTACCTTCAGTTGACCTTTGCGTGGTTGAAGACCGTAGAGGTTTACCCCTGGAGCACCTGGCCGTTGTGGCCGATGCCATTGCATCTCCATACCAGGCAGCCAAACGAGCCGGTATCCAGGAAGGTGATCTGGTGCTCATTACCGGTGCGGTAGGGGGAATCGGGACTTACATGACACAAATAGCCTCGGTTTTGGGTGCCAGGGAAGTGGTGGCCGTGGACAGGGTTGCGGAAAAATTGGAACGGTCCTTGCATTACGGTGCCACAGCAACCATTAACACTACCGGTAAAGGCGTCAAGGACGTTAGAGAAGAATTCCGTTCCTACTGCAAATCAAAAAATCTACCCGGTTTCGGCTGGAAGTTCATTGAGTGCACCGGAACCAAAATGGGCCAGGAAATTGGCATTGAACTGCTGGGTTTCGTCGGGAGGATGATTGTAGTGGGTTATGGCACCCACAAGGTAGAATACATGTTGTCGCGATTGATGGCCTTTGATGCGGAAATTATTGGTACCTGGGGATGTCTACCCAAATACTATCCTGAAGTTTTGCAGTTTGTTTTAGATGGTAGCATTAAGATCGCGCCTTTTGTCGAACTGAGGCCGATGAGCCAGATAGAATCTGTTTTTAATGATGCCCATGAAGCTAGGCTGGGTAAAAGAGTTGTGCTAATCCCTGATTTCTAGTTTTGCTCCATTGGGGTTACCGGTTAGGCCCACCAATCATTCACCCGTAAGAAGCGGTTAAGAAAGTATTGCGGAAAGGTAGTGCCTGGTCTTGCTAGATTTTCACACTCATATACTGGCGGGCCTTGATGATGGTGCGGATTTTTTGTGTGAATCACTACAAATGGCCAGGATGGCATATGCCGACGGCACCAGGGGGATAGTGCTCACACCACATCACTATGAAGGCAGATACAATAATGGTAGAGCAAAGGTACTGGCCAAGACCTTTGAGTTAGCGCAAAGTTTAAAGAAAGCCGGTATTCATCTAGCGGGCGATTCGCAGCCCTAATTCGTTAAGTGGAGGTGTTGTCCTCCCGCTTCGGACC